>CAYPXZ010000044.1:0-31589 GCA_964414785.1 uncultured Opitutaceae bacterium
AGGAGGTAGTCGAGCGCGTTCAGCTCGAAGGCCTTCACCGCGAACTCGTCGTAGGCGGTCGTGAAGATCACGTGGGGGATGGGCGGCTCGAGCGACTCGAGGAGCTCGATCCCGGTCTCCCCCGGCATCTGGACGTCGAGGAAGAGGAGGTCGGGCTTGAGCGCCTCCATCTGCTCCCGGGCCTGCTTGGCCTGCGAGGCCTCGCCCGCCACCTCGATCCCTGGAAACGCGGCGAGGAGCCGGCGCAGCTCGCTCCTTGCGAGGCGCTCGTCGTCGACAACGAGGGCCTTCATGGATGCGCCGGCAGCGGGATGACGGCCTCGGCAACCACGCGCTCGGGCCGGTCGGAGCGCAGCCTCAGGGTCGCGCGCTCGCCGAAGATGAGGCGCAGGCGCTCGGCAGCGTTGTGAAGGCCCACACCCGTCGAGGAGGCGCGCCCGACCATCATGATCTCGCCGGGGTTGGAGACCTGGATCCTCAGGGCCCCGCCCTCGTTGCGGGCGACGATCGCGATCTCGCCGCCCTCGGGCCGCGGCGAGATGCCGTACTTGACGGCGTTCTCGACCAGGGTCTGCAGGAGCATCGGGGGGATCGGCAGGCGAAGCGCCTCCGGGGCGATGTCGAGGCGCAGGCGCAGCCGCTCCTCGTGGCGCACCTGCTCGAGGGCGAGGTAGTCGTTCACGACGTCGAGCTCGTCCTCGAAGGGCACCGTCTCGAGCTGCCCGCTCTGCAGCGAATAGCGCAGCAGGTTGGCGAGCTGCGTCACGGCCTTCCTCGCCCGCGCGGGGTCCTCGTCGATCAGCGCTCGCAGCGAGTTGAGCGAGTTGAAGATGAAGTGGGGGTTAACCTGCGACTTGAGCGCCCGCAGCTCGGCCTCCTTCACGCTCGTCATGAGCTGGAAGCGCTCGATCTCCGAGCGGTTGAGGCGGTCGAAGAGGTGGTAGAAGTAATAGAGGCAGAACCACCCGCAGAACATGATGCTGACGTAGCAGATCTCGACCGCGGTCAGCATGGCCGGCGAATACTTGGCGTGCCACGGCTCCCCGATGACCCCGTGGGAGTACCCGACGTTGAATCCGGTCCACAGTACCGAGGCCAGGATCGACATCCCGATCAGCCTCGGAAGGAGCGGGCGCCAGCCGAGCTGCTTCCATTTCCAGCGCGCCATGACAGGGCGAAGGACGTGGGTCAGGAGGATGCCCGACGTCATGCAGATGACGACGTAGGCGATGAGCGTCGTGACCGGCCTCTTCTCGTCGGGATCGGGAAACGCGAGCGTCATCCACATCTCGACGCCGAACCACGCGCCCCAGCCGAAGGTCTGGAACAGCACGTACAGCCGCTCCTTGGCTCGCTCGCGCTCCGCGGCGTCGCCCGTGTTCAGTGAAATGTCCGCGGAAAGCTCCATCGTCCCAGACTATGGGCCCCCTCGGGGCGGGCGGCAACCTTTGGACGAGCGGTCCGGGTGTCGGGATGAATGGGCCCCCGGGCCCCTACGAGCCGATCGGGTGCCAGGTGGTCTTCAGCTCCACGAAGTCGCGGATCGCGTCCAGGCCCTGGGCCCCGTCCGAGAACCATCCCGCGCCCTCGGCATCGGCGAAACGGACGCGCTTGACGCTCGCGGCGGCGCCGAGCCGCAGCGCCCTGCGGTCGTCGGCGCCCGCCGAGGCGTAGATCGCCCGCAGGTGGGCGTGGGTCGCGAACGTCGGGACAAGCTCGCGCCTGAACCCCGTCAGCAAGTTGACGACACCTCCGGGAAGGTCGCTCGTCGCCAGCATCTCGCCCAGGAGGATTGCCGGGTACGGGACCTTCTCCGAGGCCAATGCGACGACCGTGTTGCCGCTCGCGATCACCGGGGCGATCATCGAGAGGAGCCCGAGGAGCGGGGGGCTGTCCGGAGCGATGATGCCGACGACCCCCATGGGCTCCGGCACCGTGAAGTTGAAGTGGGCCGAGGCGACCGGGTTCACGGAGCCGAGGAGCTGCGCGTACTTGTCGCACCACCCGGCGTAGTGGATGAGCCGGTCGACGCCGACCGCCATTCCCCTGGCCGCGTCCGCCTCGCGGGCGCCGAACAGGACGAGGGATTCCACGAGTTCCCCGCTGCGGGCCTCGAGCATCTCGGCCAGGCGGTAGAGGATCTGCGCGCGGTTGTAGGGGGTGCGCCTGGCCCAGCCCGGGCCGGCCTTCGCCGCGGCCTCGACGGCGTTGCGCAGGTCCTTGCGCGTGCACTGCGGGATGTTCCCGAAGAATGTCCCGGACCTGTCGCTCACCTTGAAGGTCCTGGCGCTCTCGGAGCGCACGAAGGCGCCGCCGATGTAGACCTTCGGCGTCTTGGTCACGGGTATGCGGTTCAGGGCTTTGGCGCTCATTCGATGTGGACGTAGTCGAGGAGTCCCTGGCGGCCGCCCTCGCGGCCGAAGCCGCTCTCCTTGTAGCCGCCGAAGGGCGACGACGGGTCGAACCGGTTGAAGGTGTTGGCCCAGACGACGCCCGCCTTGAGCTCCGTCGACATCCGCAGGATCCGCGAGCCCTTGTCGGTCCAGACCCCGGCGCTCAGGCCGTAGGCCGTGTTGTTGGCCTTCTCGATCGCCTCGTCGACGGTCCGGAACGTGAGGACGGACAGGACGGGGCCGAAGATCTCCTCGCGGGCGATCCGGTGGCTCTGCGTCACCCGGGTGAAGAGGGTCGGAGGGAAGTAGTAGCCCTTCTCCGGGAGCGGGCACGGGGGCTGGAACATGACCGCGCCATCGCGAACGCCGCTGGCCACGAGGCGCCGGATCGTCGCAAGCTGCGCCTTGGAGTTGATGGCCCCCAGGTCCGTGTTCTTGTCGAGGGGGTCCCCCACCCTCAGGACCCGAATCCGGTTCTTCAGCTTGGCGATCACCTGGTCCGCCACCGACTCCTGCACGAGGAGCCGCGAGCCCGCGCAGCAGACGTGGCCCTGGTTGAAGAAGATGCCGTTGACGATCCCCTCGACGGCCTGGTCGATCGGCGCGTCGTCGAACACGATGTTCGCCGCCTTCCCGCCGAGCTCCATCGTCATCTTCCTGTCGGTCCCGGCCAGTTGGCGCATGATCGCCTTGCCGACCTCGGTGGAGCCGGTGAAGGCGACCTTGGCCGCGCCGGGGTGGCCCATGACGGCGGCGCCGGTCTCGCCGGCGCCGGTCACGAAGTTGACGACCCCGGGGGGCAGCTCCGCGTCCTGGAGGATCTCCGCCAGCTTGAGCGCCGTGATCGACGTCGTCTCGGCGGGCTTGAGGACGACGCAGTTTCCCATCGCGAGCGCGGGCGCCAGCTTCCAGGCGAGCATCAGGAGCGGGAAGTTCCAGGGGATCACCTGGCCGACGACTCCCAGAGGGGCGACGGTGCGCCCGGGCGCGACGTACTCAAGCTTGTCGGCCCAGCCCGCGTGGTAGAAGAAGTGCGCCGCCGCCATGGGCACGTCGAAGTCGCGCGACTCCTTGATCGGCTTGCCGCCGTCGAGCGTCTCGGCGACCGCGAACTCGCGGGCCCTGTCCTGCAACAGGCGGGCGATCCTAAAGAGGTACTTGCCCCGCTCGCGTCCCGGCATGGCCGACCATGCGGGGAAGGCGCGAGCTGCGGCCTTGTAGGCGTCGTCGACGTCCCGGGGACCGGCAAGCGCGATGTCGGCCAGCTTCCTCTCGTTCGCCGGGTTGATGGACGGGAAGTATTTCCCGGTGCGCGGCCGCGTGAACCGGCCGTCAATGAAGAGTTCGTAACGCTCCTTGAGCTTCGGGTCCGCGGTCTCCGGGGCCGGATCGTACTCCCAGAGGTCCCCGAACATGAGCCGGAAGCGGGGTCCCTCGTTCGCCTTTTGGGTCTTGGGCATGTCAGTAGCTTTCGGAGGCGTCGCTGAAGGAGTACGGGGCCTGGTAGGCCCCGGTCCTCTCCTTCTCCATCTGCCTCAGGAGGTCGTTGAGGAGCGAGCTTGCGCCGAAGCGGTAGCGTTTTTTCGTGAGCCACGCGTCGCCGAGGGTCTCCTTGACGGCGATCAGGAACTGGAGCGACTGCTTCGCCGTCTTGATGCCGCCGGCGGGCTTCATCCCTATCGGGATCCCCGTGTCCACGAAGAAGTCCCGGATCGCCTCGATCATGACCTGGTTGTTCGCGAGCGTGGCGTTGAGCGTCGTCTTGCCGGTGCTCGTCTTGATGAAGTCACCGGGGCGCAGGCAGCCCATCGCGATGAAGGACGCCTTTCGGATGTTGTCGTAGGTCTCGAGCTCGCTCACCTCCAGGATCACCTTGAGTGCGGCATTGCCGCAGGCCTCGACGACCTCCGCGATCTCGTCCTCGACCCTCGAGAACTCGCCGGAGAGGAACGCGCCGCGGTTGATGACCATGTCGACCTCGTCGGCGCCGTCGGCGACGGCGCCGCGGACCTCGGCAAGGCGCGTCCGCAGGTGGGTCTGGCCGGAGGGGAAGGCCGTGGCCACCGAGGCCACCTTGACCCCCGAGGCGCCGACCCCCGCCCGGGCGTACCGGACCATCGCCGGGTAGACGCAGACCGCGGCCACCATCGGGACCGCGGGGTCCTCGTGCGGGCGGAGCGCCTTCTTGCAGAGGGACTCGATCTTGCCCGGGGTGTCCTTGCCCTCGAGCGTCGTCAGGTCGGTCATCGAGATCGCCGTCTTAAGGCCCCAGACCTTCGCCTCCTTCTTCACGCTGCGCGTCGTGAACTTGGCGACGCGCTCCTCCACGCCCACCTGGTCCACGGCCCCGACCTCGTCGAGGAGGCGGGCATGGGCTGCGTGGGCGTTGCGGGGCGGCATCGCGGCAATATCGCCGCGAACCCCCCGCAAAACAATTGAAAAACGGCCGGGCAGGCGGCCATCCTGTGGCGTGATCACCCGCGCGGAACTCCAGCTGCTCAGGTCGCTGCGCGACAAGAAGCACCGCGAGGCCGAGGGCCTGTACGCGGTCGAGGGCGAGAAGGTGGTCTCCGAGCTGCTCGCGGCCGGCCACCCCTTCGAGAGGATCTACGCGACGCCGTCCTGGAAGGGAACGTCCACCCACCCGGTGAGCGAGGAGGACATGGGGCGCGCGAGCCACTTCCCGACGCCCTCCTGCGTGCTCGCGGTCGGCCGCATCCGGCGCGAGGAGCTGGCGCCCGGCGAGCTCTCCCGCGGACTCACCCTGGCGCTGGACGGCGTCCAGGACCCGGGCAACGTCGGCACCATTATCCGGGTCGCCGACTGGTTCGGGCTCGACCGGGTGCTCCTCTCCCCGGGATGCGCGGACCTCCATTCCCAGAAGGTGATCCAGGCCAGCATGGGGTCCTTCGCCCGGGTGCGGGCCGTCGTTGCGCCGCTCGGCGCCGCGCTCGCCGGCGCCGGCGTCCCCGTCATCGGCTGCGCGCTCCAGGGGCGCGACGTCCACTCCCTACCCGCGCTCCCGAGCGCCGTCGTCGTCGTGGGGAGCGAGGGCCGCGGCCTCTCGGACGAGGTCGTCGGCCTGCTCTCGTATGCGGTCACGATTCCCAGGGTGGGCGCCGCCGAGTCGCTCAACGCCGCCGTGGCGGCCGCCGTCGTGTGCGACAACCTGAGGCGCGCCCTCGGCTAGGCCCGACCCGCATGGCAACGCGGGAGGACGAGAGGGCCGCCAAGGCCATAAGCCGCAGGATCCGGGCCCAGCCCGGCGGGACCGTCGCCGGGTTCAGGGCCCTCAGGAGGGTCCTCTCCCGCGAGCTCAGGCAGGCGCCCGCCCGCCCGGTGATCGAGATCGCCGTGGTGCTTTCCCAGGAGCCCCGCCCCTGGCACCGCTTCGTCGCCTACGAGCTCGTCCGGCACCATCCGGCGGCGCCCGGCCGTCTCGGGCCCGGGAGCGTCGTGCGGCTGGGCCGCGGCATGGCGGCCTGGGAGGAGGTGGACTGCTTTGCGCCCTACGTCTCGGGGCCCGCGTGGAGGGAGGGCCGCATCCCGACGCGACTCGTGCACCAGTGGGCGCGCTCGCCCGACCGCTGGTGGAGGCGGGCGGCCCTCGTGAGCACCGTGCCGCTCAACCTCGCGGCCCACGGCGGCAGCGGGGACGCCCCGCGAACGCTCGCGGTCTGCCGGATCCTGGAGGCCGACCGCGACCCCATGGTGGTTAAGGCCCTCTCGTGGGCGCTTCGAGTCCTTGCCCGGCGGGAGCCCGCGGCCGTGCGGGCCTTCCTGGAATCCCGCGGGGAGAGGCTCGCGGCGCTCGTCCGCAGGGAGGTGCGCAACAAGCTGGAGACGGGCCTTAAGAACCCGCGCAAGAGGCGCGCCGTGCGCTGACCCTCCCGGCCTGCGGCTACTTGTCGTTCTTCGAGGAGCTCCGGCTCGGCTTGCCGCCGCCGGCCGTCAGGAGCGTGCCGGCGATCACGCCCACCGCGAACATGCCGAAGTAGATCATCGCGGCGTCGGTCGTCAGCTTCTTGTCCAGGAGCACCGGGAAGTAGAAATCCGCCGACTGCCTGTTGTTCACGCCGATATAGAGCATGACGAAGAGGATCGCCAGGAACACGATGGACTTGAAGAGGACTTTGAAGCTCATGGGGTCGGAGGGTGGTTCAGGCTTTGGGTGCAGTCAATTCGTCGAAGGCCGCCCCGAGGACCATCCCCAGGCGGTTGGGCAGCGGGGCGTGGTAGTCGGGGAACCCGGGCAGGTTCTCCAGGGCGACGACGGCCGGCTTGTCGTGGCCCGCGGCGATCTCCTTCTCCACGTGCTCCATGAGGGCCGAGAAGAAGTCGCGCATGACCAGGAGGTCCGAGCGCTTTCCGGTCACGCCGAAATTCGGGTTGCCGTGCCCAAATACGTAGATCGCGTCCGCCGGGTATGCGCCAGCCGAGTCCTCGAGCGACTTGATCCAGCCCCGGATGCTCGCCCCTCCGGGCCTGTCGACGTAGGGGTAGATCCTGTTGAAGACCAGGTCGCCCATGTGGACCACGTTGGCCTTCTCGAAGATGACGACCGCGTCTCCCCCTGTGTGGGCCGGGCCCCGGAACTCCGCCGTGACGATCTCGCCCCCGAGCTCGCGGCGCCAGACATCGGTGAAGGTCGTGTCGGCGTAGACCTGGCTGGCCACGGTGGCGGCCGGGTCTACCTTGGTGCCCTGCTCGGCGCGCTTGGCGGCCTCGAACTGGAGCCTCGGCACGTTGGCCTGGGCGACAAGGACCTTCGACGCCGCCTTGAAGACCACGTTTCCGCCGGTGTGGTCGAAGTGGTGGTGGGTGTTGATCGTGGCGTCGATCGTGCGCTTGCCGATCCCGGGGATCCCCTTCAGGCAGACGAGCGCGGTGTCCGGGAACTGGGTGTCCACGACGGCCAGGGCGTCGCTCGTCGAGAGCCATCCGATCGTGCCGCCGCGGCCGGTGAAGATCCCGACGCCGCCCCTGAGGGGCTGGAATGCGAACGGGGAGGCCGGTGCGGTCTGGGAGAGGAGCCTGCGGCCCGATGCCAGGCCGGCGGAAAGGACGAGCGAGGATCGGATGAATTCACGGCGGTTCATGGGGCGGCCCCGGGGCCGGCCCCAGTCCCTAGTGCATGGCTCCCCGGCTATCAACTCCCGTGTGGCCCGGGCGGGATTTCAGGCAGGGGCCTGTAACGTTTTGGGGGCACCCGGGGTTATAGGGTCCATGCTTGCCCACCCAGCGATGACCCCGCCCGCACATGCCTTACCTGGACTCCGATATTTCTGTGCTTCCGCGACCTGCAGGGGTTGAATGGCTTGCAAGCCCTGCCGTGGACACCCCAACCCCGCTATCCGACCATGAGCTCATGCTCGCCGTCCGGGACGGCGACCTGGACAGCATGGGCGAGCTCTTCGAGCGCCACCACGGGCCCCTCTTCGGCTACCTCACCAAGCTGACCGGGAACCGGGCGGCCGCCGAGGACATCTCCCAGGTCGTCTTCCAGCGCATGCTCAAGTACCGGCACACCTACCGGGACGAGGGCAAGTTCACGGCGTGGATGTACCACCTGGCCCGCCGCTGCGCCGCGGACCACTTCAGGAGGTCCTCGACCGCACCGGTCCCGGTCGACCCCGCCGACCTGGAGGACCGCGCCGACGAGTCCCGGAGCGCGGACGAGTCCGCGCTCGCAAGCGACGACCATGCCCTCCTTCGCAAGGCGCTCGGCCGCCTCGACCGGGAGGACCGGGAGGTCCTCCTCCTCTCGAGGCTCCAGGAGCTCTCCTTTGCCGAGGTCGCGACGATCCTCGAGTGCTCCGTGGGGGCGGCCCGCGTGAGGGCCCACCGGGCTCTCCATTCCCTGCGCGACCACTATTTCCAGATCCAAAAGGAGAACCCGACATGAACTGCCAAACCTGCAGCGAACGCATGGCCGAACTCGCCGACGCGAGGCTGGACGAGAAGACGGCCGCCCAGGTCCGCGACCACATCGAGGGCTGCCCCGAGTGCCAGCGCGAGTTCAACGAGCTCGGCCGCGTGCTTGCGGCGATGGACGCCCTCCCCTCGGCCCCACCCTCGCACACCCTGCGGGCGAAGGTCATGGGCCACATCGAGTCCGAGAAACTGACCCTTCGCAAGGAGGCGGCCTTCGCCGCGTCGATCCGCTCCGCCGCCGGCTCTCGGACCGGCCGCCGCGCCCTGTGGGCGCAGCTGCTCGTGGGGGCATTAGGGGCGTGCGCCGTCCTCGCCGCCGGATTCGTGCTCGGGGAGCGAACCGCCACCCAGCGCCAGCTCGCCGACCTTAGGTTGCGGGTGGACACGATGGGCCAATTGGTCGAGCAGTCCGTCCTCCAGAAGCGCACGGCCGGCGACCGCCTGGAGACCGTCCTCACGGCGGCCAGGACCCGGCAGCCCGACGAGCGCATGATCGACGGACTCATCAACTCGCTGGCCTTCGACCCGAGCGTCAACGTGAGGCTCAACGCCCTCTCCGCCCTCTACTCCCACGCCGACCAGGAGGTCGTGCGCGCCGGCGTGCTCGCGTGCCTCCCCCGGGAGGCCAACCCGCTGGTCCAGGTCTCCATGATCGACTTCCTCGTGGCCACCAAGGCCCGCGAGGCGTCCCCAGAGCTTCGCAAGCTGAGCCTCGACGAAAAGACCGACACGGATGTCCGCGACTCGGCGCGCAGGGCCATCGACCTGCTCTAGTCAAACCCTCTAACCCCCACTCTTTATGAACACCACCAGAGCCTGCTCCCTAACACTGCTCGCAGCAGCCCTTGCGCTGGCGCCCTTCGGCGCCGCGCGGGCCGACGAGTCGACCAGCCAGATCACCTTTTCCGACCCGGCCAAGCCGGGAACGCTGAAGGTGCGGGTCTGGCACGGGGACGTGACCGTCCGCGGGGCGGACGTGAAGGAAATCTCCGTCAAGTCCGACTCGACGGCCATCGTCCCCACGCCGCGCAAGGACGGCATGCGCGTCCTGTCCACCTCGTCCAGCTTCACCCTCTCCGAGAAGGACAACGTCGTCACGCTCGAGTACGGCGGCGAGGGATGGGGCGGCGGGTCCGCCGACTTTGACATCACCGTCCCGCGCTCGACGTCGGTCATCGTCTCCAACTCGGCCCACGGCGACCTCGAGTGCGCGGGACTGTCCGGCGACGTCGACGTGCGGACGATGAGCGGCAACGTGAACCTCGAGGACGTCACGGGCGGCGCCCTGGTCGAGACGATGAACGGGGAGATCAACGTGGACGTTAAGTCGCTGGCCCCCTCCAAACCCCTCTCCTTCTCCTCGATGCACGGCCAGATCACGATCCACGTCCCCGGCGACACGAAGGCCAACGTCCTGTTCCGCACCCACCGCGGCGTCATCATGTCGAACTTCGACGACAAGGTCCTGGTGGCGAAGACCACGGTGACCCGCGTCACCAAGCACCACACGAAGAGCGCCGACGCGCGCCCCGATGCCGCAGCGCCTTCGGCTCCGGCCGGCGCCACCCCTGCGGTCGCCCCCGAGAAGCCCGAGGCCGCCGAGAAGGCGGAGGCGTCCGACGGAGACTGGCACGACGAGGTGAAGGACTCGATCCGCGAGGCGGCAAGGGAGGCCGCCCTGGCGGCGCAGGATGCCGCGATGGCGGTCCACGAGGGCCTCATGGAGGTCAATGTCCAGATGTCGGGGGTCATTCCCCCGCTGCCCCCGATGACGGGCGGCAAGGTCGTCACGGGGACCCTGAACGGCGGAGGGACCCAGATCCAGGCGGCGACCCTGAACGGCGACATCGTCCTAAAGAGGGTGGAATAGGCCCGGCAACCGCGCCAAAACGGCACCTTTCGGCTCCAGAGGCCCCCGGCAACGGGGGCCTCCTGCTTTGTGTAAGTCCCTCTCCCTGTGTGTCGGACGCGTTACTTTTAACGGCCCGGGCCCAAAATTACTTGAGCGGTTGGAACAAGAGTAGCTAGGTAGCGTCGGAACCGCAGCTCACTTTGCTTTCAAAGGACCCCCAAAGTTCTTTGACCAGGATCCCGACCGGCCCCTTCCGGCGGGATGATAAGGCTTCAGGCTGGCATTCGCGTGCGAGCGACGCGCCGGCCGTTTCGGGCGAATGGTGCACCCCAAAACTGCACTTTTGGCCCCGGGTTCCCTTGGGTGCCCGGGTCCAGAACGTCCCTGATCCCGCCAGTGCCTACGCACCGGCGGGGACGGGGCGCTAACCATAAGCCAGAAAAACAACTCTCCGCCCCGCGCGGAGTTTAAAAGAAAGCCATGAAAAACAACAACAAGCTCGCACTCCTGCTCAGTCTTGGAGCGCTCCTGCCCTTCGCCGCCTCGGCGAAGACGCTCGAGCAATCCTACATTGAGTCGTGCCGCAAGGGGACCGATATCCCCGTGCCCATCGCCGTGGTCTCACCCCACGTCGACGGATACGACATCGGCCAGACCGTCCAGGTGGAGTTCGTCGTGGACACGACGGGCCACACCACGGGCGTCAGCATCAAGTCCTCGTCGGACCGCGAACTCGCGGAAGCCGTCGTGGACGCGGTGAAGCAGTGGAGGTTCACGCCGGCCCTGCACAACGGCGCTCCGGTTGCGACGAAAGTCATCCTCCCGGTCCGCGTCGTTGAGTCGGCGACCTCCAGCCAGTTCGCGGCGAACTGACCGGGTCAGGACTAAATAGGAAACCAACTGGGCGCCCCCGTTCGCGGGGGCGCCCTTTTCCTTTCCCGGCGGGGGAAAGAGAGGGCCCTTAGGACCTAGGGCGGAGCGCTTTCCAATCGTCACAGAAACGGGCCTTGCGATCGGCGCCTCCAGCCGGTGTCATGGATCTTTTATTCCCGGACGAAGCCCCACCATGCCCACCCGCCTGCGCCGCATTCTCCCCACGCTGATCCAATGGTTTGACGCCGACTACCAGCCCGAGGGCGCCGCGGCCGTGCGCAACGAGCCCGACCGGGTCGACTGGCTGCGCTGCATCCCGTTCATCGTGCTGCACCTCGGCTGCCTCGGCGTCATCTGGACCGGCGCGAGCGCGTTCGCGGTCTGGACCGCGGTCTTCCTGTACTTCGCCCGCATGGCCGCCGTGACCGGGGTCTACCACCGCTATTTCTCGCACAAGACCTACAGCACGTCCCGGCCGATGCAGTTCGTCCTGGCGCTCTGCGGAGGGACGACCGTCCAGCGCGGGCCCCTCTGGTGGGCCTACCACCACCGCCACCACCACCAGCACTCGGACCAGCCCGACGACGCCCACTCGCCCCATGTGCACGGCTTCCTCTGGTCCCACATCGGGTGGATCACCAGCCGGCGCAACTTCCCGACCGACTACTCGAAGGTCCGCGACCTCGACCGCTACCCCGAGCTCGTCTTCCTGAACCGCTTCGACGCGGTCGTCCCCCTCCTCTTCGCCTTCGCCATCTTCGGGCTCGGCACCTTCCTCCAGGCCCATGCCCCCGGCCTCCACACGAACGGCTGGCAGCTGCTCGTCTGGGGCTTCTTCGTGAGCACGACGGCGCTCTTCCACGGGACCTCCTGCATCAACTCGATGGCGCACCTGATGGGCCGTCGCCGCTACAGGACCGAGGACGACTCCCGCAACAGCTTCATCCTCGCGATCATCACCCTCGGGGAGGGCTGGCACAACAACCACCACCGCTACCAGAGCTCGACGCGCAACGGCTTCTTCTGGTGGGAGCTCGACATCACCTACTACCTGCTCAGGGCCCTCTCATGGACGGGCCTGATCTGGGGCCTGAAGTCGGTGCCCGCCTCGGTCCTCGCCGAGGGCGAGCGCTCCGACCATGACGAGTCCGTCGCGGCGGCGAGCCAGGCGCACCTGGTCCACCCCGAATACTCCTCCCTTAAGCGGATCGTTCCCGCGGCGGCCGCGATCGCGGTCGCGACCGTCAACGCCGCGCAGCCGGCCGTGCCGCGGCGCGTCGACGGCCAGGAGATCCACCGCGACCGGGACAGCATCGCCCAGGGTATGGGTGACGGCCTCAGCCCATAACGCTTGAGCCGCATTGGAGTTTTCGGCATAGTCGGCCCTTGGTGAACGAAACCCCCCAGTCAGTCGCCGCCCCGGCGGAGCGCACGCCGTGGCAGCGCAATGTGATCGATCCCATCGCGGCCCAGCTCACCCAGGGCATCACCCCGGAGAAGGTGGCGCTGACGCTCGCGGTCGGGAGTGCGCTGGCTCTCTTCCCGATCCTCGGGACGACGACCCTCCTGTGCCTCGTCGCGGGGATCCTGCTGCGGCTCAACCAGCCCATCATCCAGCTCGTGAACGCGCTGTGCACGCCGCTCCACCTGCCGGTCATCTACTGCATGGTGCGCCTGGGCAACTGGGTCTTCCACGTCCCGTCCGAGCACCTCGGGATCCGGATGATGAACCACATGCTCTGGGACGACCCGAGGGAGTTCTTCGAGAAGTTCGGGATGACGGCGCTTCATGCGATCGCCGCCTGGGCGATCGTCGCGCCGTTCTGGGTGCTGATCGTCTTCCTGCTCGCCCTGCCGGTCCTGCGCGAGGCGCTCCGCCGGAAGACCGTGGTCGTGGACCCGGCGCCGCCGCCGGTCCATCCCGTTCCCTAGGGGGAGCCGCCGGCACGGCGCGCCGCGCCAAACTTCCTCAGGTACTTGAGCGCGATCCCCAGGTCCTTCGGCAGGGGCGAGGCGACCTCGACCTGGCCCCGGCCCTCGGGATGCGCGAAACCGAGCCCCGAGGCGTGGAGGGCAAGCCTCGCGATCAGCGGCTTCTCCTCGTCGCGGCCCTTGTAGCGGCTCTTCAGCTCGGAGAGGAGCAGTACGAGGGCGGGATCCCCGTAGAGCGCGTCGTTTAAGACCGGGGCGCCCGCGGCGCCGAGGTGGGCCCGGATCTGGTGGACGCGGCCCGTCCGGGGCCGGCACTCGACCCAGGCGAACCTGCCAAAGGACTCGAGCACCCGGAACTCGGTCACGCTCGGCTTTCCGCCCCTCTTGTGCCCGTGGAAGACGCGGACCTGGCCCGGCCGGTGCTCGTCCTCGCCGAGCGCCAGGTCGACCGTGAACTCTGCCGGCAGCGCCCCCGAGGCGTCCCGGACCTGCATGACCGCCTTGACCCCCTCCTCGGGTGGCAGCAGCACGACGAGGGCCTGGTAGGCCTTGCGCACCGTCTTCGACTGGAACTGGCCGCTCAGGAAATCCAGGGCCGGCTTCGTCTTCGCGCACAGGACGACCCCGCTCGCCTCGGCGTCGAGCCGGTGCACGTTGGCGATCGAGGGTCCGTAGCGCTCGCGCACGACCGACATGAGCGTCGCACCCGCCCGGTCGTTTCGCTCGCGCACGACCGGCAGCCCGCTCGGCTTGTCGAACGCCACGAGGAAATCGTCCTCAAGCAGGATGTCGGGGAACGTCATGGGGATTCGGGTGCGGGGCCGTTGGGCAAGCCAAGCGTTTCCCCGGAGTAACGCCAGCGTTTCAGTCGCGAAAATTTCGCGTTACGGGGCCACTTAAGGTTTTCAACGGCCTTGGACCGGGCCCACACCCGCAGGATGCCCGCATCCCTCTTGTCCCTCGCGTTCTCCTCCCCGGGGGTCCTCTCGCGCCTGAGCCCCCCGATCCCCCTGCTCTCCTTCCTGAGGGTGACCGGCTACCGCCTGCGGCCTCCGCAGCCGGTCCCCCACGTCCCCGCCGTCACGCGGGCGAGCGCCGCCGTCCTGGCGCGCGGCCAGGCGGAGCCGAGGCAGGCGGCGACCCTCCTGTGCGAGCTGCGCGCCGGCGACTGCCCGACGATCGTGCTCGGGGGATTCGTCCCCGACTCGACCGAGCAGGCCTTCCTGCTGCGGGGCATGCTGCTTCGCCACGGGAGCGTCTACTACCTGAACTACCCGCGAAGGGGCTTCTCGCTTCCCATGCTCTTCGCCCAGATCGACGACCTGGTGGACGAGCTCGCGCTGCGCGGCCAGCGGCCCGTCATGCTCTCGGTCAGCTTTGGGGGAGGCGTCCTCGTCGAGTGGCTCCGCCGCCGGCGCGACTCGGGGGCGCCGGCGCCCGTCGCCGGGGCCGTCCTCGTTAGCCCCGTCGCCTGCCCCGAGGACATCGTCGATCCCTCCGCCCCCCGGCAGACGACGCTCCTCGGCCGGGCCCTCAAGCCCTTCGGCTCCCCCGGGGGCGCCGACCTCACCGCGATCGAGAAGGCCCGCGCGATATTCCGGAAGATGTTCGAGGCCGGGGCGAACAACAGGGCCGCCCTGGCCGGGCTCATGAGCCGTTCGGAAACGCGCCGCGTCCGCGACGCCGTCGCGTCGGCCCTCGGGGGCATCGACGCGGCGGGCGCCAACGAGCGGGTCCGCGCGCTCGCCGAGCTCGCGCATCCCCGCGACTGGTCGCCGCGCGGCGCGCCTATATGCAACGCCCCGGTCCTTATATTATTCGCCGAAAGGGAGGACTCCGTGATCACGGCGACCTCGCCGACCCGCCGGGCCCTCGAGGGGGGCCACCGGGCGCTCTTCCCCGGGTCGGAGTGCCGCGTCGTGACAGGTGGCGGCAATCCCGTGCAGCACGCCTCCCTCATATTCCACTATTACCAGTTTCATCCGCATTTCACGGGTTTCTACCGGAGGTTAAAACTCAGTAAGTTGGTTCTGGCCGCCTGAATTCGCTTGCCGCAGTGTGCAGCGGAACACTGCTGTAGTGTGACAGGTCGCCGGAATGGTTGTTCTCCCAAGAAGCCTACTGAAGTTTGGCGCGGGTCTCTTATCGGCCCGGGCCTCGATGCGATTGAAGGGCTCCACCGACCCCAGGCGCCTCCAGAATTCTGTATATAAGAAACTGATACCAAAGCTCGCCCAGGGATCCGTCTGGGCGAACAAGGGCGTCGAGGACGGGATGACGTACGAGGAGTTCCGCGAGCGGGTGCCGCTCGCTACCTACGAGGACCTGGCCCGGTACATCGAGCGCATGAAGGAGGGTGAGGAGAACGTGCTCTGGCCGGGCCGTTGCCAGCTCTACGCCGTGTCGTCGGGGACCACGGTGGGCCGCACGAAATATATACCCGTGACGGAGCCCATGCTGGCGCACTTCAGGCGGGCCGGGCTCAACTCCATCCTCTGGTACACCTCGCGGATCCGCAGCACCGGGGTCTTCGGGGGGCGCCACCTCTTCCTCGGTGGTTCCTCGGCGCTCGCCCCCATCACGGAGTCCGAGCCCTTCGAGGCCTACGCGGGCGACCTGAGCGGGATCGCGGCCCTGAACCTCCCGAGCTGGGTCGAGCGTCACCTCTACGAGCCCGGCTCCGAGATCGCCCAGATGGCGGACTGGCCGGCGAAGATCGCGGCGATCACCGAGCGCACGCTCAACGTCGACATCTCGCTCCTGGCGGGGATCCCGAGCTGGATCCTGATCCTCGCCGACGCGCTCCGCACGAGGGCCTCGCGAGGCGGCGCGCGCGTGCCGCACCTGCAGGCATTCTGGCCCAACCTCGAGTGCTACATCCACGGGGGCGTCCCCATCGCCCCCTTCCAGGACGAGCTGCGCGACGCGCTCGGGCCGACGGTCAACTTCCACGAGGTCTACCCCGCGTCAGAGGCCTTCATCGCGGCCCAGGACGCCGAGGCCGCCGCCGGCCTGCGCCTGATGGTCGACGCCGGGGTCTTCTTCGAATTCCTGCCCATGTCCGAGTACGACGACACCCGGCTTCCCGCGCTCGGGAAGAAGGCCGTGCCGCTCTCCGGGGTGGCCGCGGGGGTTGACTACGCCATCGTCATCACGACCCCCGCCGGCCTCGCGCGCTACGTGCTCGGCGACATCGTCCGGTTCAACTCGACGAAGCCCGCCCGGCTAACCTATGTCGGCAGAACCAAGCTCCAGCTCAGCGCCTTCGGCGAGCACGTGATCGAAAAGGAGATCACGGATGCCCTCATGTATGTCTGCCGGCGCAACGGTTGGAGCATCACCAACTTCCACGTCGCCCCGATCTTCACGAACTCGTCGACGGGCAAGCTCCGCGGCCGCCACGAGTGGTGGGTGGAGCTAAAGCCCGGGACCATCATCACCCCCACCGGGCCCGTCATGGCGGTGGAGTTGGACATGGAGCTCAGGCGCATGAACGAGGACTACGACGCCAAGCGCGAGGGGGGCGCCCTGGACCCGCCGTTCGTCAGGCTCGTCATGCCGGGGGTCTTCGAGCACTGGATGCGCTACCATGGGAAATGGGGCGGGCAGAACAAGATGCCCCGCTGCCGCAGCGATCGGATTATCGCCGACGAGCTGGGTGGCGCGCTGCAATTCGCAAAAGACTGACGGACTGGCACGCCGGCTGCTACTTCAGGCCGCAACCTGCACCTTGCAGGGTTTTGGGTAGTATCGAGCCGGCCTTAGGCCGGTCAGACTAATAGCGGGGCTGGCGTTAAGGGGTTATCGCCAGCCCCGCGCCCCTCAAGCCGGGGGCGGCCTGAGGATCGCGAGGATCTCCTTCTCGTAGTCCTCGGTGGGCTCCCTTCCGAGCTTCTTGTTCCGGACCCTGCCCTCCCTGTCGATGATGAACGTGGTCGGGTAGCCCTGGATCGGGGCAAAGGCATCTACGACGGCATCGTCCGCCATGACTATCGGGTAGTTGATCCCGAACTCCTTCATGAACTTCCTGACCACCTCCGGCCCGTCGGTGTCGACCGAAACCCCGACGATGACCAGTCCGTCGGCCGCGTATTTCTTCTGAAGCCTGATATAGCCGGGGATCTCAGTGCGGCACGGGGGGCACCAGGTGGCCCAGAAGTCGAGGACCACGACCTTGCCCTTGAACTGGTCCGAGGTGACGACCTTGCCGTCGACGTCCTTGAGCTTCCAGACGGGCGCCGGGATCGGGCGGATGGACGAGGCCCGGGCCGCAGGGAGGAGTGCCGCGAACAGGGCCAGGAGCGTTGCGATGCAAATAAGGCGTCTTTTCATCGGCAGGGTCGGGGCGTGCCGCCCCGATCAGACCGTGGCACACGCCCCCAACCTTCGCAAATCAAACGCCCCTGGCGGCGGGCAGGTCGAGGCCGAGCGTCTCGACGAACTTCTTCATCGCCGGGGTCAGGACCCGGCCCTTTCGATGGAGAAGCGCGAGCGGGCGGGTGTACCCCGCCCCCTTGAACTTGAGCACCGTGAGCGTCCCCTGTTTGGCCTCCTGGGTGATTGTGGCCTGGGGCACGATCGCGATCCCGTGGTCGATCTCGACGGCCCGCTTCACGGTCTCGATGTTGTCGAACTCCATGACCGTCTCGACCTCGAGCTTGTTGTCGCGGAAGATCTGGTCGACCGCCTTGCGGGTCGGGATGTCCGGGTCGAACCCGATGAACTTCTGGCCGGCCAGGTCCGAGACCCCGACCTCGCCCCGCTTGGCGAGCGGGTGCTGGGGGTTGCAGATGACGACAAGGTGGTCGTTTCGGAAGGGGATGTTCTCCACCTGGCGGACCTTCGCGGGGAACGCGACCAGGCCGAAGTCCACGCAGTTGTGCAAGATGTCCTCGTAGACGAGGTTCGAGCGGCGGTATTCCACGCGCACGTTAACCGAGGGGTAGTCGTGCAGGAACTTCGTGATGTAGGGGGGGAGCTCGTGGAGGCCGATCGAGTAAATCGTCGAGATCCGGATCGTGCCGCTGACGACCTTCTTCATCTCCTGAAGTTCAGAGAGCAGTGTCTCGTAGGCGTGCAGCACGTCCTTCGCCGACTGGTAGACCCTCTGGCCCTCGCGGGTGAGCTGGAACTGCTTCTGGCTTCGGTCGACGAGGAGCGCCTTGAAGTGCCGCTCCATAGCACGGGCCTGCTGGCTTACAGCCGATTGCGTGATTCCGTTTAGCTTGGCCGATTTTGAGAAACTCTTGGTTTCGACCAGATCGGCGAAGATCTTAAAATTGTCTATTTGCATGATTAGCTAATCTATTGCCCACAGACTACTCGGGGATGTTCGCTCGCGTAAACCACGAAGTAGTTTTTCTTACAAGATGTATGCTACCAGACTATGACGAGTTCAAATTTCGCGCGGATGCGGTCCGGGCCCGGATAGCCAGGGCATGCGGGGCCGCCCATAGGGGCCCGGACGACGTGGAGCTCCTCGCGGTGACCAAGCTGTTTCCCGCCGCCGCTGTGGAATTCGCTGCCCGGTACGGCCTTCGGGCAGTAGGGGAAAACCGCGTCCAGGAAGGCGTCGAGAAGAGGGCCCAGACCACCGCGAAAATCGCGTGGGAACTGATCGGGCACCTCCAGTCCAACAAGGCGCGCCTCGCCGTGCAGCATTTCGACCGGATCCAGAGCGTCGACAGCGCGAAGCTCCTGCAGATCATCGACCGCGTCGCGGCCGAGGCCGGCAAGACCCAGCCCGTCCTGCTCCAGGTCAACTCCGGACACGACCCCGCGAAGTCGGGTGTCGAGCCCGAAGAGGCCGGGCGCCTTCTCGAGGCGGCGCTCGGCTGCAAGAACGTCCGCGTTGACGGCCTCATGGCCATCGCGCCGCTCTCGGAGGATCCGTCCGTCGCGCGCCGGGCCTTCGCCAACCTGCGCGAGATCCGGGACCGCCTGAAGGCCGCGACCGGGGCGCCGCTGCCCGAGCTCTCGATGGGGATGAGCGGCGACATGGAGGCCGCGGTCGAGGAGGGAAGCACGATCGTGCGCGTCGGCTCGGCCCTCTTCGGCGCGCGCAACTGAATTTTTTTTTTATTCCGGCCCGATTTTTCCGTTCCGGTATTGCCACGCACCGGCAAACCGGATTCCACTTTGGGGCGTGGAAACGGAAACACTGCCTGCTGCAGAAAAAGAGGCGCTGTTGGGGTTGCTGGACGACCCGAGCCCCACCGTCCGCCGGGCGCTGCTGGCAAGGTTCTCCGCCCACGGCGTCGCCGGGGCCAGCCTCCTGCAGGAGGTCGCCCGCAGCCCGAACCGCGTCCTTGCCCGCCACGCCTCATGGTTCATCGACGAGCTCAAGCTGACGGACCCCGTGAGCGAGTTCCGGTCCTTCATCCGCTCCCTGAACTACGAGCTCGAGACGGGGACCCTGCTGCTTGCGCGCACGGTGACCCCCCAGCTGGACATCGCCGAGTGCCGCGCCGAGATCGACGAGATGGCCGCACGCTGCCGGGAGCTGATCTCCGAGCCCTGCTCGAACCGCGAGAAGTGCCGCGTCATCAACCGGGTGCTTTTCCACGAGTGGGGGTTCCGGGGCAACGTCGAGCAGTACACCGACCCGATGAACAGCTTCATCGACAAGGTGCTCACGCGGCGCAAGGGCATTCCGATTTCGCTGAGCGTGCTCTACCTCCTGGTGGGCGAGCGCCTGGGCATGCCGCTTGAGCCGGTCGGGCTGCCGGGGCATTTCGTCGTGGGCTGCTACGCGGACGAGACCCCCTTCTTCATCGATCCGTTCGACCAGGGCCTCTTCAGGGACGCCGACGAGGTCTTCGCGCTGCTGCGCTCGAACCACATCGCCCCCAAGCCCTCGGACCTGGCCCCCACCACCGTGCGCGAGGTGCTCTGCCGCAGCTGCCGCAACATCGCCAACCACTACTCGGCCGCGAGCGACCTGGCGCGCGCGCAGATCTTCTCGGAATTCGCCGACGAGTTCGAGGCGACCCACGAGCGGTACCTGCAGTCCTGAATCCCGTCCTCACCCTGTCAGACCTGGGGCGCCGGCCGCACGGCGGCACGGGCCTCGCCGTCATCGGCCACCCGATCGCGCACTCGCTCAGCCCCCAGATGCACAATGCCGCGCTGGCGATTCTCGGGCGCGCGGACCCGCGCTTTGCAGGGTGGATCTACCTCGCCTTTGACATCGAGGCCGAGAGACTCCCCGCCGCCCTCGGCCTCATGGGCGAGCACGGCTTCCTCGGCGTCAACCTGACGGTGCCCCACAAGGTCCAGGCAGTGGGCCTTGTCGCGAGCCTCGACCCCGGCGCCCTGGAGGCGGGGGCCGTGAACACGCTCCTTCGGGAGGGCTCCGGCTGGCGCGGCTTCAACACGGACGGCTACGGACTTGCGACGGGAATCCGCGAGGGGCTCGGGATCGAGCTTCGCGGCACGCCCGTCGTCCTCCTCGGGGCCGGGGGAGCCGCCCGCGGTGCCGCGGTCGAGTGCCTTCGCTCGGGGTGCGCCGGGCTCTGGATCCTGAACCGGACCCGCGCCAACCGGGACGCCCTTCTCAGGCACCTCGCGCCGCTTGCCCGCGGGATCGAGGTGCGCGGCGTGGATCCCGAGGGGGCCCGCTCGGGCATACCCTCCGGGGCCCTCGTGATCAACGCGACCAGTGCGGGCCTCCACCCGGGGGACGCGGCCCCCGTCGACCTGGGGACGGTTCCCGGCGCAAGGGCCGTGTACGACATGATCTACAACCCGCCGCAGACCCCGCTCCTCGCGCAGGCAAAGGCCCTCGGGATCGCGCACTCAAACGGCCTCGGCATGCTCGTCCACCAGGGCGCGAAGGCGCTCGAGATCTGGACGGGGGTGGCCGCCTCGGAGACCGCGCCGGCCATGAGGGCCGCGGCAGCGAAGGCACTTGGCTACGGATCCCCGCCCGCTTCAGACTGACGCCATGATCCGCCCCCTCGTCGACGTGGCCGCGATGCACCCCCTGTTCTTCCCGACGGTGGTGTTCGTCCTCGGGGCCTGCATCGGCAGCTTCCTGAACGTCGTGATCTACCGCGTCCCGGCCGGCAGGTCGATCGTGCGGCCGGGCTCGACCTGCGGCTGCGGAACCCCGATCGCGTGGTACGACAACATCCCCATCCTTTCCTGGATCGTCCTCAGGGGCCATGCCCGCTGCTGCGGGCGCCCCTTCTCGGTCAGGTACGCCTTCGTGGAGCTCCTGACCGGCGCCCTCTTCCTCGCCTGCTGGCTCAGGATGCCGCCCTTGGCCGCGGTCTGCGGCTGGGTCTTCCTCGGGTCGCTCGTCTGCGGGACGTTCATCGACCTCGACCACATGATCATCCCGGATGCGTTCACGATCGGCCTCGCCGTCGAGGGCCTCCTTCTCTCCGTGCTCGTTCCCGCGCTGCACGGCCAGCACGGCGGATACTACCTGATCGACGGGCTGCGCTCGGGATCGGCGGCCCTCGTCGGGCTCGTCGCGGGCTCGGGAGTCGTCCTCTGGATCGCCCTTGTCGCGGAGGCCCTCCTCAAGAAGGAGGCCATGGGCTTCGGGGATGTGAAGTTCGTGGGCGCCATTGGGACGTTCTGCGGCTGGCACGGGGCCATGTTCGCAATCTTCGGCGGCGCCGCGGTCGGGACCGTCTGGATCGGCATCGCCCTCGTCTGGCAGAAGGTCTCGGGCAAGCCCGGATCGGGGGCCCCTCGGGCGGAGACACCCGATGGCAAGCCCGCGGACATGGGCCTCGGCGTCCACGTCCCCTTCGGGCCGATGCTCGCGGTCGCCGGCGCCCTCTATTTCCTGTTCCTGAGGGGCTGGGTCGACGCGTGGTTCGACCAGCTCACGTCGCTCCTGTGACGAGGGCCGCCCCGTCACCCGTGCGGGCGTGGATGATCTCCGGCTTCGTTCCGAACTTGGCGAGATAGGCCTCGGAGATCCGGCTTCCGGCCGCGTCGCCAAAGGCGTCCGACGTGAGCGCCATCGCCGCTCCCCCGAATCCGCCCCCCGTCAGCCGGGCGCCGTAGACCCCCGATTCCGACTCCAGGCTATCCACAAGGAAATCCAGCTCGGGGCAGCTGTTCTCGAACCACGTGCGGGAGCTGCGGTGCGAGGCCAAAAGGAGCTTGCCGACGGCCGCTAGGTCGCCGGCCCGAAGGGCCGTGATCGCCTGCCCGACCCGCGCTATCTCGTCGATCACGTGGCGCGCCCGCTTGTAGGCCGTCCTCGACAGCCTCTTCTCGGCCGCCTCGAGCATCGAGGGCGTGGCGTCGACCAGCTGGGCCACGCCTATCACCTTCGCGGCCTCCATGCACTCCTGGTGGCGGGCCGCGTAGAGGCCGTCGATCAGCGCGTGCTTGGTGTGCGTGTTGAAGATCCAGAAGTTGGAGCCGGCAGGCAGGGGGACGGTGTCGAACCGCGGGCCCCGGCAGTCGATGTAGACAAGCTGGTCCCTTCGCCCGAATCCGGACACGCCCTGGTCGAGGATGCCGCAGGGGACCCCGACAAACTCGTTCTCGGCCTTGCGCCCGATCGCCACCAGGGCCTCGCGCGTGACGCTCGAGCCCGCCGCCTCGAGGAAGGCGAGGCACGAGGACAGCTCGATGGCCGCGCTGCTGCTAAGGCCCGCACCCGTCGGCACGTTCGAGGCGGCCAGGTAATCGAAGCCGGAGGGGATCGCGACGCCGGAGTCGCGCATGGCGACCAGCACGCCGATCGGGTAGTTGGCCCACGAATTGGTTCCCGTCAGCCGGTCGGTCGCGCCCTTCGCAAGCTCGAGGGTCCCCGCCTTGAAGTCGCTCGCGAACCGCCTCACCCCGTCGTTGCGGCGGGCGAGCGCGACCCACACGCACCGGTCGAGCGCGGCGCCGAGGACGGGCCCCCCGTTGTAGTCGGTGTGGTTGCCGATGAACTCTATCCTGCCGGGAGCCTTGGCGATGATCTCCGGGTCGCGGGAATAGACCTCCCTGAACCTACTTGCGAGGGCCTCCTTCATCGCTCAGCGCAGGCCGCGCAGGTTCGAGCCGGCCTTGAACCGGACAAGCTTCATCGCCGGCACCTTCATGGGCTGGCGCGTGTGCGGATTGAACCCCTTGCGGGCCGACCGCTGCGCGACGGCGAACGTGCCGAATCCGACAAGGTGGACCTCCGCGTCGCGCTTGAGGCCGCGCTTGATCGCCTGGAACACCGAGTCCGCAGCGCGCTCGGCCGCCGCCCGGGAAGTGCCGTCACCCAGCAGTCTGTGCACTTCGTCTACCAGTTCGGCCTTGTTCATGGGTTGCGCTTTTTTCGAGGCAAGGGGCTCGAATCGAAGCGGTCAAATGCAATCCGGAGAATCGTGCGCCCGCTCACGGCGCGGGGACGAGGGAGACGGTCTGCGGGCCGCCCTTGGCGAGCGAAAGGCCGCCGCCCAGGGCGGCGCAGTCCACGGAAACGAGCGCCAGGCCGTCGAAGCCGCCCGGGTCCGCGACCGCCGAGCGAAGCTCCCCATCCCTGCGCTCGCCGCGCCACAACGCCGCGGGAAGCGCGGGCGGCGCACCCTCGCCCCGCACCCGCACAAGCGTCCTTCGGACCCGCCCCAGGGACTTCACGCGGGCCATCACCTCCTGGCCCGTGTAACAGCCCTTTGAATACGATATCGCCTGGGCGTCGAGGCCCCCCTCGTTCGGCAGGTCCGCAGGGCCGATGTCAGCCGGGACCGACGCGATGGCGGACCGGATCCTGAGGCGCTCGATCTCGTCCGTTGCGACGGCGCGCCCCTGGGAGGAGGCGGCCAGGGCCGCGGGCGCATCCGCCTCGGGAAAGAGCCACTCCCAGTTCTCCCCGGGCGCCCTGCGCCCGGGGAACGCGAAACCCGGGCGCACCGCGGAGGTGAGCCACTCCCCGCAGCCTTCCCCCACGAGGGCCATGGCGCGCCACCCGGGAGACTCGTCCGAGACCTCGACCTCGTCCGCGATGATGTGCGCCTGCAGGTGTCCCGCGATGGCGGACCCCGCCGAGTCGGTGCTCACGATCCAGAACTCGCCATCGAGCGGCCCCCGGATCACATGGCTGTCCCCGATCACGCGCCCTTTCCGGTCCAGCCAGAGGCCGTAGACCGACGCCCCTGCGGGCATCTTACCTAAGTCATTGGTAAACTGGCCTTGTAGGAATCCAGCCGCATCGGGCCCCCATGCGCGGAGCACGCAGGCTGGCCGGTAGGGGTAAACCCAGGTTTTTTCGGATAAATTCATCAACGATAAGAGGCTAATGGCAAATCGGTTAGGAAGCAACGGCGCAGTTTCTTGGCAGCATTCCTTGACGATCACCGCAAAGCGATTACCACTGAAAGAGTAGATTTTTTCAATTCTCCCGCCTAGCGGGAGTTTTGGGGTAAATAAGAAAGCAAAGGCGGGCCGTCTAGGGGTAGGCGGCCCGCCACTTTTTTTGCCCAAATTCGCGGGTCCGGCGCGATGCCGCGTCAAAATCCCTTGCGGCCCGCTGCTTTGCGGGCTTCTTCACGGGACCCCATGCAAAAGACCTCGGACATCAATGTCGTCGAGACACGACCCCTGCCCTCGCCCACGGCGCTTCTCGCCGGGACTCCCAAGTCCGAGGCCCAGGCCGAATTCGTGACGCGGTCCCGCCAGGACATCCACAAGCTCATCTTCACCGACGACCAGCGCCTGCTCCTGATCGTCGGCCCGTGCTCGATCCACGACGTCGACGCCGGCAGGGAGTACGCGGCCAGGCTCGCGGCGCTCGCCCGCGAGGTGTCCGACCGGGTCATGATCGTCATGCGGGTGTACTTCGAGAAGCCGAGGACCACGGTCGGCTGGAAGGGGCTGATCATGGACCCGCACCTCGACGGCTCCAACGACATCGCCGCCGGGCTGAGGATCGCGCGCGGTTTCCTGCGCGACGTGCTCGACCTCGGCCTGCCCACGGCGACCGAGCTGCTCGACCCGATCACCCCGCAGTACATCGCCGACCTCGTCTGCTGGTCGGCGATTGGGGCGCGGACCGCGGAGTCCCAGACCCACCGGCAGATGGCCTCAGGCCTCTCGATGCCGATGGGGTTCAAGAACGGGACGGACGGGTCGGTGCAGACGGCGATAAACGCCATCCGCGCCGCCTCCCAGCCCCAGACCTTCCTCGGCATCAACCTGGACGGCGCCGCGTCCGCCGTCGTGACCGCCGGCAACCCGAACTGCCACATCGTCCTGCGCGGAGGCTCGGGCGCCCCGAACTTCTCGCGGGCCCACATCGCGAAGACCGAGCAGCTGCTGGAGAAGGCGGGGCTGTTGAAGTCGATCATGGTCGACTGCTCGCACGACAACTCGGCCAAGAAGCCGGAGTGCCAGCCCGACGTGATGCGCGAGCTCCTGGCCCAGATCGCCGAGGGCAACACGTCGATCATGGGTGCCATGATCGAGAGCAACTTGGTGGCAGGCAGCCAGCCCTTCCCCCAGCCCGTCGAGAAACTGCGACGAGGGGTCTCGATCACAGACGGATGCATCGGCTGGGAAACCACGCAAGCCCTTGTCAGGGAGGTTCATGCCGCGCTCTCCACGCGCTTCCGCAAGGCCCCCTAGATTCTCCGTGCGCTCGCCCTGTCAATCGCTACATTGCTCCCCCCTTTCATGAAAACTCCCCTACGCGTCGCCGTCACCGGCGCAGCCGGCCAAATCGGGTACTCCCTGCTCTTCCGCATCGCCTCCGGATCGATGTTCGGGCCGGACCAGCCGGTGATCCTGCACCTGATCGAGATCGAGCCGGCCCTGCCGACCCTTGGCGGGGTCGTGATGGAGCTTCAGGACTGCGCGTTCCCGCTTCTCAAGGGCATTAAGGCGACCGCCTCCCTCGACGAGGGTTTCAAGGACGTCGACTGGGCGCTCCTCGTGGGCTCCGTCCCGCGCAAGGCCGGCATGGAGCGCAAGGACCTCCTCGGGATCAACGGGAAGATCTTCACAGGCCAGGGCCACGCTATCGCGAAGAACGCCGCCGCGGGCGTGCGGATCCTCGTGGTCGGCAACCCCTGCAACACGAACTGCCTGATCGCGATGAACAACGCGCCCTCGGTCCCGAGGGACCGTTGGTTCGCGATGACGATGCTCGACCAGAACCGCGCGGTCGCGCAGATCGCACAGAAGTCGGGCGCGGACACGACGGCGGTCTCCAACCTCGCGATCTGGGGCAACCACAGCTCGACGATGTATCCGGATTTCTACAACGCGCGCGTCGGGGGCAAGCCCGCGATCGACGTGATCAAGGACGACGCCTGGTTCAAGGACACGTTCCTGCCGACGGTCCAGCAGCGCGGCGCGGCGATCATCAAGGCCAGGGGCCTGAGCTCGGCGGCGTCGGCCGCGAACGCCGTGGTGGACACGGTCCGCGCCCTGACGACCCCGACCCGCGAGGGCGACTGGTTCAGCGTCGCCGTCTGCTCGGACGGCTCGTACGGCATCGAAAAGGGCCTCATGTTCTCCTACCCGATCCGCGGCGACGGCACGAAATGGACGATCGTCCAGGGGGTGAAGCTGACCGACTTCTCGAAGTCCAAGATCACCGCCACCGAGAATGAGCTGAAGGAGGAGAAGGCCCTGGTCTCCGAGCTCCTGCCGAAGTAGGCAGGGGCCTGCCTACAGCCGGGCCTTGAGAACCCGCGCGAGCGCCAGGGTCTCCTCGACGTCGGAGCCCTGGACCGTGAAGTGGCCCATCTTCCGGCCCGGCCTCGGGTCGGGCTTCCCGTAGAGGTGGAGCTTCGCACTCGGCTCCGAGAGCACGGCGTCCCACCGCGGCTGGGCCAGGGAGCCGTCGGCGCGCCGCCAGGCGTCGCCCAGGATGTTGACCATGACGGTCGGGTTGCGGGCCCACGAGGGCCCGAGCGGCAGGCCGCAGACCGCGCGCACGTGCTGCTCGAACTGGCTCGTCGCCGCGCCGTCGATCGACCAGTGGCCGGAATTGTGGGGCCGGGGAGCGATCTCGTTGACGAGGATCTCCCCCGAGGGGTCCAGGAACATCTCGACGGCCACGAGCCCCACGACGCCGAGGGCGTCGGCAATCCGCTCCGCCAGGCCCCGGGCCGCCCGCTCCACCTCGGCGGAAATCCGCGCCGGCACGATCGAGATGTCCAGGATGTGGTCCGTGTGGATGTTCTCCGAGGCGGGGAACGCGCGCGTCTCCCCCTGGCTCGTCCTGGCGCAGATGACCGAGATCTCGCGCTCGAACCCGATCCACTGCTCGACGACGCAGCGCCGCCCGCGGAAGATCGCGGAGGCCTGCGCGAGGTCCCTGGGCGTGTCGACCTTCATCTGGCCCTTCCCGTCGTAGCCGAAGTCGGCGGTCTTGATGACGCAGGGCAGGCCCACCTCCGACGCGGCCTGGACGATGTCGCCCTCGAGCGCCTCGGTGTAGCGCGCATGCGGGAAGCCGTTCGCCCTGAGCCACGCCTTCTCGCGCGAGCGGTTCTGGCAGACGTGGAGGACCGAGCTCGCCGGCCTCAGACCGACGATCCCCTCGATGACCCGCAGGGGCCCCGAGGGGATGTTCTCAAACTCGTAGGTGACGACGTCGACCGAGCGGGCGAAGGCCTCGAGCGCGGCCAGGTCCTCGTAGGGGGCGCACGTCTCGCGCTCCGCCACGGCGCCCGCGGGGCTCGGCCCCGACGGCTCGTAGACGTGGACCCGGTACCCCATCTCCTGGGCCGCGTGGGCGAACATCCGGCCGAGCTGGCCGCCGCCCAGGACGCCGATCGTTCTTCCCGGGGCGATCACGGCAGCCGTGCGCCCAGCACCTTGCGTGTCTGGGCCCTGCGTCGGGCCTCCAGGGCCCGGGCTATGGCAGGATGGTCGTGGGCGAGGATCGAGGCGGCGAAGAGGCCCGCGTTGACCGCGCCCGGCTTGCCGATGGCGAATGTCGCGACCGGGATGCCCCCGGGCATCTGGACGATCGAGCAGAGCGAGTCGAGGCCCTTGAGGGACGTGGTCTCGACCGGGATCCCGAGGACCGGAAGCGCCGTCAGGGAGGCCGTCATCCCCGGCAGGTGGGCCGCCCCGCCGGCCCCGGCGATCAGGACCCTCAGGCCGCGGGCAGCGGCCGAGGTCGCGTACTCGAACATGAGCCTGGGCGTGCGGTGGGCGCTAACGACGCGCTTCTCAAAGGGGACGCCGAGCGACTCGAGCGACTCGGCCGCGTGGCGCATGGTCTCCCAGTCGGAGGTGCTTCCCATGATGAGCCCCACGAGCGGGGCCCTCCTGGGGATGCGTTTCTTGGCTGCGGGTCGTCGGGTGGGCATCAGGGGCGTTGCCTACCTTGCAACGCCCCGTGCCTTGAGTTCAACCCGCTAATCTCAGACCAGCGAGACGGACTTCGGGTGGCGGACGACCGCGGTGCCCGCGATCTTGTCGTGCCAGCCCTGCTTGCCGGAGTCGAAAGCGATCCAGATGAAGCCGAGCCCGGCCGCGATCGCCGAGAAGAAGCAGGCCAGGGCGCGGACGATCGCCGTGGTCCAATCCATCGGCCGGTCATCCACCCTCACGACGCGCAGGTTGAAGATGATCCCGCCGATCGTCGAACCCTTGAGCTTCCAGAGTATGGCCCCGTAGGTCGCTATCGCGATGGGGAAGAAGCTCCCGCCCGAGGCGTGCCCCCCGCCATTGGTGAAGTGCACCGTCGTGTGCTCCAGGCCCGCGGTGATGACGGCGATCAGGATGATGTCCAGGAGGAGCGCCACCATGCGGATCCAGAACCCGGCCCTGGGGAGGGCGGCCTGGCTGTAGGCCGCCACGGGCGCGGCGAGCGGGGGCACCGGGATCGCGGCCGCGGGGGCGCCCTGCATGACCGATGCAAGGGGCGGGGGAACGGAACCCAGGTCCGGGGCCGGGGCCACCGGCGCCGAGACGGACGGATCCTGGGGCGCGGCGGCGGCCATGACGGGGGGCGCGAAGCCGGCGGCCGGGGGCGCCGGCGGGGCCGCCTTGGTCGACGTGAAGAGGGTCGTCACGGCGCAGGCGAATCCGAGGAAGGCCACCATGAACCAGATCGCCAGGCCGAGGAACGGGATGAAGTAGAGCACCAGGATGATCAGGGCCCCCACCAGCGCCCCGAGGGCGGGGCTCATCTGCTTGCCGAGTATCGAGCGGCCCACGAGGGCGTAGATCGCCGACTTGCCGAACAGGATGGCGGCCAGGATCGAGAGCGGCAGGACGATCAGGGCAATCGGGATCCCGACGACCGTGACCAGGAGCAGGATGAAGAGGACCGGGAGCCCGAGGATGGAGAGGATGCCGGTCAGGAATGTGATCCCGGGACGGTGGGAGAGGGTCTCGCCGCACTTCGTGACGCCGTTCGGGAAGGCCAGCGCGAGGAGCACGTAGAGGCCGATCAGGCATACGTTGATGATCCACATCACGTGCAGGTGCGGTCCGAACGCCACCGGCCGGCCGAGCTTCAGGCCGTGGTGGAACCAGGACGAGGCGGCCGAGTCCTCGGACATGTCGATGCCCTGGGCCTGCATTACCACGTTGCCGCCGACGTAGGCGCCGGGCTCCTTGATGACAAGTCCGACGACGCCCACGGCATTGCCGTCGACGTGGGACTTCGGCCCGAGCTTGAGGGTGCCCATGACGGCCACGGCGTTGCCGTGCACAGTCCCGTTGATCGTGTTCGAGCCCATGACGGCGACGGCGTTGCCGTCCACGGTCCCGTCGACCTTGACCGGGCCCATGACGGCCACGGCGTTGCCGGTCACCGTCTCGTCGGGGCCCACGTAGGTGGACCCGCTGACCGAGACGCGGTCGTTGCCGTCATCGCCCTCGCCCCGGTTCGGGGCGCTGGGAGCGGGGGGCGGGGGAACCACCGTGGTCGCGGCGGGGGCTGCGGGGGCGGTTGCGGCCGGGACGGCCTGCGGGCTGGAGCCGATTTCGTGCAGCGGGGTCTCCGGCGCGGGGGCCGCGACCGCCTGGTTCTGCGTGGCCTGCGCCGGTGACGCCTGGGCGTCCTGCGGCTTCGCGGCGTCCGCCGCGTAGGCGATTGCTGAGAGTGTGAAGAGCGCGCCGAGCAGGAGGCCTGCGCGCAGCGTCTTGTTGAGTGGGATCATGGGAATCATTGGGTTTTAGGAGGCCTGGCGCGCGAACGTTACGGCGCGGTAGGTCGCGGCGCCGATGGCGGCGAGCGCGGCATAGCAAACGGCGACCGTGCCGACGGCGCCGTAGAGCCAGACTGAGGGGGTTGCGGCGAGGAGGATCCTCGCCTTGCCTTCGGTTGTGGAGACGAGGTCCCTGGCAAAGGTGAGCCAGGCAAGTGAGTTGGCGATCGAGCCGCTGACCTGGTGGGCGCTCTGGGTGCCGCTGAGGGTGATCAGGCCGAGCACCATGAGAAGGCCGGCCAGCACCGAGCCGGCGACAAACCCCATGCGCACCGTCGACGGCCAGTGGGAGAAGGACTTCCTCCACCACGGCAGGGCAGCCCGGCGGGCCAGCTCGGCGAACACGCGCCCCTCAAGACCCGCGGGGGCCTTCCGGTCAGGGAGCCTGCGCAGCACGCCATGGATCGCGGCCTCGAGCTTGTCGGAATTGTATGGGTTCATGGGGAAATCAGGTTGCGAGAATTCGGAAGGAGGCGTCGCCGCGGGCCAGTATCTTGGCCAGCGCGGCCCGGGCGCGCAGGATGTCGGTCTTGACCTTCGCCAGGGAGACGCCGAGGCGCCCCGCGATCTCGTCGTAGGGGAGCTCCTCGAAGTGGTAGAGGACAAGCGGGATCCTCTGGTGGTCGGGCAGCTTGGAGAGGGCGTCCTCGACCCACGCGCGCCGCTCGTCCGAGTCGACGGAGTCGAAGAAGGTGTCGGGCGCTGCGAATTCGACCGCGGGGGCGTCCTCCTCGGCGGAGTCCGAGCCGAACTCCGAGAAGAACTTCCAGCGCTTGCGGTAGCGCTGGAGGTGGTTGAGCGAGAGGTTGGTCGCGACTGTCTTGAGCCATCCGCCGGCCGACGGGCTGGTCGATAGCATCTCGAAATTCTCGTGGGCCTTTATGAAGACCTCCTGGGCGATGTCCTCGGCCTGTGCCTCGTTCCGAACGAGGCGCACAGAGGTTGTGAAGACCATGTCCTGATATTTACGCATGAAGGTCGTAAAATCTACGGGCGGGCCTAGCCCGGGGTGTTCGTGTTGCACTGGAGGTTCATCGTTCATCTGCAAAACACCCTTCGGGCACCCAAAGTCGCACAAATCATTGAAACAAAGAAGCCCGCTCTTTCGAGCGGGCTCCTTTCATGCATCCCCTAATCGGGTCATTAGAAGTTGTAACCCTCTTCCTGGTGCTCGGTTACGTCCAATCCCTGGCGCTCGACCTCGGTCGTCGGCCTGAGGCCGATGGTGGCCTTCAGGGCGAACCCGATGACCGTCGTCGCGACGACCGCGAGGAGGAGGGTCAAACCCATGGCGAGGACCTGCTCCTTCCAGAGCCCCCCGTTCGAAACGAGCTCCGCAAGCCCGTTGGCCCGGGCCGCGGGGTTGCTCGAGGTCAGGTTGGGGTTCACGGCCGCGGTGGCCAGGATGCCGGTCAGGAAGGCCCCGATCGTGCCGCCCACGGCGTGGACGCCGAAGGTGTCGAGCGCGTCGTCGTAGCCGAA
>CAYPXZ010000045.1:0-30760 GCA_964414785.1 uncultured Opitutaceae bacterium
TCGAGGCGGCGATCGAGAAACCGGCCGATGCGAAAGGCGGTCCCGACCCGGCGGGAATGACGCTCGCGGAGCTCGCTGACCACATAGAGGCGACCCACCACGCCTACGTGAAGGCCGAGCTGCCCAGGCTTGCCGAGATGGCCGGTCGCGTCGCCGCGAAGCATTCCTGGCGCGACCCGCGGCTTCCCGAGGTTTACGAAACGGTCGTTGGCCTGGCCCAGGAGATGTTCAGCCACATGCATAAGGAGGAACAGGTGCTTTTTCCCCTGGTTCGCCAGATCGAGATGGGAGCCTCCAAAGATTTCCATTGCGGCTCGATTGCCAACCCCATCCGGCAGATGGAGGCCGAGCACGAATCCGCCGGCGCAGCGACCGCCCGCCTTCGGGTTCTGACAAACGACTTCACGCCGGACAACGAGGCGTGCAATACCCACCGGGCGCTGCTCTCGGGCCTGGCGGGGTTCGAAGCCGACCTTCACCAGCACGTTCACAAGGAGAACAACATTTTGTTCCCCCGCGCACTAGAGCTCGCTGGGGGCGCCTAGGCCGAGCGCGGCGTTCAAGGGGCAGCGGCTTAGGTCTATTGGCCGGCCGCTGCGGTACTCGGCCAGCAGCTGGCTCGATCGCCGCGCAAGCATCCGCCGGACTTCGCGCCGGCGGCCCCGCTCCCGCGGGATGGCCATGTCGTCATAGGCCGTCGTCTGGTGGCGGAGCCAGGCGATCGTTGCGGCCGCCGCGCGCTCTTCGATCGGGATGCGCTGCGTGCGCGCCACGGTGCCGCTTCCAACGGGTGCCGCGTGCAGGACGACCAATCCGGCAAGGCGCTCGGCCTGGGTGTGATACGTGGGGTGAAATCCAAGGAATCCAAGCACGGCCGAGCGGAAATCCTCGGCATAGAGCTCCTGGGCCGCTGCGCGCCGCCTCCGCCCCGAATCAAGCCGCTTCTGGTGCGAGGGATCCTGCCTTTCCCGGCACAGCTCCTGACGGAGCGCCGCGATTTGGTCGGCCGGGGCCCAGATCCCCCTTGAGAAACGTTTCCGGCCCTTGAGCTCGACGACGGTGAGCGAGGGACCGTCGAGCTTAATGCGCCGGCTAAGCGCAGGATCCCCTGGGGCGAGAAGGTCCCAGCTTCCAGGCACAATCTCGACCATGCCGTGCTCGTTGAGCACGTGGCGCGGCTTGGGGCCGGGCCGGACCTCGCGGGATTTGAAAAGCATGTGTCAGGCTAGGGGACAACGGACCCGCCGCGGGTAGGCAAGCCCAGAGAGGCGGTTCACGTCCTGGAATCGAAGAATCGACGCGCCGGTCTAGCCTGCCATGATTCAGGCATGACCCAGTCAAGCCCGGACGCCCCGCGCCCCGTCGTGGTAAAGGAAATGCCGATCGAGCTCTGCCAGCTTCTGAAGTTCGGCGGGCTGACGCAGAGCGGCGGCGAGGCAAAGCTGGCCATAAGCGAGGGGCGCGTTCTCCTGAACGGCGTCGTGGAGACGCGCAAGCGCAAGAAGCTTTCGAAGGGCGATCGGGTGACCTTTTCGGGCCAGACGGTGGTCGTCGAGGCCTGACCGATAACAATCCTCGTCTTGGCTGGGGGTGTCATTTATCAAGAGGCCGATGCCCCAAGATCCCCACGCTCAGTTCGACCAGTCGGTCATGGAGATGATTGAGCACAGCCCGATCGGGGCCGTGCCGCACACGACGAGCTACGTGGAGTCGCTGAACCGGCTTTACGCCGCGCACCAGGTTTACCCGAGCGCGGACCACAAGGGCGGCCACGTGACCGCACGGTCGCTCTCGGGGAGCCCTTATTACGGTGCCTCCAACCTTGAAGCCCTGGCCGCGGGCCGGATCGAGCCGGAAGCCCTGGAGGCCAATTCCGCGGTCTACGACCGGTACGTCGCTCACCTGCCCGCGGGGGACCGGGCGAAGGCCGAGGTCCACCGCCTCAAGGCGACCGGCAAACCGGCCCATCACCGAAAACACCAGGGACCCGGCGTCGCGCCCGCGCACCATGATCCGGTCCATTCGCTCTTCCTTCTCCCAGGAACCGGGCTGCACCACGGGCTTCCGGGGAACTACCTCTACGGGTCCATCTTCGAGTCGGGTGCCGGCGGGTCGGGCCCGTGGGCCATCCACCTGCACGACTGCGACGACGGGGCATGCTTCTTCGAGGCGCCCGACCTTGCGACCGCGATGGCCAAGCTCGGGGAGCTGAGGGATTCCGCTCCCTTCCACATGCGCGAGCTTGAGGCCTTCGGCTTCACCCTGAAGTAACGCTGCCATGGGTGGAGGAAGACCTCGAAACTGTCCCCATCTGAGCCCATGGACCTACAGCTGAAGGGCAAGGTGGCCGTCATCGCGGGCGGCAGCAAGGGGATCGGACTCGCCTGCGCCCGCGCCTTTCTCGCGGAGGGCGCCCGGGTGGCGCTTCTTTCGCGCGATGCCGCCAACCTCGCCGCCGCGGGGTCGATCCTTGGCGCCGAGGTCTTCACCCATGCCGTGGATCTCACGGACCCGGCGGCGGCGGTCCGCGCCTTTGCGGCGGTGACCGCGGCCCTCGGCCCGGTTGACGTGCTCGTCAACAGCGCCGGGGCCGCCCGGCGCCACGCGCCGCATGAGCTGGATTCGGCGGCGTGGAGACAGGCGATGGACTCGAAGTTCTTCACTTGCATTCACGCCATGGACGCCGTGCTTCCCTCCATGGCCGCGCGGGGATCGGGAGCGGTGGTCAACATCATCGGGGTGGGGGGAAAGGTGGCCTCGCCGGTGCACATCGCGGGAGGTTCCGCCAACGCGGCACTCATGCTCGCCACGACCGGACTGGCTGCGGCGTACGCTCCCAAAGGGGTCCGGATAAACGGGATCAACCCGGGGCTGACGTTGACGGGACGCGTCGAGGAGCGGATCGCGGCTGAGTCCCGCATGTCGGGCGCCTCGGCCCGCGAGGTGCGGGCGCGCATGGAGGAGGGGATTCCCCTGGGCCGGTTCGCAAGGCCCGAGGAGATTGCGCAGGTCGCCCTGTTCCTGGCGTCGCCCTGCGCCAGCTACGTGATGGGGGCCATTGTGCCGATGGACGGGGCCTCCAACCCCGTCATCTAGCCTGAGACGCAAGCTACCCGGGCCGGATTGGGTCGCATCCTTGCAGTCAGAAGAACCGCCCGTCGCCGATCACGACCTTGCCGGTGGGCCGCGCCGATCCGGACGCGGCGTTGTCCTCGATCGTCACGAAGAAATCCAGCCGGTCGGGCCTCGCGTCGAGGTTGGGCGAGACCGAGAAGAAGTAGAGGCCGCTGCTTGATCCCGCCAGGGGAAGGATCCCCGCCTCCCGGGTCTGGCCGGAGGCCGTGTCGACGATCCAGAGGTGGTAGCGCTTGTCCTTCCCAATCGCGGGAAGCTGCTCGATGGCGACGAAGCCCTGGCTGCTCGCGGGGTCATAGAGCGCGTAGCCGTGGCCGTTGGGTCCCGTCGGGCGCAGCTTCTCCGGAAGGTCCCCGGGCTTTTCCCAGAACTGCTCGGCAAGGGATGCGAGCTGGATGAAGCGGCCGTCGGCGTCCTGGGCGCGACGCTGAAGAGGAAGCTCCGCGAGCGTGCTCTGGCTCGGGTCCATCCCGACAATGATCACGAACGGGCGCTGGAGGGGGGCGCTCCCGCGTCGGACGAGCTGGGCGGCGACCACGCCGACCCCCACGGCGATCAGGGCCGCGATGCCCCAGCGCGCCCACGGCGCAGGGTGAGCGGATGCGGGTTCACGGGCGACGCCGGACCCGGGCCCGTCGATGCCGCGCTCAATCCGATCGATCATCGAGGCGGGCGGGTCGATCCGCGGAACGGCGCCAACGCGCCTGGCGAGGGCGGACTCCATCTCTCCCACGAATGCCGCGAGCTGGGGATCGTGCAGCAGGCGCGCCTCGAACGAGGCGCGCTCCCTGGCGTCGAGGCGGTCGAGGACGTAAAGGCAGGCAAGTTCCTCAAGTTCTGGGTTCATAATGAAGGTTCGGTTAGGGTGTTCCTGACTTCCAAGAGCCCGCGGCGTATCCATGACTTGACCGTGCCGACCGGCTGCCCGAGGGCCTGGGCGATCTCGGGGTGCGACATGGCCGTGAATAGGGCCAGTTCGAGGGCGCGCCTCTGGTTGGCGGGAATCTGGGCGAGCGCCCCGCGCAGCCGCCCCGAATCCTCGTGGGCCTCGGTCTCCTGGCGGGCATTGTCGCCTCCGTAGCTTCCCGGGGCCGCGCTCGCGGTCGCGGGGAGCTCTGCGAGCGGGGGCAGGCGCCGTCTCTTGCGCAGGTGGTCAAAGCAGGTCCTTCGCACGATCGTGACCGCCCAGGTGAAGGGGCGCGATTTCCTGGGGTCGAACGAGCCGGCGTTGCGCCATATCTTTATGAACGAGTCCTGGAGCACGTCCTCGGCATCGCTCGTGTCGCCGACAATTCGGACGGCGAGGGAGTACAGCGGCGACCCATACCTCGAATAGAGCGCTCGAAAGGCCTCGCGGTCGCCCGTTGCCGTCTGCGCAAGCAGGCAGGTCTCCTCGACTACGGCGGCGCTCTGCGGTTCGGGCTGCACGGGCGTGACGGGCCGGCGCCGCGTCAGGGCTTGGGCTTGCCCCCCTTTGGGAAAAGGATTGGCTCAATCTTCTCGGCGGCGATCCGCGCCGCGCCGCGAACGCTGCGGTCCATCCGGTCGCTCATCTGCTCCATGGGCCGGGTGTCGTACCGGAACCGGACGACACCGAAATCCTGCTTTGCGCCGTGGTCGTAGAGGATCATCCAGGCGCTGAAGGTCAGGTCCCCGAGGGATTCCTCGCGCATTCCCTGGAAGAAGATCCGCAGCTCGGTCGGGTGGGGCGGGGTGTTCGCGGCGAAACGCTCGACCGAGATCGTGCACGGCCATTTCCGATCGGTGAACACCTCGGTGAACACGCGTGCGATCCTGTCGAAGTTGTTGATGTCGCTCGAATTTCCCCGCAGGGAATCGACGACCACGATGGAGAGCTCGGTCGGCGCTCCGGCGGCGGACGCGGGGGCCGGTTCCCCCCGGGCGGGCGGAGCGGCAAGGGCGGCCGCCACGAGGAGGCCGACAAGGGCGGAGCGGGTGGTCATCATTTTAGCACGGTGCCGTCGGGCTGTTGTGATTATACGTCAAAATGGCCTTGGCGGATGCGCCGATTCACGCAAATCGGTCCCCAGTGAGATCCGGACCTGAGTGCAGGCTCCCAGGGCCATGGGCGGGTCCTGTGTCGCTTCCCGATCCCTCTCGGTTGCCTCCACTGCCGCGGGTCTGCCATGTCATGCGCTACGCCCTTTGGCGCAGCTGCCCGCATGCCGCATCGATGTCGCGCCCCCGCGGCCGTCTGACGTGGGCCACCACACCCCGGTCCCTCAGGCGCGCCAGGAAGGCCTCGGTCAAGGTTTCGGGCGACGGGGCGTAGACCTCACCGCGCAGGCTTAGCCCGGTAGGATTGTACCGAAGGAGATTCACGTGCATGCGCCGCCCTTCAAGCAGGCGGGCAAGCTCGTCGGCCTGGGGAAGGGAGTCGTTCACGCCGTCAAGGAGGCAGTACTGGATGGACACGGGCCGCGCCGTCGCGGCCTGGTATCGGTCGGCCGCGGCCAGGATGTCGGCCACCCCGAAGCGGCGTCCGGCCGGCAGGAGCCGGGCGCGCGTCGCGTCGTCCGGCGCATGCAACGACACGGCCAGGTGGACGTTGAGCCCCGACGCCGCCAGGGCGTCGATCCCGGACACAATCCCCACGGTGGACACGGTGACCTGCCTGTAGCCAAGCGCGCCCATCTCGTTGCGGGCGATGCGATGGATGGCCGGCACGACGTTGTCGAGGTTGAGCATCGGCTCGCCCATCCCCATGAAGACAAGGGTCTGGAGCCTGCGGCCGGCGCCCCGGGCCTCGCGGCGAAGCGCCAGGAACTGCTCGACGATCTCCCCTGAGGTCAGGTTGCGCTCGAACCCGGTCTTGGTGGTCGCGCAGAAGTCGCAACCCATTGCGCAGCCCACCTGTGAGGAGATGCAGCCGGCGGCCCGGTCCGCCCGGTAGTCGGGCATCAGAACGGACTCGACGGTGCGGCCGTCGCCCATTCGAAGGAGGAGCTTCGTTGTGCCGTCCTCGGCCACCTGGCGAGCCGCGATTGCCGCCTGCCTCCGGCGGGCCTCGTCGCTTAGCCGCGCCGCCAGCGCCGGGGGGAATGTGCGGCCGTTCGGGCCGTCGGCCCCGTAGTGAGCGCGCAGGAGCGGCTCGGCGTGCGAGGGCTTGAAGCCCAGCTCCGCGAGCTGCCGCTGCAGGGTCTCTATGGTGTGATCCGAAAGGTCGGGCACGGGACAAGCCACGCAGCATTCCGGGGCAATGCCAAGCCGCGAGGGCCGTGCGCCGCGGGGATGCCCGCGGGCCTGGTGGCTTCGACCATCGCGGTTTGGCTAGTTTCCCAACGGGCTTTGAGATATGGTTGCACCGAACTTTCCATGCCCGAGCCCTATCCGTACCGGACCCGAAGGACGATCAAACCCCAGCAGATGGAGGGGGGGAAGGCGGTTGCCGACGCTCTCGTGCGCGAGATCCTTGAGGACGCCCACTGGGCCCCCACGCATGGGTTGACCCAGCCATGGCGCTTCCACGTGTTCACGGGGGCCGCGCGCCGGCGGCTTGCCGCGGGACTCGAGACGCTCTACGACCGGGTCACGCCCGAGCTCGAGCGCCGTCCGGACAAGCGGGCGAAGCTTGGAGCCAATGTCCTTGGAGCGCCGGTCGTGATCGCGGTCGCGATGAGATTGGATCCGGCGGGGAAGGTGACCGAGCTGGACGAGACGGCTGCAACGTGCTGCGCCGTGGAGAACCTCATGCTCTCAGCGCACCAGCGCGGCCTCGGTTCGTTCTGGTCGACGCCGCCGGTCGCACTCTCCTCCGACTTTGCGGACTGGCTGGGGCTGGATGCGGGCCACCGATGCCTCGGGTTGGTCTACCTGGGGCATGCGCGCGAGGGCGTCCGCCCCACGTCGACCCGGGTTCCCCTGGACGAGCGGGTGGTGTTCCACCGCGAGTAGCGGGCGGCGCGTCAACGCCCAATCCTGTCCAGCATCTGGCGGGCCGCGTCGAAGTCGGGCCGTATCCGCAGGGCCTCCCTCAAGTGGCCGATCGCCTCGGGCATCCGGCCCGGAATCCTCGCCAGGGTGACGCCGAGGTTGAAGTGCGCCTCCGCAAAGTCGGGCCGGTAACGCAGCGCCTCGTTGAATTGCGCCATGGCGTCGGGCAAGCGGCCGGGGACGCCCTCAAGCAGGCAGCCCAGATTGTAGTGCGCGTCGGCATAATCGGGTCTAGTCCGAATCGCCGCCTCGTAGTGCGATATGGCCTCGGGCTCCCTCCCGGGGAGCGCTCCCAGGGCGATTCCCAGGGCATTGTGCACTTCCGGGTCGTCCGGCGTCAGGCGCAGCGCCGCCTCGTACTCGGCGATGGCCTCGGAAGCCCGGCCCGGGCTGTCCGCCAGCGCGACGCCGAGGTTGAAATGGGCCTCGGGGTAATCGGGCTTGATTCGCAGGGCCGCCTCGTAGTGCGAGATCGCCTCGGGTGTCCGCCCTGGAATCCTCGCCAGCGCGATGCCGAGGTTGTTGTGCGCCTCCGGGTTGTCCGCATTGATGCGCAGGGTCGCCTCGTACTCGGCGATGGCCTCGGGAAGCCGGCCGGGGATGTCCGCAAGCGCAATCCCGAGGTTATAGTGCGCATCCGCGTAGCCGGGCCTTATCCGCAGCGCCTCCCTGTACTGCTCGATCGCCCCGGGCAGACTCCCAGGAATCTTGATGAGGATGTTCCCCAGGTCGTTGTGGGCCTCCGGATCATCGGGCTTGATCCGCAGAGACTCCTCCAACTCCGCGACGGCCTCGGGCAGGCGGCCACGGATCCTCGCCAGGGCCTTCCCACGGTTCATGTGGGTCCTCGAGTCACCGGGGGAGATCCGCAGCGCGCCCTCGAACTCGGAGATGGCCTCCGGAAGGCGCCCCGGGATGTCGACGAGGAGGACCCCCAGGTTGTTGTGGGCGAGCCAGCATCCCGGGTTTCGGGCCATGGTCTCTCGGTAGAGCGTCTCGTTGTCCCGGAACATCGCGCAGTGGCGCCAGGTCAGGGCTCCAAGCAGGATGACGAGGGCCGCGGTGGCCGCCGGAGCGGCCCAGACCCACCGAGGCGCGGCCCAGTCCCAGGCGCGCTTCAGGAGGGCGCCGGCGAACGCAAGGGGGGCCAAGTCCGCCAGGTACTGCCAGTGGTCCCACACCCACGAGTAGCATGCTCCGAACAGGTTCACGAATCCCAGGACAGGAAAGAGGGTGCCGACAAAGATCAGGTATACTGCAAGGGGGGCCCGGGACCTGCGGCGTACAGCCCAGAGGACGGCGGCGAGCCCCGCAGCGGCGATCGGGAAGAGCCACTGGGACCAGGACCCCGGGTCGATGGCCCAACGCGGGTACACGAAGTTGAGCCCGGCCGGCCAGATGATCTTCAGGGCGTAGAACCCAATGGCGCGGCCGGCGACCAGCACGCGCCCGACAAACGCGATGTCAAAGTCCGCGCCCTGGGCACCGATGTAGCGCTTCTCGACCCAGCTGCTGAGCATGCCCGATGCGGCTCCCAGCGCGAGCCAGGGGACTAGCGGCAGGATGTCCCTTCGCCAACCGAGCCGACCGCGCTTCCACCAGAACACGACCAGGAGCGCCGCGGGCAGGGTTGCGGTCACCGTCTTGCACCAGAGCGAGAGTACGAAGAGGCCTAGGGCCAGGAAATACGCCCGGCCACGGCGCTCCCCGTCAAAGTCCAGGTAGGCCAGCGCTGCCGCCAGATAGAAGACGATGGACAACGTGTTCTTCTGCTCCGTGATCCAGGCGACCGACTCGACGTGGACCGGGTGCAGGGCGAAGAGCAGGGCGGCCAGCCACGCGCCGGGAACCGCAAGCCTCCCAAGGACCCGCGCGAACATGACCGAGGCGCCGGCATGGAGCAGGATGGTGAGGAGGTGATAGCCGAGGGGGTTGTCCCCCCAGAGCCGGTGCTCGACCCAGAATGCGCTGTGGAGCAGGGGGTAGTATTGCTGGGTGGCGCCAATCTCGGTCCAGATCCGCCACAGCCCCGAAAGGGAACGCAGCGCCGGCGCGGTGACGTAGTCGCTGTCGTTCCAGATGAACTGGCCAAGGAGCGAAGGGAGGTAGGCGGCGAAGGTCGCACAAACCAGCAGGGCCCCCGCTCCCAAGCTCCGGTAACTGGCGGGCACAAGTTTCAACGCTCGGGGCATTTCTGCCGAGAATGGGAGCGGCCACGGCCGGGATCAAGCTGCGGCCGGCCCGCGCACGCGACTGCTTCCCGCTCGCTGCCCCGACTCCCCTTGATGGAGGGAGTGCGAAACGCAACCGGTTGAGCGTGGCGCGCGGTGAGTCTCATCCCGCCCGTTCGGTAGCGACAGCGGCGCCGAAAATGTTCTAGCTGGTCCATGCCGTCGCTCCATGCACGGAATAGAGAAGCAATCGAAGTGCCCACCATACCCCAACGCGCCTCCTCCCTCACCACGCTTCTCGTCGGGGTGGGCCTGCTCACGTGTATTTACCTGGCGGCGCTCAAGCTGCTCAATCTGCCGTGCCCGTTGTCGGGCTGCGCGGAGATCATCAACACGCACTATGGGTCCCTCTTCCACGTCCCGCTTCCGCTCTACGCCATACCCCTTTGGCTGGTGCTGACGCTTCCCTTGGCGGGCTTGTGGCAGATGCGGGTCCAGCTGGGTGCCGTCTTCGCCCTGGCGCTCGGCGCCCTGGCCCTGATGTTCATCCAGTTCGTCATCATCAGGGGGTTCTGCCCCTTTTGCACGCTTCACGCAGCCGCGGCCCTGGTCGCGGCCTTTGTCGTTCCAAAGCGGGGCCGCGCCCACGCCTGGCTGCCGGCGGCGATGCTGGCCCTGACCCTGCCGCTCCTTTTCGCCGTGAAGGCGTTTGAGCAGGCCCGAATTGATTCCTGGCAGGGGCCCGGGGATGTCTTACCGGTTGCACCCAAGCCAGGGGAACCCGAATCCGCCGCCGGGCCAAGGACCGCCGCGCCCGCGCTTCCACCTGGCCTGGACAAGGCGGCGTTTCGCTGGCTGGGCGACTTTGACGCCAAGCAGTCCCCGATCTTGATCGTCAGCTTTCAATGCTCCCATTGCCTTGACCTGCTTGAGGAGACCCTAACGCATCCGCGCCTGGGGGACCCCAAGGGGCCCAAGATCTTTGTCTACGCCGCGTTCGGCAACTCCAACGACACGGTCGCCGTACTGGCGGCTATCCTCTCCGTTCCGGGGACCCCCCGCGAGCAATTTGCCACCGTGTTTGCGCGCTTGGATTCGTTTCGCGACGCGCTCATCACCCACAACTCGAAGGAGCTGAAAAACGTGCTGGGCGAGCTGTTCCCCGGCTACACGGAGAAGATCGCCGAGGCCAGGCAGCTCTTCAACCTCCAGGTAGTCGCGCTCAAATACGTCCCGGGCCGGGGTTCGCCCTATCTCCTGCTGCCGGACGGCACCAGCAAGTTCGGCGGCGACGTGACTCCCAACCTTCTCTACCACTAGGAGGCCGGGCGCTCCGACCGATCGACTGCTGAAACGTCGTTGATCCCTCCCGCCGGGCTCCCCGGAAGGAAGCCCCCTTTTACCCCAAGAAAACCATGTCCTCCGCCGCAATACCCGTGTTCCTGGTGTGCAACTACCTGCTCAATCCGCTCGGTGTCCACGACGCCGCGCCGCGCCTCGGGTGGCAGATGTCGGCGGTTGACGGGAGGCGCGGCGTCTCGCAGAGCGCCTACGAGATTAGGGTTTCGTCGCAACCGGGCGGACCCGCGGATCTCTGGGACAGCGGCAGGGTCGAGAGCGCCGACACGACTCAGGTCCCCTACGGGGGCAAGGCTATCGCGTCGAGGGCCCGCGCCTATTGGCAGGTCACCTCGTGGGACGACAAGGGCGCCCCCAGCACGTCCCCCGCGGGCGCGGCTTACTGGGAGTCTGGGCTTTTGAGCCGAAGCGACTGGAGCGCCCAGTGGGTCGGGGCGCCATGGCACGGTGCGGGCCAGACCGGGGCGCCCGCTCCCTATCTTCGGCGCGGATTCACCCTCTCGAAGAGCGCCGTGAGCGCCCGGCTCTACATCAGCGCCCTGGGTCTTTACGAGGCCTACCTCAACGGAACCCGGGTCGGAACGGACATCTTCACGCCGGGCTGGACCGACTATAGGAAGCGCGTCCAATACCAGGTCTACGACGTCACCGCGCAGCTCGTTCCCGGCGAGAACGTCCTCGGAGCCATTCTGGGGGACGGCTGGTATTGCGGCAACGTCGCGCAGCTTGGGCGCCAGGTATACGGAGACCGGCCCAAGCTCCTTGCGCAGCTCGAGGTGACCTACTCGGACGGGACGCGCCAGACGATCGGCACCGACAGGACGTGGGAATCGGCGTCCGGTCCGATATTGGAGGACGACCTGCTCATGGGGGAGAGCTACGACGCCCGCCAGGAGCTCCCCGGCTGGTCCGCCGCCAAGGCGCAGGGGGGCGGATGGCAGCCGGCAGTCGTGTTTAAGGATCCGGGGATCGAGCTGTCCCCGGCGCTGACCGGTGCGGTCAAGGGGCACGAGGAAGTCGCCTCCCGCGGCGCGCCGCAGAGGATCTCCGGCTGGGCCGGGGACGCCTTCATCTTCGACTTCGGGCAGAACCTTGTCGGCACGGTGACCCTTCACGTGAAGGCCGCCGCCGGGACCACGATCAGGTTGCGGTACGGGGAGATGCTGGATGGCGCGGGCGCCCTGTACGTGGAGAACCTCCGCACGGCTCGCGCGACCGACTATTACACGTGCAGGGGAGACCCGGCGGGCGAGACATGGACACCGCGCTTCACCTACCACGGCTTCCGCTACGCCGAGGTCAGCGGCCTTCCCCATGGAAGCGAGCTGTCGCCCCAGGCGATCGTGGCCCGTGTTCTCCACAGCGCGCTCGCCAAGACCGGGGAATTCTCCTGCAGCGACCCGCTCATCAACCAGCTCCAGCACAACATCGAGTGGAGCCAGAGGGGGAATTACATGGAGGTCCCGACGGACTGCCCCCAGCGCGACGAGCGCCTCGGCTGGACCGGCGACGCCCAGGCGTTCATCCGCACGGGCGCATGGAACCGGCAGGTGGCCCCCTTCTTCACGAAGTGGCAGAGGGACATCGCCGACGCGCAGCTGCCCGACGGAGGTGTGCCCGCCGTCATCCCCGCGGTCGACCTGGTTCCCGGCGACGGCGGTCCGGCCTGGGCGGACGCCGCCGTCATCTGCCCGTGGACGATCTACGAGTGCTACGGCGACAGGTCGCTGCTCGCGGCGCACTTCGGAGAGCTCTGCAGGTACGTGGACTACATCGGCACCCAGTCGCTGGACGACATCCGGCTGCACCCGGCGCTCGGCAAGTGGGGCGGCTTCGGCGACTGGCTCGCCCTGGACGGGAGCGGCCAGACCGACGGGGGCACGCCCAAGGACCTGATCGCGACCGCGTTCTACGCGCACGACGCAAGGATTCTCTCCTCGATGGCGCTTGCGCTGGGCCGTCCGGGCGATGCCGCCCGCTACGAGGCGCTCGCGCAGAGGGTGACGGCCGCCTTCCAGAGGCGCTTCGTCACCTCCGACGGGCTCGTGGCCGGGAACACCCAGACGAGCTACGTGATCGCCCTGCAGTTCGACCTCGTGCCGGACTCGATGCGGCCGCGGCTGACGGCGGAGCTTGTCCGGGACATCCAGCGCCGGGGCAACCGGCTGACCACGGGCTTTGTCGGCACCCCGTACCTGCTTCATGTCCTCGCGCGCGAGGGCCATCTCGACGTGGCCTATGCGCTTCTTGAGCAGCGCAAATGGCCCTCGTGGCTGTATGCCGTGACCCAGGGTGCCACGACGACCTGGGAGCGCTGGGACGGCTGGACAAAGGAGAACGGCTTCCAGGACAAGGGCATGAACTCATTCAACCACTATGCATACGGCGCGGTCGGCGACTGGCTCTACCAGGTCGTTGCCGGGATTGAGATCGACCCGCTCAAGCCCGGCTACAGGCACATCCTCCTTCAGCCCCAGCCCGGCGGCTCGCTCACATCGGCCCGCGGCGCCCATCTCTCGCCTTACGGCGAGGTCGTGAGCGATTGGCGCCGCACCGGCAACTCCTTCGATTGGGGCGTCACGGTGCCACCAAACACCACGGCCACCGCGCGGTTTCCGGTTCCTGCGAACGCCGACATCAAAGAAGGAGGGGTGGCGCTCTCAGGAAGCGTGGGCGTCACGAACATCCGCGTGGAGCGCGGCCTGGTTACCTGCGAATTGGCATCGGGGAGCTATCAATTCAAGGCCGCATGGGTGGGGTCGGCTTCCGCCTCTGCGGGGCTGGGATACCCGGCGCTGCGCGTCCGCAGCGCCGACCCGCGCGCAGGCGGCGGGGACGCCGATCGAGAAGCGGTCGCGCTTGGGAGGGCGGGCGGCAGGCGCGCGGCGTTGCAGCGGCGCCGGCGGCAATGTGCCCGGTCCCTGGCCTAGCCTCTGCGAGGGCTTTGCCCCGGGGGCCGCACCTGTCGTCAGGGTGGGCTGAGGGCGCCGGACTCGATGATGGCCTGGCCCCAGATCGCGTAACCGGCCTCGCTCGGGTGAGTGCCGTCGGGCATGAGCCCCGCTGGGAGCGTGCCATCGGCCGTGATGAACCGGCTGCCGATGTCGAGGAAGGTCACCTGGCGGCAATCTCTTAGCGCCTGGGGTAGGAGGGCGTTGGTCGCCCCGATGGGGGCTCGGAGCGGCGAGGCGGGCTCGCGGCCGCGCGGGAACACACCCATCACGACGATGCGGCTTCCCGGTGACATTGCGTGCAGCTTCCTGCAGATCAGCGCAATCGCCTGGGCTATCTCGGCGGGAGTGTTGGTCCGCGCGTTGCTCGTGCCGGTCAGGTTGTTCGTTCCGATGTTCAGGATGATCGCCCTCGGGGTTAGGCCGTCCATCTGGCCGTGCTCAAGGCGCCAGAGGACGTTCTGGGTGCGATCCCACCCGAAACCCAGGTTGAGGACGCTCATTCCCCGGAACGTCCGGTCCCAGGAGATCGGGCCGTTGCGGATGTCTGAGACGGGCTCGCCCGACCAGAAATGGGTGATGGAGTCGCCAATGAGGACGACGTCCGGCTTCTGGGTCTTCTCGAGCTCAAGGACGGCGAGGTGGCGAGCATACCAGTCATAGACGTCGTGCTCCAGCTTGGGCCTTGGGATCTCGGCGGTATTGTCGCCGGCCGCGGGTGCCGATGGGATGACGAAGTCAGCATACACCCGCTGCCACTCATCCGCCATCAGCTGGTGGCCGGCCGTTGTGGGATGGATGCCGTCCCATATCCAATAGGATGCCGGGGCCCTGCCAAGCGCGTCATCGAAAGTCCGCTGGTAATGCACTAGGGCGGCGTGGTGACGCTCGGCAATCCGGGCGGTCATGGCCTGAAGCTGGCCAACCGCCTCGCGCCACGTGTCCCAGTGGCCCTGGTTGCGCGCTCCTGGAAGGGTGAAGGGCTCCCCTAGGATGATTCTCATCCCGGGGTTGGTTTGGCCGGCCTCGGTCAGGAACTTGTCGTAACGTCCCTCGACCTCGGCGACGGCGAGCGGCCGCCCGTCCTTGAGGCTAACGTAGATGTTATTGATCCCGATGAGGACGGAGAGCACGTCCGGCCTCATGTCGAGGGTGTCCGCCTTCCATCGGGCGGCGAGGTCGGCTACGGTGTCCCCCGAGACGCCCCGGTTGATGAAGACCACCGAGCGCTCGGGGTAGGCCGCCCCGAAACGGGCGGCGATCAGGTAGGCGTATCCGTGGCCGAGGATGTGGTTCGGGTCCTCGGTGCGCCCACGGCCCATCTCTGTGATCGAATCCCCCTGGAACAGGACCCTCTCCCCGGGTGCAAAGAGCGGGGCCGGGGGCTGGGCATGGAGCGCCGCCGCTCCAAGCAGAAGGAAAAGGGTTCGTTTCATTTGGGAAGCCTGCGGAAGTGAAGCTCGAATCGCACCCGGGACGATCTAGGGAGTCCGGTGGAAACGGCTGTCACGCCGGCCGCATCCGGGACTAGCGGACCTTGCCTGCGGAGTTCTCGAGAACGACGTTGGAGAGGATGGCGGTGTCCGAGGTCGTGGGAAGGTGCGAGCAGAACCCGATCCCGACGTAGAACGGCGCGTCCAAATGAAGCGTCGCAGTCGTTCCCACCGGGTGCATGGGCTCACCCTCCAGGCTGACAAGGAGGGTGAAGGTGTCGCCGCGCTTCTCGATGCCGATGCGCTTCGGGGGAGCTCCCGCGGCGCTGGCCCGGCCTTCCAGTCGGCAGGCCTCCTTGATGTTGGCGTCCTTGACGGGCCGCAGCGCCAGGTGGATCAGCCCCGCACCGTGAAGGGCGGTCATCACCTCCTTGGAGCCGTCATCGAGGTCCTGCCGGATGACCAGGACCGCCTTGCGGTCGCCGTATCCAGCCGCATTGGGATAGGTGATGTCCGCCGCAAGGGAGACGTCGCCCGACATCTTCGTCCATAGGTAGCGGAACTCATCGCGCGTGTACCAGATGTTGTAGCCCGCGGAGTTGATCGTGTACTGCTTCCTCCCGGTGTCGTAGCTTGCGGTACTCGCGACCACCGCGGAGCCGATGTCGGACTGGCCCCCGAAAAGGCCTATCGGCGCATCGAAATTCCTGGCGGGCCTGTGGAAGTCCGGCGGCGGCGGGACCTGGACATGCGTGGCCGAGCCCGGCTGTGCCCAGTCCGGCACGGTGGGCGCCTGCGCGCGCAGAAGATAGGGAGTCGCGCCGAGGATCAGCGCGAGAATTGGGATTCGGCAGTTCGGTTTCATTTCGGGGGTGAAAGCGTCGGGCGGCCATCTGGCGGGTCCGGGGGCCAAGGCCCACGGATCGAGGGCGCCTATGTGTTTCGGGGGAGTCGCCATGATCGAGGCGCCCGGGACCGACTTCAATCCCTTTGTCCGATGCTTCTGTCCAGCCTGCGCGCGGCTTCTTGAGAGAATGCTCCGCGATGGAGCCGGAGCTACTGCGCCATTGCATCGGCTTGGGCCGTTTATTCCAATCCGCCGCATGGCGTGTGAGTTCCCTGGAGTCCTCGAATTCGGGCTGGCTCGCGCGGCCGATGTCCTGACGCGCGGGTTCTGCGACTACTTTGTGAAGATCCAGTTCACGGAGGCGGCCCTCATGCAGTTGGTGAGGAGCGACAGCGTGGACCTTGGGGCGAGCCGCGTCATCGTGCTCGACGGGGACCCAATCGGGGCCGCGATCGTCGCCAGGCGCGGATGGACAAGCCGCCTTGCGGGGATGTCCATCGTGCCCGATGGCCGCCGCCGGGGTGCCGGCAAGGCGGTCATGGACCGCCTCATAGCAGAAGCCGGGGCTAGGGGGGACCACATGATGGTGCTTGAGGTGATCGAGCAGAACGAGCCGGCCGTTCGCCTCTATGAGGCCGCCGGATTCACGAGGGTGAGGCGCCTCCTCGGGTTTGCCGGCGCGGGCGCTGCCGCGGCGGCGCCCGATTCGAACCTGGTTGAGGTCGATCCGCGGGAGGTGGCCGCCCTGGTGACCCGGGTCGGGCCGGCGGATCTGCCTTGGCAGCTGTCGGGCGAGACCTTGGCGCAGCTCTCCCCGCCCTGTGTCTCCTACCGCCTCGAGGGGGCAGGGGTGACGCTCACAAACATGGCGGGCTCGCCCGTGACGATTCGCGGATTGGCGGCCGAAGCTGGGCCGCAGGGAAGGGATCGCGCGTTGAGACTCCTGCGCGCGGCGATGGCGCGGCATCCGGGAAAGGAATGGCGGATTCCAGCGCTGTGGCCCGAGGAGTTGGCCGAGATTTTCACACCGGCCGGCATGGAACGAACCCCGATCTCCCAGTGGCAGATGCAGCGGCGCATCGGCACAGGCCCCGCACCATGAGCGCGGGCCGTCACTTCCCGCGCTCGCAGCTTCCTACTTCGCCCTCGGCGTCTTGGCCCTTTGCGCTTCGGACGCCTTCTTGGCCTGGGCTGACGCTACCTGCTTCTTGTGGAAGCGCAGGTTGGCCTTCAGGTCTTTGATCGTCGGAACATATTTGGCTCCCATGGCACCTAAGGCGGCTGTTATTCCCGCGGCCAGCAACCAGAATCGTCCCGAGTTGCAGCGATGGGAGGGGGCTGTTCGCGCACGGGAGAATTCTCTACGAGGTTCGATAGCCTGCGCTTCCCCGAAGTTGCCGAAACCCGGGCCGCAAATAGGACCCTCGCTTCCTCGGCCGGGACTGATAGATGTTCGGCCTAACAATAGCCGCCACGTCCCGGTTCTCGACCGACCGCGCCGGGTTGGCAAATCACCCCCAACATGAGATTACTGTCCTGTCTCTTCCTTCTCGTTGGCACCGCCCTTCATGGCGCCGAACCCGCATCACACCTGCCGACCGACAAGTTCAAGCTCGGCGACTGGGAGGACCAGATCGGATACCGCCAGGCCGTCCGCAGCGGCCACACGCTCTACATTTCGGGCAGCGTCGGCGCTGGCCCCATGCCGGCCGCGATCAATGGAGCCTATGGCACCCTAAAGAAGACGCTTTCCCATTACGGCCTGACTTTTGCAGACGTCGTGAAGGAGAACATCTACACGACCGACATCGAGGCCCTGAAGGCGAATCTGGCGGCGCGCCGTGCGTTCTACGGCGAGGACCTTCCGGCGGCCACATGGGTCCAGGTCAGCCGCCTCTATGAGACCACCCATGTGATCGAGGTGGAGGTCATCGCCGTCTTCCCCGACGCAGGGGTGACCGGCGCCGGCGCGGGCCAACCGCCGGAGCTGGGGGCCGCTGCCAGGTCCTATGCAGGTGTCCCCTTTCACGATACGGTCTACAGCGGCGGACCGCAGGTGATCCCAGGGACGCTTCAGAACGAATACTTCGACACCTTGGACATCCCCGACTCCCTAAAGGCCTCCGGCGCGGAGGAGGGGATCACCTACCACGACACCGACAATCAGAATAGCGGCAGCGGAATGTTGAACGGGACGGGAACGTACCTGAAAGAATTCCGCATGCATGAAAGCGCGGACACCTCGTATACGAAGTTCAACAACCCTGGAACCCTGATCGACGACAGCCCGTACAACCTCGTCCGGCCCGAGCCCAATTCATTGTACCTCGGCTGGATCGCCCCCGGCGAATGGGTCCGGTACACCGTCGATGTCCATGCCGACGGAATCTATGCGCTCAACATCATGTACACCTCGAAGTTTGGCGGGCACATCTCGCTCGACAGCGACGGGAGGGATGTCTCGGGCCCGCTGACCATCCCCTCGACGTCCAATTCGGCGGATCCGGTCGAATGGCGCCAGGCCCACCATTGGAACAAGATCTACGGGGTGGGGCATATCCCCCTCAAGAAGGGCAGGCAGGTCCTGACCCTTCACTTCCTCGACCAGCCGGTGATGAATTTCGACTACATGGAGTTCGTGCCCGCGAAGTAGACGCGGCGTCGGTCCGTCTGCTCTAGTGTTGGCCGAGCGGGAGGTTTGCCGAGCGCGGGCCCGCGGATGTAGGGTCCCTGCGTGAGGCCACTTTGGCGGATTTCAGTAGGTGATCTAAGCCGCACATTCGCCAGTGCCGGCCTCGCCATGCCCAGATCGTGTTTCGCAACCCAAGAAATGCCATGAATCCTTTCACCCTTAGGGCGCTTTGTGCGAAGGCATGCCGGTCGCCTGCGCTCCTATTGGCCACCCTGCTGACAGCCTACGCGCAACCGTCGGGAGGCCCCTACGGTCCGCGGAGCCTCACCTACGAGATTCCGGCCCGCGTTCCCCACGTCTATTTTGTTTCCCCCGACGGCCCGGCCGAGGCGGCCGGGTCCGCGATCGAGAAGCCGACGTCCCTGGAGTCGGCCGTCGCCCGCGCCACCACCGGCGACGCGGTCATCCTGCGCGGCGGCACCTACCGGGTCGGGGGCCTGCTCCTCAATCAGGGAATCATCCTTCAGCCCTACCGGGACGAGCAGCCCGTGCTCAAGGGAACCGAGGTCGCGGTCACGTGGGAGGCCCTGCGCGGCGGCGTCTGGCGGACGCACTGGAAGACCCTCTTCCCGTGCGGGCCCCGTCCCTGGTGGAGGCGCGAACGCGAGGGCATGCTGACGCCTCTGCACCGGTTCAACAACGACATGGTGTTCATAGACGGGCGCGCGCTTCAGTCGGAGGGCTGGGAGGGCGAGCTGGACCAGAACACCTACTCGGTCGACTACGAGGGCGGCTACGTCTACATCAAACAGGACCCTAAGGGCCATCTCGTGGAAATCACGGCCCGGGACAGTGCGCTCGTCTGCACGGGCAAGCCGGTCCGGGGAAGGGCCGCCGATCACAGGGGCCCCCTCATCCGCGGGATCACATTCACACAATACGCGTATCGTGCGCTTGAGGTGGAGGGGAAGCGCGGCTCGGTGTCCCCCATGGAGGAGCCGACCGACGACCCGATCGGCCTGGCCGATCCCGCCACCTTCGGCAAGGAGGTCGTGGGAACCGTGTTGGAGGACTGCACCCTCACCCACTGCTCGAGGGTCGCCGGCTACTTCCGCGGCGACAAGCTCGTCATCCGCCACTGCCTGGTAAGCGACACGAGCACGGAGGGAATCTACGTGATCGGCTCCTCCGACTGCCTCCTGGAGGGAAACATATTCAGGCGGAACAACGTGGAGCACCTGACCGGCTACTATCCGGCGGCCGTGAAGATATTCAACCAGACCCGCCGCGTCATATGCCGCGACAACCTCATCACCGACAACCCCGGGTCGAACGGGGTTTGGTACGATGTCGGAAACGTCGACGGCGTGTTCGTGAACAACTGGGTCGAGGGCTGTGACACGGGGCTCTTCTTCGAGATCTCCCAGGGCCTCGTCTGCGCGGGGAACGTCTTTGTGAACTGCCAGCAGGGCGTTCGCATCCTCAACAGCCGCGATGCCCGGATCCTCCACAATACGTTCGTCGATGCGACGGCCTACATCGGGCGGAACGAGCGCAGCTCCAAGGCGGGCGACCATTTCGGCTGGCACATAACGACCGGCCCCGACGTCGGCGAGCGGTCCGGCCACGTCGTCGCCGGGAACTTGCTGGCAGCGGACCCGACCTACCCAGGGGCGCTCCTCACCCTCGATCAATCGTCCTCGCTTCGTGGCGTCCTCACCAACCCGCAGTTGGCCTGCCTGGATGACAACGTCTATGTCCGCGCGTCGGCGCCCGGGCAGCCGGCGCTCATCTCCTGGGCTCCGGGGACGGCGGATAACTACGAGATGGATTTCCCGTCGCTCGTTGAATTGCGGGCGCATTTCCCGGCGTTCGAGGCGCACGGGGAATTCTTCGCAATGGGGCTGAGGTCGGCCCTGAAGAGCCCGGAGCTGAAGCGGTATGCGCTGGCAAAGCCGCTCGGTCAGAGCCGGCCCGCTACGGGCGACCTCCCACGGATACTTGGCTTGCCGAAGAGGGAAGTCTACCTGCCCGGAGCGTATCAGGATCTCCCGTAATGCCTTGGCTGAATAAGATAGGATCCGGGTGCCACGACCGAGACAGAGGGAATTGGAACCTTCACGACGAAAGCCAATACGTGATCTTCACCAAGAACTGGTTGTCGGGCCGCCTGTGCCGGAGGCCGCTAAGCGCGGACCAAGCGGCCTCGCTACTCGCCGCATCCGCGCCGTCGCGTTGCTGCGACCAGACCAGATAGAGCGTCGACCCGCGCCGGTATTCCCATTTGAGCACAAGATTCGAATGGAAACTGGCATTGTTGGCGTCGGGATCGCCGAACTGGTAGTCGGTCAACCCGTCGCCATTCTCGTCAATGTTGTATAGTCCGCCTGCGAGCTTTGCGGGCAGCACGGCGCCGAATCTTTGCGCAAAGTCTGCGGCTTCGGGTGCGAGCACACGGCGAAACTTCGAGTAACGCACGGTCGACCCGAAAGGATTGCCGTAATATTGCAGGCTGAGCTCCGGACGGAGGTACCATTCCGCACGTAGCGCGAGCGAGCGGGATTTTCCCTCAAGCTGCGAGACGAACCACCCCGCCGCACCGTTGACCGGCGTCACCGCCAGGTAACGCTGTTGGTCGGCCTCACTGGTGGAATCGTCCTCAAGGGAAAGGAGCACCGAAGGAACGGGCCGGACGCTGATTTTGCCGCCATAAACAGAGGAGCTGAATACCCCTCGCTGCGCCTGTGTGCCCTTGGCGTAAAGGTTTGCCCAGATTCGACGGGTCTCATCCGTGTTCAATGAAGCGGACCAACTCCAATTTGCCGGCAGGCGCATCATGGGGCCACCGCGGAGGGCCACGGGGTCGTTGCCCTCGCCTTGCGCGCCGAGCGAGGCTGTCGCGCTCCACTTGTTCTTGAGGTCTGCCGAGGCATCGAGCTCCAAACCGGAGCTGAGAAACTCGTTCCGGGTGGTCCAGGCATTCTTCTGCGCCAAATCCAGCTCATAGGCGCGGTACCAACCGGCCGGATCCTTTTCAACATAGGAGATCGAGGAGCCCTGCTCCATGCGGTCGGCCTGGGCCAAGTAGCCGAGATCATTGAATTCCAAACCGGGGCTCTTCTCGGTCAGCTCCTCGAACCAGCGCCAGTGGCCCTGGCTCGCCTTGCCAGTCTTCAGCCAGAATCCTCCGCCCTCCAGATTGTCCCGCGCGGGATCAAATTCGCTGCTGCCATCGATAGGGCGTTGATAATAGTGGGCGGAATCCAACTGCAGCAGGCTGATTGCGCGGGGATCTCCGCGGACCTCGCTCGCCACCACGACGGCTTGAAGGAGGTATTCCCGGTCCGCCCAGTAATGCGTCACATCCAGCCCCCCCACTGTGGCCATGTTCGGCATCTGTCCGGTGAGTTCGTCCGACGGCATGCTCCTCCTCACTTGCGTCACAATACCGCCAACGAGCGTGTCTCCCTGTCGAAAATCCTGCTGGGCGCGCAGTACGAGCTGCTCCGCCCGCGGCGCCACGGCGACCTGCCTCGTGCCCCGGCTGTCGGTGACCAGAACCTCTTCTTGGTCAGTGACAGTGCCGAGAAGTCCAAGCGAGAATCCCTGTGCGGTTTTACCCGAAACCTTCAACGCGCCGAGCAGCGTCGTGGTTTCCGGCAGGGGTCCCACTGCGCCTGCCGGAGAATAGGACGGAGGCTGCCCGATGCGCCGTGAATAGAATAGGGCATCGTCGTTGAATGGAAAATCAAAGATATCCTTACCCTCGAGAAAAAGCGGGCGTTTTTCGGTGAGGAAGGTTTCGAAGGCCGTAAGGTTCATCACCGACGGATCCGCCTCCACCTGGCCGAAGTCCGGCAGCAGCGAGACATCGAGGGTGATGTTGCTGGTGAGGCCGAGTTTGGCGTCGAGTCCGACCTGGATCTTGGTCCGTGTTTCACCGCCGGCCACTGTTTCGGCGCGGGCCGAGCTGTATGGGGCTAGCTCGAAACGGCGCGCCGGGCGCAGATCCGTCAATCCGTGCAGCTCACCGAATGACTTCACATTGCCCGAGCCGTCGTTGGCGAGGAGGTTCCAGTCGGATTCCTCCTTCAGGCGGTCGATCCAGCGCCAGGCATGAAGGCCCCAAACGCCGTTGCGCGGATCGTAGCGCAACTGGCTGAGCGGGATTAGAAACTCTGCGGTCCATCTATCGGCCTCGTGCACGACCTTGCCCTCCCAGACCGCATTCCAAGTCGTATCCCAAGAGTCGTTATACAGGCGCAGGTCGATTTTCTGGCCGCTTCCCGTCAGGTCGAACTCGAATCCTGAGCGCTGGTCATGGTAGCTGTCAAAATTGACTCCCATGACGTCGCCGACAAATGCATCGCGGTCGCCCGCTTGGCGCGAGCGCCTGGCGATGGGTTCGTCATGCGCTCGCATCGCGACGTAAAGGTTGCGGTCGTCATAGAGAATCTTGATCTCGGTCGCTTGGGAGGCGGGAGCACCGAATTTCGGCGTGAGTTGCGTGAATCCGCCGGCCCATTCGCCGGCGCCGGCCCAACAGGCATCGTCGAGCCGGCCGTCAATTACCGGCGCGGGGCCGGTCAGGCGCGTGATGTGATAGACCCGTTTTGGACGGGATGACTGCGGCAGATTCATCGGCTCGGCCGCCGGCGACCCGACTGCCAAGGTTGCAAGCAAACCCATGATCCCGAGCGCACGATAGATGGGTATACACCGGGTCTGCATTTGGGAGGGGGCCACGGAACGTTATTGCCGCGGCGCCGAATCTTCCCAGCTGCGATTGCCCTCCATCGGCCACTTATTAACTGGCCGCGGAAAGGCTCAAAATTTCTCTAATGCGAACGGAGCGCCTTTCGCTGCGAATGAACTTAGACCCTAAGCGAGCCGCGGAATGCTCTCCCGCTGTAGTAGGACTGGGCACCGTTGTGGTACACAAACACGCGGCCAAATCGGCAGTCGCAGAAGAGGGCGCCGCCGAGCTTTCTAAAATCGGCAGGCGTCTTCACCCAACTTGACGATTTTGTGTCAAATTCGCCGAGCTTCTGCAGCTCGCGATATTCCTCTTCGGTCAACAGCTCGACTCCCATGGCGGTGGCGACGTCTACAACTGTGTTCTTCGGCTTGAACTCCTTCCGCGAATCCAGCGCCTCGCGGTCATAACAATAGCCCGTGCGGCCCGAGGGACTCTCCGCCGAGCAATCGACAAAAACGAATTCACCGGTCTTTCTGACACAGCCAATGACATCCGGCTCACCCCCGGTTCGTTCCATTTCGCTGAGCGACCATAGCTTTGCGCCGTTAGCTTCCAGCCTGGCGCTTACCTTATCCCAATCTATGTTCTTGTGGCGGCGCATATTCTTCTCGAAGCGGGATTTCAACACCCCAAGGAGCGCGTCACGTTGCCCGGGCCGAAGCTCTTTTCGTGTCTCAACGGTTTTCATATGGGGTTCCCTTTCTTTGCCGTGCCGCCTCGCGATTCGGCGGGTCTTGGAGCATCGATTTGGACGCCTATATTTAGAAATGGGAGCATCGGCTAGGAGGTGACAATTAGTTCCTTCAATCGGTGGGCGCCCTTGCCAGCGGTTCTGGCTCTCGGGCGGCGAATCCGCCAAGGACCCCGACCTGCCCCAAATTCCTAGACCGAGGTCAGTTTCACTTCAAGTGGCATTGGGTATCATGTGCCCCGGCATCGGACGGGTTACAAAAGGGGCTTGGCTCACGTAGGGATATGAGATGATCTGGCGGCAGCCCCGACCCAACCCATGAATCGCACCCGTGCCCTTATTGCCGGTGTCCTGCTTGTCGCAACGCTCACCTCCTGTGTCGCCCCGGGCAAGGAATCCGAGGAAAGGGACGCCAATGGGAAGAAGATCGAATACGTGTATTACACGCCTACCGGGAGCAATGTTCCCGTCAAGGTGCGCAAAGACCAGCTGAATGTCTCCGATAGCGATGCCGACGCCCAGCAGAAGGCACTGATGGACATCCAGAGGAATTCTGCGGCCGACCAGCATCAAGGCCTCGGCGGCAAGTGAGCGAGGTCGGAGCTGGGCCTGGCTAGTGAGACGCCTGCGCACGGACCGCGCCTGACAGGTCCTGATAGCTGGCCTTGGTACGCGCCGTCCCGGTGGCGCGAGGGTCATTGTAATGGATTTGGCGAAAAGGTCCGGAAAAAGACTTGCATAACATTACACCTTGTGGTGTAATGTATGCATGGATCAATTGACCGACGTGTTTAACGCCCTTTCACACCCGACACGGCGGGCGATCATCGGGCGATTGGCGAACGGTCCCGCCCGATTCCTGGACGTCGCCAAGCCTTTCGACACGGCTCTGAACGCAGTGACCAAACACCTCAAGCTGCTGGAACGGGCCGGCCTCATCGAACGAAGGAAGCAGGGGCGTGAGGTTTTTATCTCATTCCGGGCCGAGCCCCTTCGCGAGGCGGCGGTCTGGGTGCATGAGTACGAGCGCTTCTGGAACGAACGCCTGGATCAGTTCGAGCAGTTTTTCAAGGACAAGAAAACACCAACAAAAAACAAGGAGACGAAAAAATGAATAGGTCAAAGAAGACGATCGAAGTTAAGGTTGAGCGGACGATTCCTGCCCCCCTCGAGACGGTGTTCGACGCATGGCTGGATCCCAAGATCCCTGGCAATCCGTGGAACGAGGCCGACAAGCTGCTCCTGAATCCCCATGTGGACGGGTTCTTCTACTGGTTGATCCACGGGACTCCTCACTACGGTAGGTTCACGGAAGTCAAGCGGCCGGCTCGAATCAAGCACACATGGATGTCACCGTATACCTCGGGCCTGGAGTCGACGGTAGTGGTGAGCTTTAAGAAGAAGGGGAAAGACACCCGAATGACCCTTGTGCATTCCGGCCTTCCTAATTCGGACGGGGGAAGGTCGCACAGTAGGGGCTGGAACTACTTTTTGGATATCTTTCCTGAGCAATTCTCCGAGAGATCCGCGAAGAAGAAGTAAGCCCGCTAATCCAAGAAAGCTTCGAATTTCAACTAAACGCTGGCGAAGTCGTCAAAATGGGAGCGACCATGACAAAGGTAATTTTTGGAAATCATTCGTCGGTCATAGTTCCGCGGAAGGACCGGGAGAATATTCGCAAATTCTATTGCGATGTTCTCGGCGGCAAGATCACAAAGGGGGAAAGCGATCGGGACTTCCTTCGTCTGGGAGAGGATTTCTATGTCGTGTTTCTCTACGGGGATGTCCCCGATGAGAGCGAGTTCTTACGAACTGCGAGATCGGTCTGGCTGGAGATTAAGTCCGACAACGTGGAGGAAATGAGTCGAAAGATCCTTAAATCCGGCCTCGCCAGGAAACTTGAGTTGCCGGACCCGCATCTCTACTTCCAAGCCCCGGGAGGGCAATGCCTCAGGTTGGTCGGAATCGACGAGGACCTCTCCTTCTACGAGGGAGCTGGAATGGGTTCGGACGTGGCGAAGGTAAGAGAAGCACTCAAGAAGGAGGCGATGGCCAAATGAACGCGTGACCACCACTCAGGCTTAAGAGTTCAAATCAGTCACCTAGGGTATTACCCCATGGTCCGCGTCGGACCCCTGCTGTACCATGGTGCCGCTGCGGACCTATGTCCGCGGGAATTCAAACCGCTCCCTAGACCCTCGATTCACTCGTCCACCCTGGATGGGAGATCAATAAAGATGAAAACCACAACCAACCTCTCGCTCGCCCTGATTTTCGCGCTAACCGGCGCATCCGCCACATTCGGCGATCCCACAGTCCAGACCACCGTCACTGTCGTGACCACCGACAGCCCGGCTCCCGTTCTCGTTGTGAGGGATGGGTTCACAGGAAGCCACTATCAGGTGCTGGTAACGCGGAACGGCACAACCAGGGTGATGCAGAACGCCATGAGGCTCCATAACGGCATCGTGATCAAGTCCGACGGAATCATCATCGTTCCCGGAAAAATGAACAGATCGTTGCACTCGGGTGACTGGCTTTCCTTCGACGGTACGCTCACGAGGGCAGACACCGGCAAAGTGGAGAGTCTTCGGCCCGCGGATTGATAGGCGGGTGGGGGATAGCTGGTATCGGCCTCTGGCCCGCCAGGAGAAATCCGGAGGGTTATTGTTTAAGCAAAAATCAGCCTGGGAGGCCTCCGTAGACATTCATGGAAGTAATAAAATAGCCGGGGACCAGAAGAGAATAGGACGCCGGAATGATCGGATCCATTTAGTTCTGAAGTATCGATCATGAGGCTTGAGGCCTTTCCCTGCGGAGACTTCGATCCATTTGGACCGCTTCGCATGCCGCTCCATCGTAAAAAGATCTTTCGCCTTCCGTCTCCGGCGCCCACAACCATCTACGTGCGGCGGGGCTATAACCGCGTGTTAGCAGAGGAGTTCGAGGCGCTTAAGCTCAAGCGAGTTGACCTTGTTAAGGACAAGGTCGAGGCGCACAGCCAAGGCGATCTGCGAGAGAACTTCGGATTCAAAGCGGCCAAGGACGCCATCCGCGCCGTCGACCGGAAGATGACCGCGCTTGATCGCTTTGTCGCCCGTAACGCCTTCATCGAGGTCGATCCGGTCACGTGGCTCACTAAGCCGACAGACACGCTTCAGCTCGGACACGTGACAACGATCGAAAAGCAGGACGTTCCGACGAATCGGAAACACCGTTTCACGTTTCTTGTGACCACGCACGGCGAGACGGCGAGCGATCCCGCCTCCGGGATTGAATGCCTTCCGCACAATTCCCCTCTAGCCACGGCGGTGCTTGGCCTCAAGGTCGGCACACGGACCAAGGTGGCACTCCCCGCCGGCGAAGCGATCATGACTGTTTGCTCCATCCGCAATCCGACCCAAGCCGAGCTCGATTGCTTGTTAACCGCCATCAAGCCGCCTGAAATTGAAGACGATTAGAAAAAGAAACGGTCTCCTACCGTTGGGCCCGATCGCCACGAAGAGCTAAGGCGTAGTCGATTCAATGGCTGCCCGGGCCGGGATCGAACCAACGACCAAGCGATTTAAAGTTATTCTCAAGGGGACAGAAGCCACATGGGTCAAGGCATTGCCCGAACCTATTCTTCAACCGTTGGGAGAAAGTTTCCGCCAGCGCGTCCGCAATCTTTGCACAAGCGCATAGCACTGGCGAGTCTTCCAACTCATTAGCCCAAGAGCAACACGACCACTGCCGCTCAGTCTCGGCATGATCCTATCCCCTACATCCGAAGCTAGTAAAACTCGCATCTGCCGTCCCAATTCACACAGCATGGCTTCTTCGCAAAAATGGGCCTCCCAGGCGCGCCGAGCGTTGACAGCCATTTGTGCCCATCCGTCCGAATATTCCCGCAAGATCTGGGGAATCCGTGCTATGTCGCGTTCCCGCACTCGCACGGCACAGGAATCCCAATCCAATCCCTCAGGCAGCGTAATCCAGTCGCTAATAATCACGGGAACACGTGCTGCCTGCATGGTTTCATACAGCCTAGAACCAGCCCCAGCCAAGACATTCCCGCGCGGACACAGATTAAACCGGCATCGCCGCATGGTTTCAGCGTAATCATCTTTGGCCTTTAGGCCGCCGCGGTCGTACATCTGATTCCAAATAGAATCGCGAATATCAATCAGGCCTTCTTGTTGATCATTTTGCGCGCGCAGCACCGTTGCCATTCGTGATCGAAGTCCGGAAGAGATCGCGCCCAAAAAACCGTATAGTAACGTCGCCTCACTTAGATCGTAAGGGCGAATTACCTCATTGCATCGAAACGGCAGGCAAAATGCCCGGTGTCGTCTCTTGTCATACATGTAGGACGGTAATGACACGTAAAATCCGGGCAGGCTACCGGAAGGCAAATCGCTGCTATCCCAGATGAATTCACGTGGCGACTTGCATTCGTTCCATTTGAAGCAAGCAGACATTTTCCCCTTAATTTGGGGACAGCCTTCCATGCGAAGTACACAGTCCGCTGTGCGGGCGCTATCGGTCAGGATGGCATCGGGGGTACGCGCCCTAGACATTGCCTCGATCAGTCTTTCAAACTCGCGGCGGTACCAGTCAGGATGAGTAGAGAGGTCAATGAATACTCGAAGCGGAGGCAGGAGGGTCGGAGCGCCTCGCGAGTCAATGGTCATGATTTCCCGCTCATTTGGAGTTGTCGTAGCAGGCTACCTACAAACAACTCGGGGCTGGTTGGAAGTTAAATGGATGCACAGGCTGGAATCGAACCGGGGCAAGCGGTTTGGATGCCATTGGCTACTTGCTTTCCAGTAGACGGTTATGAAGGTCAAGAATTGACCTCGATACACTATCGCGAAGCTCCGAGTGGCGAACTATTCATCGACTATGCACCGCTAGGCGGTACCCGCGGCGCTTTGGTTTCTAGCGCTGCTGTTTTGATGCGGGATTCATTGAACGGATTTGAAGTTCGTCCCGGCTTTGCGAATCGAGGTCTAACGCATACAACTTATGCCCATGAAGAAGATCGGCTTCCTCTCCTTCGGCCATTGGACACCTTCCTCCCGATCGCAGACGCGGACCGCCGCGGACGTACTATTGCAGTCGATTGACCTTGCCGTTGAGGCTGAGCGCCTCGGGATGGACGGAGCCTATTTCCGGGTTCATCATTTCGCCCGACAATTGTCATCTCCGTTTCCGCTGCTCGCGGCGGTTGGCGCAAGAACCAAAAGGATCGAGATCGGAACCGCAGTCATCGACATGCGGTACGAGAATCCGCACTACATGGCCGAAGACGCAGGCGCTGCGGACCTCATCGCCGGCTCGCGCTTGCAACTGGGGATAAGCCGCGGTTCTCCCGAGCAGGTAATCGATGGGTGGCGTTACTTTGGCCACCTGCTCAATGAAGGGGAGAACGATGAGGGTATGGGACGGCGTCATGCCGAGAAGTTTCTGGAGCTTCTCGACGGAGAGGGTTTTGCGAAGCCAAACCGCCGCCCGATGTTCGCCAACCCTCCAGGGCTTCTGCGGCTCGAGCCTTTTTCCGCGGGTTTGCGGGAACGGATTTGGTGGGGTTCGGCGAGCAATGCGACGGCAGTGTGGGCCGCGAAGCATGGCATGAACCTTCAGAGTTCGACCCTCAAGTTCGATGAATCCGGCGAGCCTTTGCACGTGCAGCAAGCTGCCCAAATCCGTGCCTTTCGGATTGCATGGGCCAAAGAGGGGCACGCTCGCGCTGCACGCGTTTCCGTGAGCCGAAGCATCTTCCCTTTGATGAACGACCTTGATCGGGCCTATTTCGGGCGCGATGAGGAGCAGACGGATCAGATTGGGTTGATCGATTCAACCACGCGGGCTGTCTTCGGCCGAAGTTACGCTGCCGAACCGGAAATTCTCATAGAGCAACTTAGGAAAGACGACGCCATCACCGAGGCTGACACAATCCTTCTTACAATCCCCAATCAATTGGGCGTTGGCTATAACGTGCACGTCATGGAAGCGATTCTTGCCCACGTCGCCCCGGCGCTGGGTTGGCGCTGAGCTGGATCGACTTCAGTACATCGTTGCCTGCTATTTCATGGCAAAGGAGAAAACGGCTGCCCGGGCTGGGATCGGACTGGGGCCAGCGATTTGGCCTTCGTCGAGTACCAACGTTCCGGCGAACGGTTATGACAGTCAAGAGTTGGTCAGGAAGCCCAATTGTGGTGCTCCGAGCAGCAAACTCCAACTTTGCACCGCTAGGTCGGCGCCTGTTGCTCACGCTACCAAATTGCCTCACGACTAACAGTCGGCCAAATCGCTCACCTTAACTTAGGTTGGACAGTCGCAGCCCTACTCAAGTTCTGCCCGGTCACATCGCTGACGAAAGAGGCGGCGGGTATTCCTGCGGTTGACCGAGGAGAGGTGCCAAGAGGTGGGCAAGGCGCTGGAGTGTCTAGGCAGATGTAGGCGATCTTCTCTCCGCCTTTGGAGGGTGCTATCCGAGAAGCCGGTTCATACCGCATTCGTTTGATCGGCGTGGTCTCCAAAACAATGGCTTGGATGGCTCGTTTGGCTCTGCCTTCGCTCTGGTGGTCATGTGAAGGTGCAGTCCCAATAGCACAGTAACGCCGTACTAGCTCATCTGCACAACCGTTGGAGCCGATCTATTGCGAACCCTGGGAGACATCGTAGACCTCGACGAGCGCCACGCCAATGTTGTTGCTTAGGCTGTTGACTAGCACGGTATAGGTGCCCGGTGGCAGCGTGATGAGCAGTGCCGCATCCTTGCTTCCGGTCGGCAGCTGGAACGCACCGACCAGCGCTGAAGCTGCGGAGATCTGCGTGGGAGTG
>CAYPXZ010000046.1:0-18742 GCA_964414785.1 uncultured Opitutaceae bacterium
CTTGTCGAGCTTCATGTTCGGGATGCCGTACATGAGGAGCCCGCCCGGCCGGTCGGCGCGCTCGAAGACCGTGACGGTGTGCCCGGCGCGGTTGAGCTGCGCGGCCGCCGAGAGACCGGCGGGGCCGGATCCGATGACCGCGACCTTCTTGCCGGTGCGAACCTGGGGCGCCTCCGGGACGACCCAGCCCTCGCCCCAGCCGTAATCGGTGATGGAGCACTCGATGTTCTTTATCGTGACCGGCGGGCTGTTGATCCCGAGGACGCAGGAGCCCTCGCACGGGGCGGGGCACACGCGCCCGGTAAACTCCGGGAAGTTGTTCGTCTTGTGAAGGCGCTCCAGCGCCTCGCGCCAGAGCCCGCGGTAGACCAGGTCGTTCCACTCGGGGATCAGGTTGTTGATCGGGCAGCCCGAGGCCATCCCGCTGACAAGCTTGCCCGTGTGGCAGAAGGGGACGCCGCAGTCCATGCAGCGAGCCCCCTGCTTGCGCAGCTTGTCCTCCTCCATGTGGTGGTGGAATTCCTTCCAGTCGCCGACGCGCTCGACGGGAGGCCTGTCCGCGGGCAGCTCCCGCAGGTATTCGAAGAATCCGGTTGGTTTTCCCATCGTGCTTGGTGTGGTCGGGGTGGGCTCAGTTGCCGCCTACGCGTGAAAGATCCCGGGCATTCTCCTCGAAGGCCGCCATGACGGCCTCCTCGCCGGAGAGGCCCTGGTCATGGGCCCGGTCGATGCAGGCCAGCATGCGCTTGTAGTCGTTAGGCAGCACCTTGACGAAGCGCGGGACCATGGCGTCCCAGTTGTCGAGGATGCGCTTGGCGCGCGTGCTCTTCGTGTAGGCGAGGTGCTTCTCCACCATCGCCCTGACCTCGGCGATCTCCGCCTTGGACTCGAGCTTGTAGATGCCGACCATCTGGAGGTTGACGCGCTTCGGGAAGTCGCCGGCCTCGTCGAGCACGTAGGCGATGCCGCCGGACATTCCGGCCGCGAAGTTGCGCCCAGCGGGCCCAAGGACGACGACGCGGCCGCCCGTCATGTATTCGCAGCCGTGGTCTCCCACGGACTCGACGACGGCGTTGACGCCGCTGTTGCGCACGCAGAATCGCTCGCCCGCGATGCCGCGGATGTAGGCCTCGCCGCCGGTGGCGCCGTAGAGCGCCACGTTGCCGACGATGACGTTGTCCTCGGGCACGAAGGTAGCCTCGCTCGAGGGGTAGACGACGAGCTTCGCCCCGGAGAGCCCCTTGCCGAGGTAGTCGTTGGTGTCGCCCTCGAGGGTGAAGGTCATGCCCTTCGGCATGAAGGCGCCGAAGCTCTGCCCCGCGGATCCCTTGAAGTGGATCTTGATCGTGTCCTCGGGAAGGCCCGCCGCGCCCCACTTCTTCGTGAGCTCGCCGCCGGTAATGGTCCCCACGACCCGGTGGACGTTCTGGATCGGGATCTCCGCCACGACCTTCTCGCCCCGCTCGATCGCGGGCTTGCACAGGTCGAGGAGCACCGTGAGGTCCATGGACTTGTCCAGGCCGTGGTCCTGGGGAATCTGGCAGAAGCGGCCCACGTCGTCGTCGACGTCGGGCTGGTAGAGGATGTTGCTGAAATCCAGGCCCTTCGCCTTCCAGTGGCTGACGGCCTTCCGGGCCTCGAGGCGCTCGGCGTGGCCGACCATCTCCTCGACGGTCCTGAACCCGAGCTGCGCCATGATGAGGCGGACCTCCTCGGCGATGAAGCGCATGAAGTTGACGACGTGCTCGGGCTTGCCAGCGAACTTCGCGCGCAGCTCCGGGTTCTGGGTCGCGACTCCCGCGGGGCAGGTGTTCAGGTGGCAGACGCGCATCATGATGCAGCCGGTGGCGACGAGCGGCCCCGTGGCGAAGCCGAACTCCTCGGCGCCGAGGAGCGCCGCGATGACGACGTCGCGGCCGGTCTTCAATTGCCCGTCGGTCTCGACGGCAATGCGGCTGCGCAGGTTGTTGAGGACCAGCGTCTGGTGGGTCTCGGCCAGGCCGAGCTCCCAGGGGAGGCCTGCGTGCATGATCGAGGTCTGCGGCGAGGCGCCGGTGCCGCCGTCGTAGCCGCTGATCAGCACCACGTCGGCATGCGCCTTGGCGACGCCGGCCGCGATCGTGCCGACGCCGACCTCGGCGACCAACTTGACGCTCACGCGGGCGAACCGGTTGCCGTTCTTCAGGTCGTGGATAAGCTCGGCCAGGTCCTCGATCGAGTAGATATCATGGTGGGGCGGCGGGGAGATGAGCCCCACGCCGGCCGTCGTCAGGCGGGTCTTGGCGATCGGCGGATAGACCTTGGTGCCGGGCAGTTGCCCGCCCTCGCCGGGCTTCGCGCCCTGCGCCATCTTGATCTGCAGCTCGCGGGCATTCACCAGGTACTCGCTCGTCACGCCGAAGCGGCCGGAGGCCACCTGCTTGATCGCGGAATTCTTGGAGTCCCCGTTGGCCTCGAGCTTGTACCGGGCGGGGTCCTCGCCGCCCTCGCCCGTGTTGCTCTTGCCGCCGATGCGGTTCATGGCGATCGCGAGCGTCTCGTGCGCCTCCTTGCTGATGGAGCCGTAGGACATGGCCCCCGTCTTGAAGCGCTTCACGATCGCCTCCACCGGCTCGACCTCCTCGATCGGGATCGGGGTGGAGGGCTTGAAGTCGAGCAGCCCGCGCAGCGTGCACGCGCTCACGCTCTGGTCGTTGACGAGCGCCGAGTACTCCTGGAAGACCTTGAAGTTCGTGGTCCGCACCGCCTTCTGCAGCTTGTGGATCGACTCGGGGGTGAACAGGTGCAGCTCGCCGTCCTTCCTCCACTGGTACTGGCCGCCGGAGGGCAGCAGGTGGCCATTGACGGGGCGCGACGGGAACGCCGCGTGGTGGCGCATGAGGACCTCCTGGGCGATCACGTCCAGGCCAACGCCGCCGACGCGCGACGGCGTCCCGGTGAAATAGTGGTCGATCACGTCCTGGCGGACGCCGAGGGCCTCGAACACCTGCGCGCCGCGGTAGCTCTGGATGGCCGAGATGCCCATCTTGGACATCACCTTGATGACACCCTTGGTGGCGGCTTTGACGAAGTTCTTGCAGGCGGCCTTGTGGTCGACCTTCACCAGGATCCCCTCTCGGATCATGTCGTCGATCGTCTCGAAGGCGACGTAGGGGTTGATGGCGCTGCAGCCGTAGCCGATCAGGAGCGAGAAATGGTGCACCTCGCGGGCCTCGCCCGTCTCGAGGACAAGGCTCACGCGGGTCCTGAGCCCCTCGCGGATCAGGTAGTGGTGGAGGCCGGCGATCGCCAGGAGGGCGGGGACGGGCGCGAAGTCGCGGTTCACCCCGCGGTCGCTCAGGACGATGACATTGATCTCGTCCTCCTCGATCATCCGGCGCGCCATGGCGCAGAGCTCCTCGAGCGACTTGGCGAGGCCCTTCTCGCCGCGGGTCACGCGGAAGAGGATGGAGAGCACGCCCACCGTCAGGCCAGGGACGGACATGCGCCTGAGCTTCGCGAACTCCTCGTTCGTGAGGATCGGCCACTTCAGCTCCACCCGGCGGCACGCGGAGGGCCGGGGGTTGAGGAGGTTGCCCTCGGAGCCGAGTCGGGTCTCCGCCCCGATGATGATCTCCTCGCGGATGCAGTCGATCGGCGGGTTGGTGACCTGGGCGAAAAGCTGCTTGAAATAGTCGTAGAGCAGGCGGGGCCTGTTCGAGAGGACGGCCAGCGCCGCGTCGTTGCCCATGGACCCGGTCGCCTCGACCCCGTCCTTGGCCATCGGGGTCAGGATGATCCGCTCGTCCTCGTTCGTGTAGCCGAAGGCGATCTGGCGCTGGGTGAGCGTCAGGTGGTCGGGCAGCGGGACCTCGGGGGCGTCCGGCAGGTCGGAAAGGTGCACCAGGTGCTCGTTGAGCCACTTGCGGTAGGGCCGTTCGGAAGCGATCTTCCCCTTGATCTCCTCGTCCTCGATGATCCGCCCCTCCTGCGTGTCGACGAGGAACATCCTCCCCGGCTGGAGACGGCCCTTCTGGAGCACGTTCTCAGGGGGGGTGTCGAGGACCCCGGCCTCGGAGGCCATGATGACCAGGCCGTCCTTAGTCACGTAGTAGCGCGAGGGGCGAAGGCCGTTGCGGTCGAGGACGGCGCCGATCTGGATGCCGTCCGTGAACGCGATGGACGCGGGGCCGTCCCACGGCTCCATCAGGCACGAGTGGTACTGGTAGAAGGCCCTCCGGTCGTCGTCCATGGTCTCGTTGTTGGACCACGGCTCCGGGATCATCATCATCATCGCGTGCGCGGGGGAGCGGCCGGCGAGGACGAGCAGTTCGAGCGTGTTGTCGAACATCGACGAGTCGCTGCCGTTCGGGTTGACGATCGGCAGGATCTTCTTCGTGTCCTCGCCGAAGAGCTCGGACTCGAAGAGCGCCTCGCGCGCGTGCATCCAGTTGATGTTGCCCCGCAGCGTGTTGATCTCCCCGTTGTGGGCGATGTAGCGGTAGGGGTGCGCGCGGTCCCAGCTGGGGAACGTGTTGGTGCTGAAGCGCGAGTGGACGAGCGCCAGGGCCGTCTCGACGGCCGGGTTCTGGAGGTCGAGGAAGTACTGCTCGAGCTGCCCGGTCAGCAGCATGCCCTTGTAGACAAGGGTCTTGTAGGAGAGGCTCGGCATGTACCAGGTCTCCGCCCCGTCCATCGTCGAGGTGCGGATGTCACTGTAGGCGCGCTTGCGGATGACGTAGAGCTTGCGCTCGAAGGCCATCGGGTCCGTGAGGGCCGGATTGCGCCCGACGAACACCTGCCGGATGGCGGGCTCGCTCGCGCGGGCGGTCTCGCCGAGGGATGAGTTGTCGACGGGGACGGTCCTCCACCCAAGGAGGGTCTGGCCCTCGGACTGGACGATCTTCTCGAAGCGCTCCTCGAGCCGGCGGCGCTTGTTGCGATCGCGCGGAAGGAAGACCAGGCCGCACGCGTACTCCCCGTGCCCGGGCAGCGCGATCCGCCCCTTCTTGCAGGCCTCCTTCAGGAAGGCATGGGGGGTCTGGATGAGGACGCCCGCCCCGTCGCCCGTGTTCGCCTCGGAGCCGGCGGCGCCGCGATGGTCCAGGTTCTTCAGGACCTGGATCGCCTGCTTGAGGATCTGGTTCGACTTGCGCCCCTTGATGTCGACCACGAAGCCGACGCCGCACGCGTCGTGCTCGAACCACGGATCATAGAGGCCCTGCTTCCTCGGCAGGCCGGTTGCCGCCTTGCGGGGCTTGCGGGCATCGACAGGTCTAGTGGGCATTTCTGTGAAGCGGGATTGTCAGGCGGGTAGCAACTTTGGAGCCATGTCGCTTTTGGCGTGGGTCAGGTCGGGTGGAGTGTGGGAGGCGTGCGCAAAAAAGGCCGGTTTTCGGTGTGAGAGCCGGCCCTGCGGAGACTTGGAGAGTTTATTTTGCAGGACCTCTCGTCAGAAGAAGCGGATCGTTTTGGTTGCCATCTTGGCGTGCTCCTCATCAGAGCAGCCGGAGTTGGTCGGCACGTCCGCCGCGGCTTCTGTCGGTTTCACCAGGTCGTTGCTCAGGAGATAGTTCTCGACCTCCTCGCCGGACACGTCAGCCAGCATCACACCGTCGATCTCCACGCACGGGGAGAGGGGCTGTCCCGACTTGCGGACCATCTCCGCGTAGTTCGACCTGTCCCCGATGATGTCGATGTCCTGGTAATCCAGGCCATACTTGCGGAGGGCGGCGCGGACGCCGTTGGACCAACCGCAGGACGGCTTGAGATAGGCTTTGATTGTCATTCGGGTAAGGTAGACGCAGACAGAGCTGCGGGCAAGGTATAGGGCTCGATTTGCGGCGATCAAGCATCGTCTTTGGAATTTTTGCCGCGGATTTTTACGAGCGGCGGCCGCGCCTACCGGCGCTTGCGAAACCTCCGGGCACAGGATGGATTGGCGGCACCATGTACAAAGTCGTGCTCCTCCTCATCGGCTCCAACATCTTCATGACGCTCGCCTGGTACGGCCACCTGAAGCTCCGCTGGCTCGAGGGCCGCCCCGTCTACGTCGCCATCCTGATCGCCTGGGGAGTCGCCTTCTTCGAGTACTGCCTTCAGGTCCCGGCGAACCGGATGGGCTACTTTGCCGACAACATGACGGGATACCAGCTGAAGGTCATCCAGGAGGTGATCACGCTCCTCGTTTTCATCGTGTTCGCGTGGGTCGTGCTGAAGGAGCGCCTCACCTGGAACTACGCGGTGAGCTTTTTGTGCATGATGGCGGCCGTGTACTTCGCCATGGCCGTCAAGCCCTCGAGCTGACGCCCCCGGGCGGGGGCCTAGTGTCCCACGACCAGGACCTCGAAGGTCCCGGGCGCCGCCTGGCGCCTCGGGTGCGCGTTATCGGCCGTCGGCTCCGGCGCCGGTCCGAACCTGCCCGTGGCGAGGAACACGCGGCCCGTCTTCGAGTCCAGCGCGATCGTCCTTGCGCCGAAGGCGGTCGTGACGGTCTGGACGAGGCTGTAGGTGTTCGGCGAGTCCTCATGGAGGACCGTGAGCGTGCCGGCCATGTTGGACGTGTAGATGAGGCTGTTTGCTGCGTCGAAGGCGTCGCCGTCGGGGTCCCCGCCGATCTCCGGCGTCGCGACGACGGCGCCCGTGTCGCTGTCGACGACGGCCAGCTTGTTGTTGCCCCCCGAGGAGAAGAGCCGGTGCGTGGCCACGTCTATGGCGAGGCCCGTCCCGCCCTCCACGGGGGCGATGGGCCAGGAGGCGAGGGGTTTTAGCGAATGGGTGTCGACGACCTGGATCATGCTCTTGTCCTCGGTGTTGACGAACAGCCGGCCCTTGCCGTCAAACGCCAGCCCCTCGAGCTTCCCCTCGATCGGGACGTTGCCGGAAATCTCGCCCGTCGCGGGGTCGATGACCGTGATCCCGCCGGACTGCCCGTTGGCGACATAGACCTTCTGGGTCTCGGGGTCGTACTCGATCGCATCGGGCTTCATGCCGAGGCCGGGGATCACCTTCAGGACCTTGAGGGTCGCCACATCGAACATGACGACCGTCCGGTCGCCGCCCGAGGTGATGAACCCCCTCTTCAGTCCGGGCACGATGGCGATGCCGTGGACCCCCTTCATAGGGGAGACCGCCCCCAGGATGGAGCCCGTGTCCGCGTCGAGCACGTCCACCCGGTTCGAGTGGGAGACGTAAAGCCTTCGCATGTCGGGGTCGACGCGGAGGTAGTCGTAGCGGACGTCCCCGGGGATGGGGAAGTGGTTGGTGACCTTGAGCTCAGAGGCTCCGGCGACGGAGGCGGCCAGGACAAAGGGAAGGATGCGGAAGGCGGGGTGCATGGCGGCAATTTGTTCTATAATGAGCGCAAAGACAAGGGGCCGGGATCGGCTTTGACGCCAACGAAAACTCGACGGTGGCACGGCCTTCGTGGTAAGTCTCCCCGGCAATGCCGAAATCAAAGAAACCCCAGTTCTTCAGCGTTCCCCACATCCGATTCGAGGGACCTAAGTCCGAGAATCCCCTGGCTTTCAGGCACTACGACCCCACCGAGGTCTACGACGGGGTTTCGCTCAGGGACCACCTGCGCTTCTCCATTGCCTACTGGCACTCGTTCCGCGGCGTCGGCGGCGACCCGTTCGGCCCCGGCACCATCGTCCGGCCCTGGGAGTCGGGCAAGGACGCGATCTCCGTCGCGAAGCGCCGGATGGACGCGGCGTTTGAGTTCTTCGTGAAGATCGAGGCGCCGTTCTGGTGCTTCCACGACCGCGACATCGCCCCCGAGGGCGCGACCCTCGCGGAGTCGAACCGCAACCTGGACGCGATCGTCGCCCACGCGAAGGCCCTGCAGAAGGAGACGGGCGTGCGGCTCCTCTGGGGCACGGCCAACCTGTTCTCAAACCCCCGCTACATGTGCGGCGCGGCCACGAACCCCGACGCCCATGTCTTCGCCTACGCCGCGGCGCAGGTGAAGAAGGCGATGGAGGTCACCCATGAGCTGGGCGGCGACGGCTACACCTTCTGGGGCGGGCGCGAGGGCTACGAGACCCTCCTCAACACGAACCTGAAGCGCGAGCAGGAGCACCTCGCCAGGTTCCTGCACATGGCGGTCGACCACGCCAAGCGGATCGGCTTCAAGGGCCAGTTCTACATCGAGCCCAAGCCGAAGGAGCCGACCAAGCACCAGTACGACTTCGACGTCGCGAGCGGGATCGCGTTCCTGAGGACCTTCGGCCTGGAGAAGCACCTCAAGTTCAACATCGAGACGAACCACGCGACGCTCGCCGGCCACTCCTTCCAGCACGAGATCGAGGTCGCGGCGTCCCAGGGGATGCTCGGCTCGATCGACGCGAACGCGGGGGACCCCCTCCTCGGCTGGGACACCGACCAGTTCAACACCGACGTGAAGGAGATCACGATCGCCATGGTCTCCATCCTGCGCGCCGGCGGCCTCGGCAAGGGCGGACTCAACTTCGACGCGAAGCTGCGCCGCCCCTCGATCGACCCGGAGGACCTCTTCTACGCCCACATCGGCGGCATGGACACCTACGCCCTCGCCTTCAAGCTCGCGCGGCGGATCCTCAAGGACGGCAAGTTCGACGACTTCCTCGCCAACCGCTACTCGAGCTACGACTCGGGCTTCGGCAAGCAGATCGAGAAGGGCGCCGTCGGGTTCCGGGACCTCGAGAAGCTCGTCCTCACGAAGCTCGGCGAGCCGAAGCCGAGGAGCGGCCGCCAGGAATACCTGGAGAACCTGCTCAACAGCTACCTGACGGGGCGCTGAACCGCCATGAGCCTCTATGTCGGGGTCGACAGCGGGACCCAGAGCGTCAAGGCGATCGCGCTGGACCTCGACACGGGCCGGGTGGTGGCGGAGGCCCGCGCCCCCCACCACCTCATTGAGGGCCTGCCGCCGGGCCACATGGAGGCGCATCCCGAGGAGTGGGTCTCGGCCATGGACGCCGTGATCTGCGAGGTCGCCTCGAGGATCGACCGCTCGCGGGTGCGCGGGATCGGCGTCTCCGGGCAGCAGCACGGCTTCGTGCCGCTGGACGAGGCCGGCCGCGTCATCCGCCCTGCGAAGCTCTGGTGCGACACGAGCACACATCCCGAGTGTGCGATCCTGACCCGCAAGCTGGGCGGCCCCGCCGCCGTGATCCGCAAGACGGGCCTCCCGTTCCTGCCGGGGTACACGGCCCCCAAGGTGCTGTGGCTCAAGCGCCACGAGCCCGCGAACTTCAAGCGGCTTCGGCACATCCTCCTGCCGCACGACTACCTGAACCTCCACCTGACCGGCAACTACTTCATGGAGTTCGGGGATGCGTCGGGGACGGGGTTCCTCGACGTCCGCAGGCGCGCGTGGTCGAAGGCCGCCACGGCGGCCGTGGACGGCCGCGTCGAGGGCTGCCTGCCCCCGCTCTCGGCATCCCATGAGGCCTGCGGCACCCTGCGCCCGGAGATCGCCGCCCGCTACGGCTTTCCGGCGTCCACGATCGTGAGCGCCGGCGGCGGCGACAACATGATGGGGGCGATCGGCACGGGCAACGTGGTCCCCGGCGCGGTGACCGCCAGCTTTGGCACGAGCGGCACGATCTACGCCTATTCGCGAAAGCCGGTCGTCGACCCCTCGGGCGAGATCGCGGCGTTCTGCTCCTCGACCGGGGGATGGCTGCCGCTCCTGTGCACGATGAACGTGACGGGCGTGACGGAGCAGGTGAGGGCCCTCTTCGGCTGGAGCCTCGCCGAGCTCGAGACCGCGGCCGCGGGCGCGCCCGCCGGCTCGGACGGGCTCACGCTCCTTCCCTACTTTGACGGGGAGCGCACCCCGAACCTGCCGAAGGGCACGGGAGTCTACTTCGGGCTGGACCGGCGGACCCTGGCGCAGGGCCACCTCGCCCGTGCGGCGATCGAGGGGACGACCCTCGGGATGAACTACGGGCTCCGCAGGCTCGGGGCCCTGGGCGTAAAGCCCAAGGAGATCCGCCTCACGGGCGGCGGCGCCCGGTCGGCCCTCTGGCGCCAGGTCGCCGCCGACGTCTTCGGCGTCCCCGTCGTCGCGATGGCGCAGGACGAGAGCGCGGCCCTGGGGGGCGCCCTGCAGGCCGCATGGTGCGATTCGCCGGCCCGGGGCTCGGCCCCGGCGCTCGCGGAGCTCTGCGGCCGTTGCGTCTCGCTCGACGAGTCGACGCGGTGCGCGCCCGACAAGGGGCGCGCGGCCCTCTACCGCAAGCGCCAGCAGCTCCAGGACAGGCTCTGCGGCGACCTTCGCGGCGCCTTCGAGGCGCGCTGATCCCGAGGACGGCGGCCTGCCCCATGTGCGTCCGCTACACGCTCCACAAGACGGACGCCGCCCTAAACGCCATCTCGGCGGCGCTGGGCGCCCCGCTTGAGAGTCCCGACTGGGCGACTCCCAGGTTCAACGCAACGCTCACCTCGGTGATGCCGGTCGTCGCCAAGGGCGATGCAGGGCCGTCCGTCCGCCCGATGAGGTGGGGGTTCGTGCTGCACGGCGTCACCCCGAAGCTCATCGCGAACGCGAAGTCGGAGACCGTGGCCACCCTCTCGGCCTTCAAGAAGGCCGCGGCCACCCGGCGGTGCCTCGTCCCCGCGAACGGGTTCTATGAGTGGATGACGAGCCGCGGGGCGAAGCTGCCGTACCTCTTCACGCTCCTGGACGAGGAGCCGTTCGCGTTCGCGGGGATCTGGGACCCGCCCGCGGGGGAGCTTCCGGAGACGTACTGCGTCCTGACGACGGAGCCGAACGAGCTGGTCGCCAAGGTCCACAACCGGATGCCGGTGATCCTCACCCGGGAGACCATGCCCCGCTGGATCGGCGACCAGCCGCTTCCCCCGGAGGAGCTTAATGACCTGTTCCGCCCGCTCGAGGCGTCGCGCATGGCGTCAAGGCCCGTGAGCCGGTACATGAGCAACAGCCGGAACGAGGGCCCGCAGTGCCTGGAGCCCCCGAACGAGCCGCCTCCGGAGCCCGAGCTCGATTTCGGCTAGTTAGGCCGCTCCGTACGGCCTCGCCTTCACCGGGCTGCCGTGGCTTCATTGGGAGGCATGAGGTTCCCGATCTCACTGGCCTGCGCGGTAGCCGTTGCCGCTGTGCCGAGCGCGGCGGCGGGCCCGTTGAGCCTTGTCTCCGCGAGCGAGGAGATCACGGCGGTGTCATCGAAGGTCCACAACGGCTACGCCCGCGAAAGGCTCAAGGACGGGTCGTTCAAGCCCGAGACCTATGCCTTCGCGGTCGGGGGCTTCATGAGCCGGCAGGGTGATGACTCGATCGACAAGCTGGGCTTCGACTCCATCTCGAAGACGATCCGGGCCCAGCTGGACGGCCAGAAGTACCTTCCCTCCCACGACCTCAGCAAGATCGACCTCCTCATTGTCGTCTATTGGGGGACGACCTTCGGGACCAGCAGGATCCACGCGATGCAGGGGGGCTTCAAGGACGCGATTGACCTCAACAACGCGTCGCTCCTCGGCTTCGACTCGGACGGCGTCTTCGGGCGGGGCTTCGCCGATCCCTCAAACATGAGGTCGGCGATCCTCAAGCAGACCCACGCCGAGGTCATGAGCGCGATCGAGATGGACCGGTACTACGTGATCCTGCTCGCGATCGATTTCCAGGAGGTGTGGAAGCACAAGAAGGTGAAGCTCCTCTGGGAGACCCGGATCAGCCTCTCCGAGAGGCGCCACGAGTTCGACAAGGAGATACCGGTCATGATGCAGTATGCCTCAAGGTACCTGGGCCAGGACAGCCACGGACTGGTGATGAAGCCCGTCCCGGAGGGCCATGTGGAAATAGGCGCCGTGAAATCCCTCGGCGATGAGCCCCAGGGGCCGAAGGGGGACAAGGGCCAGGCTCCCTCGGGGCCCTAGCGTGGCCCCTTTGCGCGCGGACCCCGGTTCGTTGTAACGATTTCCCCTGGACGCGGTTGTTGAAAGGCATCAACCCATGGGCCCAGAATTTTGCGTGTGGCGGCAGGCGCCTTCCGCGTGCAATCTTCCTGCGCCCCTCGCTCATCCCCGTGGCCGCCGCCAAGAACCCCAGGACCCGCCTCCATGCTCTCTGACCTGAGATTCGCCCTTCGGCAGATTGCCAAGTCGCCCGGATTTGCGGTCGTGACCGTGCTGACCCTGGCCATTGGCATCGGTGCGAACACCGCGATCTTCAGCATCGTCAACGCGGTCCTGCTCGAGCCCCTGCCATACCCCCATTCCGACCGGCTGGTGGAAGTCTGCGAGATGCCGGCTCCCGGCAGCTACATCCCTTTCGCATCGGGAGGGGCCTTTGTTGACTGGCAGGACGCATCGACCCAGCTGGAGTCGATCGCTGCCGCCCACGACTCGCAGAGGAACCTCACCGGGTTCGGCGAAGCCGTGCGGCTTCACGGCCTGGAGGTGAGCGCCGACTACCTCCACGTCTTTGGGATAGTCCCCTCCCTGGGCAGGGACTTCCTGAAGAGCGAGGATTCGGCGAGCGGAGACCACGACGTGGTGATCATCTCCTACGAGCTCTGGCAGTCGCACCTCGGGGGCGACACGGGGATCGTCGGCAAGAGGATCCGCCTGGACGGGAACAGCCTCCTGGTCATCGGCGTCCTGCCGGCGCACGCGCTCTTCGCCAACGACGCGAGCTTCCTTACACCCTCGGTCATACGGCCGAGCGGGCATCACATGTCGCGCGACTACAACTATGTCGTGAGCATCGTCGGGCGCCTGAGGCCGGGCGCGACCGCGGCGCAGGCCGCGCAGGAGCTGACGCTGGCAAAGGGGGCGACCCGAAGCCTGTACCCGGTGTTCAAGCAGAAGTGGACGGTGGGCGTAATGTCGCTCCATGAGATGACGTTCGGGAACATGCGCCCCTACGTCCTCACGCTGCTGGGCGCGGTGGCCGCCGTGCTGCTGATCGCGTGCGCCAACGTCGCCAATCTCCTGCTTGCCCGGGCCACGGTCCGCCAGTCCGAGATCGCGGTCCGGGTCGCGCTCGGGGCGACCTCGCGGCGGATCGTGCGCCAGCTGCTGACGGAAAGCCTGATCCTCGCCCTGGCGGGCGGCCTTGCCGGACTCCTGGTGGGTGAAGCGTCGATCAGGCCCCTCGTCGCCTTCGCCGGGATAGGCGAAGCCGTGGGAGGCGCCATCGGGATCAACGCAAGGGTGCTCGGCTTCACGCTTGCGACCGCCCTCGCGACGGGGGTGATCTTCGGCCTGGTTCCCGCGCTGAGCGCGGCAAGGCCGGACCTTGGCAACAGGCTGAAGGAAGGGGCTCGCGGCTCGACGGCCGGCTCCCACCGCAGGATGCAGGCGCTGCTCCTCGTGTCCGAGACGGCGATGACGGTCCTGCTTCTCGTGTGCGCCGGCCTCCTGCTTCGAAGCTTCGTCAAGGCCATGAATGCCGACCCGGGCCTGAAGGCCGACAACGTCATCGTGTTCAACATCTCCGTCCCGGACTCGAGGGCCCCGGCAACGGCGGACAAGGTGCGCTTTGGGCAGATGCTCGTGGAGCGCCTGCGGCAGATCCCGGGCGTCTCGCAGGTCGGCGTGGGATCCTCGGTCCCGATGAACGGGGGGAACAATCTCGGGGACCTGATCAGCCGCGAGGACAGGCCCGAGACCCGCAATGACTCGAGTGCGGGATTCGACTCCGTGGCCGGCGACTATTTCCAAGCGCTCGAGGTGCCGCTCCTAAGCGGACGGTTTCTCACCCGGCAGGATGACACGGAGAAGGCACCCAAGGTGATGGTCATCAACGACGTCCTTGCGCACAAGTTCTTCGGGGACGAAAGCCCATTGGGCCGGCAGCTGCATTTCAAGGGGGACGTATGGGAGATCGTCGGCGTCGTGGGCAGCGTCCGGCGCTACGCGCTCGACTACGGCACGACACCCTCGGTCTATTTCGCGCAGACCTACTTCCCGTGGCGCATGTGCGTCGTGGTCCGCACGAGGGTTCCCCCGCTCACGCTCGCAAATGAGATACGGCTGGCGGTGCGCGACGTGGACCCGGACCTGCCGATCGCCGACATGCGGACGCTGGAGGAGGCGGTCAATGCGACGCTCCAGACCCGGAGGATCATGCTGGTGCTCCTCGGCATCTTTGCCGCGACGGCCCTCGCGCTATCGTGCATCGGCATCTACGGGGTCATCTCCTATTCGGTCGCGCAGCGTACCCGCGAGGTGGGGATCCGAATGGCGCTCGGGGCTGACGCCCGGCAGGTGGTCTCGCTCATCCTGCGCCAGGGCTTCCGCCTCGTGCTGGTCGGCCTCGGAGTGGGAATTGCTGCAAGCTTTGGCGCAGGAATCCTAATAGCAAACCAGCTCTACGACGTCTCGCGGACGGACCCCATCGTGATGGGCGGGGTCGTCCTGGTCCTCAGCTCCGTCGCGTTGCTGGCGAGCTGGCTGCCGGCCCACCGGGCATCGCGGGTGAACCCCGTGGTGGCCCTGCGCTCGGAATAGGGGAGCGCCCGGGGCGCCAAGCGCGCCCGGTATTCGGTTTGCTTGCCAGAAGGCAATAAATCGCGGGCAATCGGACGGATTATCCCATCAGCCGCATTCCGATTTCCCACGATCAATGTCATTCCTTACTAAACTAGAGCGGATCCTTGGCCGCTTCGCGATCCCGAGCCTTTCGATCTACCTGGTCTTCGGGCAGGTCGCGGCCTACCTGGCGATGATGTTCGGGAGGATCGATGGCGGGTCGCTCGTCCTGGTCCCGCGGCTGGTCCTCATGGGCCAGTGGTGGCGGATATTCTCGTTCCTGCTGATGCCTCCGCCCGCGAGCATCATCTTCATCGCCTTCGCCTGGTGGATCTTCTACCTGATGGGCAGCGCGCTTGAGGAGTTCTGGGGGACGTTCCGCTACAACCTCTTCATCGGGCTCGGCCTTGCGCTGACCGTGGGGCTCTCGTTCCTCCAGCCGGACGCCGCGACGAGCAACGCCTTCATCGCGGGCTCCGTGTTCCTGGCCTTCGCGCACCTGAACCCCGACTTCGAGCTGGCCATCTTCTTCATCCTCCCGGTCAAGATCAAGTGGCTGGCCCTCGTGACCTGGGTCATCTACGGGTACCAGTTCGTGGTCGGGGGATGGTCCGGGCGCCTGCAGATCATCGCCTCCGTGGGTAATTTCCTCCTCTTCTTCGGTCGCGACATCCTGGACACGGCGAGATACCGGCGCCGCAAGATGGTGCAGTCGGCGATGCGCGCGGCCGCGTCCGGGCGCGAGGCCGAGGCGCGGCACCGCTGCCGCATCTGCGGCAAGACGGAGCTGACGAATCCCGAGCTCGACTTCCGCTACTGCTCGAAGTGCGCCGGGGACGAATGCTACTGCCCCGAGCACATTAAGAACCACGAGCATGTCGTGGCCCCTCCGCAGAAACCATGAAGCTGCTCATCGTGGGGGGCGGGCAGTTTGTCGGGCGGGCCGTTGCCGAGGCGGCCGTCGCGCGCGGCCACGAGATCACCCTCTTCAACCGGGGAAAGACCACGCTCGAGGTCCCGCCGGGCGTCGAGTGGATCCGCGGGGACAGGGACGGCGACCTGGGAGCGCTGGGCGGCCGGGGATGGGACGCCGTCATCGACACGTGCGCCTATTTCCCGCGCCAGGTGGAGGCGCTCCTCAAGGTCCTCAAGGGCAGCATCGGGCACTATCTCCTGGTCTCCACGGTTTCGGTGTACGCAGACCTGGGCCGGCCCTGCATCGACGAGGGCAGCCCCCTGCACCCGCGCATTGACGGCGCCCCCGAGAAGGTGACCCCCGAAACGTACGGTCCCTTCAAGGTCATGTGCGAAGAGGCGGCACTCGAGTGGGGGCCCGCCTCGACGCTCATCATCCGGCCGGGCATCATCGTGGGTCCCTATGACCCCACGGGACGCTTCAGCTACTGGGTCGGGCGCGTCGGCGCAGGGGGCGACGTGCTGGCTCCCGGCCGTCCCGAGACGCCCCTGCAGGTCATCGATGTCCGGGACCTTGGGGCCTGGATGGTGGACAGGGCTGCGGCAAGGACGGCGGGCCGGTTCAACGCGGTCGGCCCGGTGTCCCCGCTCACCTTCGGCGGCATGCTTGCCTCGGCCTCGGCGGCCCTGGGGTCGCGTGCAGAGTTCACCTGGGTGGGCGACGACTTCCTCGCGGCGATGAACGCCGGGGACTGGTCGCAGCTCCCGCTGTACGTGCCCGAGGACTCCGCAAAATTTAAGTGGATCTTCCGCATCAACGGGACGGCGGCGTTCGAGAACGGCCTCAGGCTTCGGCCGCTCGGGGAAACCATCGCCGACAATGCCCGCTGGCTTCTCGGGCCTCACGCCGCGGGGGCGAAGGTGGTAGGCCTCTCCCGGGAGAAGGAGGCGCAGCTTCTGGCCGAATGGCGCGCCCGGGCGGCCTAGCAATCCGGTTTCAAGGACAACCGCATCGACAGGCTCATCGCCCATGGCCGCCCCGACTCCGTCCGCAAAGAAGGCTTCCGTTGCCCGGCACCCCTGGCGCTGGATGCTCGCATTTTTTTCGGTGCTGGGCGCGGCCATCGGAGGCCCGATCGGTATCGTGGACGATTACGTGCTGAAGGACGCCGCACGGGGAAGGCGAATTCCCCTGAAGATCTATTATCCCCAGGAGGGGCACCCGGGCGGCTATCCGGTCGTCATCTTCTCGCACGGGGCCGGGATGTCCAAGAACCGGTACGGCTACCTCGGCCGGTTCTGGGCCGAGAACGGTTACGTCGTGATCCACGTCACCCATCTCGATGACGGGACGGTCATGATCAAGTACGGCAAGCTGCTCGTCTCCGGCTCGTGGGTGCCGTATTCGAAGGAAGCAGAGGAGGCGGTGGTGGAAGGCCCAAGGGTGAACCGGCCGCTGGACATTTCCTTTGTGATCGATTCCCTGGCGGCAATCGGAAAGGCAATGCCCGAGCTGGGCGCCAGGATGGACACCGCGCGCATCGGGGTCGCCGGGCATTCGTTCGGCGCCTACACGGTCATGGCCGTCGCGGGAGCCGTCATTCACCAGCGCGCGGGGGGCGACCGGGTCTTCGGGGATCCCCGCATAAGGGCATTCATCGCGATGTCGCTGTTCGGTCAAGGCGGGGCTGAATCCTGGGCTCCCGTGACCGGCCCGATGTTGACCCTCTGCGGGTCAAAGGAATCCCAAAGCGTCCTGGGGTCATTCAAGGGTTTGCCGCCGGGGGAGAAGTACTGCGTGACGGTTGCGGGTGCCGGGCACCAGGATTTCCAGGACGAGCGGCTGGACGGAACCCCTGCCCACGAGTTCATCGAGCGCGTGGGATTGGCGTACTGGAATTCAGTGCTTCGGGAGAATGGCCCGGGCGGCGCCGCCTTCGTGCGGGCCCTTGCCGCCGAAGGAATTGCCGATGAAGGCGGCGCCCTGGCCGGCCTCGGCGCAACGGGCTCGCTTGAGGCGAAATGAGCGCGCCCTGAGGGGCCGGAAGTCCAAAGGGTCTCCATCCTTTCGGGCTGGCTTATTATTTGCTGTGAGCAGGGCATGACCCGCGCGCCGCTTCTCGCCTTTTGCACCGCAACGATCCTCCTCTCGGCCCTGAAAGCCCCCGCTGCGCCACCCGCGGCCTCGCCCGATGATCCGGCCTGCACGGCGCAGGACCGGGTGTACATGGCCCGGGCGTACGAGCTCGCGCGCTATGCCACCACCCACGGGGGAGGCCCCTTCGGGGCGCTGCTGGTGAAGGACGGCAAGGTCCTGGCCGAGTACTCCAACTGTGTCCACTCGACCCACGACGTGACGAAGCACGCGGAGACGGGGCTCATCTCCGCCTTCAGCCCGAAGATCGATCGGGCGACGTTCGCCCAGTCCACGCTCTATACGAGCACCGAGCCGTGCGCCATGTGCTGCGGCGCGATCTGCTTCGCGGGCATTGGGCGCGTGGTCTACGGGACTTCCGAGTTGCCGTTCGAGCGGATCATGGGGGTCACGCCCGACCCAAACCCGCTCACGAGCCACGAGATTCTCAAGCGCATTTCCCCGACGACCAAGGTCCTGGGGCCCCTCATGGAGGCCGAGGGCCTGTCGATACACCAGGAGTACTGGCCCGTTCACCCGGAGGACGTCGGCAAATCCTAGGTTGGCGCAGGTTCCGGCCGGGCCTGGGGCGCCCCCAATGTCCTTGCCAACCCTTGACCGGGGCGGACCAATATGTCGCATGGGTGCCCGACGCCGGATCATTGGCTTGCTTGCTCTCGCCCTGGGCATCCAGCCGGCCCGGGCCGAAACCTGGCGAACAACGAACGGGCCCGCCCTGGAGGGCCAGCTTAGCGGGGTCTATGGCGCGGTCGCGATCATCTCCGGCAAGGCGGGAGCGGGCCTGATCCCCCTGGGTCGCATGGACGATGAGGGGCTCGCACGGGTTGCCGACTACCTTGTTGGGTCGGCCAAGGCGCCGCCGACGACCTGGGCCGCCTCGACCGGGACGGTGGCCAAGAGCCTTCGGCACAAACTCCAGGTCCTGCGGGACGGGAAGCTGGTGGACTTTGACCCGGGCACGCGGCCCGAGCCGAAGCTCTATCTCGTATATTTTGGCGCCCATTGGTGCCCTCCCTGCCGCAGGTTCAGCCCCGGACTCGTCGAGGCCTACAACCGGATGAAGGAGCGGACGCCGGACGCCTTCGAGCTGGTGTTCGTGAGCAACGACCACAGCCAGGACGAGCAGCTGACGTACGCGCGGGATCTCTCCATGCCGTGGCCGATCGTGAAGTTCAACTCCGTGGGAAGCGTGGACCCCGTCGAGCGGTGGGAGGG
>CAYPXZ010000046.1:18842-29925 GCA_964414785.1 uncultured Opitutaceae bacterium
CGATCGTGAAGTTCAACTCCGTGGGAAGCGTGGACCCCGTCGAGCGGTGGGAGGGCCCCGGCATCCCCGACCTCGTCGTGCTCACGCGAAACGGGGAGGCGCTGTGCAACAGCTACCACGGCGACGAGTACGTGGGGCCCCAGTCCGTCCTGGATGAGGTGGAGCCGCTTCTGAACGCCATGGACCCGGACACGCCCGCGTGCCGACGGGAACGGCACCGGCTGAGCGTCCTCCAGTATGTCCGGGCCTCCCCGGGCGCCACCAAGGGACCGAAACCCTACATGGTTGGGCTTGATCGATCCCGCTACCAGACCCTGGAGACGAAGGCGCTGACCGCGGTGCTTGAGATCGACGAGCGCGGCCGCGTGACGGACGCAAAGATAGAGCCGGAGCTGCCGGCGGTCATCGAATTCCAGCTCGAGCAGGACGCCAAGGGGTGGCTTTTCCTTCCCGCGGTGTCCAATGGCCACGCAAGGCCCATTCGCGCCAAGCTTCCGATCAGCTTCTAGGGTTTGCCCGGGAATCGACGGTTCAGACCCACTCCCAGCCCTATGCCCGCCAATCCCCTACAAAAACCCATGGAAAACGAGAAATGGACCGCGGTTGACCGCTACTTCAACGACCTGCTGGTCAAGGGCGACGCAGCGTTGGACGCGGCGATAGGGTCCAGCGCCGCCGCGGGCCTTCCGGCCATCCACGTGGCGCCGAACCAGGGCAAGCTGCTCCAGCTGCTCGCCAGGGGATGCGGCGCACGCAACATCCTCGAGATCGGCACCCTCGGGGGATACAGCACGATATGGCTGGCGCGGGCCCTTCCTGCCGGCGGCCGGCTCGTCACGCTGGAAGCCGATCCGAAGCACGCCGAGGTGGCCCTGGCCAACATCGCGGGGGCCGGCCTGGCGGACTTGGTCGAGCTGCGGGTGGGGAAGGCGTCCGACACCCTCCCGCGGCTCGCCGCCGAGGGAAGGGGGCCCTTTGACCTGATCTTCATCGACGCGGACAAGGCGGGCTACCCGGACTATTTCACGTGGGCGCTCAAGCTGTCGCGCAGCGGCAGCCTCATCATTGCCGACAACGTCGTGCGAAACGGAGCCGTCGCGGATCCCTCGAGCACGGACCCCAGCGTCATGGGGGTGCGACGGATGAATGAGCTTGTGGCCGCGGAACCGCGCGTCAGCGCCACGGCCATCCAGACGGTGGGCAGCAAGGGCTATGACGGACTCATGATCGCGTTGGTGACCTAGAATGAGGTTAGCCCTTCCAAGGGCGGCGATGCTGCTCTCGGGCCCGGTGGAGGTGTTCGGCCTTTCCTACGGCGCGAGCATGGGCCCTCAGCTTCCGGGCCACGACCGGCGCGTCGGCGCCGTGATCGCCCTGGAGCCCTTCGGTGACGCCCGAAGGTCTGATTGGGAGATTGGGCTCCTTGCCCTCGGCCCCAAAGTGGCTTAGCCTCAGGGGCATGGATCGTCGGAGGGAACCCCCACTCGCGGCAGGCGTACAATGGAGGTGCGTCATGAACCTGAACCTCCAGATTGCCGCCGCATTCATGGTCGCCGCGTCCGCGGCCTTGGCGCAGGGCGCGAGGCCGGCACCCGGCTCCCAACCACCCGACACAGAGAGCATCATCTTGGCGCCTGCCTCCCCGTCGTCGCCGCCGGCCACATCGGCGGCCGCCGATCGGCCCGTGTCCGCCGTGGACGCGCACATCGCGTCGGGGTTGCCGGCCTACAGTGCCAAGCCGGGCTCGCCGGCCCAGGACCTGAGGGACGTCGACAAGCCCAGGAACCAGATCCCGAGGCTTCCCGTGGAGATGATGCAGAAATACGTGGTCCGTGAGTCCCGGATTCCCGTGTTCAAGAGATACAACCTCTACACCAAGGCGGCGCTGGTCGACCTGGCCTTCAAGGAGCATCCCGGACTGCGCTTCGGAAATTTCTTCAACCTGAACGCAGGCGCCGCGTATGAGATGCTGATGAACGAGGAGCGGCTCGCCGACAGGCTGGATCTCGTGGACACGGTCCTGACAATGGGGGCCGAGGGCGATGCGAGCGAGGCGAAGGCCATGCAGCAGGCCATCATCGACGAATCGTTCCTGTCCGCGGGAAAGGTCGGCCCCGTCGGCATCCGGTGATGCCGTGGGCGCCTCGCTTAGCGGAAGTCATCGACACCCCGGATATTCCCCACGACCCCCATCCACCCCACCCATGAAACGATTGCACCTGTCATTGCTCGGCGCGCTCTGCACAACGCTTGCCGTGCTCGCGTCGCCGGCCTCCGCGGATTCGGTCTCCGTCAAGTACTCGCCCCCGGCCCGGTCGGTCCCGCTCGGCTCCAAGTTCGTCGACTGGGACTCCCTTTCGTTCCGGCCGACCCCGGTCGGGCTTTACTGCGCCATCTTTGACGAGCCGACACCCACGCTGGAGAAGCTGGAGGTTCACGTCACGACGCTCAGGCCGGGCATGGCCTCGCACGCGCCGCATCACCATCCGTGGGAGGAGATGCTCCTGATAAAGGAGGGGCAGGTTGAGGCGTCGATCAACGGCAAGAAACAGGGCGCAGGCCCGGGTGCGCTCATCTTCCTCGCCTCGAACGATGCGCACAACCTGACGAACGTCGGCGCCACGCCTGCCACCTACTATGTGTTCAACTTCTGCACCGATGCCGTCCACACGGTGCGCGACCAGCCGGCCGCCGAATGGGCGCCTCCGGCCCTGATGGGATCGCGCGTCGTCGACTGCGACCACCTGACGCCGACCCCCATGAAGATCGGGTTCCACAACACGGTGTTCGACTCTCCCACGGTGACCTTCCTCAGGCTCGAGAGCCACGTCACCGTGCTCAATCCAGGGGAGAGCACGATGCCAAGGAGCCGCGACCCCGGAGACGAGATCTTTGTCGTCAAGACGGGCGTCGTGGAGGCGACATTGAACGGGGTCACGCAAAGGGTGAGGGCGGGATCGCTGTACTACGTTGCGCCCAATGACGAGCGGACGATGAAGAACATCGGGAAGGAACCCTGCTCCTACCAGGTCATCAAGGTGGTCTCCGACAGGACCCCAAAGAAGGCCTGACCGGAAATCATAACCCGTTCCATCCCGGGTCGCCTCAGATGGGTGAACCGCCGGCTTAGGGCGACGGGGCCGGCAGCAATTCCGGACGCTGCGTCGAAGCCGGTGGGGTCCCCATTGCAATGGGGTCCCCGGCGCGAGGCCTCCTAAGGTAGTTGTCCCGGCGCGTGCCGCTGCGCCCGAATGCGGGTGCGCGGGTGGCCGGTTCCGAATACGCCCTGCGCCTGTAGCCCGGCCTCGTGGGGTCGGCTGCGCAGCGGATCTGGAAGTCCTGCATCCGATGGAAGACTTCGATCAGCTGGTCGGGCTGGGGGTAGTGGTCGAGTCCCGCCTTTTGGAGCACGGTGAGGAGCTCATGGGTCGCCTCGAGCGTCGACAGGCAGCCGGCCTGCGGCTGCTGCTTGATGACGTAGCGGCTTGTCGCCGTGGGCGTGAACATGATGCGCGGAAGTCCCTGGAGGCTGGGGCTAAGGCGCAGCATCTTCCGGGCGCCGCTCCAGGTCGCGTCGAGGATGACGACCAGGAGCGTCCTTTGGGCGAGTTCGCCTGAAAATGCCGAGAAGAGCGCGGTCGGCGACCCGTCGTCCCGGAGGGACTCGGACAGGTTGAGCGCCGAGACTCCGGGATACAGGAGGACGGGAAAATGTCGGGGGTCTTTCAGCAGCTCCTGCACCTCCTCGTTGCGGTCGAAGTCCGTGCCCATGTGCAGGCTGCTGTTCGGCAGGCACAGGTGCGTCAACCTGCCGGTCGCCGCCTTCTCCTGCTTGTATTCCTTGGGGTGCATCAGGAAGACGAACCGGGTTCGTGTCTCCATCGGACTAAGCGTGGCGCACCAGCACAGGGCCTTCGGCCAGAAACACCGGTAACACATCATGCGCCCCATGGACCCGAGCGAAGGGCAAACGGCGGAGCAGGCAAGGCCCATATGCCCCGGCGCCCGCGCAATCGGCGCTTGGCACGCGCCTGTGCCGCGCCGAATCTCGCGGATAAGCGACATGAAGGTCATTCTATTCGGAGCCTCGGGAATGGTGGGGCAGGGCGTCCTGCGGGAATGCCTGCTCGACCCGGGCGTGGAGAAGGTCCTTTCGGTGGGACGCAGCCCGGTCGGGTCGAAGCACGAGAAGCTGGAGGGGATCGTGCGCAAGGACCTGTCCGATCTTGGTTCCGCGGAGGGCGAGCTTCAGGGCTTCGACGCCTGCTTCTTCTGCCTCGGTGTCTCCTCGGCCGGCATGAAGGAGGCCGACTATCGGCGCATCACCTACGATCTCACGCTCGCGGTGGCGCAGACCCTCGCGCGGCTCAATCCGAACATGACGTTCATCTATGTGTCGGGCACGGGGACCGACAGCTCCGAGCGGGGACGGGTCATGTGGGCCCGCGTCAAGGGTGCGACGGAGAACGCGCTGCTGAAGCTGCCGTTCAAGGCGGCCTACATGTTCCGGCCAGGGGTCATCCGGCCGCTCCACGGAATCATCTCCAAGACGCGCCTCTACCGGATCCTCTACACGTTCGCGGGTCCGCTCATTGCGGCGGCGGGCCTCGTCATGCCCGATTGGGTCACCACCACGGAGCGCGTGGGGAAGGCGATGATCAGGGTCGCGAGGGAGGGCGCACCGAAGCCCTTCCTCGAGAACAGGGACATCAACAGCCTGGCCAAATAGGGCGGACCAATCCCCGGCGCCTACTCCATGCGGAGGGCGTCCAGCGGGTTCACGCGGCCCGCGCGCAGCGCGGGAATCAGGCACGCGAGGAGGGCGACCGATGCCAGCGCGACTCCTACCAGGCCGAAGGTCCAGGGATCGAAGACACTGGTTTCAAAGACCATGCTCCTAAGCACGCGGGCTAGGGCGAGGGAGCCGGCCAGGCCCGCGGCCAGGCCGATAAGCACCATGCGCATGCTCTGCCCGACGATCAGCCGGGTGATGTCGCGCCGTGTCGCCCCCAGGGCCGCCCTTATCCCGATCTCACGGGTCCGCCGGGTGACGTTCCACGCGACGACCCCGTAGATTCCGACGGCCGCAAGCGCGCTCGCCACGGCTGCGAACAGTCCAAGGAGCACCATGCTGAACTGGTTCGGGCGGAGGCTGTTCGCAATGCTGAGCTCCATCGTCGAAAGATCCAGGACAGGCTGGTCGGGATCGATCGCGGTGACGATCGAGCGCGCCGCTGAGGAGACGCGCAGGGGGTCGCCCTCGGTGCGGATGAGGACATACATCGTGTTGCGAAGCAGGGGCGCATCCCAGCTCTGCTCGACGGGGATGTAGGCCGCAGGTGTCGGATCCGCCTGGAGCCCGTTATAGCGCGAGCTCTGCACGACGCCTACGACCCGCGTCCATTGGAACTTGTCGAGGCCCGGCGGGAGCATGCCCGGCTTTATCAGGTTGGCCGGCAAACCCAGCATGACCTCCTGCCCGAGGGGATTGCCGGTGAGGAATAGCTTCACCGCAGCCTCGTTGAGGATGATGACCGGCTCCGAGCCGGCGCGGTCGGACGGCGTGAACACCCTGCCCTGGACGAGGCGCAGGCCCTGGGCAGGGAAATAATCCCCGCTGACCGAGCTGAACTGGACGCTCTGGAGATCCTTGAAGCTCGCGTAGGTGCGCTCGCGGGTGAGGAGCGGCAGGTTCAGTCCGCCGAGGAGCGGGGCGTTGTTCGAGGCGGCCACGGCCCTGACCCCCGGCAGCTGCCGCGCGCGCTCGATCACGTTGTCGTAAAATTGGGTGGCCTGTTCGCCGGTGGGGTACCGCGACTCCGGGAGCTGGAGGGTCATCACAAGCAGGTTCCCCGCGTTGAACCCCGGGTCGACCGACTGGAGCCGCGCAAAGCTGCGGATCAGGAGGCCCGCGCCGACAAGGAGGATCAGGGAAAGGGCGACCTCGCCAACGATGAGTCCGGAGCGCACCAGGGAACTCCGGCGGCTGCCGGTGCCGCGCCCGCCCTCCTGCAGCGTCCCCGAAAGCTGGTCGCCCGTCAGCTCGAGCGCCGGCAGCAGGGAGAACAGGATCATCGTGCCCGTGCAGACCGCCGTGGAGAAGACCATGACGGGAAGGTTTACGGCGATCTGCGCCTCGGCGGGGATCACGTCCGCGGGAAGGAGGGCCAGCAGGGCCCTCAGGCCCCAGGCCCCCACGAGGATCCCCGCGCACGAACCCAGGAGCGCAAGCGGGATGCTCTCGTTGAGGACCTGCCTGACGAGGCGCGCCCGGCCCGCGCCGAGCGCGGCGCGGATCGCGAATTCGCGCTGGCGGGTGTTGGCGCGGGCGAGGAGGAGATTGGCCACGTTGGCGCAGGCGATCAGCAGCACAAATGCGACGGCCCCCAGGAGGATGAGCAGCGGGTTGCGCATGGGCCCCGTCACTGAGTCCGACAGGAGCTGCGCGGCAGCCCCGATGTTCTTGTTGGAGTCGGGGAACTGGTCGGCGATCCTCTTGGCGATGACGCCGAGCTCGGTGTTGCCCTCCTTCAGCGAGACGCCCGCCTTGAGCTTGCCGACGACCCATGTGTTCAGCCGGATGACGCGGCTGCGCATCATCTCGGTGTCCGCCTCGAGACCGACGGGGATCCAGACCTTTGCCGCCCAGAACTTAAACTGCGGCGGCATGACGCCGATGATCGTGTAGGCCTTGCCGTCGAGGAACATCTCCTTTCCCAGGATGTCCGGGCTTCCGCCGAGGCGCTCCGTCCATGTCGAGGAGCTGATGACGCAGACGGGAGCGGCGCCGGGGCGGTCCTCTGCGTCCGTGAACGTGCGGCCGATGAGCGGCCTGATACCGAGAAGGGGCCACGCCGGCGCTGAGACGAGCGCCCCCTTGAGAGTGGCCGGCTCCTTCGCCTTCGTCAGCGTGAATTCCCTGTTGGTGGCGAAGGCCAGGTAGTCGAAGACCTTGGTCTGCTTTCGCATTTCAAGGTAGTCGGGATAGACGACCGGCATCTGGCCCTGCTGGCCCAGCGGGGTCGAGCTGATGAAGGTGATTCGCTCCGAGTTGGTGTAGGGGAACGGGTGGAGCAGCACCGCGTGGATCACGCTGAATATCGCCGTGTTCGCGCCGACCCCGAGCGCCAGGACGATCATGATGGTGAACGTAAAGCCCGGAAACTTTCGCATCAGGCGGATCGAAAGCAGGAGGTCGGCGAATATTGATTTCATGCGTCGGGGGTTCCGTCTCCGAGACGAAAGGGGAGGGCTTACGGTTGTTTAAGCACCCGTTGTGCCATGCATGTCATGAAGTCATAATACATTATAATACAATAACTAAGGATAATGCATAAGCGCCCGCGCCATTCCTGTTTTGATCGAATGCGGGATCGGGTGGTCCCAATATCGAGATTGTCCCATAAGCCCCCGCGGCATCGCGCTCCCCGGCCCCGTGTGATTCACTTTCCCGATACCCAAATGAAAACCCCGTTGATTGGACCCGCATCAAGGATCTTGGGAGGCATGGCCGTCGCGGCCCTTTTCCTCGCGGTGCGGGGAAACCTTCCCGCCAATCCGCCCGCCGCCGCACCGCAGGTGCTTTTTGATGATTTCTCGTACAAGGGCACCGACGAGATGGAGTCCCACGGCTGGACCGTGAGGACGGCGCCCGGCTGGCCGGGCATCGAGAACGCGACGTGGAGGAAGGAGGATGTCACCTTCCCGGCGGACCCGGAAAAGCCGGGCAACCGGATCCTCCGCATGACCTCGACGACCGATGGGACGCCAGCGCACACCTTCCAGACCCAGATCTGCCAGCAGCGCAAGTTCAAGGAGGGGACCTACGCGGCGCGCGTGCATTTCTCGTACGGCCCGGCGCAGGGGCCTTCCGGAGACGGCGTGGTTGAGAGCTGCTACACCTATTCGACCGTGGATATCCCCAAGAACCCCAACTACAGCGAATGCGACTTCGAATACCTGCCGGGGGGAGGCTGGGGCCAGAAGGGGCCGGCGCTCTTTGTGACCTCCTGGGGAACGGCCGACCCCTTGCCGGACGGGACGCAGGACAACAGCCACAACGCGGTCCCGGGCCAGGCAGGCGGCTGGCATGTCCTTGTTCTGCAGGTCGCCGGAGGCCACGTACGGTACTTTCTCGATGGGAAGCAGATCGCCGACCACGCCGGGCGGTATTACCCGAGGGAGATCATGAGCTTCAACTTCAACCTCTGGTTCACGCGGGAGGCGGTGGCGTCCTCCCGGGAGCCGCGCAGCTACGAGGAGGACATCGATTGGGTCTACTTTGAGAAGGATTCGGTCGTGAGCCCGAAGGAGGTCGAGCAGAGGGTGCTGGATCTCCAGAAGGCCGGGGTTGCCAGGCAGGACACGGTGGCGTCGATGGGTCTTCCGTGCCCCTGCAACAACTGAGCTGCGGTCCCAATCCAACCTCCTAGGAGCCCCCGGCGTCGCAAGAGTCGCACAAGGTCCATCATCGACACCCTGCGGTCAAATAGGGTTTCGGTGCACGTATGGGGAACAGGGCCATTCGACTCGCGTTCGGGGCGGGGCAATGGTTTCGTCGACTGTCGCGCGCCTGAATCCGCCCCACCGAATGAGACACGCCTGGCTTGAGCAGCTCCTCGCAGATGTGAAGTTCTCGGTCCGCTCGCTTTGCCGGGCGCGCGGCTTCTCTCTCACGGTCCTCTTCACGCTCATCCTGGGGATAGGGGTGACGACGGGTGTGTATGAGCTGACCTCCTGGATCATCTTCAACAAGTCGCCGTACCCGGACGTGGAGCAGCTTTACGTCATCGGGTTCAAGGACAAGACGGGGCAGTCCAGCTATTACCGGCCGGGTTTCTTCCTGCGGCTGTACCAGGAGCAGACCACGGTGTTCTCGGACTTTGCCGCGGTGGAGCACCCCACGGCCAACGTGGTGATCGACGGCCAGCCCGTCGCCGAGCGGGCGGCGAACATATCCGAACACACGTTCCCGATGCTGGACATCCACCCCAACGTGGGGCGCACCTTCCTTCCCGGGGAGTTCAAGGCGGGCGCGAACAACGTGGTCGTTCTCAACTACCGTTTCTGGCGCAAGTACTACAACCTGGACCCGGGCGCCCTTGGGAAGACCATCCTGATCAACCATGACCCCTGCGTCATTGTCGGGGTCCTCAGCAAATGGGCCAACCTGCCCAGCTACTTCTACGGGGACCTCTACCGCCCGCTGGCCCTGCGCAACGATCCCAAGAACGTCTTCGACCAAGAGATGAACGTCATCGGCCGCGCGAAGCCCGGGGTCACCCGCGAGCAGGCGTCCGCGGCCCTCGCGCTCCTCAAGCTTCCCCCCCTTCCCAAGTGGGCCGACAACTACTTCGACGGCCAGGTCACCACCCTGAGCAAGCTGACCGAGATGAACCGCATTGACTCATGGTGGGTCATGCTGGCGGCCGGCCTTTTCCTCTATGCGATCGCATGCCTCAACGCGACAAACCTGATGCTGATCCGGCTTTTGGACCGCCGGCGGGAGCTGAGCATCCGCTTCGCGGTGGGGGGATCCCGCCGCCAGGTGATCCAGGTCGTCGCCATTGAGTCCCTGGTCCTGACGCTCACCGCCTGCTTCGTTGTCACCCTGATTGCGCGCTGGTTTTTCCCTCCCGTCTTCGCATTCCTCAACAACGACGACGTGGTCAACTACGACCGCACGTACTGGGACTGGCACAGCTTTGCGCCAATCCTGGGTCTGGGGATCGTCGCCTGCATCGCGGCCACGACCGTCCCCGTGCTGCGCCTCCTCGGGACCGACATCAACTCGGGTCTCAAGGACGGCGGCCCATCGATGGGGGAGGGCCGGCGGACCGGGAGGGTCCGGAACGCCTTCGTCGTCCTCCAGGCGGCATTTGCGGTCATTCTCCTCACGGGGACCGGGCTGATGGTCCGGTCCTTCGACCGGCTCCGGCACGTGGACCTCGGGTTTGATCCGGTGGGCCGGGTCAAGGTCTGGGTGATCGAGCAGGAGGGCTCCCGGCTGAAGCCCGAGGAGCATCTCGCGCTTTTCGGGCGCCTGAAGGAGCGGGTCGGCCAGCTTCCCGGGGTGAGGGGCGTCTCCTTTGGCCAGGATTCGATCCTGAGCGGCGGGTTTTTCGGGGGCCCGGAATTGAAGATGGCGGACGGTACCTTCCGGCCCGTCGTGTCCAACTTCGTGTCGGAGGACTACCAGAAGACGGTGGGCTTCGTGATGAAACGGGGTCGATGGCTCTCGGGCGTGAAGGGAGTGAACGAGATCGTGGTCAATGAGACGCTGGCAAAGACGAGGTTTCCGGACCGGGATCCCATCGGGGAGATGGTCCAGATGAAGGACTCGGACCGGCCGTCCCCCATCGTCGGGGTCGTAAAGGACATCCGGCAGAACATGCGCTCGTCGGCCGGCATGATGGTCTTCTGGCCCGCCTCGAATTTCCCCGAGAACGTGCAGTCCCTCGTCCTGCGGATGGACCAGGACCCCAAGAAGGAATTCTCAGCGCTTGTTCGGAGGGCGGTCTACCAGGTCGACCCCAACCTCGTGGTGTCCTGGGTCACGTCGATCGACCAGCAGGTCACGGACTCGATGTGGTACGAGAACTACGCCCTCGGCGTCCTCAAGGGGCTGGCGGCGATCGCGCTTGGGCTGACGGCGGTCGGCATCTTCTCGGTCATTGCCTACACCGTGGACAGCAGGATGACGGAATTCGGGGTGAGGCTCGCGCTCGGGGCGACGCCCTCGGAGCTCAACTCGCTGGTGATGCGCCGGGGGATTGCGGCAACCGCGGTCGGGGTGGCAGTCGGCCTGGCGGGGGCGGCCGCGCTGACGCAGTTCATGAAGAGCATGCTCTACGAGACCACGTCCTATGATCCCCTCGTGTACGCCGGCGTGGCGCTCATCCTGCTCCTTGCGGCGGGGGCAGCGTGCTGGGTCCCGGCGCGCCGGGCCGCCCGGACGGATGTGATGAGACTCCTAAAGTCGGAGTGACAACGCGCTGGGGGTGGGTCCGCTCCACGGTCCGCGAACTTCGCACTCACTGCGCCGGCGTCGGGGGATAGCCCCTCCACACCCACTCCAGGGCCT
>CAYPXZ010000047.1:0-9317 GCA_964414785.1 uncultured Opitutaceae bacterium
GGCTACTCGGACAGCAACAAGGACTGCGGCTACATCACCGCGAACTGGGCGCTCTTTAAGGCCCAGGAGACGATCTCTAGGGTCTGCCGCGAGGCGGGGGTCGAGCTCACGCTCTTCCACGGCCGCGGAGGCAGCATTGCTCGCGGCGGAGGTCCCGCGGCCAAGGCCATCCTTGCGCAGCCGGCGGGCCTTCGGGACGGGAAGATCCGGGTGACGGAGCAGGGCGAGGTGCTCTCGACGCGTTACCACGACCCCGACCTGGCGCACCGGATCCTCGAGCAGATGGCCTACGGCGTGATGCTGGGCATCCACGCGGCGGAGGGGGAGTTGTCGGTGCCCATGGAGTGGCGCGACACCATGGAGGAGATGAGCCGCGCCGGGTTCGAGGCCTACAAGGCGCTCGTCCACGACGATCCCGATTTCCTTGTGTTCTGGCGTGAGGCGACGCCGATCGACGAGATCAGCAACCTGAAGCTGGGCTCAAGGCCGAGCTACCGGAAGGCGACCCAGAACGTGTCCGACCTGAGGGCGATCCCCTGGGTCTTCTCGTGGATGCAGAGCCGTTTCAATTTCCCCGGGTGGTTCGGCCTGGGCAGCGCCTTGAAGTCGATGATCGCGCGCGGCCCGAAGGAGAGGGAGCGGCTGAGGGCCATGCACGCGGGCTGGCCGTTCTTCCAGACGCTTATTGACAACGCCCAGCTGACGATGAGGAAGGCCGACATGGGCATCGCCTCGCTCTATGCAGGGCTTGTCACCGACGCGAAGATAAGGCGCAAGATGGTCGCCATCCTTAGCGCCGAATTCGACCTCACCGAGAAGGCGATCCTCTCGATCACCGGGCAGAAGCGCCTGCTCGGGCGCGAGCCGGTGCTCCTGCGCTCCGTCGAGCTGCGCAACCCCTACATCGACCCCCTCAACTACATCCAGGTCGACATGATGCGCCGCCTGCGCGGGGGCGCTTCCCTCGAGCCGCGCGAGGCCGACGCGATCCGCGCGGTGATAGAGCTCACGATCAACGGCATCAGCGGCGGCCTGAAGAACACGGGCTAGGCTGGAGACGTTTTGGTTGGCGCGCGCTCGAGCGCGGGCACACCATCCCCAAACCCCACACCCCCGCATTGATCCTATCAAAGCCTGAATTCGAGGCCATCCTGCAAGCCCGGCACGGCTCGGCCCATTCCGTGCTCGGGATGCACCAGGCCACCTACCGCCGCAGCCAGGGACTGGTCGTTCGCGCGTTCCTTAGGGACACGGTGGCGTGCGAGGTGGTCCTGACCGACGAGGCTGCGGCCGGCGTCTTCCCGATGAAGCGGCTCTGCCCGGAGGGGCTCTTCGAGGTCTTCATCCCGAAGCGCCCCTCGATCTGCGGGTATGAGCTGAGGGCAACCTCGGCGGACGGGCGCATCCGCCAGTTCAGGGATCCGTACTGCTTCCTGCCGACCCTGGGGGACCAGGACCTCTATCTCTTCAACGAGGGCAACGAGCACAGGATCTATGGGAAACTAGGCGCGCACCTTAGGGACCTCGGAGGGGTCGTGGGCACGGCCTTCGCCGTCTGGGCCCCGTCGGCCTCGCGCGTCTCGGTCGTCGGGGACTTCAACGGATGGGACGGCCGTTACCACCCCATGCGCAGCCTGGGCGGGTCCGGGGTCTGGGAAATCTTCATACCGGGGCTGGCGGCGGGGGCCCTCTACAAGTTCGAGGTGCGCGATGCGGGCGGCGCCATACGGGTCAAAACGGACCCCTACGGGACCTGCTTCGAGGCGCCGCCCGGCAACGCCTCGATCGTATGCGAGGTGGGCGCCTTTGCCTGGAACGACGCCGCATGGATGGAGGGGCGCACGGCCGAGGCCGGCAGGCTGGACCGACCGATCTCCATCTACGAGGTGCACCTGGGCTCGTGGCGACGCAAGCCCGAGGAGGGCGATCGTCCCCTTACGTACCGGGAGGCCGCCCCGCAGCTTGCCGACTACGCGAACGAGATGGGGTTCACCCACATCGAGGTGATGCCGCTGGCGGAGCATCCCTTCGACGGGTCTTGGGGTTACCAGGTGACGGGCTTCTTCGCCCCGACGCACCGATTCGGGACCCCGGAGGATTTCGCGTGGTTTGTCGACCACCTCCACCAGCGAGGGATCGGCGTCATACTCGACTGGGTTCCGGCGCATTTCCCGAGGGACGCCTTCGCCCTGGCGGAATTCGACGGCACGCATCTCTACGAGCATGCCGATCCAAGGCAGGGATCGCACATGGACTGGGGTACGCTCATCTTCAACTACGGGCGCAACGAGGTGCGCTGCTTCCTGGTTGCAAACGCCCTCGCCTGGTTCGACCGGTACCACCTGGACGGGCTCAGGGTCGATGCCGTGGCGTCGATGCTGTACCTGGACTATTCCCGCGGGGCGGGGGAGTGGGTGCCCAACCGCTACGGCGGCCGCGAGAACCTGGAGGCCATCGATTTCCTTAGGAGGGTCAACGACCTCGTCCACCATTACTATCCTGGGTCGCTGATGATCGCCGAGGAGAGCACTTCGTTCCCCGGGGTGACGCGCCCGACGGCCGAGGGAGGCCTCGGCTTCGACCTGAAGTGGAACATGGGATGGATGCACGACACGCTTCAGTATTTCTCAAAGGAGCCGATCCACCGGAGATTCCACCAGAACGACCTTACCTTCGGCATGCTCTACCAGTATGCCGAGCGCTTCATTTCCGTCTTCTCGCACGACGAGGTCGTGCACGGGAAGGCCTCGATGCTCTACAAGATGGGCGCCTGGCACATCCCCGAGAAGGCGGCGAACCTGCGTGCGCTCTACACCCACATGTGGGTGTACCCGGGCAAGAAGCTGCTCTTCATGGGGGGCGAGTTCGCGCAGGCGCAGGAATGGAACCACAAGGCGAGCCTGGACTGGCACCTGTGCCAGTACATGGACCACGAGGGCGTCCGCAGGCTGGTGGGCGACCTCAACCGCCTCTACAGCTCGGAGCCCGTGCTCGGCGCGAACGACTTCAACCCCCATGGGTTCCGCTGGATCAGCTGCCTGGACGCCGATGCCAACCTGGTCTCCTACCTGCGCACCGACGCCTCCGACCGGACCGTCTTTGTCGTCGTCGGCCATTTCGGGGGAGCGACGCGCACCTACCGCCTGGGGGTTCCCCGCAGGGGTCTGTGGGCGGAGGTCATCAACTCGAACAGCGAATTCTACGGGGGCTCGGGCCTCGGGAACCATGGCGGGCGCGCGACATCGGATGTGGCGCGCGACGGCTACACTCAGTCGATCGAGCTCACGCTTCCCCCCCTGACGACTCTGGTTTTCAAGTGGACAGCCCCCGACTGATGCCGCAGGGGCCGAATTGGGTGTTTCTGCGGGGTGTTTTTGACTCGCGGATCACTACACGAGTCCGCACATTGTTTTGTGATATTAGAACTTCCCGTAGCTAAAGCATGGCGCGCAAAATAAGCTTCATCAACTACAAGGGTGGCGTCGGCAAGACGTCATTGATTGTAAATACGGCCGCCGCATTGGCAAAAATGGGCAAGCGGGTCCTTCTTTTCGACCTCGATACCCAGTCAAACGCGAGCATCTGGTTGCTGCGGCTAGACCGCTGGAATAAGATCAATGCCACGGGGGAGGGCTCCATCTACTCCATCTTTGACCCGGGCAAGACCCACATCCGCGACCTCGTCATCAAGGACGTGGTCGAGGGAAAGGCCGGCGAGAAGCTCCTTCCTGGCCTGGACCTGGTTCCGACGACGTTCAACCTGGTCGACCTCGAGGCCGAATACATGGGAGACCCGAAGCGGCCCGCCTACGTGGTGTTCTGCGAGCAGGTCGCCATGCTCGAGCCCAATTACGACTTCATTCTCTTCGATTGCCCTCCGAACATCCTGCGCGCGTCGCAGTGCGGCGTGTTCACGTCCAACGAGATCTACGTCCCGTCGAACCCCGACGCCCTAAGCCTCATCGGCTTCACGCTCCTGGTCGACAAGCTCCAGAAATTCCACGCTCTCTCCGGAAGTTTCCGCAAGGCATCGATGGGCCCGCCGGCGCAGGTGCAGGGCCTCATCTTCAACTCGATCCGGACCGGGGTTGACATCGAGGTTCCAAAGATGCGCATGCAATTGCGCCTGAATCAGTTCCGTGCGGCGAAACGCGCAGCCCCTAGCTCGAAGATTTTCGCCACGCAGATCCGCGACGCGATGGTGGTGAGGCGCTCGGTGGCCCTCGGCCTTCCGGTCATCCTCGTGGGGACAGAGGCCGCCGACACGACGGATTCCGTCACCAACGACTACCGAAAGCTCGCGAGCGAGCTTGCCCAGCACGAGCCCGCCTTCTGATTTTAACGAAAATGCCCGAACCGAAATTCACTGAAAAGGACTGGGACGACGTCAGAACCGCCTTCGCCAGCTCCATCATGGTCGATACGCAGCTCTCGAGCCTTGCGCAGAATCTTGACGGTCCCGTGTGGCCCGTGAAGTCCAAGGACGAGACCCCCTCCAAGTACATCGACATGAGCTACAGCGAGGTCCTTGAACTGCTCGCCCTGAAGGGCCAGTCGGCCGACAAGCTCGACCTGCTGATCTCGATCCTCAAGGAGACGCTCGCCTTCGACAATCCCTTCGGGGACATGGTCGAGCAGACGGAGGCCGCCTCCGTGCGCGACAATCCGCTGCTTAAGAATCTATCGAGGATCGGCGTGCCCGAGAATTTCCCGATCTCACTCACAGCCCTCGGCCCCGACACGGTCGAGTTCTGCAAGCTCGAGAACCTGAAGACCCTCGGGGAGTTTGCGGTGTTCGCCCAGGGCATGTCGCAAAATGTCATCATCGGGGGCGACTTCCGGAAGCTTCTCAACGCCCTTTCCAACCTCGATGAGCTGACCGTCAGCGAGATACTCCCCTACAGGAAGGGGTCCAAGGGCCTGCATCTTATCGAGTCGCTGGGCCATGCGGCCAAGCTCCCGAACCCGATGCCCAAAGCCAAGGAGGCCGTGGTCTGGTTCGCCGATGACTTCAACCAACTCAAGAAGGATTTCGCCGAGTCCGGCGGAGTCGCAAGGCAGCTCGGAGTGCTCGGAAACGTCGAGCTTGAGAAGAAGGTGTCCGACCTGATCCGCCAGCTGATAAAGCCGGGTTCCGGGGCGGCCCACGCCGACGAGGGGAAGCCGGGCGGCTTTTTCAAGCGACTCTTCAAGAAATAGTGGCTATGATGGGGGCCTATTCGAATGGCTGATCCCTCCAACATCCGGTTCCCGGTCAAGAAGACCGATTCGGTCGGGAGCCTTTCGTTGCGCCGCAACCGCTCCGAAACGAACCTGCCCTTCTCGGTCTCGGAGACGTCGGCCGCGGCGAGGGAGTCCATCCGCGCCATTGTTTCCGCCACTCGGCCCTCGGCCGGTGGGCGCAACGCCGCCGAGGACACCCGGATCGCCGAGGTGGAGCGCTCGCTAAGGCAGCTCGAGCTGAAACTCGCCGAGCGCGAGAGGATCGTGCAGGAACGCGAGGCACGGCTGAAGGAGTTCGAAAGGGAATTGGCTGAGGCAGAGGCGCTTATGGCGGCCAGGGAGCAGCTTGTGGCCGCCTCGCGGAAGTCGACCCCGGCGCATGCCTCACCGGAGGAGAAGGCCGCCCTAGAGGGCCTTCGCGCGGAGCTTGAGCGCCAGGAGGCCGTGCTGAAGGAAGCCCAGAACGCCCTGCGCGAGCGCGAGCAGTTCATGGACGAGAGCGAGACCCGCCTTTTTGAGAAGGTCCAGAGCCAGCAGGAGAGGGAAATCGAGCTCGACCAGCGCGAGGAGGAACTGAAGGTGCGCATGAGGAAGTTCAGGGAAAGCGAGGCCGCGGAGAGCCCCCAGGCGGCCGCCACGCTCAAGGCCGAGGACGAGGCGGCGGCCGATTCCGACGAAATGCGGGCATGATCCTTGACGCGGTTTAGCCGGGTACCCTATTTTGATGAAACTTTTCTCGGGACCTGGCGTCCAACCCTTTCCAACACTATAGCATGAGATTCCTCCGATTCGCGCTGTGCCTCGCATGTCTGCCCCTGGCTGGGCTCCGCGCGGCCGATGACAAGGAGGAGCAGCAGGCTCCCGAAGAGATTCCCAACTTCAACCAGCTCGACGAGTACGTCTACGTTCCAAAGTCGACGCTGAGCCTGGGCGGCCGCTTCCTTTTGAGGGGCCCGAAGACAAGCTACAGCGGCCAGGGGAGCATCCCCTCGACGGTGAACCCCGGCGACGACACCACGGTCACGGTCCCCAACATCTCCCGCACCTACATCGACGGGACCATCTCCCCGGACACCCGCACGGTCACCTTGAACACGGGCCTCGGCGGCACCATCTCCGTGCCGATAACCTCGGACGGCCGCACGAATTCCTGGAGTTACGACAACTCCGGCACGGTGCTCTGGAACTATGGTTCCAATGGAACGCAGCTCCTTCCCAACGGGAACCTTGCCTTCCACACCTACTCGGCCGAGGTCACGGACCCGGCCACCCACCAGAGGGCGGCCGACGCCAACGCGGGCGTGGAGCTGATCCTCGACAGAGACATGGGCAAGCTCGGAAAGCACTTCAAGTGGAGCCTCACGGCCGGGTTCTCGATAGCCGACATCCACTCGAGCATCTACGCCTCGGTTCCGACCACGCTGACGACCCTGACCGACACGTACGATCTGTTCGGGCAGGTCCCGCCCCCGGCGCCGTTCACCTCACCGTTCACCGGGACCCAGACGGTCTACAACTCGGTCGGCATTCCGGTCACCGGGAGCGGCTCGAACCAGAGCCAGAGCATCAACCAAGTGATCCTGCTCGGGAATGTGCCCCTTAGCCGCACCGAGATCCCGACCTCCATCAACACGATCAACAGGTACTTCATCGAGGGGGCCTACTACACGCTGCGCCTCGGTCCGACCCTGATGATGCCGATCGGCAGCCACTTCACGCTCAACGTGAGCGCCGGGCCGGCCGTCATCTATTCCGGCTCGGTGACGAACGTCCTTGAGGACCTCAACATCGCGACGGGCGAGGACTTCACCGACCTGTACTCGAAGCAGAACTCGAAGATACTCCCGGGCTATTACGTCGACGTGAACCTCCAGTACCAGCTGACCGACACCGCCGGCTTCTACATGGGCGGCGTCTACCAGGGCGCGGGAAGCTACACCCAGACGGTCGCAAGCGGACCCGGAACCTCCTACACCTCGCGGATCGACTTCGGAAGCCAGGAGGGCTTCAAGGGCGGGATGACCGTCAGGTTCTGACGGGCTAAGATTCGGGTCAGGCCGTTTCGAGGTCGGCCAGGACCGCCTCGATCTCGCGCAGCTGACCCGGCCGGTAGAAGCTGTTTATCCTGCAGATCACCTGCTGGATGATGCCGTCGGGGCATGAGGCCCCACCCGTGACCAGAACCCGCCTGGGTGCGCCCGCGGGCGCGGCTTGAGCTGCGCCCCACAGGGCCCGGCGCTCGACGTGCCCTTCCTGGCCGGGAAGCCCCTTTGCAGGGAAGACATAGTGCTCGGCCTCGGCGGGCGAGAGGATGTTGGCCTCGCTCTGGATGAAGAACGCCCGGCGCCCCAGGCGCTTCTCGCAAAGGCGGTAAAGCTGGTAGGTGTTGGACGAGTTCTTCCCGCCGATCACAAAGGCCGCGTCGAGCGGTTCCTCGAGGGCCCGCGTCAGCGCGTCCTGGTTGACCTGGGTCGCGTAGCACAGGGTGTCGTTGCGCCCCTGGCCCCCGACCCGGGGCGGGGAGCCGGGCTCGTCCCGGCCGAACTTTAGGGCGAATACGTCCCTTAGGTAGGCGATGATTTCCCGGGTCTCGTTCATCAGGAGCGTCGTCTGGTTGACGACGGCCACACGGTTCAAGTCGCGGTCAAACCTGAATCCCTCGGTGTATTTTCCCGCGAACAGCGACTCGAACCGCAAGCGGGTGGCGGAGTCCCCGCTCAGGATGATCTCCCCGAGCTGCCGGGTCTCGTCGAGGTTCCTCACGATGATGGCCGGCGCATACCTCCGGGTGTTGGAGAACGTGGCCTTGGTCTCCTCGTGCTCGTGCTTGCCGTGGATGACCACAGTGTAGCCCTCCCTCCCGTAGGTCCTGGCGGCCTTCCAGACCTTCTCCACAAGCATGCACGTCGCGTCGTACTGGCGCACGGCTATGCCCTTTGTGACGAGCCTCCTCTTGTCCTCGTCCGTGGCGCCGAAGGCGGGAATGATGACGATGTCCTCCGGGGTGAGCGTGTCCCACAGGTCGGGCCCTCCCGGCCCGGTCGGATGGGGGACTCCCTTGTCCGTCTGCAGGTAGCGCAGGCCGCGCCGGATCAGGTCGTCGTTGACGAAGGGGTTGTGGATCAGCTCGGAGAGCATGAATACCCTCCTGCCGGGGTTCTCCGTCAGGGTCTCGTACGCCCTTTCAATCGCGTTCTTCACCCCTAGGCAGAAGCCGAAATGGCTGGGCACGAGGTAATGGACCGCGCCGAAATCGAGCGTCACCGGCGCCGTGGCCGTCCGCTCGTGGCGCCGGGCCAGGGCCTTGATCGCGGCGCACAGGCGGGACTGGTAGATGGCGCCCGCCTCGGCGTCCTGCGCATAGATGGCCGTGTTGCGTTCCTTCTCGGGCCGGAACTTGTAGATGAAATCGTTCTCGCCGAGGTTGAGATAGGGGATGTCGATCAGGAGCGGCTCGAGTTTAGGGAGGATCCCGGCGAGCGATGGGGCCAGCGCCCCGGGGTCCGCCGCGAGCCGCTCGAGCGACTGAAAGGCGATCTCGGGGTCGGCCGGGCAGCCCTCGACCTGGGCTATGTGGATCCGGTAGGAGCGGCCTCCGGCCTCGACGCTTAGCCTCTCGGAGGGCTCGGTGTGGGCCTTGAAGGCGGACTCAAGGCGCCCGACGGCCATCGCCCGGGTCGAACCGGTGAACGGGAGTCCCGCCTTCGAGCCAAGCCGGCGGACGGCCAGCCTGTTGTTGGCGTCGAAGGCCAGGATGCAGTCGAGCTGCGAGACGGCGACCCCCGTGGTCGTGGGCATCAGGCCAATTTGCCCCCGGCCCCGCCTTTCGGCAAGGGGGCGCTCAGGATTTGCTGCAGCTTGGCGGCGTCCCTTCCACCACCCATGGCGAAGTCGGGCTTGCCGCCGCCCTTTCCGCCGAGCTGGAGGCTGAGCTCGTTCACAATCTTGCCCGCCTGGTAACCCGCCTTGATGGCGGCGGGGGAGGAGAACGCCACGACGGTGGCCTTTTCGCCGAACGCGGCGCCCAGGCGGACAACCCCCTCGCCGATCTGCGCAAGTATTTGGGAGCCAATGGCCCGCAGCGCATCCGGCGA
>CAYPXZ010000047.1:9417-29708 GCA_964414785.1 uncultured Opitutaceae bacterium
CTCTCGTGGACCACCTTGACGAAGCCCACCTCGCCCGTCGTGGCGACGTGGGTTCCGGCGCAGAGCTCGCGGCTGAAGCCGCCGATGTCGACCACGCGGACCACCTTGCCGTACTTCTCGCCGAAGAAGGCGAGCGTGCCCTCCGGCTTCTTGTCGAACTCGACCTCGTAGGCCTCGACCCTCGAGTTCTCGAGCACCCGCTGGTTGACGAGCTCCTCGATCTCGCGGAGCTGGGCGTGCGTCACGGCCTCGAAGTGCGAGAAGTCGAAGCGCAGCCGCTCGTTGGAGTTGAGCGAGCCGGCCTGGCGGACGTGGGTGCCGAGCACCTTGCGAAGCGCCCAATGAAGGAGGTGCGTCGCGGTATGGTTGCGCTGGATGGCCCTGCGGCGGACGAGGTCGACGGCGAGCTCGGCCGGGGCGCCCGCGGCCGGGAGGGCCGCCCCAGGGGCGATCCGGTGCAGGTGGCGGCCCGACTTGTCCTTGACCGTGTCGAGGATCGGGAGGGCCTGCCCGCCGATCAGGGCGTGGCCCGTGTCGCCCATCTGGCCGCCCATCTCGGCGTAGAAGGGGGTCTGGTCGAAGACGAGGAACACGCTCTGAGCGGAGGTGACGACCTCGAGCAATTTCGCGGGCGTGCCCTTGTGGGGGTCGATCGCGTAGCCGGTGAAGAGGGTGGGAGCGTGCGCCGACGGGCCGCCGCCCTCAGTCGCCGCGACGATGATCTCCTTCTTCTGGGCCGAGCGGCCCCGCTCCCTTTGCTGCTCCATCAGGGCCTCGAAGCCCTCCGCGTCGACGGAGATCCCCCGCTCGGCGGCGATCACCTGAGTCAGGTCCAGCGGAAACCCGTAGGTGTCGTAGAGCTCGAACACGGTCTGGCTTGGGAGGGTCCCGGCCGCGGCCGCCTCGTCGAAGCGCTTCAGGCCGCGCTCGAGCGTCCTGCCGAAGCTCTCCTCCTCGGATCGGATCACCCGGCGCAGGGTCGCCTCCTGGCGCCTGAGCTCCGGGAAGACATCCCCCAGGGAGGCGACAACCGGCTCGACCAATTTCTCGAAGAAGCCCGTCTGGAGCCCCAGGTGCCTGCCGTAGAGGGCGGCGCGGCGCAGGATCCTGCGGATGACGTAGTTGCGACCCTCGTTTCCGGGAAGGATCCCGTCGGAGATGGCGCATGACACGCAGCGGGCATGGTCGGCAAGCACCCGGAACGCGACGTCCGTGCGCTCCTGATCGGTGAGCCCGAGGCGCCGGGTCGGCACCGTGCCCTTGTAGGACTTGCCCGAGAGCTCGGCCACCCGGGCGAAGATGGGCGCGAACATGTCCGAGTCGTAGTTCGACGGCTCCGCCGTGAAGTCGGTGAACCCCTTGCTCGACGCATGGATGCCGCTGACCCGCTCAAAGCCCATGCCGGTGTCGACGTGCTTCGCCGCGAGGGGCGAGAAGGTGCCGTCCTGGTTGGCGTTGAACTGGATGAAGACGTGGTTCCAGATCTCGATGCAGCGCGGCGAGCTCGCGTTGACGAGCGTCCGGCCCTTGGCCTCGTCGTCGGAGGGCATCAGGTTCAGGTGGATCTCCGAGCAGGGCCCGCAGGGCCCGGTCTCGCCCATCATCCAGAAATTGTCCTTCTTGCCCCCGCGCACGATGTGGACATCGGGGTCGAGCCCCGCCGCAAGGAAGAGGCCCTTCCAGATGTCGTAGGCCTCCTGGTCGAACTCGGACGGGTCGCCCTTGGCCTTGTCCGGGGAGTACACGGTCGCGAATATCCTCTTCGTCGGTATTGCCCAGACCTTCGTGATGAGCTCCCAGCCCCATTCGAGCGACTCCCGCTTGAAGTAGTCGCCGAAGGACCAGTTGCCGAGCATCTCGAAGAGGGTGTGGTGGTAGGTGTCGAACCCGACATCCTCCAGGTCGTTGTGCTTGCCGCCCGCGCGGATGCATTTCTGGGTGTCGGCCGCGCGGGTGTCGCGCCCCGGACGGGCCCCCGCCCACTGCGAGAGGTTCGGCGCCCGCTCCCCGAGGAAGATCGGCACGAACTGGTTCATCCCCGCGTTGGTGAAGAGCAGCCCCGGGGAATCCGGGAGCAGCGAGGAGGACGGCACGATCGTGTGGCCGCGCTTCGCGAAGAAGTCCAGGAACGACTGGCGGATCTCGGAGGATTTCATAGCGCGGCGATGATGGCGTCCGCCATGGCCCGGGTGCCCACGGAGGGCCCCCCGAAGGCGATGTCGGCGGTGCGCGAGCCGGTTGTCACGGCCTTTCGCACGGCGGCCTCGATCCGGGCGGCCGGCTTCTCGAGCCCGAAGCTGTGGCGGAGCATGAGCGCGGTCGACAGGACCTGGGCGCAGGGGTTGGCGATTCCCTTGCCGGCGATGTCCGGGGCCGTGCCGCCCGCGGGCTCGTAGAGGCCGAAGGGAAGGCCGAGCGAGTTGAGGCCCGCGCCCAGCGAGGCCGACGAGAGCATCCCGAGCGAGCCGCAGATGACGGCCATCTCGTCGGAGAGGATGTCGCCGAACATGTTCTCGGTCACGATGACGTCGAACTGGTTGGGGCCGCGCACGAGCTGCATCGCGGCATTGTCCACGTACATGTGGCTCAGTTCAATGTCGGGAGCGTTCCTGGCCACGTAGTCGGTCACGGTCTTTCGCCACAGGACGGAGGTCTCAAGGACATTGGCCTTGTCGATCGAGCAGAGCTTCCTCTTGCGCGAGCGCGCGGTCGTGACGGCCGTCGCGGTGATGCGCTCAATCTCGCTCTTGCGGTAGATCATGGTGTCGACGGCCTGCACGTCGCCGTCGGCTAGGGTCGTGGTCTCCTTCGGCTTCCCGAAATAGAGGCCCCCGGTGAGCTCCCGGATGCAGACGATGTCGATCCCGTCGGGGATCCGCTCGGTCTTTATCGGGGAGGCCGCCGTCAGCTCGCGGTAGAGGAGGCCGGGCCGGATGTTTGCAAACAGGGTGAAGTGCCTGCGAAGGGGCAGGAGGGCGGCCCGCTCGGGCTGGTCCTTCGGCGGGAGCTTCTCCCACTTGGGCCCTCCGACCGACCCGAAGAGGATGGCGTCGCTTTCCTCGCACGTGCGCAAGGTCGCGTCAGGCAACGCCTTGCCATGGTTGTCGATCCCAGCCCCGCCCACGTCCGCGGGGCGCGCCTGGAGCGCAAGGCCCTCCTGGCGGGCGACGTGCTCGAGGACCCTGAGGGCCTCGGCCATCACTTCAGGTCCAATGTAGTCTCCCGCGAGTACGGCGAACTTGAGGGTCGGCATGTAAAAGGGGTGTATCGCTATCCGCTGCAGGGGCAAAGGTGAAGGGAATTTTCTCCGTTGCGGTACTGCCGGAAAGTTCTCTCTTTGCGACGTGAACGTCCACTGCCTTCCGGCCGGGCCCATTTCGACCAATGCCTACCTCCTGACGGAGCCCTCGCTTGGCCAGGCGGTGCTGATAGACGCCCCGCTGGGGATCCTCGCCGAGGCCGGCCCCATCCTCAAGAGGGAGGGGTGCCGCCTGGCGGAACTCTGGCTCACCCATGGCCACTGGGACCACACCCAGGGGGCCGCGGAGGTCGTCCGGGTGACCGGGGTCCCCGTCAGCGGCCACCGCGCCGACCAGCCCCTCTACGAGACGCCGGAGGTGATGAGGCCCATCCTGGGGCCGGGCATCGTGGTGGAGCCGGTCAAGGTGGACCGTTGGCTGGAGGACGGCGCCCAGATCGGCGCCCTGGGGGAGACGGTCCGCGTGAGCCACGTGCCCGGCCACTGCCGGGGGAGCCTCATGTTCTATTTTCCGGTCCTTGGCGCCGCCTTCTGCGGGGACGCGCTCTTCAAGGGAAGCGTCGGGCGCACGGACCTGCCGGGCGCGGACTTTGGCGTCCTCGAGGCGTCGATCCGCACGCGCATTTACACCCTGCCCGATGCGACCACCGTGTACCCCGGGCACGGGGAACCCACCTCGGTGGGCGAGGAGAAGGCGGAAAACCCGTATGTCCGCGCCTGACCACGAGACCCACATGCGCCGGGCCCTTGAGCTTGCGCGCCGGGGTTGGGGAACCACCCATCCCAATCCGATGGTCGGCTGCGTCCTCGTGGAGGAGGGCCGCGTGACGGCCGAGGGCTTCCATGAGAGGGACGGGGGCCCGCACGCGGAGAGGGCTGCGATCGCGAGCCTCATGCGCAACCCCCAGGCCGACGCCACCCTTTACGTGACGCTCGAGCCCTGCTCGAGCGCCGGGCGGACCGGAGCCTGCACCGACGCGATCATCGCCGCCGGGATCCGCAGGGTCGTCGTCGGCGCCACCGACCCCAATCCCGCGCACTCGGGGAAGGGGTTCGAGGTCCTCAGGCGGGCCGGCGTCGAGGTGCTGACAGGGGTCCTCGAGGCCGAGTGCGCCGACCTGAACCTGATCTTCAACCATTGGATCACCCGCTCCGAGCCCCTCATCGCGGGCAAGGTGGCGACGACGCTTGACGGGAGGATTGCGACCCGCACCGGCGATTCCAAGTGGATCACGGGCGACGCCGCCCGGCAGGATGTCCACCGCTGGCGGAGGCTTTTCCCCGCGATCGCCGCCGGGGCGGGGACCGTGATGGTGGACAACCCGCGGCTGACCGCCCGGGTCGAAGGCGAGCCGGAGTTCTGCCCCGTGCGCTTCGTCTTCGACGGGCTCCTGCGAAGCGTCAATGACCACAACATGCCCCGGGTCTACACGGATGAGTTCGCCGAACGGACCGTCGTCGTCACGACGCAGCACGGGGGAGAGGGCTACGTGCGGAAGCTCCGCGGCATGGGGGTCGCGGTCTGGACCTTCGAGTCGCCGAGCGGACGGGTGCCGCTCGCGCAGTTCCGCGCGCGCTGCGCGGCGGAGAACATTTCCGGCGTCCTCTTGGAGGGCGGCTCGCAGATCATGAGCCGCGCCCTGATCGAGCGCCAGATCGACTACCTCCTTGTCTACCAGGCGCCCATGCTCTTTGCGGATGAGCGGGCCAAGTCGCTCATGAGCGGCCTAAGGACCGAGAAGCTTCCGATGGCCGTGCGGCTCGCCGACCTAAGGCGAAGCGCGCTCGGCGACGACTCGCTCGTGCGGGGAAGGGTCGTCTATCCCGAACGCATCCAGGTCGATGAGACTCTATTTAGCCTCGGGTAACGCCCACAAGGCCGCTGAGTTGCAGGCTCTCGCCGACGCCCTGGCCGGCGGGGCGGGGGGCCCCGCGATCGAGGTGCTCGGCGCGGCCGCCGTCGGCGGGATGCCGCACGTGGACGAGGACACGGGCACCTTTGTTGGCAACGCCAGGAAGAAGGCGCTCGCGCTTCGGGAGAGGCTCCCGCGCGACGCGTGGGCGCTCGCCGACGACAGCGGACTGTGCGTCGAGGCCCTTGGCGGCGCCCCGGGGGTCGACTCGGCCTACTATGCGGGCCCCCAGGGCGACCCGCGGGCGAACCTGGCGAAGCTGCAGGAGGTGATGGGCGCGGTGCCCCCGGCCCGCCGCGGCGCCGAGTTCGTGTGCGTCCTTTACCTGGCGGGTCCCGGCGGGGTCGAGCAGCACTTCGAGGGCCGCTGCCCGGGGCGCCTCGTCCTTGAGCCGCGGGGGAAGGGGGGCTTCGGCTACGATCCCCTGTTCGAGCCCGAGGGGCACGCGGTCACCATGGCCGAGATGCCCCCGGAGCTAAAGAACCGGGTCGGGCACCGGGGGCGCGCCTGGGCCCAATGCGTCGGCTGGCTTGCCGCGCGGGGCTAAACTGTGCTTGGATTACCCCTCCCATGGCCGACTTCTACATCACAACGGCGATCGACTACGTCAACGGCTCGCCCCACATCGGGCACGCCTACGAGAAGATCCTCACGGACGTGATCGCGCGTTTCCGGCGCCTGATGGGCGACCACGTGTACTTCCTCACGGGGACCGACGAGCACGGCCAGAAGGTCCAGCAGACCGCGCGCGCGAGGGGCGTGCCCGCCCAGCAGTTCGCCGACGAGATGAGCGCGGAGTTCCAGGCGATGCTGCCAAGGCTCCTGATCTCGAACGACGACTTCATCCGCACGACCGAGGAGCGCCACAAGAAGGTGGTCCGCGAGATCCTTCAGCGCCTCTTTGACAAGGGCGACATCTACAAGGGCCAGTACCACGGGTTCTACAGCACACGCCAGGAGCAGTTCCTCCAGGAGAAGGACCGCAACCCGGACGGCTCCTGGCCGGAGATCTACGGGGAGGTGTCGGAGATCGTGGAGCCCAATTATTTCTTCAAGCTGAAGGCGTACCAGCCCTGGCTTGTCGAGTTCCTCGCTAAGAACGAGGGCTTCGTCTTCCCGCGCTTCCGCCAGAAGCAGGTGACGGAATTCCTGAAGGAGCCCCTCAACGACCTGTGCATCTCCAGGCCCCGCGAGCGCCTCGAGTGGGGGATCCCGCTGCCCTTCGACCCGGAATTCGTGACGTACGTCTGGTTCGACGCCCTCGTCAACTACTACTCGGCGGTCGCGTCGAGGCCGGGAACCTGGCCCGCAAGCTGGCACGTGATCGGCAAGGACATCCTCGTCCCGCCGCACGCGGTCTACTGGCCCATCATGCTCCACGCGGCCGGGATCGCGCTGCCCAAGGGGATCCTGGCGCACGGCTGGTGGCTGACCGCCGGGTCAAAGATGTCGAAGAGCAAGGGCAACGCGCTTAGCCCCCTCTCCCTGGTCGACGAGTTCGGGGCCGATTCCCTGCGGTTCTTCCTCATCCGCGAGATGAACGTCGGGCAGGACGGGGACTTCTCCCGGGAGCTCTTCCTCACGCGCTACAACAGCGACCTGGCGAACGACCTCGGCAACTTGGTCAACCGTGTTCTGAACATGACGAACCGCTTCGCGGGCGCGGCCGTGCCCGCCTGCGACGCCCAGGGCGACGCCGAGGCGGAGCTGCGGGCCCTCTGGGAGACGACGGCCAAGGAGTACGTCTCGCTCTTTGAGCAGTTCCAGTTCCACACGGCGCTCGAGCGCCTGTTCGTCTTCATCCGGTCGATCAACGCCTACATCGAGAAACGCGCGCCGTGGAAGCTCGGGAAGTCGCCCGAGGCGGCGGACCAGGCGCTGCTGCGCACCTCGCTTGCGACGATGGCGGAGGCCCTGCGCCTGGCCTCCGTGGCGCTTAGGCCCGTGATGCCCGGGGCGACCGACAAGATCAACGCCGTCCTTGGCTACGCGCCTTCGGGCCTGTGGAGGGACGAGCTCTCGTGGGGCGATCGCCTGACGGGCTCAAAGGTGGCGCTGGCGCTCGTCCTCTTCCCGAGGCCGGCGCCCGCGGGCAAGGCCCCGTGACGATCCTTCCCATAGATCCCATCGCCAACTCCTCGCCCGAGGCGCTGCGGGGGTTCCTCTCCGAGTGCCGGGACTCGGCGTCCGAGGCGGGCCGCCCGATGCTTGTCAGCATCACGATCCAGGTGGAGAGCCTCGACCCCCTTGCGGTCCTCGAGTCCATCTTCGAGCCCGGCGAGAGGCACTTCTACGCCGAGCGGCCGTCCGAGGGATGGTCCATAGCGGGAGCCGAGGCCGTGCTCTCGTTCGAGGCATCAGGCCCCGACCGCTTCGACGACTGCCAGGGCTACATCGACAGGGTCCTCGAGGACACGATTGCGGTAGGGGACCAGGATGTCGCCTTCGGGGGGCCCCATTTCTTCTCGGCGTTCACCTTCCTCGACGCGGTCGGCGAGGGCGAGCCCTTCGAGGCCGCCCGCGTCTTCGTCCCCCGCTGGCAGGTGGCCCGGCGCAACGGCCACACGACGGCGGTCGCCAACCTGCTGATCCAGCCCGACTCGCCCGTGGAGGCGCTCGCCTCGAAGGTCTGGCGGGCCCACTCGAAGTTCCGCTCGTTCGACTTCCACGAGCCCGGTCTGCCGGACGAGGTGGCAGGGGGCGCGGCCTCCGTCACCGAGGTCGGCGGGCGCAACCGCTACGAGACCGCCATTAGCGAGGCCTCAGACCGGATCGCGGCGGGCGAGATCGAGAAGATCGTGCTTGCGAGGGCGAAGGACGTGCGGACACCGGGGCCGCTGCACCCGCTGCAGATCCTCAACGGGCTCAGGCAGCGCTTCCCCGACTGCAACTCGTTCTCGGTGGCGAACGGGCACGGAAAGAGCTTCATCGGCGCCAGCCCCGAGCGCCTGATCCGGGTGGAGGACAACGTCGTTACCACCGAGGCCCTCGCCGGGTCGGTGGGGCGGGGCTCGACCGCGAGCGAGGATGCGGCGCTCGGCAACCGCCTGCTCCACAGCGAAAAGGACCTCAGGGAGCAGCGCATCGTGCTCGACTCGATCGTCCGGAGGCTCTCGCCGCTTGGCCTCGACCTGAGGTACTCGGTGAGGCCCTTCCTGAAGCGCCTCTCCAACATCCAGCACCTCCACACGCCGGTGGAGGCGAGGCTGCCGAGGGGCGTGAGGCTCCTCGACATGCTCAGCCGCCTCCACCCGACGCCCGCCGTCGGAGGGACCCCGAGGGAGAGGGCGATCCCGCTGATCGCCCAATTGGAGGCCTTCCCCAGGGGGCTCTACGGCGGGGCCGTCGGGTGGGTCGATTCCCGCGGGGGAGGGGAGTTCATCGTGGCCCTGCGCTCGGCGCTCGTCTCCGGTTCGGAGGCTCGCATGTACGCGGGCGCGGGCATCATCGAGGGGTCCACGATCGACAAGGAGTTTGCCGAGACGGAGCTCAAGTTCAGGGCGATGCAGGACGCGATTCTCGGGACCTCGGGCCCCGCAGCAGGCTCATGAGTCCCCCGTCCCTCGACTTTCGCAACGTGAACGCCCTATGGGGGAGCGTCGTCGCCGAGACCCTGGTCCGGTCCGGGGTGAGGTCGGTCGTCATCTCCCCGGGCTCGCGCTCGACCCCGCTTGCCTTCGCCTTCGCGCGGCACCCGGGACTCGAGGCGATCCCGATCCTCGACGAGCGCTCGGCCGGGTTCTACGCGCTCGGGATGTCGAAGAAGGACCTGCACCCGGTCGCCCTCCTTTGCACGAGCGGGACCGCGGGCGCCAACTACTACCCGGCGGTGATCGAGGCCCACGAGTCGGGCGTCCCGCTGCTCATCATCACAGCAGATCGGCCCCCCGAGATGAGGGCCTGCGCGTCGGGCCAGACCATCGATCAGCACCGCCTCTACGGCGCCTACGTGAATTTCCACCACGAGCTTGCGTTGCCGGAGGCGAGCGAGCCGCTCCTGCGCTACCTGCGCCAGACCGTGGCCCACGCCGTCGAGCGCACGCTCGCGCCCTTCCCGGGCCCCGTCCACCTGAACGCCCCCTTCCGGGACCCGCTGGTGCCGACCGCCGATTCCGGGGTTACCGATGCCTTCGGGGCCGGAGTCGACTGGGAGCTCTTCTTCGCCCACCTTGCGCCCCCGGCCGCCGTCAGCGCCGTGTCGCAGGTCCCGGCGATATCGGCCGCCGCCCACGGCATCATCGTCGCGGGACCCGTCCTCACGGCCCGCCCGGCCGAGCACGCCGCGGCGGTCGGCGAGATCTCGCGCAAGCTAGGCTGGCCCGTCCTTGCGGACGGCCTCTCGCCCGCGCGCAACCACCCGTCGACGCCCCACCTCGTCACCCGCTACGACGCGATCCTTCGCACGGCGGCCGCGGCCGAGGCCCTCCGGCCCGAGGTCGTCCTTTGCCTCGGCGAGTGGCCGACAAGCAAGATCCTGCGGGGCTGGATCGGGGCAAGCGGAGCACCGGTCTTCTTCGTGACCGACCGGCCCGACAACCGGGACGCCCTCCACGCGCCGACCCGGCGGATTGTCGTGCCGGTGGAGACGCTCGCCCGGTCGCTTCCCGACGGCGGCGCTCCGAGCGCCTACCAGCGCCAGTGGGCGGGCTACGAGGTGCGCGCCCGGGCGGCGCTCGACGACCGGCTGTCCCTGGAGACGGGCCTCGTCGAGCCCAAGGCCGCCTGGCTCCTCGGCCGGCTCCTGGCGCCGCAGACCTGCGTCTCGGTTGCGAACAGCATGCCGGTTCGCGACGTGGAGTTCGTCTGGCCCGCCAACGAGCGGGGGCTAAGGCTCTTCTTCAACCGGGGGGCCAATGGGATCGACGGCACGCTCTCGACGGCGCTTGGCGTGGCGCACGAGGGCGGCCCCGCCGTCCTCCTTACGGGCGACCTTGCGTTCCTGCACGACTCCAACGGGCTCCTGTCCGCCCCCAAGTTCAAGGGGAGCCTGACGGTCGTCCTGATCAACAACCACGGCGGCGGGATCTTCGAGCACCTGCCCGTGGCCCAGTTCGACCCGATCTTCGAGGAGTTCTTCGCGACCCCGCAGCAGGTGGACTTTGCGAAGCTGTGCTCCGCCCACGGGGTCGAGCACGTCGGCGTCCGCGACTGGGCCCACCTGGGCTCCCTCGTCTCGGCGCTTCCCGAGCGCGGGATCCGCGTCCTGGAGCTAAAGACCGACCGCAAGCGCGACGCCGAGTGGCGAAAGCAGGCGTTTGCCTCCGCGGCGCGTTGACCCCAACCTGCATCCTCCCATGGGCACCCACTGGACTACCGCCAAGACCTATTCCGACATCCTCTACCAGAAGGCGGGCGGGATCGCGAAGGTGACGATCAACCGGCCGCAGAAGCGCAACGCGTTCAGGCCCGAGACGGTCTCGCAGATGATCGAGGCCTTCTCCGATGCGAGGGACGACCCCGGGATCGGGGTCGTCCTCCTCACGGGGGCCGGGCCCCACACGGACGGCAAGTACGCCTTCTGCGCCGGGGGCGACCAGAGCGTGCGGGGGAGCGCGGGCTACGTCGGGGGCGACGGGGTGCCCAGGCTCAACGTCCTCGACCTGCAGAAGCTCATCCGCTCGATGCCGAAGGTCGTGATCGCGCTCGTGGCGGGCTATGCCATCGGCGGCGGCCACGTGCTGCACGTCGTGTGCGACCTGACGATAGCGGCCGACAACGCCGTGTTCGGACAGGTGGGCCCGCAGATGGGAAGCTTTGACGGGGGCTTCGGCTCAAGCTACCTGGCGAGGATCGTCGGGCAGAAGAAGGCCAGGGAGATCTGGTACCTCTGCAGGCAGTACGGCGCCCGGGAGGCGCTCGACATGGGCCTGGTGAACACGGTCGTCCCGGTCGCGGACCTCGAGAAGGAGGGCGTCGCGTGGGCGAATGAGATTCTCCAGAAGAGCCCGCTGGCCATCCGCCTGTTGAAGAGCGGATTCAACGCGGAGCTCGACGGCCAGGCGGGCATCCAGGAATTGGCCGGCAACGCGACGCTTCTCTACTACATGAGCGAGGAGGCGAAGGAGTTCCACTCGGCCCAGAGGGAGAAGAGGAAGCCCGAGGCCCGCAGGTTCCCCTGGCTGCCCTAGAAAAAGAAAGGGCCGGCAGGCGTCGCGCCGGCCGGCCCGTTGGAAGCTTGGGTGCCTGGGCTTACTTGCCGAGCGACTTGCGCAGGTCGGCGAGCTGGTTGGCCGAGCCAAGGAGCACGTTGCGGCTCGCGATGAACTTCGCGTACTCGTCCATGAAGATCTTGCCCGGCGGGCGGAAGTCGAAGTCGCCCGGCTTGTCGCGGAAGAACTCGCGGTGGACGCGGCACCAGACGAGCCGCCCGTCCGTGTCGATGTTCACCTTGGTGACGCCGAGCTTCGCGGCCGGCAGGTATTCGTTCGGGTCAACCCCCACGGCGTTCGGCATCTTGCCGCCCGCGGCGTTGATCCTGTCGACCTCGTCCTTCGGGACGGAAGAAGAGCCGTGCATGACCAGGGGATACCCGGGGAGCAACACCTGGATCTTCTTGAGCACGTCAAAGTGCAGGGACTGGCGCCCCTTGAACTTGTAGGCGCCGTGGCTCGTCCCGATGGCGCACGCCAGGGAGTCGCAGCCGGTCTTCTTGACGAAATCCTGGGCCTCGGTCGGGTTGGTGAGGGTGGCGTGGCCGTCCTCGACCTTGATGTCCTCCTCGACACCGCCGAGCATCCCAAGCTCCGCCTCGACGGACAGGCCCTTTGCGTGGGCAGCGTCGACGACGCGCTTGGTGATCGCCACGTTCTTGTCGTACGGCTCGTGGGAGGCGTCGATCATCACCGAGCTGTAGAAGCCCGACTTGATGCAGTCGTAGCAGGTCTCCTCGTCTCCGTGGTCCAGATGGACGGCGTAGATGGCGTCGGGATAGATCTCGCCGGCGGCGCGGATGATGGCCTCGAGCATGCGCTTGTCGGTGTATTTGCGCGCACCCTTTGAGATCTGGATGATGAAGGGCGCCTGCGACTCGATGCAGCCGCGAAACAAGCCCATGGCCTGCTCCGCATTGTTAATGTTGTACGCGCCTACGGCGTACTTGCCATAGGCGTGCTTGAAGAGCTGCGCAGTGGTAACGATCATAGGGATAAACAGCATACGGCCCGCCAAGCCGCCCGCTCAAGTGTATTAATATGCCGGGGCGCCGGCCTCAGCCCTTGGTCGTGGCGGCCGGGGGCGGAGTCGGATTGGAAGGCGTTCCCTGCGAGGGCGATCCCTGCCCATTACCCTGGTTGGCGGATCGCATTAGCTGCTGGATTTGTTGCTGCGCCTGCTGCTGCTGCTGGACCTGCTGGAGGGCGGCGATCTGGGGCGCCGAAAGGACCCCCTGGGCCTGGGCGATCGCCTCGTCGGTCACCTTCGCGGTGCCCCCGCCGTTCATCAGGCTGACAATCCCCCCGGGGCCGGGCCCGCCGCCGTTGTTCGTTCCCGCGGTGCCGTTGCCGGCGCGCTGGGGCTGCGTCTGGGAGAGGAGGGCGATCATCTGGTTCGCCTCGTCGTCGGTGAGAGGCGTCTGGGTGTAGCTCAGCTGCTGCTGCAGGCTGTTGACCGTGTTGCGCTCGGGAAGCGTCTGCTGGTACTGCTGGTACTGCTGGAAGCCGGCGTCGCCGAGGACCTGCTGGATGCTCTGGTCGGTCTGCGAGACGGCCTGGTTAAGGAGCGTCTTGAAGCCGTCCGGGTCCGTCCTGGGGTTGATTCCCTGCTCGCGGGCCGCCTGCATGACGTCGACGACGGCCTGCTGCTTGTCCGCGAGGAGGGCCTGGAACTGGGAGAGCTGCTCGGGGCTAAGGTTGAGGCTCTTGAACAGGGCGGCGTAGGTCTGGCTGATGCGGCCCTTCATCTCGATCGCCATCAGCTTCTGGAACTCGGGATTGGCGCTCATCGCCGCAAAGGCTCCGAAACGCCCGCCGGGCCTCGGGCCGCCGGGCCCGCCTTGCTCCCCCGCGCCGCCGCCGTCCCCGGCCTGCTCCCCGCCCGCTCGGTTGCCGCGGCCGCGCATCGCGGCCAGGCGGTCCTCCAGGCTCTTGATCGTGCGCCGGGCGTCGGCCAGCTGCTTCGTGAGCGTAGCACTCTCATTGCCAGCAAGTTGAGCACGAAGGACCACGAGGTCGCGGTATTCGCTCCACGCCAGGGCTCCCAGGGCGAGAACGAGGGCTGCGAGGACGGCGACGAGGAGGTTGGAGGGGGATTTCACGTGGGTGCGGTTAAGAGACGCGGCGCAAGGGTGAAAGTTTCCCCGGTCGGACCTGAAACACTACGCGCCAGGCTCGGCCGTGGGCTCCGTCGGCTTCCTCTTCGACCTGCGCGGGCGCGCCGGGGCGTTTGGATCCTTGGGCGCCCGCGGGGCGAACTCGAAGCCGGTCGTCCCGTCCTCCTTCAGGGCGAGGAATGCGCTGAAGGGCCGCTTTGTGCGCTGGCTCCAGAACTTCTCGAGAAGGTCGGTCTTGCCGGTCTGCAGCATCTTCATGAACTGCTCCAGCGGGATGTCCCGGGAAAGGATCCGCTTGGAGCAGCGGGTGAGGATCTTGTCCTCGCCGTTGACGATGCTGCGCACGACGTAGCTCTGGGGGGTCTCGTAGACCTGGGTTCCGGGAGGGAACCGGGGGGCGGGCGCCTCCGCCACCGGCTGGAGGCCCGTGAAGTCGATCTTGATGGCCCCGTTCGCGTCCCGCTGCCCGTCGAACACGAACTCGGCCTTCTTCTCCTCCTTGTTGTAGCGAAGGACGGCGCTGAACGGCTTGCCGGCCTTGGAGCGGAACCCGTCCAAGGGGCCGATCTGGCCGTTGACGAGGAGGTCCTTGACCTCGGCCTCCGCCATCTTCCGGTTGCCGATCACCTTGTAGATCATGAGCTCCCCGTCCTTCGACTTGTAGCCGCGCAGGGTCTCGATGAGGGGCTTGCCGTCCGTCGGCGAGAGGATGTCGGTCTCGCGGGCCGCGGAGTCGTCCTCCTCAAAGGTCTTCACCCGGTCGACGATCCCCTTGGTGGTCTCGACGACCTCCGCCATGAACTTCTCGCGCGGGAACTTCCCGTGCTCCATCTGCCGCAGCTTGAACTCCCATTCGCCGGTCATGGCGGGGCTCGTGATCCCCTCTGCCTTGACCGCCGAGAGGAACTGCAGGATCTGCTCCGCCTTGGGCGTGGGCACGAGCTCGCGCTGGTGGCGCTCCACGTAGCGGGTGTTGATGAGCCCGTCGATCGTGTCGGCGCGCGTGGCAGGAGTCCCGAGCCCGCGCTCCTTCATGGCTTCCGCGAGCTCGTCGTCGTCCACGAGCTTGCCCGCGCCCTCCATGGCGGACAGGAGCGTCGCCTCCGTGTAGCGCGGCGGGGGCCGGGTGGACTCCTCGTGGAGCTGCGGGTCGACGACCTTCGCCTTGGGGGGGGAACCGTCCGCGGGATCGAGCGCCGGCAGCGTCTTTGCGTCGGGCGACGAGTCCTCGATGCCCGTCTTGCCGTAGACGGCCAGCCAGCCCGGGAACGTGAGGACCTTGCCCTCCGTCTTGAAGTCGTGGCCGCCGATCGCGCTGATGCGGGTCGTGATGTCGAATTCCGCCGAGGGATAGAACACGGCGACGAAACGCCGCGCGATCATGTCGTAGATCTTCGCCTCCATGTCCTCGAGGGGCTTGGGGGCCTCGACGGTGGGGATGATCGCAAAGTGGTCCGAGATCTGGGCGTTGTTGAAGATGCGCTTGTTCGGCGCGAGCCACTGCTCCTCGAGCACCTTGTTCGCGTGCGCGGCCAGGTCGCCCTGGAGGTTGAGGAGCGCCTGCCTGCAGGTCGGTATGTAGTCCTCGGGGAGCGCCCGGCTGTCCGTGCGCGGGTACGTGATCATCTTGTGCCGCTCGTAGAGGGCCTGCGCGATCTGCGAGGTGCGCCTTGCGGAGAGCCCGAAGCGGTTGTTGGCCTCGCGCTGGAGGGTCGTGAGGTCGTACAGGCGCGGCGAGGCCTGGGTGCTGGCCTTCTTCTCCTCGGTGACGACGGCCTCCGGGCACGCCCGGCAGGCCTGGTGGATCGCCTCGGCCTTCGCCTTGTCCCAGACGCGGTCGATGCGGTCGTGCTCGTCCGTGTCCGACTTCTTGAAGTCGGGCCTCTGGTAGATGCCCTCGTAGGTGCCCTTCGCGACGTGGAACTCGGCGGTGATCTGCCAGTAGGCGCGTGGCTTGAAGTTGCGGATCTCGAGCTCGCGGGCGTAAACGATCGCGAGGGTGGGGGTCTGCACCCTCCCGACGGAGGCGACATTGCCGGCCCTCGATCCGAACATGCGCTTGGTGAGCGCACGGGTGCCGTTGATGCCGATCAGCCAGTCGCTCTCGCTGCGGCAGCGGGCGGCGTCCGCAAGGCCGCGCATCTTCTCGCCCTCGCGCAGGTTGCGGAAGGCCTCCCGGATCCCCTCCTGGGTCATGGTCTGCATCCAGGCGCGCTTGACCGGCAGCTTGCTCTTCGTGAGCTGGTAGATGTACGTGAAGATGAGCTCGCCTTCGCGCCCCGCGTCACAGGCGTTTATGACCAGCTCCACGTCCTTGCGGGCCAGGAGCTTCTTCAGGAGGTCGAAGCGCTCCTTCGAATCCTCGATCGGCTTGAGCTGGAACTTCTCCGGGATGATCGGAAGGGCGTCCAGTCGCCAGAAACCGTACTTCTTCTTGTCGATGTCCTCCGGCATCTGGAGTTCCACGATGTGGCCCACGGCCGACGAGATGACGTAGTCGTCGTTCTCAAAGTGGTCGCCCTTCTTGGGCACCTTGCCGAGTGCGCGCGCGAGATCCGCCGCAACCGACGGTTTCTCCGCGATGATGAGTGACTTCATGAAGTCGCGAGCCGATAGGCCCCGCGCGCTGAGATTTCAAGTATTAGTTTTTGGCTCAGGGTCTTAAAGGGATGCTTTTGGCGTCTCGGCAAGGGCGCTGTCCAGGGCGCCGATAAGGGCCGCGATCGTCGCGGGCGTCTCGTCTCCCATGTTGGAAATGCGGAACGTCTTGCCCTTGAGCTTACCGTAGCCGCCATCGATCATCAGGTTGTGCTTGGACTTGAGCAGCTTGTTGAGCGCCGGCAGGTCGTAGCCCAGGTTATTCGCGAAGCAGTTGAGGGTCACCGATCCGAAGCCCTCCCTCGGGAAGAGGGTGAACCCCTTGCCTTGGCCCCAGGCCCTCATGGTCTTGTTGAGGAGGGCGTGGCGGGCGTAGCGGGCCTCCAGGCCCTCGGCCTTGATGTCCTCGAGCTTCGAGCGCAGCGCGTAGATCAGGGGGATGACCGGCGTGCTGGGGGTCATGCCGTTCTCGTGGTTCCTCTGGAATTCCGAGAAGTCAAAATAGTAGCCGCGCTCTTGCAGTCCCGTGGCGCGCTCGAGGGTGCGCTTTGAAACGGACAGCAGCGCGAGGCCGGGGGGCAGCGCCAGCGCCTTCTGGGATCCCGTGATCATGACGTCGATCCCCAGCTTGTCCTTGGGGGTCGGCAGGGCGCTAAAGGAGCTCACCACGTCCACGATCGAGATCACATCCGGGAACTGGCGCACGACCGCCATGACGGCGGCCAGGTCGCTCATGCACCCGGTCGAGGTCTCATTGTGGATCAGGGTGATGGCGTCGTAGCCGCCCTTGGCGAGCTCGGCGCGCACGGCCTCCGGGTCCACGGGCTGGCCCCACTCGAACTTGAGGGCCGTCGCCGCCTTCCCGCAGCGCTGCGAGACGTCGTACCACTTGTCGGAGAAGGCCCCGTTCATGCAGTTGAGGACCTTTGCCTTTACGACGTTCCTTATCGACCCCTCCATGGCGCCCCAGGCGCTGCTCGTCGAGATGTAGACGGCATCCTGGGTGCCAAACAGGGTCTGCAGCTCGGGCTGGATGGCCTGGTAGAGGGCCACGAAATCCGTGCTGCGGTGACCAATCATCGGTTGCGCCATCGCGCGAAGGGTCTTTTCAGAGACCGCGACGGGGCCGGGAATGAAGAGTTTGTAGGCCATGGTGGTTCCGCGTGGAGTGTTGAAAACAGTTTACGTGGCCCGCGGCGTCAACCTTCATTCCGAAAGGGCGCCCCCAGCCGCAGCCTCCCCATGTCGCCTTCCTGGCTCAAAAGAAAATTCCAAGCATTCGAACTGTACACGGTCGATGTCGTGCTCGGGAGGCGCGCGGACACCGGGGCGGTCATCTTCGGAACCTTCCTTCAGGTCCTCTCGTGGCTCTTCAGCGGCGTCGTCCAGCTTCGCCTCTGGCTCTACCGCAACCGGATCCTGCGGGACCATCCGCTGGGCTGCCTCGTCGTTGTCGTCGGCAACCTGACCGTCGGCGGGACGGGCAAGACCCCCATCGTGGAGAAGTTCGCCCGCGCGCTCAGGGACCGCGGGCGCAAGGTCGCGATCTTAAGCCGCGGCTACAAGAGCAAGAATCCCCCGTTCTGGAAGAAGGCATGGTACGCGATCACGCACACCGACGAGCCGCCGCCGAAGATCGTCAGCGACGGGCAGACCGTCCTGCTCGACAGCGAGGAGGCCGGGGACGAGCCCTACATGCTCGCGCGCAACCTTCCGGGCGTCGTCGTCCTGGTCGACAAGAACCGGGTGAAGGCGGGCACCTTCGCCATCAAGAAGTACGGCTGCGACACGCTCGTCCTGGATGACGGGTTCCAATACCTGCCGCTCAAGGGCCGGCTCAACCTGCTCCTGGTCGACAAGACGAACCCGTTTGGCAACGGGTACCTCCTGCCAAGGGGAATCCTGCGCGAGCCCGTGAAGCACCTGCGCCGCGCCAACTACATCTTCCTGACCAAGTCCAACGGCACGCGCGACCCCGAGTTGGAGGCGCTGATCACCCGGCAGAAGCCCGACGCAGACATCATCGAGTGCGCCCACCGCCCCAAGTACCTGCAGCGCATGGACGCAACCCCGGGGGCGGCGGCGGGGCGCGAGCCCCTGGAATGGCTCAAGGGGCGGCGCATCTTCGCCTTCAGCGGCATCGCCACGCCCGAGAGCTTTGAGAAGTTCCTGAGGGACCTGGGCGCCCTTCTCGTGGGGCGGGAGCGGTTCCTGGACCACTACCGCTACACGCCCGAGGACCTGGACGAGCTCTATGCGGCGGCGGAGCGCGAGCGCGCGGAGTGCCTCATTACCACGGAGAAGGACGCGGTGCGCATACCGGAGCCCGGAGGCAGCCCCTTGCCCGTCTACTACCTGCGCCTTGAGATCGAGATCATCCGGGGCGCCGCCGACTTCGACGAGGCCGTGGGGCGGATCTGCTTTCCCCAAAACGCACTTGCGGGGCGCACGTAGGCGGGCGTTACTTGCCCTTCCTCCCATGATCATCGACCCCCGATTCACGCAGCTGGCAGAAGGATTGACCGGATTCTCGGCAAACCTGAAGAAGGGCGAGAAGGTCCTGATCGACGCCTACGACGTCCCGGACGCGATGGTGATCGCGATTGTGCGCGCCGCGCGCGCCCGGGGGGCGATGCCCTTCGTGCAGATCCACCGGGCCCGGATCACGCGCGAGATGGCGCTCGGGGCCGAGGAGGCCCAGTACGCGGCGATCACCGAGGTCGAGTTCCTGCGGATGAAGCAGATGGATGCGTACATTGCGCTCCGGGGCTCCGACAACATCTTCGAGGCGTCCGACGTTCCGTCGGCCAGGGTCCAGCTCGTCAGCCGGGTCATGAAACCCGTCATCGACCGGCGGGTGAACAACACGAAGTGGGTGGTGCTCAGGTGGCCGACACCGGGCATGGCGCAGCAGGCGGCCATGAGCACCGAGGCGTTCGAGGACTTCTATTTCAAGGTGTGCACGCTCGACTACGCCCGGATGAAGCCGGGCATGAAGGCGCTGGCCGACCTGATGAGGCAGACCGACCAGGTGCACATCAAGGGCCCGGGCACGGACCTGCGCTTCTCGATAAAGGGGATCGGCGCAAAGGAGTGCGGCGGCCAGTACAACATTCCCGACGGGGAGGTGTTCTCGTGCCCGGTCAAGGACTCGGTCGAGGGCGTCCTGCAGTACAACGCGCCGACCGTCTACCTGGGCTCGTCGTTCGACAACATACGCCTTGCCTTCAAGAAGGGCAGGGTCGTGGAGGCGACCTCGAACAACACCCGCAAGCTCAACCAGATCCTCGATAGTGACGGGGGCGCGCGCTACATCGGCGAATTCGCAATCGGCTTTAACCCCCACATCCTCGAGCCCATGAGGGACATCCTCTTCGACGAGAAGATCTCCGGGTCGTTCCACTTCACCCCGGGGCAGGCCTACGAGGAGTGCGGCAACGGCAACAAGTCCCAGGTCCACTGGGACATGGTCTGCATCCAGCGTCCGGAATACGGCGGGGGCGAGATCCATTTCGACGGCAAGCTGATCCGCAAGGACGGCCTGTTCGTCCCGAAGGCGCTCCATAAGCTCAATCCGGATTTTCTCTTGGCAGGTTGATCTTGATCATATCGACGAATACAGATTCGTTGATGGGTATGGAAAACGCACGCCCCGCCGACCTGGAGGCCTTCATCCAGGCGCTCCCAAAGACGGAGACCCACCTCCACATCGAGGGATCCCTGCCGTACGACAGGCTCCTGCGGCCGCTCGATCCGAAGGCCTACCCTGCGGATCCGGAGTTCCGGCGCCGGAGCTACCGCTACCCCTCGTTCCCGGATTTCGAGAAGACGCTCCTCAACCACGCCCTCCCGTGGTTCACCTCGGCCGACCGCTACCACGAGGCGGCCCGGGTCATCTTCGCCGAGCACGTGCTGCAGAACGTCCGCTACGTGGAGACGAGCTTCCACCTGGCGGTGACGCAGTTCATCAACGTGCCCGGCGAGGAGATCATCGAGGCGATCAAGGCCGCGGCCCCGCCTGGCCTTGAGGTGCGCGTCTTCACCGGGATACTCCGCAACGCCTACGAGGGGCCCCTGCGGGAGACGATCGACGCCCTGGAGGGCTGGGACGGCCTGGACGGCGTCGACCTCCACGGGTTCGAGCGGATGCCGACGGAGCCATGGTCGGCCAGGGTCTGGGAGCGGGTTCGCAGGGCGGGGAAGGTCACCAAGTGCCACGCCGGCGAATTCGACGGGCCCGAGCGCGTGCGCGAGG
>CAYPXZ010000048.1:0-23098 GCA_964414785.1 uncultured Opitutaceae bacterium
GCGTGAAGTAGAACTTCTCGTAGTAGAGCGGGTCGTCGGGGATGTGCATCTTGCGGTACCTGCCGAGGAGCTTCCCGTCGGCGTCGATCACGACCGCCGTGTTGTGGTAGAGCCCGCTCGCCCGCCGCTCGAAGAGCGACGCGACGACGACGACGCCCCGCTTCCTCGCGAGCTTCTGGAAGGCCTCCGTGCTCGGGCCCGGGATCCTCTCCGCCAGCTTGAAGTTCTCGTAGTCCTCGCTCTGGCAGAAGTACTGCGAGCGGAAGAGCTCCTGCGTGCAGATGATGTCCGCGCCCCGCCGCGCCGCCAGGTCCGCGAGCGCCAGGGTCTTCTTCAGGTTGGCCGCCGGGTCGGCCGAACACCCATGCTGGAGCAGCCCGATATGGACCGTGCCCATTTCAATAGACGACCTTGTTGAGGGGGTACTCCACGATTCCCTCAGCGCCGAGGGCCTTGAGCTGCGGCAGGATCTCGCGGACGACGCTCTCGTCGATGATCGTCTCAAGGGCCACCCAGTCCGGGTTGTTCAGCGGGGAGATGGTCGGGTCGCGCAGGGACGGGACAGCCGCGATGATTGCCGAGATCGCCTTCCTGGGTGCGTTCATCTTCAGGCCCACCTTGGACTCCGCCTCGAGGGCGCCCTGGACGAGGAGAGCGATGGTCTCGATCTTCTTGCGTTTGACCGGGTCCGCCCACGAGCGCTTGTTGGCGATCAGCTTCGTGTTGGTCTCCAGGAGCGTGTCGACGATCCTGAGCTTGTTGGCGCGAAGCGAGGAGCCGGTCTCCGTGATGTCGACGATCGCATCCACGAGGTCGGGCACCTTGACCTCCGTCGCTCCCCAGGAGAACTCGACGTCGACCGGGATGTTCCGGGACGCGAAGTAGCGCTTCACCGTCTGGAGCAGCTCGGTCGCCACGCGCTTCCCCGCAAGGTCCTCGGGCTTGCGCACCGGCGAGTCCTCGGCCACGCAGAGCACCCAGCGCGACTTGAGGGTCGAGGCGCGGCTGTACACCAGGTCGCAGACCTCGACGACGTCCGAGCCGTTCTCCCGGATCCAATCGAGGCCGGTCAGCCCGCAGTCGAAGAAGCCGTGCTCGACGTAGCGGCTGACCTCCTGGGCCCTGACAAAACGCCCGTCCAATTCGGGATCGTTGATCGTCGGCCTGTAGGATCTCGAATTTGACGTGATCTTCCACCCCGCCTTTGCAAACAAGCTGCGGGTGGATTCCTCGAGGCTGCCCTTGGGCAGGCCGAGCATCAGGATTGGCTTTTTGTCCGGCACAGGCCCACTAGCGTCGCCCGTCGCCGCGGCCGTTCAAGCAAAATGCTAGCGGCTCACGCTGATTGACATAAACCCAGGCCCCGATAAAAACGCAGTTAGCCCGGATATGTCCGACCTATTGCCGACTCGGCCCAGCCCAAAACCCCTCATCGTTGTTGTCGAGGACGAGCCCGATCTGGCGTCGCTCATCGGCCAGCACCTCGAGCGCGCCGGCATGCGGGTGCAGGTGTGCAACCGAGCGGCGCACGCGTTCAAGTTCCTGCAGCGCAATTTCGCGAACCTGATCCTGATGGACCTCGTGCTGCCCGACAAGGGGGGCTTTGAGCTCTACGAGGAGCTGAAGGCCGCGAACATCAACGTTCCCGTCATCTTCGTGACGGCCAACCTCGAGGAGGGAAGCAAGGTCCACGGGCTCGAGCAGGGCGGGGACGACTACATCACGAAACCCTTCAGCTACGCCGAGCTGACCGCGCGCATCAAGGCGGTGCTACGCCGCGCCGACTACAAGGAGGACCTCAACCTCACGCGAAACGTCAAGGTCAACACCGAGCCGTTCGACTTCTGCGGCGCGCGCATCACGCCCGTGCGCCTGGAGATCGCCTTCCCGGACGGCGAGACGATCCCGATCGGACGCAAGGAGCTCGGCATCCTCTCCTACCTGAACGACCACCACGGCGAGGTCATCACGCGCAAGGCCCTGATCCACTCGGTGTGGGGCCAGCATGCGGACGTGCGCAGCCGCTCGCTCGACCAGTATGTCGTCAAGGTGAGGGACCTCTTCAAGAAGAAGGGCCTGGACCTCGCCGATTTCCGGACGGTCCACGGCATCGGCTACATCTTCGACCCGAAGCGGGTCTCGAAGAAGGGGGTCTGACCGGGCGCGGGGCCCCTGGGGGCCCTAGAAGAGCTCCGGCTGGCCGTAGCGCTCGCGCGCCTCCGCGAGGGCCGACTTCATCTCCATGCCCTCGAGCAGGCCGTAGAGCTCCCCGGGCCTCGCCTCGGTGTGCTCGGCCCCGGGGGGCGGCAGGGCGAGGTTGAGCGTCGTGACCTTCAGGTTCCTGCGAAGCAGGTCGGCCGAGGACGCCAGGGCGGGCCTGAAGCGCTCCGGAGTGATCCGGTCGGCCGCGGCGATCACCCCCTCAAGGCTCTTGAACTCCGAGAGCCATTTCGAGGCGGTTTTCGGCCCCACCCCCTGCAGCCCGGGGATGTTGTCGGAGGTGTCGCCCACGAGCGCCAGGTAGTCCGCGATCATTGAGGGAGGCACCCCGAACTTCTCCGCGACTCCGGCGGAGTCCATGACGCGCCACCCGAGCTTCGGGTTGGCCGTCGGGGGCGGAAGCATGATCTTGATCCGTTCTCCGACGATCTGGGCGAAATCCTTGTCCGAGCTCACGATGAGGACCTGGTCGCCCCGCTTGGCGAGCGAGCACGCGTGGGAGGCCAGGAGGTCGTCGCTCTCAACCCCCGACTGCTCGATTCCCCCGAGACCCATCGCGCGGGTCAGGGCCTTGATGACGGGGATCTGCTTGGAGAGGGCCTCGGGCATCTCCTCGCGATGCGCCTTGTACTCGGGCAAGAGGGCGAGCCGGTCGTCCGCCCCTCCAAGGTCGAAGAACACCATCACCCCGTCGGGCTTCTCCTGGTCGGACAGCCGCCAGAGCGACTTGACCCATCCGTGGAGCGCGTTCGTCGGGAATCCGTCGGCCCGGGTGAGCTCCGGGATCGCGAAGAAGCAGCGGTAGGCGAGGTTGAACCCGTCGACAAGGAGCCATTTCGCCATGTCGGTGGGTCCGGTCAGGCCCCGGTCGGAACGGGCGAAACGCCCAGGGGAATCGCCCCTCGCACCGCGTCCGCCACGGTCGCGGGCTGAACGGCCTCGGCCTCGCCCTGCGCGTGGTTGAAGCGCATGGACACGGTCTTCGACACGCCCCGCTCCTCCATCGTCACCCCGTAGATCGCCGTCGCGGCCGCGACCGTGCGCTTGTTGTGGGTGATGATGATGAACTGCGAGTCCTTCACGAACTTCTTCAGGAGCTCGGTGAACCTTCCGATGTTCGACTCGTCGAGCGGCGCGTCGAGCTCGTCCAGCAGGCAGAACGGGGACGGCTTGACCAGGTAAAGGGCGAAGAGGAGCGCCACCGCGGTCAGCGTGCGCTGGCCGCCGGAGAGCAGCGAGATGCCCTTGAGCTTAGTCCCCGGTGGCTGGGCCACGATCTCGATACCGCTCTCCAGGATGTCCTCGGACTGGACGAGCTGGATGTCGGCCCGGCCGCCCCCGAAGAGCGTCTGGAACGTGTATTCGAAGTTCTTCTTGATCTGCTCGAACGTGACCTCGAACTGCTTCTGCGAGGTCTGGTTGATTTCATCGATCGCAGCGATCAGGTCCGCCTTTGCCCGGGTGAGGTCGTCGCTCTGCGACCTGAGGAAGTCGTGCCGCTGCTTCAGCTCCGAGTATTCCTCGATCGCGACCAGGTTCACGGCCCCCATTCCCGAGAGCCTCTGGCGCAGGGCGTCCACCTCGGCCTTGACCGCGTCCCAGTCCGTCGCGTCCATCGCCGCAAGCTCGGCCTCGCCCGGACTCTCCGGACGCTTCTTCCTCGGCCGGCGCACGACCGGCTCCTCGCCCTCCTCCTCCTCGAGGTCAAGCGGCTTGGCCCCCGCCGGCTCGTCGTCGGCGCGCCAGAGCACTTCCTTCCAGGCGATCGTGGCCACATCCGCCTGGTACTCGCGCGACACCTCCTCCCTCAGGAAGACCGCCCGCTGGCGTGTCTCGGCAAGCTGGACCTCATGCGCGCTCAGTTCCTCGTGCGCGGCGTCAGACTCGCGTCGCAGGGCAGACTGGGAGTCCTCGAGGGCGCCTATCTCCCGCTCGACCTCCACAAGCTCCATCCGGATCTTCTCGACCTGCGCCTGAGCCACGGAATGGGTCTCCTCGAGGCGGCCCGCGTTGGAGCGCTGGTCGGACTCCTCCTTCTCAAGCTCGGCGATCTGCGCCGTCCAGACCTCGATCTCCTGCTGGCGCTCGACAAGGAGGTCGTCGATCTGCTCGCGGCGCTTCTGCATCTCGCCCAGGCCCCGGTCCAGGACCTCGACCTTTTGGCGCCGCTCGGCGAGCTCTAGGCGCGCCTGCGCCAGCACCTCGCGCTTCACGTCGCGCTCGGTGCGGACGGCCGTGAGGCGGGACTCCAGGTCCTCGATTCGCTTGCGCTGGGCCGTGGCGGCAACCTCCGATTGCGACAGGCCGGACTTCGCCTTCTCCCAGCGCGCCTGGGCCTCGAGCCGCGCGCCGTCAAGGGCGGCGAGCTCCTGCTCCATCCGCCTGACCCGGGCGGCCGCCTCCTCGGCGCCCCGGCGCAGGCCGCGCTCATCGGCCTGTGCGGCGGCGAGGGACTGGGTCGACGCCATGACGGCGGCGCGCCGCTCCTCGACCCATTGCTCCGCGGCGGCGATCCGCGCGTTCAGGGCCTCGCTCTGCACGCGAAGCTCGTCGTGCTGGCGCTGGTCCTCTGCGAGCGCCTTCGAGGTCTCCCGCAGGTCGATCTCCCTCTGGACAATGCTGTTCGCGTGCTTCTTCGCGTTGGCGTGTCCGCCCGAGACGAGCCCGCGGCGGTCGACGACCTCGCCCTTGCGAGTGGCGACGGCGAGGAATGAGAACTCCGGGTGGGCATGCCAGAACTCAAGGAAACCCCCGAGGTCGTCAGCAATGTAGCACGAGGCGAGGATGGCCCTCGCGGGATGGCCCTCGTCGATCTGGTCCAAGACGCTCGAGGCGGCCACGAGCCCGGCGGGAAGCTCGGTGGCCTGGACCCCTGCGGATCCAAGCTCCGCGATCCTAAGGACGACGGAGCCGATCTGCTCCTGCTCAAGCTGCGCGAAGATCCTGCGGGCCGTGGACAGGTCGCTCACCTGGATCGCCTCGGCTGCGGAGCCGAGGAGCGAGTCGATCGCGCGCCCGAACTCGGGCCGCACCTCGATGCCCTGGGAGACCGGGGTGGCCTTCGAGCCGGCAAGGGCCCCCGTCAGCCTTCCCTGCAGGACGGCTTTGGCCCCCTCGCCGAACCCCTCCCAGCGCTCCTGGAGCTGCTGCAGGAGCCGGAGCCGGGCGCCGCGCTGCGCCAGCTGGCGGTCCGTGTCCTGGAGCCTGCGCTGGAGCTCCCTGAATTCGCGGGTCACGGTGGCGACGGCCTGCTGCGCCTCCGACGACGAAGCCTCGGCCCCCGCCCTCTCGGCCAGGGACGCCTTGACCTTCTCGAGCGCCTCGAGGGCGGCCTTGTTGGCCGACTCCGACTGGCCGGTCACCTGGCGCAGGTCGCCCGCGAGGGCCTCGTGCCGGTTGAGGCTCGTCTTCTGGTCGACCTCGTACCCGGACGCCTCGGTCCGCAGGCGCGCCACGGCGCTGTCGAACTGCAGGAGCTCGAACTTCGCCTGCTGGAGCTCGCGGTCGAGCCTGCTCAACTCGCCCTCGAAGACCGCGAGCTCGCGGTTGTGCTGCTGGTAGACGGCGTCGCTGCTGCCGAGGAGCCCGAGCTGCAGCTGCTTGTCCTGGGAGCCGGTGTCGACCTGGGCGGCCAGCTCGCGCAGCTGCATCTCCAGTTCCCCGAGCGTGTCGCGCGTCGACAGGAGCCGCTCCGACAGGCCGGAGCGCCGGATCTTGGCCATATTCGCCGCGTTCTCGGCGTGCTCCTTCTGGGACTTCAGGTCAAAGACGGCCTGCTGGGCCTCCTGGACCCGCTGGTTGAGGCGGCTGCGGTCGGCCTTGCGAGCCTCGAGGCCGCTCTGCTGGCCCTCGAGCGCGCTGCGCCGGCGTTCGGCCTCGGCCTTGAGGGCGCCGAGCTTCGACTCGAGGCCCGCGAGGGCCTCGGTCAGCTTCCCGTGCTGGAGTGCGCTCAGGGCGAGGCTCAGGTGGCGCAGGCGGTGGGCGAGCCGCTTGTAGCGCATCGCCTTGGATGCCTGGCGCTTAAGGCTTCCAATCTGCCGTGAAACCTCGCCGACGACGTCGCTCACCCGGGCCAGGTTCTGGTCGGTCAGGGCGAGCTTTCCCATGGCCTCCTTGCGCTGGCTCTTGTACTTGGTGATGCCCGCGGCCTCCTCGAACACCGCACGCCGCTCCTCCGGCTTGGAGGAGAGGACCTGGTCGATCTGGCCCTGCGCCATGATCGAGTAGCTGGTCCGGCCGACGCCGGTGTCCATGAAAAGCTTGTGGATGTCCTTCAGCCGGCAGGCCTGGCCGTTGAAGAGGTATTCGCCCTGGCCGTCCCGGTAGACGCGCCTCGTGATCTCGATCTCGTGGAAATCGCTGCCGAGCTGCTTCTCGCACTCGGTCAGGAGCATCGAGACCTCGCACAGCTGGGCGGGCCTGCGGGTGTCGGCCCCCTCGAATATGACGTCCTGCATCTTGCCGCCGCGAAGCGCCTTGGCGCTCTGCTCGCCCAGGACCCAGCGGATCGAGTCGGCGATGTTGGACTTCCCGCAGCCATTCGGGCCGACCACGGCGGTGACGCCGGGCTCGAAGAGGAGGGTCGTCGGGTCGGCAAATGACTTGAAACCGTGGAGTTTTAGCGCCTTGAGATGCATTGAGCCTAATAATTGGAGAGGGCCCGGGTTGCGCGGGCAAACGCAAAAGGCGAAATCACGCGTGATCCCAGGGAAGGCGCACGTCCACGCGCTTGCTTTCCCACACCCGGAAGACCTCGAACATCTTCCCGGGATTGAGGATTCCACGGGGATCGAGCGCCTTTTTCACGGCCTTCATGGCCTTGACGGCGGCCGGGGGGTGCTGCAGGCGCAGGAACGGCGTCTTGGCGAGGCCTATCCCGTGCTCCCCGGAGATGGCCCCTCCGAGGCTGACGACGGTGGCCATGAGCTCCCTGACCGCCCGCTGCGCGGCGCGGCACTCCTGGGGCCTGTCCTTGTGGTACATGATGTTCACATGGAGGTTCCCGTCGCCAAGGTGGCCGAACGTCGGGATCGGAAGGCCCGAGCGCTTGCGCAGGCCCTCCAGGAAGCGGGCAAACGCGACGTACTTGCCCATCGGGACGACGACGTCCTCATTGAGCTTCGAGTCCCCGAGCTTGAACATCGCCCCGGAGCACGACCGGCGGACCTCCCAGAGGCCCTCCGCCTCGGCGCGGTTCCTCGCCGCCCGGTGGGCGAGCCCGTGCCGGCGGGCCCACTTCAGGAGAAGCGCCCGGTGTTCCCTCACCTCGGCCTTGCCCCCGGCCAGCTCGAGGAGCAGGACGGGGCGCCCCGCCTGGCCCCTGAACACCGGTTTCCCGCTCGCCCGCTCGGCGCAGTCGACGGAATAGCGGTCGAGAAACTCGCAGATCGCCGGCTGGATCCGCAGGCCAAAGAGCGCCAGGGCGGCCTTGAAGGCGTCGGTCTCGCTCCGGAAGGACACAAGGAGCGTCCACCTCTCGGAGGGCAGGGGCACCAGCTTGAGCGTGGCGTCCGTCACGATGCCGAGCATCCCCTCGCTGCCGATCCACAGGTCGCGCAGGTTGAAGCCCGCCGAGAACTTCTTCGTTGCGGTCCCCCACTCCACGAACTCCCCCGTCGGCAGGAACCCCTTGAGCGCGAGGACGAAATCCCGCGTGACGCCGTACTTTCCCCCGTGCATGCCCCCGGCGTTGCACGCGATGTTCCCCCCGATCGTGCAGTACTTCTTGGACGAGGGATCCGGGGGGTAGAACCAGCCCTTGGCCTCGGCGGCAGCCTGGATGGCCGCCACGGTAGCCCCCGCCTCGACCTGGGCCATCCCCGAATCCCCGTCGACCTGGACGCGGTCCCACCCGTGAAGGTCCACCACCCACCCGCCGCGGATGGGAGAGGCCGAGCCGGTAAGGCTCGTGCCCCTTCCGCGGACAGTCACGGGAACGCGGTGGCGGTTTGCAAGGGCGAGCACGGCCGCGAGGTCCGACCGGTCGCGCGGGAAGATTACCGCCTGGAGCGGGAACGCGATCTTGCTGCTGTCAAAGGAGGCCTCCCGCTTGGAATCTCGGTCCGTCCGGACGACCCTGGGGCCGAGCTTGGCCCTTAGCTGTTTGGTGGCTGCGGAATAGTCCATCGACTGATCTCCCGCTACACGCGCTTGCGCCCGGGTGCAAGACCCTCCGGAAGCAGCCGCCTGAGGTTGGCCCCGAGGATCTGGCCCCGCTCGGCCGGAGAAAGGCCCGCGTCACCGATCTCGGCCAGGAAGGGCCTGAAGTCGGGCTTTTTCGAGGTGCGGGGATAGACCAGGAGCGGGTAATCCGACCCGTAGAGGATCCTGCCGGCCCCGACCCGGTGCACCGCCTTGCGGAACACCCCGGAATCGTAGAGCAGGGGCGAGGCCGCCGTGTCGAAGTACAGGTTCCCGGGCAGGGGCTCGCCCCCGGCCAGCCCGCTAAACGCAAGCCCGCCCCCCCAATGCGCGAGGATGAGCGTCGCCTCGGGGTAGTCCCGCGCGAGCCGCACGTAGGCGTCGAGCGGCGTCTTGGGACCGGCCGCCGGGCCCGCACCCGGATCGGTCGCATGGAAGGTCAAGGGGGCACGCCGGCCCGCAGCCACTTCCACCACGCGCCTCAGCCACGGGTCCTCCAGGGAGTAACCCTGCGCCTGCGGGAGGAGTTCGCCGACGCCGCAAAGGCCCGAGTCGAGCGCCCGCTCCAGGGCCTCCACCGAGCGCCGCCCCGCCGCGGGCTGCACGGCCGCAAAGCCGATAAGCCTGTCCGGATGCATCCGGACCCAGTCGCGGTACCAGCCGTTCTGCAATTCGCAGGTATCCTGGCTCTGCCAGTACCACCCGAGCATGACGCAGGCGCTCACCCCCGCCGCGTCCATGTCGGCGATGAGGGCGCCAGGGTCCGACCATCCCTGGATCGAGCGCCGGCCGGCCGGCGCCACGCATTCCACCCAGCCCCCCTCCCGGTGCGCGAGCCCCCAGCCCCTCGGGTCCGACGCGGCTTCGGGTGCGTAGAGGTGGATATGGGCGTCGAGGATCTCCGTCGGCTCCATCGGGTTCATCTCATCGGTCGCTGACCTCGGCCGCGAGCTTGCGGCAGCTGGCCAGATCCAGCTTGCCCGTGCCGAGGACCGGGATCGCGTCCACCCGCCTGACGATCCTTGGTATCCAGAGGTTGGGGATGCCGGCCGCAAGGAGCTTCTCCCTGACGACGGAGACATTGAGGTCAAAGGTCGTGAGGACGACGAGGGCCTCGCCCTTGATCCTGTCGGGGACCCCGACGACGACCACGGCCTGGCCCTCGGCCGCGTCGGGGGCCACGCAGAGCTCGGCTATCTTCTGCTCCACCGTGACGTGGGGAACCATCTCCCCGCCCAGCTTCGAGAAGCGGGCAAGGCGCCCCTCGACGGTCACAAAGCCGTCCTTGTCGAAGCTCGCCAGGTCCCATGTGACGAACCAGCCGTCGCGGTGGGAGGTTCCCGTCCGCGGATCCTCGTTGAGGTAGTGCGTGAACACGTTCGGGCCCTTCAATAGGAGGATGCCGGACATCCCGTCCGGCACCTCGATGCCCGTCTCCGTGTCGACGATGCGGGCCGACATCCCGGGCAGGAGCCTGCCCACCGAGCCGGTCTTCTTGCCCAGCTGCTCGTCGGCCGTCGCCGTGGGGACCGGCGGGTGCGGGACATTCACGTTGGAGACCGGGGCCGTCTCCGTGAGGCCGTAGCCCTGCAGGATCTCCAGGTGGAACTTCTCCAGGAAGCCCTTGCGCAGGTCCTCCTGCAGCTTCTCGGCGCCGGTCACGACGAGGGTCAGCGACTTGAGCTCCTCGGGCGTCGCCTTCTTCAGCATGGGCCGGATGAAGGTCGGGGCGCCGAGGAGGATCGTGATGCCCTCCTCGTGGATCGCGTCGATCATGGCGCGCGTGTCGAGCGGGCTGGGCGTCGTCACGAGCCTGCACCCGTAGAGGATGGGGAACCAGAGCGTGAACGTGAACCCGAAGCTGTGGAAGACCGGCAGGCAGCCTAGCATCGACTTGTCCGTCGGAAGGACCGACGTGCACGAGATTTGGACGCAGTTGGAGATCAGGTTGCGGTGGGAGAGCACGACGCCCCGCGGCGCCCCCATGCTTCCGCTCGTGAAGAGGATGGTGGCCTCGTCGCGGTCCCCGACCCTGGGGACGCCCATCAGCCCCGGGATCCAGATCGCCGGCAATACCCACGCGGCGGCGAGCCAGGGCGCCATGGCCGCCTTGCCGCCGGCGGCCTCGATCTCGGCCCTGATGTCCACGGTCCGTGCGGGCCACGGGAAATCGGTCAGCCTCTCGCGCATCGCGTCCGCGGAGATGACGGTCACGACCCCGGCAGCAGCGATGCTCGACTCGGCCGACGCCCGGCCCGCCGTGAAGTTGAAGTTCACCGGCACCTTGCCCGCGCACATCACCGCGAGGTTCGCGATCGTGGCCCCGGCCCCGGGGGGGAGCACGATGCCCACGCGCTTCTCGGGAACCGTCCGCCTGATCCGCCGGGTGAGAATGGCCACGGCGGCGATCAGCTGGGCCGAGGTGAGCTCGCGCCTGCCGTTCGTCCTGTCGACCAGCGCGACGAAGCCCGGGCGCCCCGCCAGCGAGCGCACGACGATTCGCCCCAGATGCCTGCGAAACGTCGGCCTCTCGTCGATCGCCAGGGTGCCGAGGTCCATGAGCGCCTTGCGCGCCGCCGAGCTGTCCACCCGCTCGTACGGGATCGGGGGGCCGAACGCGACGCAGCAGGGCGTCGGCATCAGGCGCGGCGACTTCCAGAGGTAGCGGTTCTGGGAGAACGAGAAGACGGAGCCCCAGAGTCCGTCGATGGCGGCGGGCACCACCGGGACCTTTGCGGTCCGTGCCATGAGCTCGAAGCCCCTCCTAATCGTCATCAGCTGCCCCGTGCGCGAGATCTCACCCTCGGGGAAGACGCACACCAGCTCGCCTTCGCGCAGCGCCTTGACCGCGCTCCTAAGCCACTGGAAGCGGTTTTCGTCGGAGATGGGGATGACGCCCGCCAGTCGGTACAGCCAGCGCAGGAACATCCCCGTGCCGGGTCCCTGGTATGCCATGAATCGCAGCGGCCTTGGGCATGCAAGCTGCATGACCACCACGTCGATGTAGGAGATGTGGTTCGCAATCACGACCGCACCGCCCGTTTCGGGTATGTTTGAAACGCCGAGTACCTTCACGCGGTAGAGCCTCCGAGCAATGATCTCGGCGGGTATCGCGATCCAGGGCGGCATCGTGGAACGCCTCCTCATGAACAGACACCACGCTGTTCACCTACCCAACAACTTGTCAAACAAACCGCCCCCCTTTCGCAGCGACGCCTGGACGAGCATTTCCTTCCATTGGCCCTGGTCGACCGCGCGAAGGGAGCCCCCAAGGTGGATCGGCTGGCTCAGGGGCGTGTAGCCGAGTTCGTCCTGCGTCCCCGAGAGGAGCCCCACGATGTCGAGGAACCTGCCCACGCGCCCGCGGACGCCGAGGTTCAGGTCGACGGACAAGGGCTGGTCCCGGATGAGGACGCCCTCGGTGAAGGTGATCGTCCCCGTGCCCGTCAGCCGGGCCTCCGGCGCGATCATGGAGATGGCGGTCAGCTTAATGTCGAGGTCGGGACCCCGCTGCGCCGAGACGTTCATCTGGTCGTAGTGGATCTCGGACAGGCCGTTCGCCGACTCGAGGAGCGCCTGACCAAACTTTTCGGTCTTCTTGCCGAAGAGCGAAGAGACCGTGTCGAGGGCGTCCACGAGCTTGGAGGGCGCCAGCTTTATGGAGTCGATGATGTCGGTGTGGAGCGCCCTGAACCTGCCGTCCTTGCTTGAAAGCTTGAAGTCCCCCTGGACCCTGTCGAAGAGGTCCGCGAACCCCTCGCCGCTGCCGGTCACGTGGCTGGCGACGTCGAATTTGCCCTCGACCGCCGGGCGCCGCCCGGGGTCCAGGCTGCGGAATACCGGCACCGAGTCCACGTTTTCGACCGACACATCGGCGCTAAACGAGAGGGGCCGGGCCTGGCCGGGATCATACAGGAGCCTTCCCTCGATGCGACCCGCCCCTCCCCCTTCCACCGTGGCGGTCCCGCCCTCGATCGCGAGGAAACCGGGTTCGACATGGAGCGTGCCCCTGACCTCATCCAGCTCGACGCGCCGAAAGGAAAGCCCCTCCAACTTCAGGGCGAGCTTGCCGCGAAGGGCCGGCCACGGGTTTGCCCGCGTCGGCGCCTCACCCCCGCCCGGGCGCGGCGCACCGCGCCCTCCCCCCGAAAGCAGCGAGAGCATGGCGAGGTCGCCCGAGTCGAGGCGCCCCCCCGCGAGGGTCGCGTCAAAGACCCGGCCCCTTGCATCTGCCGCCACGGTGCCTGAAAAGGCGAATTGGGAGGTGCGACCCTCGTAGCCGAGGGTAACAGGCATGCTAAAGGTCGAGTGGCCCGCCGCGTCGATGTCGGCCCGCGCCTGCAGGTCGACGGTCGGAAGCGCCGCCGCGCCAGCCGACGCCGGCGCGAGGTTCTTGATCGACAACTTGACCTGGATCTCGCGGGTGGAGTCGAGGCTCGCCTCGAAGCTTCCGCTCGCGTCCCCGCCGGACAGCCCCCGGAAGGGCGCCGCCACGGGCATGGAGAGAAGCGGCTGGAGCGACGCGCTCCAGGAGCCGGCTGCCTTCACCGCCCCGCCGGCGCCCGCTAGCCGGCCGAACCGCGCCTCGACGGAAAGCACCTTGATCCCGTCGCTGCGGACCGCAAAGGGCGCCAGTTGGACCTGCCAGCCCTGGGGGGCATAGTCCGCCAGGACGAAGGCCGAGACCTCGAGCCCGGAGGCCAGGATCTCGCCCGACCTGGAGAGCGCGACGCCGGCGGCGGCCAGTGGAGCCTTGGTCCGCAGGGCCAGGCGCCCGTCCTCGGCCCTCATCACGAATTCACCGTGCGCCGCGCCTCCCGAGAGGCCCACCCCGGGAAATACGGACCTAAGCCAGGCAAGCGGCACGCCCGCGACCGAGATCCCCACCAGGTCGCCCGACGGGATCGCCACCTTCAGTTCGCCCGTCGCCGGGTTGAATTCGAATGACTGGAGCGCCCGCACCGAGGCCACCCGGTCGGCCCCCGACAGGCTCGTGTCGAGGCGCGCCACCCGCAGCGACGCACCCAGGCGCGCCACGTCAAAGTCAGCCGTCAGCGCGACGGGCCCGAGCGGCGCCAGCCCCCTGGCGAGGAGGCCTAGCCTGTCGGCCGTCGCCCTGAGCTTGCCGACCAAGTGGATGTCGCCGGTGGCCGCGTCAGTCTCGAACCTGCCGTCCCCCGCAACGGAGAACCCGGGGAGGCTGCGCCCGAGCGCAAACGGCGCCACATCCGTGTCCCTCAGGTCGAGGCGCCAGGAGCCCGTCATTGCCAGGGAGCCGTCCGGGTTCTCCGCGTCAACCGCCCCGATCTGCTCGGCTCCCCGGTTGAGCGAGAACGAGTACGACTTGCGGCCCTCGCGGTGGGCCGTCGACGCCGTGCAGAACAGGCTTACGCCGCTCGGAAAACCCCTGCCGACGGCCGTGGCGTCGGCCCGGAGCTCGGCCCTGGCGAACGCCCCGGCGGGCTCCATCGTCGCCGTCAGGGTGGCGTTGGCGGAGACGGACGTGACGGGGGCCGAGGCATCATCGGCGACCGCGGTCGCGCGGCAGAGGAACCGGCCGTCGCGCCCGGCGGCAAGGCCCCCGCCGGTGACCACCACGTGGATCTTTCCCGCCATGCGCCCGTCCTCGCCTGGGAAAAGGACGTCGCCCTCCAGATCGACCCCGTCGAGCGACAGATTGGCGGGCAGGTCGAACGCGGCCAGGACGCCGACGACGGCCCGGGCGGGCCAGGCGCCGCGCGCGTCCGCAGGCGGCCCCTCCCCCTGTCCGCCCTGGGTCAGGTCAAGGGACCATCCCCGCGCCACCAGCTTCTCGAAATGGAAGCCCCTTCCGAGGCAGGCCGCGACGACGCCAAGATTCGCGTCGACCGCCGGGGCCGACAGGGCGGCGCCATTCTTCTCGATGCGAAGGCCCTGGATCGAGACCCTCCCGGGCCCAAAGGTGACGCTCCCCACGCTTGCCCCGGGCCAAGGGCTCGATGCAATCGCCCTGCGCGCGGCCCACGTCTGGACTGCGGGGCTAAGGGCGGCCGCCAGCCCGAGCGCGATCACGCCGGCGATCCCGGCGAAAAGGAGCAGATTGCGCTTTGCTGTCATGGGTTGGGACGGCCCGGGCCCCTGGGCCGCCGCAGACTGATGACCCGGGGCCGCGGTTCCTAGGGCCTCACCAGCGCGTCGCTCAGGCCGACGGCCTTCCTGACATTGGCGAGCGCGACAAGGTAGTTGTAATTGGCGGTAAGCTGGTCGGTCTTCGCCTGGGTCAGCGAGACCTGCGAGGTGAGGACGTCCAGCTGCGTGGCGGATCCGGCGTGGAACTTGGCCTCGGCCAGCCGCAGCGCCTCGGCCGCCTGCTCGATCGTCTGCCTCGAAGCCGTCACGAGCTCACCCGCCTCCTGCAGGGACGAGAGCGCCTGACGCACCTCGACGTCGATCTCGAGTTCCTCGGCGGCCTTGGAAAGCCGGGCCTGCGCGAGCTGCGACTTGGCCTGGCGCACCTTGCCGACCGTCGCCCGCCCGTCAAAGATGGCCCAGCTCGACTGAAGGCCGAAGAGCCACCCGTTCGCCGTCGGGCTCCCGAGCGCAGGATTCACAAAAGTGAACCCGTCCCACTGGTAGGCGCCGAAGGCCTGGAGATTCGGGTAGAATGTCGAGCGCGCCGTCGTGATGGACTGCTCGCTCGCGGCCTCGATCTTGTCGAGCTTCTGGAGCTCGGGCCTGTGCTCGTGCGCCGAGGCGATCGCCGAGTTGACGTCGTAGGTCACCGTGTCGAAGTCCAGGTCTCCGACCACCTCGGGGAACGTCGAAGAACCCGGCGTGCCAAGGGACTGGCGAAGCTGCTCGACGGAGATTCGGTAGCTGTTGCGCGCGGTGATCAGGTTCGGCTGGGCGTTGGCGAGAAAGACCTTGGAGCGCAGAACCTCGAAATTCGAAACGGTTCCGGCCTCGAACTGGTTCTTGGTGTCATCGAGCTGGTGCTCGTAGAGGTGCACGTTCTCCTCCTCCACCTTGATCTTCTCCCGGGCGAGGAGGACGTTGTAGAATTTCGTCCGCACGTCGAGCAACGCCGCGTCGATCGCCGTCTGCAGGTCGAACGCCGCAGCGTCCCGCGTGAGCTTGGCCCCCTTGACCGCGGACGTGACGCCGCCTCCGGCAAAGAGGGTCTGCGTCGCCTTCAGCTCGACGTCCCATAGCTCGTTCGCAGGCGGGTAAAGCTGCGAGATCGACGCGGCGTTCTTCTGCCACTGTCCCTGCGCCCCGACGTTGGGCAGCCGCTGGCTGCTCACCTGCACGACCACACCCTCCTGGAGGCGGACCGCCTCGCGGGCCTGCAGGATCGCGTAGTTGTGGTCGAGTGCGTAGCCGATGGCCCCCCTTATATCCAGGGGGGACGGCAGGTCCGCGGCGACCGGTGCGCCGCGGGCTGTACCCAGCGAAAGAGCAAGTGCGGCGAGTGCCAGGGCGGGATGTTTCATGCGTGTGCAGGGTTCAGTGCGCCGTCCGGTAGACTCACGGCGGATTCCTTTGCGCGGTCCTTTGAATGGTCCTTCGCAATAAGGATGTAGATTGAGGGGAGCACAAGAAGCGTAAAGAACGTGCCGATCGACAGGCCGCCCACGAGGCAAAGCCCGATCGAGTTCCTCGCGGCGGCGCCCGCCCCGGTGACCAGCGTCAGGGGGAAGTGGCCGGCCACGGTGGCGACGGTCGTCATCAGGACGGGCCTAAGCCTCGTCAGCGTGGCGTCGTGGATGGCCTCGAACTTCGGCTTGCCCTGCAGCTGGAGCTTGTTCGCGAACTCCACGATCAGGATTCCGTTCTTTGCGATCAGCCCCACGAGCGTCACGAGCCCCACCTGGGAGTAGATGTTGAAGGTCGTCGTCCAGCCGTCGGTGAAAAACCGCATGTTGGGGTTCGGGAACTTGAGGAACATGAAGATCGCCGCCCCGAAGATGGCGAGCGGCACCGAGCCCCCGAGGATCACGAGCGGGTCGCGGAAGCTGTTGAACTGCGCCGCGAGCACGAGGAAGATGAGCGTGACCGCGAGCCCCATGGTGGTCCAAAACTTGGCGTTGCCGCCCTCCTTGCGCAATTGGCGCGATTCGCCGGTGTAATCGATGGCGTAGCCCTTCGGCAGGATCTTCGCCCCCTCGGTCTCGAAGAGCTTGAGCGCATCGTCGAGGGGCATGCCTGCCACGGCGCTTATCGTGACGGAATTCTGCTGCTGGAACCGGTTGAGCGAACGCGGGATGGTCGTGTTGCGGATCGTCGCGATTGTGCTCAGCGGCACGAGCCCGCCGCCCGGCCCCGTGACGTAGAGCTTGTTGAGCTGGTCGGGATTGAGCCGGTCCTGGCGCTTGATCTGGGGGATGACCTTGTAGCTTCGCCCCGAGATGTTGAACCAGTTGACATAGTTGCCGCCGATGGCCGCCGAGAGGTCGTTGCCGACCTGCTGGAGGTTGAGTCCGAGCGCGGCGACCTTGTCCCGGTCAAGGACGACCTCGGCCTGCGCTGCGTCGAACTTCATGTCGATGAGCGGGGGAAAATAGAACCGCTTGCTCGCGAATGCCTTGTCGGCGAGCTGGTGGGCAAAGGACAAGATCTCCTGCGGGTCGCCGGTGGAGGTGAGGACGATCTCGATCGGGAACGTGCCGCCGCCGGGGAGCGCGGGCGGCTGGACAAGCTGCATCTGGATGCCCGGGATCGCCGAAATCTTGGGCTGCATCTGCGCCAGGATCGTCCGTATCGGCCGCTTGCGCTCGCCCCAGGGCTTGGCGACCAGGCCCGCGATCGCCGTGTCCGGCGCCGTGATCTGGAAGACGAAGTTCGTGTCCTTGTCCGACATGTAGGCCTTCTCGATCGCGACGGCCGAGGGGATGTTCTGGTCGAGCGTCGCGTTGGCGGCCGTCGTGCCGATGCCGAACAGCACTCCCTGGTCCTCGGCGGGGGCCAATTCCGCCGGGGCCTGGCTGATCATCAGGACCGCGGTCACGCTCACGACGCACCAGATCGTGTAGATGGCACCGCGGTGGGCCAGGGTGAACTCCAGTATCTTGGAGTATCCGCGGCGCACCCGCTCAAACGTGTGCGTGACCATGCCCGCGAAGCCCTTCTCATCGTCCCCGGTCCTCAGGAAGGTCGCGCACATCATCGGGGAGAGCGTCAGAGCGACGAACCCCGAGATCGTTACGGCGCCCGCAAGCGTGAAGGCGAACTCCCGGAACAGGGATCCGGTGAGGCCGCCCTGGAGCCCGATGGGGGCGTAGACGGCGGCGAGCGTCACGGTCATGGCGATGATCGGCCCCACCAGCTCGCGGGCCCCCGTGAGCGCGGCCTGCAGGGGCGCCAGCCCCTCCGCAAGGTGGCGCTCCACGTTCTCGACGACGACGATCGCGTCGTCGACGACGAGCCCCACCGAGAGCACGATGGCGAGGAGCGTCAGCAGGTTGATCGTGAAGCCGAAGATCTGCATCAGGAACACCGCCCCGACCAGCGACAACGGGATCGCGACGATCGGAATCAGGACCGAGCGGACCGATCCCAGGAAGAGAAAGATGACGATGACGACGATCATCAGCGTGTCCCCGAGGGTGTGGAACACCTCGTGGATCGCATCGTTGATGTAGGCGGTGGCGTCATAGGCCACGTTCGCCTGCATGCCTCCCGGGAGGTCCTTCTTGATCGACTCCATCTCCGAGCGAACGAGGCGGATGACGTCGAGCGAGTTTGCGTTCGGCAGGACGAACACCCCCATGAACACGGCGGTCTCGCCCGAGAGCCGCACGTCCGTGTTGTAGTCCTCCGCCCCCAGCTCGACGTCCGCGATGTCGCGCACCCGCACGATCGCGTTGTTCTGCTGGCGGATGACGAGGTTCTTGAACTCCTCGACGGAGCGCAGGTCGGTGTTCGCCGTCAAGGCGACCTGGATCAGGTTGCCCTTCGTGTTGCCGAGCGCGCTCAGGTGGTTGTTCGCGGCGAGGGCCGCGCTCACCTGCGAAGGGCTCACGTTGAACGCGGCCATCCGGTCGGGCTTGAGCCAGATGCGCATGGCGAACGTCCTGGCACCGAGTATGTCCGCCCTCTGCACACCCGCGACCGCCGAGAGGCGCGGCTGGACCACCCTGACCAGGTAGTCGGTGATCTCATTCTGATGGAGCGTCTCGGAGGTGAAGCTCAGGTAGGCCGACGCGAACTGCGAGTCCGCCGACTGGACGTTGATGGAGGGGACCTGGGCCTCGACGGGGAGGTTGTTGCGGACCTGATCGACCTTGGAGCTGATCTCCGAGAGGGCCTTGATCGGGTCGTAGTTGAGTTTCAGCCTCGCTGTGATCGTCGAGATGCTCTGCACGCTCGTCGAGGAAAGGTAGTCGATCCCGTCAGCGGCCGCGATCGACCGCTCGAGGGGCGTCGTGATGAAGCCCCGGACAAGCTCGGCGCTCGCCCCAACGTACACGGTCGTGACGGTGACGGTCGCGTTCTGGCTCTGGGGATACTGGCGCACGTTGAGCGTCCTGTACGCCTGGAAGCCGGCAATCAGGATCACCAGGTTGACCACGAGGGCCAGGACCGGGCGCTTGATGAAGAGGTCTGTAAATTTCATGGAGCTTGGCTTTTTGCGCTCGGCTCAGGAATCACTGGGCTTGGGGGCGAGCTCGGCGTTGGGCGCCAGGGCGTTGTTCACCTGGACCGCGCTCCCGGGCCGCAGCCGGAAGACCCCGGAGGTGACGACCGTGTCGCCCTCCTTGAGTCCGGACGTGACCGCCACAAAGTCCCCGCGCCGCAGCCCGAGGCGGACGATCTGCTGCCTGACCACCTGCTGCTTCTCGCCGGTCGCGTCGTCCACCTTTGAGTCCACAATGTAGACCGTGTCGCCAAAGGGGGCGAAAAGCACCGCCGTCGCCGGAATCGTGAGCACCTTCTCGATGACCGGCATCTCGACCGCCACGTCGACATACATGCCCGGGCGAAGGCGCCCGGCCGTGTTGTCGACGGTCGCCTGCACGCGCACGTTGCGCGTCGACGCGTCGATCTCGGGGTTGATCGCGGTCACCTTCCCGTCGATCGGGTCCCCCACGACGCCGTCGCCCGCCAGGCGGACCTGCAGGCCCGGATGGAGCTGGCCCACCTCCTCCTGCGGAAGGTAGAAATCAACGAAGATGGGGTTGAGCGCCTGGAGCGACACGATGGCGTCGCCGGCCTTCAGGTTCTGTCCGAGGTTGACCAGGCGGATCCCGAGCTGGCCCGAGAAGGGCGCCTTGATCGTCTTCTTTGCGATCGTCGCCCGGATGTTGTCTGCGGACGCTGTCGCCTGCTTGAAGGTCGCCCCGTCGAGGTCGAACTGGGCCTGGGAGACGGTCGCCTTGGCGAGGAGTTCGCGGGTCCGCTCAAGGTTGACGTGGGCCAGCTCGGCGGTGGCCTCGGCGGAGCGCAGCTGGGCCGCCTCGGCGGTGGTGTCCTGGCGCACGAGAACGTCCCCGGCCGCCACCTTGGTGCCGGCCTCGAAGGCGATCTGGACGATCTTCCCGTCGAGCTCCGCCGCGACGGTCACGCCCTGCACGGCGGTCAGCGAGCCCACCGAGGTGAGCGAGCGCTGCCAGGTGTCACGCTTCACCTCGGCGGTCGAGACGGCCTCGCGGGGCTGGACGGCCTTCGCGTGGATGAGGGTGTTGATCTGGGAGAACTTGATCAGGCCGAGGATCGCGATGACCGCTACGAGGCCAAGGATGGTGAGGAATGATTTCATCGTGTGGGTGCGGCGTATGCTGGTGGGCGTGTGTTGAAGGGTTCAGGTGGCGGCGGCATGGCCCGTCTCCACGGGCTCTGTCGCAGGGGACCGTTCGGCTATCTTGTTGAGAAGGCGGACGAGCGTCTTTCGCTCGTTTTCCGAAAGCGGCGCCATCTGCGCCGCCATCTGCTGGAAGTGCCCCGGCAGGATCGACTCAAGCGTGGCGTGCCCCTTCGGCGTCAGGAGGATGAGCATCATCCTGCGGTCGTGGGCGTCATGCTGGCGGGTCACGAGGCCGTCGCGTTCAAGCGTGTCGACGAGCCCCGTGATGGTGGCCCTCGTGACGCCCGCCTTCTCCGCGAGGTCGGCTGGGGTCTGGGCGACGGGGGTGCCGGAGAGCTTGTCGTAGAGGAGCATCAGCACCGTGAAGCGTCCCGGCGACATGTCATGCTCGCTCAGGAACGCCTCGCTCTGGCGGTAGGCCTCGTCGCCCGCGCGCAGCAGGTTCAGGTACGCCTCGCATGCCGAGGGATCGAGGTCGGGATGCCGCCGAACCGCCTCCAGGAGGCATTCGTACCGGGGCAAATCCTTCAGCATCAATAGCGGCATGGGTGTGGGTGTCATTTCGGGCCCTCCGAGGGCAAAACGGTATAGTTAGGAGGCTAATTATCGCGTTTTCAAGCGATAAATAGACCTTTGATTACCGGAATGCCGGTAAGCCTGAGTCCTGGATGTTCGGGGGATGGAACCTAGGCCCCGAAGGACCGCGCCGCCGCCACCAGGGCCTCGGAGGTGACTCCCAGCTCCTTGTAGACGACGGGGGCCGGCGCGCTCAGGCCGAACCGGTCGATTCCCACGACCTTCCCGTCTAGCCCCACGTACTTGCGCCACAGCGCGGTCACCCCGGCCTCGATGGAGATGCGCTTGCGGCACGACGGCGGCAGGATGCTGTCGCGGTATTCCGCGGGCTGGCGGTCGAAGATTTCGAACGAGGGGACGGAGACGACGCGCGCCCCGGCCCCAAGCTCCTTGGACGCGGCGATGGCGAGGGCCAACTCGCTTCCCGTCGCGAGAAGAATGGTTTCTAGGGGCGCGGTTTCCTGGACGGCCACATAGGCCCCCTTGAGGACGCCGGCCCGCCTCACGTGGGGGGGGATCTCGTTGAGGACCGGCACCGCCTGGCGGCTGAGGGCGATCAGGGTCGGGCCGTCGGTGCGCTCGAGCGCAGCCGCAAAGGCCCCGGCGGTCTCCTCCGGGTCGGCTGGGCGGATCACCTCCATGTTCGGGATGAGGCGCAGCGAGGAGATGGTCTCCACGGGCTCGTGCGTCGGGCCGTCCTCACCCACCCCGATCGAGTCGTGGGTGTAGATGTAGATGACCGGAAGCTTCGAGAGCGCGGCGAGCCTCATCGGGGGCCGCGAGTAGTCGGCGAAGACGAGGAACGTCGCGACCGAGGGGCGAAAGAGGCCGTCGTAGGCCACGCCGTTGGCGATGGAGGCCATCGCGTGCTCGCGGATGCCGAACCGGATGTTGCGGCCCGAGCGGTTCGTGGGGTCAAAATCCTTGTCGGCGGCGATGTAGTTGAGCGTCGAGCCGTAGAGATCCGCGCTTCCGCCGATCAGAAGGGGAAGCTCCGCAGCGACAGGCTGGAGGACGTCGCGCCCTGCGGCCCGCGTGCCCGCGAGCTTCACGTCGGGCGCGAACAGGGGGATCTTGGCGAGGAGGTGCGCCGCGCTGGGCCTTGCGCCCGCCGAGTCGAGGAGCGCGGCCTTCTCCGGATTGGCGGCCCGCCACGCCTTCTGCATCTTGTGCCAGCGGTTGCAGGCCCGCGAAAGCCTGCGCTTGTGGTCGGCAAAATAGGCCCTCACCTCGTCGCTCACGAAGAAGTGCTTGTCCGCAGGCAGGCCGAGGCCCGCCCTGGCCGAGTCGGCGAACTTGGCCCCGCCCTCGCCGTGGCCCTTCTGGGTTCCCTGGACCTCGGGGATGCCCTTCGCGATGAGTGTCCTAACGATGATGAGCTGCGGCTTCCCGCTCTTGGCCTTCTTCGCCCGGTTGAAGGCCTTCAGGAATCCCGGCATGTCGTAGCCGTCGACGGTCTGCACATCCCACTCGATCGCCTTGAACCGCAGGGCGGTGTTCTCGCTCTGCGTCTTGGACGCCATCGCGTCGAGCGTCACGTCGTTCGAGTCATAGATCAGGATCAGGTTCTCGAGCTTCTGGTGTCCCGCGAACTCGACCGCCTCCATCGCCACGCCCTCCTGCATGCAGCCATCGCCCGCAAGGCAGACGACATGGTAGTCGAAGAGCTCGTGCTCGGGGGTGTTGAAGCGCGCTGCGGCCATCTGTCCGGCAACCGCCATGCCAACCGAGTTTCCGATGCCCTGGCCGAGCGGCCCGGTCGTGGCCTCGACCCCCGGGGTCTCCCGGAACTCGGGGTGTCCCGGGGTGATGCTGTGCAGGCTGCGGAACTTGGCGATCTGCTCAATTGGGATGTCGAAGCCGCTCAGGTGGAGCCATGAATAGAGGAACAGGCTGCCGTGGCCGGCGGACAGGACGAACCGGTCGCGGTTGAGCCAGCGGGGCTCGTCGGGGTTCACGTTGAGCGCGTGGCCGAAGAGGACCGCGCCGATCTCGGCGCAACCCAGGGGCAGGCCCAGGTGGCCCGACGCGCATGCGTGGACTGCGTCGATTGCGAGGCCGCGGGCCTCGTTCGAGGCCTTGGAGAGGATGTCAGTTTGAAGGGTCATCGGAAAAAATCCGACAAGTCCTACGCCCTGCAAACCCCGCGGGGAAGCCGAAACTCCTTAAATTTCGGGAAGGAAGGCCTAGCTGGCGGCCGGAGCGGGGGCTGCCGCGTCGGCGTGGCGCGTCTTAACCGACACTGCGACCGCGGCCTTTCCGGTGCGGTTGCGCAGGTAGTAGAGGCGGGCCTTCATCGGCTTGGAGTCGAGCTCGATCTCGACCTTCTCGATGTTCGGCGAATTGACCGGGAACACGCGCTCGACGCCCTCGCCGTAG
>CAYPXZ010000049.1:0-23097 GCA_964414785.1 uncultured Opitutaceae bacterium
TGACGATCCTCTTTAGCGCCAGCGTGTCGCTCAAGCAGGACCCCTATTTCTACCTGAACAAGCAGGTCGTCGGCGTCGTGGCGGCCGCGATACTCTGCTTCCTAGCGAGCCGGATCAACCTGGACTATGCGAGGCGGGCCACGGTCTGGATCGGCGTCGTCGCCCTCGTGATGCTCGCTTTGGTGCTCATCCCGCACCTCGGGGTCTCGGTGAAGGGGAGCAGGCGCTGGCTTGGCTATGGCGCGGCCCGCCTCCAGGTTTCGGAGTTCGCCAAGCTCGCGATGGTGTTCTGCCTGGCGCACTACCTTGCGCTCAACCAGACCCGAATCGGCGACCTGAAGCGAGGGTACCTCTATCCGCTCGCCATCATCGGGGCGTTCTCCGGGCTCATCCTTCTCGAGCCGGACTTCGGGACGGCGGCCCTCGCGCTGTCGGTGGGTCTCCTCCTCCTCTTCCTCTCGGGCGCAAAGTGGCGCTACATCCTCCCTACAATCGCCCTTTCGGCGACCGCATTTGCCGTGCTGGTCGCGCACAACGCGAACCGCCTGAGGCGATTCACGGCCTTCATGGACGTCGAGGGCAACAAGCAGGGCGGCACCTACCAGCTCTACCAGTCCCTTGAGGCATTCGCCGCCGGCGGGACTTCCGGCGCGGGGCTGGGCCAGGGACGCCAGCAGATCAACTTTCTGCCCGAGGCCCACACCGACTTCATCTTCGCGGTCGTTGGCGAGGAGCTCGGGCTATGGTTCACCCTCGGCGTCGTCGCCATCTTTGCGATCATGTTCGTCGCCGGCCTCGCGCACCTTCGCCGGGCTCCGAATCTCTTTCACTTCCTCCTCGCCACGGGCTGCCTGCTTCTGATGTGCCTCCAGTCGATCATCAACCTGGGCGTCGTCACGGGTGTCCTGCCGACAAAGGGGATGTCGCTGCCGTTCATTAGCGCGGGGCTTTCCAACCTCCTTCTGATGGGGCTCCTGCTGGGAATCCTCATGAACACCCAGCGCACCTGGGGCAGGGCGGCCCTCCCCATCGGCGCCGGCTCGATGCGAGAGGTCCTCGCATGAGCAGGTTCCTCATCACCTGCGGCGGCACCGGCGGGCACCTCTCTCCCGGGATATCCCTGGCCGAGGGCCTCCTAGCGCGGGGCCACGAGGTGAGGCTGCTCATCAGCATGAAGAAGGTGGATGGCCGGCTCGCAGAAAAGTATCCCAACTTGAGATTTGAGCGGATGCCCGGTTCGGGATTCTCGTGGCATCCGGTGAGGATGGCCCGCTTCGTCACCTCGCAGGTCGCGGCCTTCAGGTTCTGCTCGAGACTGATCCGGTCGGCGCCCCCTGACGCGGTTGTGGGGTTCGGGGGGTTCACCTCGGCGCCCGCCGTATTGGCCGGGCGCCTGCGCGGGATACCGGTCGCTCTCCACGAGGCGAACCGCGTCCCGGGACTTGCAATTCGCGTGCTGGGGCGGTTTGCGGAACGCGTGTACGTGCCCATCGGGATCCGGGTCCCGGGGGTGCGCTCGTCTTTGACCCGCCACGCAGGCCTGCCCGTGCGCAGCGAAATCGTGCGGATCCCGACGCCCTCCGCCCGGGAGGCCCTGGGCCTTGACCCGAAGCAGAAGGTTCTGGTGATCCTTGGCGGCAGCCAGGGCGCTTCGGCGCTAAACGCCTGGTCCCGCTCGAGGCTCGAGGCCCTGGCGTTCGAAGGCATCCAGCTCTACTGCGTGACCGGCTTGGGCAAGGGAGATGCCGAGACCATCGTCCTTCGCTCCAAGACGGGCCGCCCGGTCAGGTCCGTATTCGTGCCGTTCTGCGACAGGATCGCGGAGCTGCTCTCCGCGGCCGACCTCGTCGTCTCGAGGGCGGGGGCCGGCACGCTTGCCGAGCTCATTCGCTGCGAGGTGCCCGCCATCCTAGTCCCCTTTCCCCACGCGGCCTCGGACCACCAGCGTGCAAATGCCTCGTTCTTCGAGCGGCAGGGCGGAGGCCTTGTCGTTGAGCAGGCTGCACTCGGCACGCTCTATGACGAGGTGGTCGAGCTCGCCTTCAACGACTGGCTGCTGAGGCAGTTCCGGGGGAACCTCAAGCGCATGGATCGCGCCAATTCCCTCGACCTCATGCTGACCGACCTGGAGGAGATGGCGCGCACGGGTGTCCAGCACGAGCAGGGCGCGCAGCAGGAAGCCGTAGCATGAGGCCGACGAACCTCCCGCACGTTTTCGGCCGCGCGATCCGCCGCATCCACTGCCTGGGCGTCGGCGGAATGGGTGTCGCGCCGCTCGCCATCTACCTATCGCGTTCGGGCTGGGAGGTCTCCGGTGAGGACGATTCGCTTGCCCCCGAGGTCGCCGCGCTGCTTTCTGCGGGAGGCGTCGCCGTAGGGCCGATTCCGCAGGGTTGCGACCTTGTCGTCCGCTCTTCGGCAATCCCGGAATCCCATCCGGCCCTGGTCGCGTCGGCCCAGATGGGTATCCCCTCGGTCCGGCGCGGGGAGATGCTTGCGGAGGTGGCCCGGGGCAAGAGGCTCGTCGCCGTCTGCGGCTCGCACGGCAAGACGACCACCACCGCCATGCTCGTCACGGCGCTCGGACGGGCCGGGTTTCCGGCGGGCTACGTGGCCGGGGGGCTCTTCAATGATTCGACCCCGCCGGCCGCCGTGGGCTCAAACGAGTGGCTGGTCGCCGAGGTGGACGAGAGCGACGGCACGATCAACGAGTTCTCCCCGGAAATTACGGTCCTCGTGAACCTCGACTGGGATCATCCCGACCGCTACCGGAGCCCGGCCGAGATCGAAGCGGCCTTTGTCGCCCTTTGCGCCCGGACGCGGGGCACGGTGCTGGTGAGCGATGCGTGCCCGATTTCATTGAGGATCGCCCCGGCCGCCGCGACGTTTGGCCGCAGCGGCAGCTTTTCCGGAACCCTTGTGGCAGAGAAGGAGGGAAGGATGACCCTGAGGCTCGCTGGCCGCTTCAAGGCCGCGGAGGTCCTGGTCGGCACCGTCGGGGACTTCAATGCGTCAAACGCCACGGCTGCGCTCGCCGCGGCCCAGCTGATGGGGGTGGAGCCCGAGCGGGGGTTGCTCGCCGATTACCCCGGCGTCCGCCGCCGCCAGGCGGTCCTGATGGAGGAGGGCGGGCTGACGGTCATGGAGGACTACGCCCATCATCCGTCGGAGATACGCGCGCTCCTGCCGAGCCTGCGCGGCAGGCTGGCGCTCGGGGGCCGGCTCATTGTCGTTTTCCAGCCCCACCGCCACACCCGGACCGCCCGGTTCAAGTCGGAATTCGCGGCCTCGCTCTCCCTGGCGGATGTCGTGCATCTCCTTGACGTGTATTCTGCCGGTGAGGCCCCGGCCTCGGGGGGCACGACCGCGGACATCTACGCGGAGATAAAGAGGTGGTCCCCGCTGTTGTCGGTTTCCTACCTCCCGGGCGATCCCTCCGGCAGCATTCCCGCGCTCGTGCGCGAGGCCAGGCCGGGCGACGTCATCGCCTTTGTGGGCGCCGGCGACATCGACCGGGCGGCCCGGGCGTCTATAGATGCCTTCCGGGTGGGAATCGCCCTCGCCCAGCGCTGGGACCGCTTCGCGGACGAGATCCGGCCCCTGCTTTCGAAGAGGGCGAACCTCACGCGCGAGGAGCCCCTCGCCACGAAGACAACCATCCGGGTGGGTGGGGCCGCGCGCCTCTATGCCGAGCCGGCATCGGAGGATGACCTGCGCGCGCTCTTGCACAAGGCCCGCAAGGAGGGCGTGCCGGTGTTCATGCTGGGCCGGGGATCAAACCTCCTCGTGCCCGACGAGGGGGTCGACGGGCTCATCGTCTCGCTCTCACAGCGGTACTGGTCCGGGTTTGAGGTCCTTCCCGACGGGCGGGTGCGGGTCGGCGCCGGGCTGCGCCTGAAGAACCTTTGCGGCCTCTCCGCCTCGGCCGGGATCGGCGGCTTTGAATTCCTCGAGGGCATCCCCGGGAGCGTCGGGGGCGCCCTTCGCATGAACGCCGGGGCCATGGGGGGCTGGATCTTCGACGTCGTGGACGAGGTCCGCATCATGTCGATGGACGGCGAGATCCACAACCTGCCCCGGTCCGCATTGCGCGTGGACTACCGGGTCTGCGCCGAGCTCAGGGATGCCATCGCGCTCGGGGCGGTCCTGCATTCGATGTCCGTCTCGGACTCCGCGAGCGTCGGGCGCCAGATCGACGACTACCGCAAGAAGCGCCACGAGTCGCAGCCGCGAGAGCCTAGCGCGGGGTGCATGTTCAAGAACCCTCCCGGCGCATCCGCCGGCCGGCTTATCGAGGAGAGCGGGCTCAAGGGGGTGAGGGTGGGGGGAGCCGAGGTCTCCCGGGTGCACGCGAACTTTGTCATCAACTGCGGCGAGGCCACCAGCGCCGACGTGCTGGAACTGGTTCGCCGCGTCAGGGAGGGCGTGCGCCTGGCGAAGGGGGTCGACCTGGAGCCCGAGGTGCTCCTCTACGGGAAGGACTGGCGGGACATCTTATGAAAGCTCCGGTCATAGCGGTTTTCGCGGGGGGGACCTCCGCCGAGCGCGAGGTCTCGGCGGCATCCGGGGCGGCGTGCGCCAGCGCACTGGCGCGCTCGTTCACGACACGGCTCTTCGCCGTCGTCGCGGAGGCGCTTCCGGACGGCTATGACCCGCAGTCCCATGTCGTCTTCTCGACGCTCCACGGCACCTTCGGGGAGGACGGCGGGATGCAGCGGCTCATCGACATTGCGGGGGGCGTGTATGCGGGATGCGACGCGAGCTCCAGTGCCCTCACGATGGACAAGGCGCTGACCAAGAGGACGGTCGCGGCGCTGGGGGTACCCGTGGTCGACGGCATCGAGTTTGAAGCGGGCTCGACGCCCGCGGCGGGTGACGTCGTGCGGCGCCTCGGCCCCCGTGTCGTCGTGAAGCCCAACAACGAGGGGAGCAGCGTCGGCCTGCGCATCGCCGACGACGAGGCCGCCATCGGAGCGGCGCTCGCGGGGATCACGTCCGGATCGTGGATCGTCGAGCGCCGCATCGTGGGGCGGGAGCTCTCCGTCGGTATCCTCAAGGGCCGGGCGATGGGGATTGTCGAGGTCAGGCCGAAGTCCGGAGTCTACGACTACACAAGCAAGTACACGAAGGGGATGACCGAATACCTGGCCCCGGCGCCCCTCGATGATGCCCTGGCCGCAAGGGTCAGGGCGTCGGCCGAGACCGCCTTCTCGGCCTGCGGGTGCAGGGACTACGCGCGCGTCGACTTCATGGTCTCCTCGGCGGGCGAACCGTTTTTGCTCGAAATCAACACCCTTCCCGGCATGAAGGAGATGAGCCTGCTTCCGATGAGCGCTCGCTGTGTGGGACTGGATTTCCCGGCCCTGGTCAGGGAAATGGTTTCGCCGGCGATCGAGCGCTTTCGCCTCGGAGCCGTCTCGCGCCGTCCATGAGCAAAGACACCCATACCCTGCCCGACACCCGGACCTGGAGGGAGATCCCCCAGCAGGTGAGGCCCCGAGCCATGTCGATCGAGGGACGCCGGAGGATGACGATGGGAGTGATGCGCGTCGCCATCGGGTCGGCGGTCATCCTCGGTGTCTCATGGGGCGTGTGGGAGATGGCCGGGGTGTTGCGCGAGAATCCCGACTCGATGCCCGAGGCGGCCAAGGCGGACCGCGTCCGGAGCCTCGTCCTCGTCACCGACGGCGTGCTCGACAAGAACTGGCTCGCCAAGACGCTTGCGGTGGCGCCCGACGCGACCCTGATGGGGCTCGACCTGAACCAGATGCGCCAGAGGGTGCTCGCCGACGCCCAGGTGAGCTCGGCGGCCGTCATCCGGAACTTTCCCGACACGCTCGTAGTGCGAATCTCCGAGCGCTCGCCGGTGGCGAGGATGATGGCTCAGGCGGGGGGCGCCGCGCCGAAGATGCTGCTCATCGCCCGGGACGGGGCGGCCTTTGCGGGGACGGGTTTTGACCCTGCGATGGTCGAGACGCTTCCCTGGATCGACGGGATCAGGCTTTCGCGGGTCGCGAAAGGGCTGGCGCCGATCGAGGGCATGCGGGCCGTCTCAGACCTCCTCGCCTCGGCGAAGCTCGAGGCGGAGAATCTTTACCGCACGTGGAAGGTCATTTCGCTTGCGCACCTGTCGACGGACGGTGAGATCGAGGTCTACACCCGCGACGGGATGAAGATCATTTTCGGCACAAAGGAGGACTACCTGCGGCAGATCGCACGCCTGGACCTCCTCGTCGACGAATCCAAAGACCCGACCCGGCCCCTCAGGGTGGTGAACCTGGCGCTCGGCGCCCAGGTTCCGGTGGCCTACGGGACGGCGGCGCCGACCCTGGGCAACCCGCCGTCAGAGACCCTGAACGCCCAGTCGGCGCGTCCTCAGGTCGCCTTTCCCTCGATTTCCAACCCTCACATCGACATCCATCGTGAGCTCTAAGACCACTTTCATAGGCGCGGTAGAGATAGGGACCTCCAAGGTCACGGCGCTCATAGGCGAATACACCGGCCGCGAGATCGTGATCATCGGGTGCGGCGAATGCTCGTCGCGCGGCGTCATCAAGGGCTCGGTAGTCGACTACCGAGCGGCCACGGAGTGCACCCACAACGCCCTTGAGATCGCCGAGCGGGACGCGAACGAGCGGATCGACCATGTCTACCTAGCGCAGACAGGAGGCCACCTGGAAGGATTCTACAACGAGGCATCCCTTAACGTTAAGGCCGCCGACAACATGATCGAGATGGACGACATCAGGACGGTCTGCGACCTGGCCAAGGCCAAGGAGCTGCCGCTCGGCAGGATGGTTGTGCACAACATCCGCAGGCCGTTCCGGGTCGACGGCAGACTGGTGCCGACCTCGCCCGAGAACCTGGTCGGCCAGAAGCTCGAGGTCGGGTACTGGACGGTCCACGGCCAGGAGCAGAGGCTTGCCGACAACATCCATGTCATCAGGGGGTTCAACCTGGAGGTCCGGGAACTCGTCCTGTCGAGCCTCGCTTCCGGGCACATGGTGACCAGCATGGAGGAGCGCCAGAACGGCGTGCTCGCGATCGACATCGGCGCCGGGACCACCGACTACGTCCTCTACAGGAACGGCGCCCCTCACACGACGGGGGTCGCGGCCGTCGGCGGAGGCCATTTCACGAACGACATCAGCATCGGCCTAAGGCTCACCGAGGGGCAGGCCGAGAAGCTCAAGCTGCGGTTCGGGCGGGCCCTCGTCCAGAGCCGGGACAAGAGCGAAAAGGTGTGGCTCGACGGGAATTTCTCCATTGGAGACCGGCAGTTCTCGAGGCAGGCGATCGAGAACATCACCGCAGCGAGGGCCTGGGAGCTGCTCGAGGTGGTCAAGAAGAAGCTCGGCCACGCGTTCTCCCCCGAGACGTGCGCCGGGGGGGTGGTGCTGACCGGCGGAGGTGCGAAATTGCCCGCGATCGCGGAGTGCGCGGCGAAGGTCTTTGGAACCTCGGCCCGGCTGGGAGAGGCCCCCACCTGGGTCAATGAGAACCTGCGCGACCCTGGCTTCCACACGGCCCTCGGCATCCTCTACTACGGCGTCAGCGTCCAAAGCGACCGCACCGCGACCGCCCGCCGCAAGGGCGGGTTCCTGCGCAACGTAACGCGCCTCTTCGCATCGACGTGAATCCCAACGAACTTCCCCTGGAACCCCAGATCATAGGCGACCGCAACGTCGCCATAAAGCTCGTGGGCGTCGGCGGTGCGGGCTCGAACGCCGTGGACCGGCTTAAGATGGAGAACCTCGAGCGCCTGCAGCTGTGCGTCATCAACACCGACAGCCAGGCCCTGTCGAGCTCCCCGGTCCAGGACAAGGTGCTGATCGGCATGGGCACGACCCGGGGGCTCGGGGCCGGAGGGGACCCGGAACTCGGGCGCCAGGCGGCCGAGGACGACCGGGAGAAGATCGCCACCGTCGTCAAGGACTGCGACCTGGTCTTCATCCTCGCGGGAATGGGAGGGGGCACCGGCGGCGGGGCCTGCCCGATCGTGGCCGAAATTGCCGCCGAGCAGGGGGCGCTCGTGATCGCGTTTGTCACGCTGCCGTTTAGTTTCGAGGGGGGCCGTAGGTTGAAGCAGGCCGAGGAAGGGCTTGCCGCCCTCAGGCGGTCCTGCGACGCGGTGATCCCGCTGCCCAATGACATCCTCCTGCAGGAGGCGGCCGAGAACGAGACGGTCCTCGACTCGTTCGCCCGCGCCGACGAGTGGATCGGCAGGGGAGTGAAGTCGATCTGGTCCATGCTCTCGAAGACCGGGCTGATCAACGTGGATTTTGCCACCCTGCGCCAGGCGTTCCAGAACCGCGGCGCAAAGACGCTCTTCGGGCTCTCGGAGGGTTCGGGCGAGAACGCCGCGACCGAGGCGATCGCGAGCCTCAAGCTCTGCCCGCTCCTGCACACTCCCGAGTTCTCGCGCAAGGCCGACCGTCTGCTTGTCAACATCACCGGGGGGACGGACCTGACGCTTCCCAAGGTCAACGAGATCATGAACGCGATCGCCGACCAGTTCGGGCGCGATTCCCACATCATCATGGGGGCCGTGATCGACGAGGGGATGCAGGGGCGTGTGGAAATCTCCGTTCTGGGGACGAGCGACATGGGAACGCGGGGGATGGTCGCCCGGAGGCCGGCGCCGGCGAGGCCGCGGGCCGCAGCACCCCGAGCCGACGATGCGGCCGCGAAGAGCGAGGCCGCTGCCGTGCCCCCGGTGGCCCAGGAGGTGGCCGCCGCCCCGGGGGTCAAGCCGACCCAGGAGGAGTTCGGCTTCGGCGAGGTCGAGAGCCGCGGCCAGTTCGAACGCACCGACAGAAACCTCTTTGACGGACAGGACCTGGATGTGCCGACGTACCTGCGAAAAGGAATCAAGATAGCGATTTGATCCCTGAGCGTATTTCGGTAGCGTCTAACCCATGTTTGTCGATGAATGTGTTATAAAGGTGTCGGCCGGTGACGGCGGGCGCGGTTGCATTTCGTTTCGCCGCGAGAAATACGAGCCCTGGGGCGGTCCCAACGGCGGCGACGGCGGCGCCGGGGGGGACGTCATCCTTCTGGGGTCCCACGACACGAACAACCTGGTCGACTACAAGTTCAAGCAGCACTGGAGGGCGGGCAGGGGAGAGCACGGCCTCGGGAAGGACTGCAACGGCAAGGAGGGCTCCGACGCCATCCTGAGGCTCCCCCTGGGCACGATAGTTACCGACAAGGCCACGGGACGGGTCGTCGCCGAGGTCGTCGAGGACGCCCAGAGGATCGTCCTTTGCAAGGGCGGCAACGGCGGCTGGGGGAACACCCATTTCAAGACCTCGACAAACCGGGCGCCGAGGCGCGCCAACCCGGGCCAGGTCGGCGAGCACGGCGAGTACCAGCTCGTCCTAAAGTCCATTGCGGACGTCGGCCTTGTGGGCTTCCCCAACGCAGGCAAGTCCTCCCTGACGAACGCGATCACCAAGGCGCACCCGAAGATGGCGGCCTATCCCTTCACGACCCTGCACCCGCAGATTGGCGTGATCGAGTACAAGGACGAGGTCGCGGGCGACCGGCGCCTGCTGCTCGCCGACATCCCCGGCCTCATCGAGGGCGCGAGCGAGAACCGCGGCCTCGGGCACCGGTTCCTCAGGCACGTCGAGCGGTGCGCGCTGCTCTTGATCATCGTCGACATGGCGGGCAATGACGGGCGCGACCCCGCTGAGGACTACCGGCAGCTCCTCAACGAGCTCAAGCTCTATGACCCCGGATTGCTGAAGAAGCCAAGGTTGTTGGCCTCCAACAAGATGGACCTGGATTCGGCGGCCGGTAACCTCAAGAGGTTCAAGCGCCGCTTCAAGGTCGACGTGGTCGAGATCTCGTGCCTCGAGGGAGCGGGTCTGGACCGGCTTAAGAAGGAATTGTTAAAGCGAGTCACCGTCCTGCGCCGGAAGGAAAAGGTGTCGCCAGCGGCGGCGGCATAGCGCAAACTCTGATATAGCGTGGCTACTGGATCCACAATGTCGCCAGAAAACCGGTCGCTGATGATGCGGGCCAACCGTCTGCTTGGGGCGGGCTTGGTCGAGCACAACCTGGTCAAGATCGAGGACCTGGAGAAGGCGAACGAGCGCCTCCTGGAGATCATCGCCACGAACCAGCCCCGCCAGGCCACGGTGCTCGGGGTCCTGGCCTACGAGCTTAAGGTCATCCGCGAGGAGGACGTCCTGCAGCATCTCGTTGAGACCGAGGGCCTCGGGCTCGTGGACCTCAGGGGCTACGAGCCGCCCGACGACACGAAGAAGGGCCTGGACATGGACGCCTGCTGGGCGACGTGGTCGGTCCCTTTTGACCAGGAGGAGGACTTCACGTTCATCGCCTCGGCCTACTACCTTAGCCCCGCCGTCCGCACGTTCTGGGAGAAGCGCTTCGGCGGCCCGCTCCTTTGGTTCGGCACCACGCTTGAGGGCATCGCCGAGCACCTGGACCGCCTCGGCAGCCCGACCAGCTCCAAGGCTCCCTTCCCCGTCCCGGGTGCGGCAGCCGCGGCGCCGAGCGCCCCGACCTCCCAGACCACCCCGCCGATCCCGGCGGCCCAGACGGCGCCCGCGGCGGTGCCGGTGGCGCGCTCGGCTTGACCCGGACCGACCCACCATGGCGCTAGGCAAAGTACAGTCCCTGATCGTGGCGAAGCTGATAGCGATGGGCCGGCTGACGACCGAGCAGCGCGACGCCATCGCGGCCAGGCCGCAGGACCTCAACGGGGACGCCCTCGACCGCCTCTTGCAGGAGGACTACAAGATCACCGCATTCCAGTGCCTCGTCGCGAAGGGCAGGGCGCTCGGGCTCGCCCCCTTCAACGTGGCGCGCTACAAGATAGCGACCTCCACCTTCGAGCGGATACCGCAGGAGTTCTGCCAGGAGAACCTGGTGCTGCCGGTGGGCCAGGTGGGCGACCTCCTCCTGGTCGCTTTTGCCAACCCCTTCGAGGTCACGCTCCCGGCGAAGATCCAGGAGATGACGGGCAAGCGCGTGGTCCGCCTCCTCGCCCGCGAGAAGGACATCAAGGAGAAGTTCAGCAAGGCGAACGACCGCTCGACCGGGTTTGACGACGTCGTCCAGAAGATCGGCGCCGAGTACGGCACGCAGGCCGAGAACGAGATCCTCACCGACACCGACGTCAACGAGGAGTCGGGCCCCATCATCCAGCTCGGCAACCGCATCATCGAGGACGCCTATTTCGCGGGGGCGAGCGACATCCACATCGAGCCCCAGGAGAAGGACGTGATCGTCCGGTACCGGGTGGACGGCCTGTGCCAGGAGAAGCTGCGCCTTCCGGTCAAGGTCGGCCCCGCGCTGGTCGCCAGGCTGAAGATCATGTGCAACCTGGACATCTCGGAGCGCCGGCTCCCCCAGGACGGGCGCATCGTCTTCAAGCAGTACACGAAAAAGAACCTCGACCTCGACCTGCGCGTGTCCACGGCGCCCCTCAACCACGGGGAAGGGGTCGTCATGCGTATCCTCGACAAGCAGAAGAGCACGCTGCCCCTGACGTCCCTCGGCTTTAGCGAGGAGAACCTCGCCCGCTACCGCGACTGCATCCGCCAGCCCTACGGGATGATCCTGCACTGCGGGCCCACGGGCTCGGGCAAGTCGATGACGCTCTACTCGGCGCTCAACGAGATCAACACCCCCGACATCGTCATCCGCACCGCCGAGGACCCGATCGAGTACACGCTCTCGGGTATCAACCAGATGCAGATGCACCGGCAGATCGGGCTGACCTTCGCGACGGCGCTTCGCGCCTTCCTGCGCCAGGACCCCGACATCATCCTCGTGGGTGAGATTCGAGACATCGAGACGGCGGAGATCGCCATCGAGGCCGCGCTGACGGGCCACCTTCTCATTTCCACCCTCCACACGAATGACGCGCCTTCCACCATCGCCCGACTCACGGACATGGAGATCGAGCCGTTCATGATCTCGTCGTCGATCCTGTGCGTGTGCGCCCAACGCCTGATGCGCCGCGTCTGCAAGCAGTGCAGGATCCAGTACGAGCCCAAGGACCGCGAGAAGGAGATCCTCGAGAAGGCGATCGGCTGGAGCGGGCCCATCTTCAAGCACAACACGAAGGGCTGCCCCAAGTGCAACGGGAGCGGCTACCGCGGACGCGTCGGCATCCACGAGCTCATGGTGACCAACGAGGCCTTGATCGAGGGAATCAACAAGAAGCTGGAGACAGCCGAACTGAAGAAGATCGCGCAGAAGGGGGGCATGAAGACCCTTCACCAGGACAGCCTCCTCAAGGTGAGGGACGGCCTCTCTACGATGGAGGAGGCCATCTCCACCGTCCCGCCGGACCTGTGATGAGACTCCGCCTGGCCCTGCTTGCGGCGGCGGCGCTCATCCTCGCGGGCTGCCACCGGAGGGAGATCACGTCCCTTGAGCGCAAGGAGGCCGCCAACATCGTCAGCGAGGCGCAGTTTGCGGTGACGCTTCGCGACTGGAGCCGCGCGGAGGGGCTCTTCGCCAAGGCGACCGTCCTCTGCCCCGACCAGGGGGACACATGGATGGACCTCGGCATGGTGAGGATGCGCCTTCACAATTCGGGCGGCGCGCGGTCGGCCTACAAGTCGGCGCTCTCGGTGTACGAGGACGACTCCAAGCGCGAGCCTTCGAACTCGGTCGCCGTGATCCGCAGAGCGTACGTCCTGGTGCTCCTGGGCCGTGTGGACGACGCGCGTTCGGTCGTGGCACGGGCGCAGTCCGACCACCCCGACGACCGACGGCTCAGGGCCTTCGTTGAGTCAAAAGGGCTGGACAAGATGATCGCGGACCCGGGGTTAAGGGAGATCTCGCCCTAGAGGCCTCCGTGCACGGCTTCTGGCTCCAGTTCGTGAAGGTGGCCGTCGCGCACTTCCTAGCCGTCGCGAGCCCGGGCCCGGACTTCGCCATGGTGATGCGCCAGAGCATCGCGCACGGCCGCAGGGCCGCCATCTGGACGAGCGTCGGCATCGGCAGCGCCATCCTGGTCCACGTCACGTACGCCCTCCTGGGAATCGGCATCCTGCTACGGACCTATCCGGTCGCCTTCACGGCGATGAAGGTGGCGGGCGCCGCCTACCTCGCGTGGATCGGGGTGCAGGGGCTCAGGAGCCGCCCCAGGCACGACGTGTCCGAGTCCCCCTTCGGAAGGCGCGGGGATTCTTCCCGCCCCGCCGAGCCCGCCGCGCACTCCGCATGGACGGCGGGTTTCCTGACGAACGTGTTCAACCCCAAGGCGACGCTCTTCTTCGTCGCCCTGTTCGCCTCCCTGATCGACCCGAGGACCCCGAAGGTCATCCAGGGGGCGTACGGGCTGTGGATGGCGGCGAGCACGATGGGCTGGTTTGCGATGGTGTCGGTCGTCTTCACGCGCGACCGCGTGCGCGCGGCCTTCCTCAGGGCAGGCCACTGGATCGACCGTGCGATGGGCGTCGTCTTCCTGGGCCTGGCGGCGGCGCTTGTGCTCGCGTCGCTCAACTAGGCAAAGACGGCCCCGCCGACGAGCCGCGACCCCCTGTAGAGCGCCAGGATCTGGCCGGCTGCAAGCGCGCGCTGGGGGCTCTCAAACTTCACAAGGGCGGTGCCCCCGCCCTCGGGGATGAACGTGACGGGAACGCGGGGGTCCCTGTAGCGCACCCGCGCCTCGAGGCCCTGGGTGTCCGCGGTTCCCGGGGTGTTCCAGCTGAGCGAGTGGACCCGCGCCTCGGTCTGGAAGAGACCCGGCGCGTCGCGGTGGTCGAAGGCGACCAGCAGGGCGTTGTCCGCGGCCCTTTTCCCCACGACCACGTACTTCTCGTTGTCCGTGTTGGAGGGCACGCCGATGCCCCTGCGCTGGCCGAGCGTGTAGTAGTGCAGGCCCCGGTGCCGGCCGAGCTCCCTGCCGTCGGAGGCCCGCACGATCGCGCCGGGCTTGTCCGGGACATAGGCCCTCAGGAAATCGCCCATGCGGACCTCGCCGATGAAGCAGATCCCCTGGCTGTCCTTCTTGTCGGCCGTTGCGAGCCCGGCCTCCCGGGCGATCCTCCTTAACTCGGGCTTTTCGAGGTCGCCCACCGGGAACACGGCGTCCCCGATCTGCTCCTGGTTTAGGAGGGATAGGAAGTAGGACTGGTCCTTGTTCGAGTCCGCAGCCTCGTGCAGCTGCGGCCCGTCATCCCCGGTTGTCCTGCGCGCATAGTGCCCCGTGGCCACGGCCGAGAACCCGTGCTCCCGGGCCCAGCCTCGGAACACCCCGAACTTGATCTCGCGGTTGCACATCACGTCGGGGTTGGGTGTGAGGCCCCGCTCGTAGCCGTCCAGGAGGTATTGCACCACCTTCTCCCGGTAGTCCCTCATGAGGTTCACGACCTGGAAGGGGATGCCCACCTGGTCGGCCACCCTGCGCGCGTCCTCGATGTCCTGCATCCACGGGCAGTGGCCGACGACGCCGTCCTCGTTGATCCAGTTCTTCATGTAGGCCCCGGTCACGTCGGCCCCCTGGCGCTTCAATACGAGCGCGGCGACCGAGCTGTCGACGCCCCCCGACATGGCCACCAAGATTCGTTCGCGCTCCTTCACTCCATCCACGACGGGGAGCAGCCCGGCGGCTGTCAACCCAACCCTCAGATGACGGGGGTCTCGGTGGCGGCGTCCGCGGGGACCGGGGCGCCCGTGTCCTCGGCCGCCTCCGGGGGGTCCTGCTCCTCGGCCGCCGGGCCGCCCTCCGGGAGGGGGAACTCCTTCAGGAAGTCGGCGTATTCGAGGAGCTGGTAGCTTCCGTCCCAGCGCTCGACGACGGCGGTGAGCGACTCGATCCAGTCCCCCGAGTTGAGGTAGTGGATGTTGCCGAGCATCTTGTCCGCCGGGGTGTGGATGTGCCCGCACATGACCCCCGAGCAGCCCCGGCTGCGCGCAAGCTCTGCGATATGCTCCTCAAAGTTCGAGACGTGGCTGACCGCCGACTTCACGCGGGCCTTGATAGCCCGGCTGAGCGACCAGTACTCGAGGCCCCGCCACGACCTCCACACGTTGTACGCCCGGTTGATCGCAAGGAGGGCGTGGTACCCCCAGTCGCCGAGGTGGGCCAGGAATACGAAGTTGCGCGTGACGGTGTCGAAGACGTCGCCGTGAAGGACGAGGTAGCGGCCCTTCACGCCCTCGTGCAGGTACTCGTCGACAACCAGCAGGTTCTCAAACTCGAGGGGCAGGAACTTGGACAGGATGTCGTCATGGTTGCCCCGAAGGTACACGATCTGGGTGTCCCTCTTCTCGAGCATCTTCAGCACGATCCGAATGAAGTGGGTGTGCGCCTTGGTCCACTGGCCGTTCCTCTTGAGCTGCCACCCGTCGATGATGTCGCCATTGAGTATCAGCTTCTTGCAGCGCACGTGGCGCAGGAAATGGTTCACCTCGCGGACCTTCGAATCCACGGTCCCGAGGTGGATGTCGGAGAGGATTACGGTGCGGACGCGAAGTTTCTTCATGGCAGCTGGAGCGCGAAGCCCGGCGCCGCGCGGTCCTCGAGGCGGGAGACCGCGGCGCAGTCCCTGGACACGACGACCCTCAGGCTGCGGGGCCGCACGGCGACCTCGACGGCGGCCCCGGCATAGTGGGTCTCGCCGTCGGTGTGGATGAGGCCGGCGGCAGGCCTCTCGATCAGGAACTTGGCCCCGCGAAGGCCGCGGACCCGGCTGCTCCGGTCGATTGAGCCGAGGAACAGCCGCGCGCCAAGGAAGGCCGCGGCGACGAGCCCGACCGGGCGGACCACGACCAGGTCGAGGACGCCGTCGTCGACCCTCGCATGGGGGGCGATCTTGGCGTTGTTGCCGTACTGGTCGGAGTTGCCGACCGCGATCAGCAGGATGTCGATCTCCTCCCGGTGGCTGCCCGAGGTGATGAAGCAGCGCTCGGTCTTGCGGCCCAGGAAGGCGGAGAGTGCGGTCCGGGCGTAGGCCGGGAGCCCCCGCCGGGCGAGGCGGTTGAAGCGATTGGCCACGTCGGCGTCGAGGCCGAGGCCCATGGCGTTGACGAATGGAAGGCCGTTGACGGTGCCCGTGTCGAGCACGGCGGTTCGACCCGATGAGCCGGCCGCCAGGTCGAGGGCCTCCGGGAGCGACCGGGGCAGGCGCAGGTGGAGGGCGAGGCCATTGCCCGAGCCGCAGGGGACGAGTCCGAGCGCGGCCGGGGTGTGGATCAGCGCCTGGGCGACCTCGTTCACCGTCCCGTCCCCGCCGACGGCCACGATCCGAAGGCAGCCCGACGATACGGCATCGCGGGCGATCTCTGTCGCATGGCCGGGCCCCTCGGTGCACGCGAGGTCCGCGTCCAGGGCCCTGGCTGCGATGAAGCTTCGCAGCATGGGCAGGATGGGCGCATTGCGCCGCGGGCGCCCCGATCGCGGGTTGAATATGAACTGCACCTTCATCTGAGGGTCGGCGACAGGCCGGCGCTGGGGGCCCCCGCGCCCCCGTTCGCATGGGCGAGCACATGGGAGGCGATGGCGCGGGCCGCATCGGGCCGGGCCATGGGCTCGAGGGCCCGGCTCCACCGCTCCCAGGCAAGGCCCCGGTCCGAAAACGCCGCTTTCAGGGCCGCGATGACGGCAGCGGGTGTCGTTGCGAGCGACCCGGCCCCGTGGCGCAGCAAGAGCTCGCAGTTGCCCTCCTCCTGGCCCGGCACCACCTGGTTGACCACCATGGGGCAGCGGGCCGCTATGGCCTCCTGCGTCGTCGCCCCGCCCGCCTTGCTGACGACGACGTGGTGGGTCATGAGCAGGTGAGGGATCTGGTCCGTCCATCCGAGGATGTCGGCGCGGCGCCGGCGCCCGGCGGCCACGGCCGTCAGCGTCCGCCTCAGAGCGTCGTCCCTTCCCACGGTGCAGGTGACCTCCCAATCCTCCTCGGCCAGGAGAAGGCGGCCCGTGGCCTCGGCGTTGCGCGTCCCCGAGTTGACGATGTAGAGGATTTTCGGCGCCGCGCCGGCCGCCAGGCTCGGCCGCGTGACGAGGCCCTCGTTTCGGCGGAAATAGGGCGTCACCGGAAAGCCGAGCACGTGCAGGCGCGAGGGATCGACGCCCGCCTCCCGCATCACCTGCGCCGAGTCCTCGTTCGGCACGTACCACCCGTCGCATCCGGGTCGCCACCAGACCGAGTTGATGCTGATCGAGTCCGTGACGATGTTGAAGTGCGGCGTCGTGAGCTGGTCCTCCCTGGCGAAGCGCTGCAGGAGCGCGGCGTAGGCGGGGAAGGTGCTGCAGATGGCGACGGGGCGCTCCCGCTCGATCACCCGCTCGAGCATCCTCGACTGCGCCCGCAGCATCCAGATCCCCCTGTCCATGAACCCAGGGCGGTCCATGAGGGCATAGATCCGCTTCCAGAGGCGAGGCGTGCCGTTGATGGCGGCGAGGTAGGCCCTCCTCACGACCTGGTTCAGCCTGGGGCACGATAGGGCGAAGGCGTCGACGACGACCGCCGTCCCCGGCTCATCGTCGTTGAATGCGGCTGCGAGCGCGTGGGCCGCGGCATTGTGTCCCTCACCATAGGCCGCGGTCAGAATGAGGATTCGGTGCTTCATTTCTAGACGAGCACCGGCGACCGGCCGGCGGCGATGGGCGAGATTCCCGCTTCCCCCTCCAGGTCGCTTTCAAATCGCGCGATGACCCGCTCCCACGACTGCGCCTCGACGGCCAGGCGGGCGGCCGCGCGCAGGCGCGCCCGAAGAGCGGGCTCGGTGGCGAGCCGGACCGCCGCGGCCACCAGCCCATCGGGCTGTTCGCACGGCGCCGTCAGCCCGGTTTCCCCGTCCCTCATGAATATCCGGGCGGCCGCATAGTCGAACCCCGCGGCGGCCAGGCCGCTCGCCATGGCCTCGGTCAGGACGTTTCCGAAGGTCTCGGTCAGGCTCGCGTGCACGTAGATGTCCGCAGAGGCGTAGTACCTGCCTATCTCGTCGCGGGAGAAGAACCCGGCGAAAACGCAGTCCGGGTGGGCCCTCATGAGCGCCCTCTTGAGGGGGCCCTCGCCGGCGAGCACGAAGCGGCACGCCGGATTGGCCCGCTTCATGGCCGCGTAGGCGCGGAATAGGAGGGGATAGTTTTTTTCCGCCGCCATCCGGCCGACATGGATGACGACCGGATCGTCCGGACCCGCCTGCCAATCGCTGCGCAGGGCACAGGAGCGCCTCTCGGGTCGGAACTGGCGGGTGTCGACTCCGCGCGACAGGACGGAGAGGTTCCTAAAACCGACGGACCCGAGCTCCAGGCACATGTCGGAGGTGGGGGCGAAGGTCCTCCTCGTCAGGTTGTGGACGTGGCGCAGCCAGCCAAGCGCCAGGTCCCTAAGGAGCGAGATCTTGTAGTGCCGGGTGTAGGCGTGGAAATTCGTGTGGAAGCTGGACGTCACCGGTATCGCGAGCGCCCTGGCGGCCCTTATCGCGGAGAGCCCGAGCGGCCCCTCGGTGGCCACATGGACCAGGTCCGGCCGATCCCGGCTCCAAAGGCGCCTGAACCTGCGACCCGCGGGCAGGCCGAGGCGAAGGAGCGGATATCCCGGGATCGGAACGCCCGCCATCGGCACCTGCAGGTAGTCGCTTGGGAGCCTGCTGTCGGGAAGGTCCCGGCGCCAGGGCCGGTAAACTGCAACCGAATGTCCGCGCCGGCCGAGCTCGCTGGCGATGACCCCGAACGTCATGGCCACCCCGTTGATCTCCGGGGGGAACGTCTCAGTGACAATTGCGAGTTTCACAGAATGCGTGGTTTACGCATTCCAATGTGCCTCCGCCGGGTGCCAATCCGGTGTCGAACAGGTTACGGTTTAGGGAAATCCGCCCCGGGGCGGCGTATTCCCTCTATTTCCGACGCCTTGGGCGCTGCGAACCGGCTACTGACCGACCGCAACAGCGAAGCACTGGTAGACGATCCTGCCGCCCGGGTACGGAGTCGAACCCGTCACGTAGATCTGGTGCCCCGCCGCGACAAAGGGCGCGCCCGCAGCGAGGCGCTGGCCCAGGCCCTCCTCTTTCTCCAGGGCAGGCGCAAGTTCCTGGTCCGAAGCGAGGACGAAGAGGCCCTGGGGTGCAATGCACAGGACGGAGAATGCGGCCGCCCGTGCGCCCATTCGGGCCGGGGCTGGGGGAGCTTCCGTGGCCGCGGGCGCCTGCGCCTGCTTGACCTCGAGCTTTATCATGCGGGCGACCGCGTCGGGCCCGCTGTCGCTAAGCACCGAGCTCACCCAGTCGAGCAGGAGGTTGCGAACCGCATTCAGGTCCGGGGCCTTGGCAATGGGCTCAATTCCCCCGCTCTTGCGGATCGCCTTTACCAGGGTGGAGATCTCCTTGAGGTAGACGTTCTTCTGGGAACCCGGGATGTAGTACATTACCGCCAGATGGACGGGCATCCCGTCGGGGGAGCCGTAGTCGATCCCCTGTGAGGACCAGCCGATCGCGCAGAAGAGCTCCCCGTCCTCCTGCCGGGCCCGCATGTGCGGGACTGCGACGCCCAGGCCTATGCCCGTGTTGCATTCCTGCTCCCTTAGCCTGATCTCCTCCACCGCGTCGGCACCCGCCTCTATCTTGGGATTGGCGTCAAGGATCCGGGCAAGGAAGGCAAGAACCCGGTCCTTGCCCGCTCCCTCGGGAAGCTCGAAGAGACGGCCGTCCTGCAGTGCGGTGAGGATACTGCGCATAGATTAGTCGGTGCCGAAGCGCCTGTAGAACCATGACTTCACGATGTGCGTCAGGGTGCAATACAGGAACGCGAAGAGGGCCAGCCACAGGAAGAAGACGCCCGGAAGCGGGATCAGGTGGATGAACTTGGCGAACGGCGAGAAGGGCAGCCAGATGCCGATCGCGATGATGATCGCCGTCGTGAAGGTCATGGTCTTGCTGGCACGGCTCTGGATGAAGGGGATCTTCAGCGAGCGGATGACATGGACGATCAGGGTCTGCGTGACCAGCGACTCGACGAACCAGGCGGTGTGGAAGAGGTCCTGCAGGTGGGCGCTCGAGGCCTCCGAGGTGCCGGGCTTCCCGACCGCGACGCACCCGAACACATAGAGCATCAGGAAGAAGGTCGCGTAGTCGAAGATCGAGCTGATGGGCCCGATGTAGAACATGAATTTCTGGATGCTCTTGATGTTCCAGCGGCGGGGTTTCTCCAGGTATTCGGCGTCCACGTTGTCCAGGGGGATGCCCACCTGGGAGAAGTCGTAGAGCAGGTTGCTCACGAGGAGCTGGGTCGGCAGCATCGCCAGGAAATTCGCCGGCAAGAGGAACACGCTGCCGACCATGCTGAACATGTTCCCGTAGTTGGAGCTAGCCCCCATCTTGATGTACTTGATGATGTTGCCGAACACCTTGCGCCCCTCGATGATGCCGTCCTCCAGGACGAGGAGGCTCTTCTCGAGGAGGATGATGTCAGCGGACTCCTTGGCCACGTCGACCGCGGTGTCCACGGAGATCCCCACATCGGCAGCCTTCATCGCAAGGACGTCGTTGATCCCGTCACCCATGAAGCCGACGACGTGCCCCTGGGCGCGCAGCGACTTGATGACCTTCTCCTTCTGGTCGGGAGTGAGGCGGGCGAGCACGTTGGCCTCCGTGACCTCCTTTGCAAACGTCGCGTCGTCCAGCGCGATGAGCTGCGGCCCGGTGAGCATCTTTGTGATGACCATCCCCACGTCGCCGCACACCTTTCGAGTCACGAGCTCGTTGTCTCCGGTGAGGATCTTTACCGCGACACCCGAGCGGCCCAGGGCCGCGATGGCGCGGGCCGACGTGTCCTTTGGCGGGTCGAAGAAGGCGATGTAGCCGAGAAGGATCAGCTCGGACTCGTCGGCGACGGCGAAGACCGGCTTCGAGCGGTCGAACTCGCGGTAGGCGATTGCGAGGACCCGGTAGCCCTGTGAGCTGAGCGTGCGGTACTCATCGAGCAGGTCGTCGCGGATCAGCTGGATGAGGGGGTTGATGTCGTCGTCGACCTGGTAGTTCTCGCACACGGCGATCACCTCCTCGACGGCCCCCTTGCAGATCAGCACGTGGCGGTCCTCGTAGTCGATCACCACCGACATGCGGCGCCTCTTGAAGTCGAAGGGGATCTCGTCGACCTTCTTGCAGTTGCGCTCCACGTCCAAGTCGGAGTGGGAGAGGATCGCGCGGTCCAGCAGGTTGCGAAGGCCCGTCTGGTAGAAGCTGTTCATGTACGCGTAGCGCAGCACGTCCTCGCTGGTGCGGTTGGTCACGTCGACATAGCGCTCGAGGACCACGTGGTCCTGGGTCAGGGTTCCCGTCTTGTCGGTGCAGAGGACGTCCATCGCGCCGAAGTTCTGGATCGCGTGGAGGTGCTTAACGATGACCTTCTTGTGGGACATCATGAGCGCGCCCTTGGAGAGGCAGACGGTCATGATCATGGGCAGCATCTCGGGGGTGAGGCCGGCTGCGATGCCCAGGCCGTAGAGCATCGCCTCGAGCCAGTTGTGGTCCCTTAACCCGACAACGAGGAACACGAACAGGACCATGACGACCATGAACCGGATCATGAGCCAGGTGAAGCCGGCGATGCCCTTGTCGAAGCTCGTGGGGTCGCGCTTGGAGAGCATCTTCTGCGCAAGGGAGCCGAAGTACGTGTTCGCGCCGGTCGACAGGACCATCGCCCGCGCGGAGCCGCTCAGGACATTGCTCCCCATGAAGCAGGCGTTCGTGTACTCGAACTGCACGCGGCCGGCGGGCTGGTTATTGTCGGCGCTCTTCTCGACGGGCATCGATTCGCCCGTCAGCGCGGACTGCGAGACGAAGAAGTCCTTTGCGGTGAGAATGCGAAGGTCCGCGGGGATGAGGCTGCCGGCTGCCAGGATCACGACGTCCCCGGGCACGACCTCCTCCAGCTGAACGTCGAGCTCCTTGCCGTCGCGCACGACAGTTACCGTCGTCTTCACCATCTTCTGGAGCTTCTCCACGGCGCGCGACGAGCGGGTCTCCTGGAAGTACGAAAGGAACACGCTGAGTACCACCATCGCGCCCACGATCCCGGCTGAGACCGAGTCCCCCGTCCAGTAGAACAGCCCGCACATGACCAGCAGCTGGATGACGAGCGGGTTCTTGCACCGGTGCAGCAGGTCCATCAGGACGGACTTGTGGCCGCCGGCGGCGACCGTGTTCGGGCCGACGTCCTTGAGCACCTTCTCGGCCTGTTCCGCCGAGAGGCCTGCGGCTGAGCTGCCCATCTTGGCGAGCAGGTCGGGCTCTGGAATCGTGTAGAGGCTCGGGTCGGTGGACACGGTGAGGAAGGAGATGCGTTGCGGGCCGCCGGCGGAAGCCTGAACCGGGGCGCCCAATACAAAATTCGGCGATTCCGGACCGTGGGCGAACCTATTTTTCAATAAACGAGCCGCCCTTTGGGAATTCACCTGACGGTCACAATTCCGAAGGAATTCAGTCTCCCGGCTAGCGGGGATAAAATTCTGTTGCACGTGCGGGGGGCGGGTGTCTACTTTCAACCTTTTAGGTAAATGCAAACCCACGGTCCGAAACGGGTCTACACGCCACATTCGCTCGAGTACTGGTTCGACATACTTGCGGATGACTGGTCCGAGACGTTCTCCGCGAGCCAGCTGGACGAGGGAAGGCGCATCTACAGGAACGGCGAGGTGCGGGAGCTGGAGCTCACCGACCGCGACGCGATCATCCACAGGCGCATAGAGAAGAAGGACGAGTACGCCGTCATCGAATGGAGCGCGGGCACCCTCTCCGTGCGCTCCTCGACTACCGACCGCGAGATTGCGCATGCCCTTGCTGTGGCGGGACTTCACGAAATCGAAGAGCTTGTCGCCGACGAGATATCGCCCCTGCCTGCAGACGTCGGCTCGGTGGCAAGGATGAGCTCGAACGGGGGCAACGGGAAGGCGGCTACGGCCGAGGCCCCCGTGCAGGGACCGCCCGTCCCCCGGCTCAACGGCCCCTCCCGGCCGCTCATACTCGTCTTCAAGATCAAGTCCTCCGGCCTCTCCTTCCAGGCCTTCTGGGTCGAGGCGGACAAGAAGACCCGGCATCCGGCGCTGGGGCCCGACGCCCACGCCGCAAACAACGGGAACGGCCATGTGTCGTCGGGGGAGC
>CAYPXZ010000050.1:0-22498 GCA_964414785.1 uncultured Opitutaceae bacterium
TGGCCCCGGCGGCCTCCCCGTAGGTGTGGTAGGGGAGGCTGGCCGAGATCCAGGCCTTCGTGGCCTGGTCGAGGGCGACCACCGAGACCGCGATCCCCACCAGGCGCCGGTACTTGACGACGCGCCAGGCGAACGAGACCCCAGGGTCGACAGACTGCATCACTCCTCTGCGCCGTCGTCCTGCGGGATCGCGCCGCCCTCTTCGCCGGCCTCGCCGAAGAGGCCCGCCTGGGTGCGGGAGTGGTGCCGGTTGCGCTCGATCTGCTTCTGCGCATCGGCCGAGTAGCGCGTGAACGGGACGGCGAGCAGGCGCTCCTTTGAGATCGGCTTCGCCGTGATCTCGCAGATGCCGTACGTGCCGTCGCGGATGCGCTTGATCGCGGCCTCGATCTCGGAGAGGGCCTCCTGCTCGTTGGAGACCAGGCTCAGGGCGAAGTCGCGGTCGAAGGTGTCGGTCCCGGCGTCGGCCATGTGCTGGCCGTAGGAGGAGAGGTCGCCGGCGTCGTCCTTGACCGAGCGCTTGAGCGTCTCCTCGGAATGGCGCTCGATGCCCTCCGTGAGGTGCTTGCGCAGGTCCAGGAGCAGCTTGTAGAAGCGCTTGTACTTCTCGGGCACCCCGCGCTCCTCGATCACCTCGGCGGCCTTCACCCGCTTCGGGTTGAAGCCAAGGATGTCCGCCAGGGACGCGGCCTTGATGTGGTTGGGCTTTACGGGCTTCTCGAGGGCGGCGCTCAGCGCGGCCGAGGGCTTCGCGACGACCTTTGCGGTCTTCGCGGTGGACTCGGCCTTGGCGGTGACGGTCTTGGCGATCGCTCGGACCTCGTCGAGGCTGAACGCGATCGGCTTGGTCGCGGCCTTGCGGGCGAGGATGCTGTCGCGAAGCGCGGTCTTCTTGGATGGTTTTTCCATGGGGGGACGTTTGCCCTGAGCGGGAGGCGTCGAAACGGCTGCCTTGGGTGCAGGCGCCTTTCGGGTCTCGGCCCCGGCCGCTTTCTTTTTGGGCGATTTTGTTTTTTTGGTCTTGTCCATGGGGAGTCTTGGGGGGGGATTTAAGTCGGTGGGTAGCTTACGAAAGAAGTGCCTCGGCGCAACGGGGACATACCTCTGGGGCCGGGGGCGAGCCGAGGCCGGGCACCCAGCGCCAGCAGCGGGGGCATCGCACATGACCCAGTTCGGCGCAGGGGCGCACGCCGACGCTGAACGGGTCTCCGGGCTCCGCGGTCGCCTGAACTTTCACGTCGGACACGATAAAGATTTCCGGCAAAGAGCCGAGGTTCTTCTCAAGCGCCTCCTTCAGCGGGTCGCCGTCCGGGACGAGAAGCGTTATCGCCACGTCCAGGGACTTCCCAATCCGGCCGGCGGCGCGCAGGGGCTCGATCGCCTCGTTGACCCGGGAGCGCATCTTGAGCAGGGAGCCAAATTCCTCCGCGCCCGCCTCGGGCGCGGCAGGGGCCGCGGGCCAGTCCTGCAGGTGCACGGATCCGGACCCGAACTCGGTGCCCGAGGTGGCGAATGACCACGCCTCGTCGCTGGTGAACGGGATGACCGGCGCGAGGATCCTGGCGAGCATCTGGAATATCTGGTGGATGGCCGTCTGCGACGACCGGCGCAGGGGGTGGGCCGTCCCCAGCGTGTAGAGGCGGTCCTTCAGGATGTCGTGGTAGGTCGCCGAGAGCGTGACCGAGCAGAACTGGTTGCACAGCTGGTACACCCGGTGGAACTCGTACGCGTCGTAGGCCTGCCCGCAGGCCCTGCAGAGCTCTGCGGCCTGGTCGAGCGCCCAGCGGTCGAGCGCGTCCATCTTGGAGGGGGGCAGCGCATGGCGCGACGCCTCGAAATCGAACAGGTTCGCCAGCTGGAACCTGAAGGTGTTGCGGATCAGGCGGTAGGTCTCGCCGACGTGGGAGAGGATCTCCTTGGAGATCGGGATGTCGTCCCTGAAGTCCTGGGATGCGATCCAGAGCCGGATCACGTCGGCCCCGTACTCCGCGATGTACGCGTCGCTTGTCTGGGGCTTCTGGTAAGAGGAGCTCTTGGAAATCTTCTTCTGCTCCTCGTCCACAATGAAGCCGTGGGTGAGGACGCCCTTGTAGGGCGCCGCGCCGTATGCGATGACCGAGGTCCACAGGGACGACTGGAACCACCCGCGGTGCTGGTCGCTTCCCTCAAGGTAGAGGTCGGCCGGCCAGGAGGTGCCGCCCTGGCCGCGCCTGAGGACGGCGGCGTGCGACGAACCCGAGTCCAGCCACACGTCGAGCGTGTCGCGCCCGCACGAGAGGGCGGAGGGCGCGGGCCATCCCGCAGGAAGCTTCACGCCCTCGAGCAGCTCGGCGGGCGTCGACTCGAACCAGAGGTTGGACCCGCGGCCCTCGACCTTGTCGGCGATCGCCCGGATCACGCCCGCGTCGAGGAAGGGCCTCTTCTCGGCGTCGTAGAAGGCGGGGATCGGGACGCCCCACGAGCGCTGCCGGCTGACGCACCAGTCAGGGCGCGACTCGACGGCGCCCCGGATGCGCGCCTCGCCCCATGCGGGAATCCAGCCGCCCACCGCGGCGATCTTGCTTATCTCGTCCTGGGCGGCGGCCCGGGAACCCGCCTTGTCGAGCGAGACGAACCACTGGTCGACGGCCCGGAAGATGATGGGGGTCTTGGAGCGCCAGCAATGCGGGTAGCTGTGGGTGTACTTGTGCTTCGCGAGGAGCGAGCCCGTCGAGTCGAGTTTCCTCAATACAGCGATGTTCGCGGCCGACGTCTTCTTCTTCTGGAGGTCCTCGACGCTCTCCAGGGTCGACGCGCCCACGAGTTCGGCGGGGATGCGCCCGTCGTCAAGGTAGGTGCCGTTGTCGGCTACCGGGCAGTAGATCTCGAGGCCGTACCTGAGGCCCGTCTGGTAGTCCTCCGCGCCGTGGCCGGGGGCCGTGTGGACGCAGCCGGTGCCGCTGTCGACCGTGACGTAGTCCGCCAGGACGACGGGCGATGCCCGGTCGATGAACGGGTGCCTCGCACCCATGTTTTCAAGGTCCTTGCCCTTGACGGTCTTAACGACCTCGGGCGCCGAGGCCAGGCCCGCGGCCGTGGCAACCTGGCCGAGGAGAGCCTGGGCGACGAGGATCCGCTCCCCGCCCAGGTCCGCGACGGCATAGTCGACGTCGGGGTTGAGCGCGATCGCGAGGTTGGCCGGGATCGTCCAGGGCGTCGTCGTCCATATGACGATGCTAAGGGGCTTGTCGGAGGGCAGTCCAAACCGCCCGGCCTCATCGGCCGGGACCCTGAAGCGGACCCAGATCGAGGGAGAGGAATGCTCCTTGTACTCGACCTCGGCCTCGGCCAGGGCCGTCTCAAAGGGAATGGACCAGTAGACGGGCTTCTTGCTGCGGTAGACGATGCCCTTCTCCACGAAGGCGGCGAAGATGCGCAGGATGTCCGCCTCGAACGCGGGGGCCTTGGTCTTGTACTCGTTCTTCCAGTCCGCGAGCACCCCGAGCCGCTTGAACTGCCCCTTCTGCGTTGCGATCCAGGTCTCCGAAAACGCGTCGCAGAGCCGGCGGAGCTCGGGGATCTCGACCTGCCGGTTGGCGTCGCGCAGCTCTCGGGCGACCTTCTGCTCGATGGGAAGCCCGTGGCAGTCCCAGCCCGGGACGTAGGGGGTGCGGAAGCCCCGCAGCGCCTTGTAGCGGATGGTCACGTCCTTGAGGGTCTTGTTGAGAGCGGTGCCGATGTGCACGTCGCCGTTGGTGAAGGGGGGGCCGTCGTGCAGGACGAAAGCGGGGCAGCCGTGCCTCTTTTTCTGGATGGCCTCGTAGAGGCCCGTCTTCTCCCAGTGGGCGACCCGTGCCGGCTCACGCTGGGCGAGCGCCGCCCGCATGGGGAAATCGGTCTTCGGCAGCTGGAGCGTGTCTTTGAGGTCGGTCGCCAATGGAAAAAAAATGGGTCCGAGAGGGTAAAGACCCCCCCCGGTGAGTCAAGACACGCGCGTCGCCAACCGGCTCCCAGACTTAATGCAGTCCGGCAGCGATATGCCGTCGCGGACGTTCCCGCCGATATACAGGCCCGGGAAGCTCGCCTCGCACGCCGCGATGAGGTCCAGGTGGCGCCCGTAGCCCAGGTTGTACTGGGGGATCGCCCTCGGCCAGAGGACATGCCTGACGAACGAGGGACTGCCCGCCGCGCCGACAAGGTCCCGCAGGTCCGCGCATACCCGCTCGACGAGCTCGGCCTGGGGGAGCATGGCGAGCTCGGGGCGCAGGGCGCCGCCGGCGAAGGCGGTCAAGGCGACATGGCCCTCGGGGGCGCGCCCGGGAAAGAGCGTCGAGGAAAAGAGCAGGCCCAGGGTGGACTTGCGTTCGCCGGAGGGCACCAGGGCCCCGAACCCGTCCAGGGGGTGGCTGACCTGGTCGCGCCGGTACCCGAGGAACAGGGAGGCGACGGGCGAGTATTCGACCTCGGACAGGCCCGAGAGGGGGGACGATCCGTCCTTTCCGATGCGAAGCCGGGCGAGGCTCCACGCCGGCACGGCGGCCACGACGCTGTCGAATTCCTCGGATCCCTGCCCCGCGAGCCCGTCCCATGAGACGCGCCAGCGCGCGCCTTTGCCGGGCTCGAGCGTCCGCACGTCCGCGCTCAGCTCGATGGAGCCCGGGGGGAGCCTCGAGGCCAGGGCATCCGTAAGGGCCTGCAGGCCCCGCCTAAACGAGATGACCGGGGCCGAGGCCGGCAGGCCCTGGGCCCGGCGGGCGCGCGCCCCGGCGATGGCCGAGCGGATGATGGACCCCTTGGTCCTCTCGGCCTCCCACAGCTTGGGGAAGGCGTACCGGGCGGAAAGGCGCTCGGAGTTGCCGGCATAGATGCCCCCGATGAAGGGCTGGACGGCCCGCTCCAGGACCTCGGCCCCGAAGTGGTCGCGGATGAAGGTGGCGACGTTCACGTCTTCGGGGCGGTTCCGCGGCGAGAGCGTGGCCTCCATCAGGATCTTCACCTTGGTCCCGAACGAGAAGAGCGGGGTGGAGAAGAACTTGCCCGGCCCGGCGGGGGCGGGCACGAGGGCCCCGTCCATCACCAGGTAGCGGTTCTTGGCCAGGGGGCTCGCCTTCAGGCGCTCCTGCTCGAGCCCGAGCTCCGCGATCATGGAGCTGATCTCCGGCGTCGCCTCCTGGAACGAGTTGGGGCCCGACTCGGCCATCCATCCGTCCACGCACTCGGTTCGGATGTTGCCCCCGACCCTCGGCGCGGCCTCAAGGAGCCTGACGGAATGCCCCGCGCCCGAAAGACGCCATGCGGCCGTGAGGCCGGTTACGCCACCCCCGATTATAGCGACGTTCATGAGAAATTATTTCCACTGGGTGACCGCATCGAGGAGCGCCTCGACGCAACCGATCTTTGCCTGCGGCAGGATCCCGTGCCCCAGGTTGAAGATGTGCCCCTGGGTCCCGCGCATCGACTCGAGGATCCGCAGGGTCTCCCTGCGGGTGATGTCGGGCGTCGTGTTGAGGATGACCGGGTCCAGGTTGCCCTGGACGGCGACATTCTTGGGGAGGCTGCGGCGCACGACCGACAGGTCATTCGACCAGTCGACGCTCAGGACGCGCGCCCCGGTGAAGGCCTGGTCGGTCAGGTGGGCCCCGGTGCCCTTGCCGAAGATGATGACCGGGAAGCCCTCGGGCAGGGCGGCGATGATCGCCCGGATCCAGCGAAGCGACGCGGCCTCGTAGTCGGGCCCCGCGATGATCCCTCCCCACGAGTCGAAGATCTGGATCGCGTCGGCCCCGGCCTTTATCTGCATCCTGAAGTAGGCGATCAGGGCGGCCGTCAACTTTCCAAGGAGCAGGTCGAACGTGGAGCGGTCCTCGTAGAAGAGGGCCTTCACGAGGGTGAAGTCCTCCGAGCTTCCCCCCTCCACCATGTAGGTGGCGAGCGTCCAGGGGGACCCGCCGAAGCCGAGGAGCGCCCGCGTGCCGCCCAGCTCCCTCTTGAGGATAGCAAGGGCCTCGGCAACGTAGGAGAGCTTCTCGGGGACCGCGGACTCGGGCCCCAGGGCCTCGACCATCGCCCGGTTCTCAAGGCGGCGCTCCATCGCTATGCCGCCCTCGTCGCGGAACGTGTAGCCCTGGCCCAGCGCCTCCGGGATCACGAGGATGTCGGAAAAGAGGATCGTGGCGTCGATCGGGAACCTGCGGATCGGCTGGAGCGAGACCTCGGCTGCGAGCTCGGGAGTGCGGACCATCCCGAGGAAGCCGTGCTTCGCCTTCAACTCGCGGTACTCGGGCAGGTAGCGCCCTGCCTGGCGCATGATCCAGACCGGTGGCCGGTCGAGCGGTTTACAGGCGCAGGCGTCGAGGAATCGTTCGCGGGAGTTCACAGGGATTGGCCCAGCCAGTCGCGGGGCCTTAGGAAGTGGTCGAGGAGCCTGGCCTCGGGCGAGCCGGGCTCGGGCTGGCGGGCGTAGTCCCACCGCACCACCGGCGGAAGGCTCATCAGGATCGACTCGGTGCGGCCGCCGCTCTGCAGGCCGAAGAGCGTCCCGCGGTCCTGAAGCAGGTTGAACTCGACGTAGCGGCCGCGCCGGCGCAGCTGGTGGTCGCGCTCGCGCTCGCCGTAGGGCGTCGCCTTGCGCCGGGCCACGATGGGGCGGTAGGCCGGGACGTAGGCGTCGCCGACGCTGCGCAGGAGCTCGAAGCTCCTGTCGAACCCGAGCTCGCTAAAGTCGTCGAAGAAGAGCCCGCCTATCCCCCGGGCCTCGCCCCGGTGCTTCAGGAAGAAGTAGTCGTCGCAGCCCTTCTTCAGGCGAGTGTAAAGGTCCTGCCCGAAGGGTGCCACCGCCTGGCGGGCCGTGCGGTGCCAGTGCACCGCGTCCTCGTCGAAGCCGTAGTAGGGGGTGAGGTCCCAGCCCCCGCCGAACCACCACGAAGGCGACGGCCCGCCCGCGTTGGCGTGGAAGAAGCGAACGTTCGCGTGCGAGGTCGGCACGTAGGGGTTCTTTGGGTGGATGACAAGCGATACGCCGATGGCGCTCCACGGCTTTCCCGCAATCTCGGGGTGGCGGGCGGACGCCGACTGCGGGAGGGCTGTCCCCTCCACGTGGGAGAACGCCACGCCCGCCTTCTCGAAGACATCGCCCCCCTCCAGGATCCGGGTCCTGCCCCCGCCGCCCTCGGCGCGGCTCCAGGTGTCCTCGCGGAACCTGCCCGTCCCGTCCTCCGACTCAAGCGCCCTGCAGATCGAGTCCTGGAGGCCCTCGAGGTATGCTCTCACGGGTGCGGGCTCGGGCTTCACGTCACGTTCCCTTCGCTCCCGGCAGGTGGATGACGGGGCCGTTCTCGGGAGCCGGGGCCGCCGCGGCCGGCGTCGGTCGGGTGGGGGCCGCCGCGCCCGGGGCCTCCTGCTTGAAGGCGGCCTCCGCGACGGGGAGCTTCATGAAGGCCTCGGAAATGAGCTCCTGCACGTTCAGGTCCCTCGTGCGGGAGTCCGGGCTGTCCATCATGACGACGATGATCCTGCGGCCGTTGCGCTGCGCGGTCGCCGACAGGCAGAAGCCGGCCCCGCTCGTGAAGCCTGTCTTCAGTCCGTCGACCCCGGGTATCTTCCCGAGCAGGTGATTATGGTTGTTCATCAGCACGGGCTGCAGGCGCATCCCCGCCCCGAACGTCCGGCTCTTGACCGAGGTGTACTTCAGGACGTCCGTGTGCAGGAGAAGGTAGCGGCAAAGGAGCGCGAAGTCGCGCGGCGTCGTCAGGTCGCCCTCGGCGATCCGCCGGCTGGGGGGAGGGAACCCGTGGGGGGAGCGGAACGTGCTGTGGGTCATGCCGAGCTCGCGCGCCTTCATGTTCATCTGGGCGACGAAGGCGCTCGCCGTGCCGGCCGCCTTGTGGGCCAGCGTGTAGGCCGCGTCGTTGGCCGACTGGATCATCATCGCGTAGATCAGCTCCTCGACGGGAAAGGTCTCCCCCTGGCGAAGCCACACCTCGGTGCTGTCCTTGAGCGCGGCAACCCTCGCGTCCTCCTGCGTGACCGTGACCGGGGTGTCGAGCGAGAGGGTGCCCTTCTTGATCAGGTCGTCGAGCACCGCATAGGTCATCAGCTTGGTCATGCTCGCCGGCGGGCTCACGGCGTCCGCGTTGTCCTCAAAGAGAACGGCCCCCGTCGCGGCGTCGGTGGCGATGGCCCCCTTGTAGGAGGGCGCCGTCCTTGCGGACAGGGCGCCCGGGGCCGCCAACGCTAGGGCGGAAATCCAGGAGGAGAGGAGGAGGCGCTTCAAAAACATGGTGAAAGGCAATAGGGGCTCGGTTCCATGGCAACTGGGTTTCGCTCGGCAGGGGGGATCACGCCCGCGCGGGGGAGGCCTGTTCCAGGGGGAGCGACCGGAGCTTCAGGTCGGGGTTCTTCTCGACAAAGTAGCGCAGCGTCCAGTCGTTGGGGAAGAGCACGACCGGCTGCTCGAGCTTGTCCGAGCCGAAGCTGACGCCGGAGGCGACGATCAGGCCCGAGGGGCTGCGTAGGGCGGGGTGGGGCTCCAGCCACCTCAGGATCGTCCAGGGCGTCATCTCCAGGCGCGACTCGGCCCCATACTCGCTCTTGAGGCGGTACTGCACGACCTCGAACTGCAGCGGGCCGACCGCCGCCAGGAGCGTCGAGCCCGGGGGGGCGGAGCGGGCGTTGAACGACTGGACGACACCCTCCTGGAGCAGCTGGTCGAGCCCGGTCCTGAACTTCTTCGAGTCCGAGGGGTTGGGGTTCGAGATGTAGGCGAAAACCTCGGGGGGAAACCGGGGGATCTCGTCGAACTGGATCGTCCGGTCCTCGGTGAGGGTGTCGCCGATCCCGAAAGCATCGTGGCCCACGAGCCCGACGACGTCGCCAGGCCACGCCTCGTCCACGGTCTCGCGGTCCTGGCCGAAGAGCTTGTGCGAGGAGGACAGGCGCACCGTCTTGCCGGTCTGCACGTGAAGGACGGCCATGTCCCGGTCGAACTTTCCCGAGCACACGCGCATGAACGCGATGCGGTCGCGGTGCCTAGGATCCATGTTGGCCTGGATCTTGAAGATGAAGGCGGAGAACTTGTCGAAGGTGACGGGCACCTCGCGCACGGCGCCGCCGCCCATGGAGGAGCGCGGCTGGGGCGGAATGGAGTCGTGGAGGAAGCCGTCAAGGAGCAGCTGGATGCCGAAGTTGTTCACGGCGCTCCCGAAGTAGACCGGGGTCTGCCTGCCGGCCCGGACCGCCTCCAGGTCGAACGCGTGCCCAGCGCCGTCCAGCATCTCGAGCTGCTCGACCACCTCCTCGAAGGTGGAGTCGTCGAGCTTCGCCCTGACCGACGGGTCTCCGAGCGAGGAGACCTTGTCGGGGGCGCGGTAGGCGCCGCCGGGCACCCGCTCGAACAGGTGGACCTGCTGGTTCCTGCGGTCGTACACGCCGCGGAACGAGGGCCCGTTGCCCAGGGGCCATACGACGGGCGAGGCCTGGATGCCGAGGACCGCCTCGAGCTCGTCCAGGAGCGCGATCGGGTTGAGCGTCGGCCGATCGCACTTGTTCATGAAGGTGAAGATCGGGATACCGCGGCGCCGGCACACCTCGAAGAGCTTGCGGGTCTGGGTCTCGACGCCCTTTGCGGCGTCGATCACCATCAACACCGCGTCGACCGCCGTCAGGACCCGGTAGGTGTCCTCGGAGAAGTCCTTGTGGCCGGGGGTGTCGAGGAGGTTGACCGCGCAGCCGTTGTAGTCGAACTGAAGGACCGTCGAGCTGATCGAGATCCCGCGCTGGCGCTCAAGCTCCATCCAGTCCGAGGTCGTCGCGCGCTGGTTCTTGCGGTCCTTGACCGCCCCCGCCAGGTGGATCGCGTTTCCGTAGAGGAGGAACTTTTCGGTCAATGTCGTCTTGCCCGCATCGGGATGCGAAATGATCGCGAAGGTGCGCCGGCGGTCGATTTCAGGGGGGAGGGACATTGAGAATCGGAAAGTAAAATCCCGCGCCTGCCGCCTTGGAAGCCTTTTCGGGCGGGGGAAGGGGCCTCACTTTTGGCTTCTATGCCGGGCCCGGCCGGCGATGATCCCCAAATGACGGTTCCCTCGTACAAGCTGAAGGCCAATGCCAATTCGCGGGTCCTGACCGGGCACCCGTGGGTCTTTGCCAACGAGGTGGAGGCCCCGCTCCCTCCGGAATGCGACGGGGAGGTGGTCGAGTGCCGCGACCGCACGGGCCGCTTCATCGGGACGGGCATCTGCAATGGTCGCTCCCAGATCGTGTGGCGGCGGCTCTCGCGCGACCGGGTCGCGCTCGACGAGGCCTACCTGCGGTCCGCTCTGGAGAGGGCGCTCGCAAGGCGCGCCCCGGGGGCCTTCAGGCGGCTCGTCTGGTCGGAGTCGGACGACCTGCCGGGCGTCGTTGCGGACCAGTACGGTGACACCGTGGTCGTGCAGATACAGACCCTCGCGATGGAGAAGAGGTCGGCCCTGATCGGCGACCTCCTGCACGGGCTCCTCGCCCCCGCGGAGGTCGTCTTCAGGAACGACGCCCACATCCGAAAGCTCGAGGGGCTCTCCCTGGAGACCCACACCCGCTCGGGCGGGGCTTGGGAGCCCCGGTGGGTGTCGATCGACGGGTTCGAGATGTGGCTCGACCTGATGGGAGGACAGAAGACCGGCTTCTACCTGGACCAGCGCGCCCAGCATGCGGCGCTCGCCGCCTACTGCCCGGGCAAGCGGGTGCTCGACGCGTTCTGCAACCAGGGCTCGTTTGCGCTCCACGCGGGCAGGGCGGGGGCCGCCGAGGTGCTCGGCATCGACAGCGCGCAGGAGGCGGTGGAGGCCGCCCGCCGCAACGCCGAGCGAAACGGGGTCAAGGCGTCCTTCGAGGTCGCCAACGTCTTTGACTGGCTAAACGATCCCTCGAACAAGCCCGGGCCCAGATGGGACGTCGTCATCCTGGACCCCCCGCCGTTCGCGAAGTCGAGGTCGGCGCTCGAGGGGGCCCTCCGGGGCTACAAGGAAATCAACCTGAGGGCCATGCAGAGGCTGGCCCCCGGAGGGGTCCTCGCCACCTATTCCTGCTCCCATCACATGCAGGACGCGGAATTGCGCTCGGTCCTCGCCGCGGCGGCCTCCGACGCCAAGCGGCGCGTCAAGGTGCTGGAGTTCTGCCACCAGCCCGCCGACCATCCCGTGCTTATCTCCATGCCCGAGAGCGAGTACCTGAGGGGCTACATCCTGAGGGTCGAGTGACGTAACACGGCGCAGGCTTGCATCGCCACGCCGGATTTTTACATCTTGGGCTATGCCTCGGCCTGTCAATGCCCTCATCATAGATGACGAAGCACACGTGCGTGTGCTGATCCGGATGCTGCTCAAGCAGCTCGGAATCGAGACCGTGTGGGAGGCGGCCGATGGGACCGCGGCCCTGGCGGCAGCGGCGGCGCACAACCCGACCGTCATCCTCCTGGACATCAACCTTCCGCAGGTCGGAGGGCTCGAGGTGCTCGCGAAACTCAAGGCCGCCCACCCGAAGATCCCGGTCATCATCGTGTCGTCCCAGAGCACGATGAAAACGGTCATCCAGACCCGGGAGCTGGGCGCGGAGGCCTACGTCCTGAAGCACGCGCCGAAGTCCGAGGTCCTGCAGATGCTCTCCGACGCCTTCGACAACATAGCCGCCAACACCGACGGGGCGGCCGCGGGCGAAGGAAAGCCCGAGGCGCCGGCCTGACCGGCGCCCCGGACGAGGGATTAGAGTTTTCCGCCGTAGATCGCGGAGGCGCCGAGCTCCTCCTCGATCCGCAGAAGCTGGTTGTACTTGGCGACCCGGTCCGTGCGGCAGAGGGAGCCCGTCTTGATCTGGCCCGCGTTTGTGGCGACCGCGATGTCCGCGATCGTCGTGTCCTCGGTCTCGCCCGAGCGGTGGGAGATGACGGCGGTGAAGCCGGCCTCCTTGGCCATCTCGACGGCGTCGAGGGTCTCCGTGAGGGTGCCGATCTGGTTCACCTTGACGAGGATCGAGTTCGTCGTGCCCGTCTCGATGCCCCGGCGCAGGAATTCCGTGTTGGTGACGAAGAGATCGTCACCCACCAGCTGCACCTTGTCGCCGATCGCGTCCGTCAGCTTCTTCCAGGTGTCCCAGTCGTTCTCGGCGCAGCCGTCCTCGATCGAGATGATCGGGTACTTGGCGACGAGGTCCTCGTAGTAGGACACCATCTGCGAGCCGCTAAGCGAGCGCCCGCCGGACTTCTTGAAGACGTAGGCCTTCTTCTCCGGGACGTAGAATTCCGAGGCCGCCGGGTCGAGGGCGAACGCGATGTCCCTGCCGAGCTTGTAGCCCGCCTGCTTGACCGCCACAGCGATGGAGTCGAGCGCGGCTTCCGTGGACTCTAGATTCGGTGCAAACCCGCCCTCGTCGCCGACCGCGGTCGAGAGGCCCTTGGCCTTGAGCACCTTCTTGAGCGCGTGGAACACTTCAGAGCCCATGCGCAGCGCCTCGGCGAACGTGTCGGCGCCGATCGGCATGATCATGAACTCCTGGAAATCGATGGGCGCGTCGGAATGCGCCCCGCCGTTCATGATGTTCATCATGGGAACGGGGAGAACCTTGGCGTTGGTGCCGCCGATGTAGCGGTAGAGGGGCTGGTTCAGGGCCGCAGCGGCCGCCTTCGCCGCCGCGAGCGACACGCCGAGGATGGCGTTCGCGCCGAGCTTCGACTTGGTCGGCGTCCCGTCGAGCGCGATCATCGCGCGGTCGATGCCCACCTGGTCGCACGCATCGAAGCCCACCAGGGCCGGCGCGAGCTTGGACTTCACGTTGGCGACGGCCTTCTGGACTCCCTTGCCGCCGTAGCGCTTCTTGTCACCGTCGCGCAGCTCGATCGCCTCGTGCTCCCCGGTGGAGGCGCCCGACGGGACCGCCGCGCGGCCGAAAGCGCCGGAGGCGAGCCGAACGTCGACCTCAACGGTCGGATTGCCGCGGGAATCGATGATCTCGCGGGCTGTGATGGAGGCGATGGATGTGTTCATAGGAGGAATTCGTGAAATGGAAACGATATCAGAGGCGAGAAGCGCCCCCGGGGAAAGACCAAAGTGACCCCCTGCGGCCCTCAGAAGGGTGTACGCGTTTTGCTTATCCTGCGCAGTAGGCGCGACACGAGGCCTGCGGCCCTGGGCCGGGAGGCCTGCGGGATCTGCCCGACGAAGCCGCGCTCAATGGCGAGCGACCCCACGGAGACCCCGTCGTAGTTGCGAAGGCCGACCGTCTCGGGAGAAAGGAGCTGCGCCGGGATCTGGTCGAGGTGCCCCTCATAGGCCGCCGCATGCAAGGGCGTGTCCCCGTTGTCGTTGCGGGCGCAGAGGAGCTCCACGGTCAGCTGGGCCGCCGGTATCTTGCTGAGTTGGCCGGTCTCCGCCGCCGCATGCGCGGCGGTGAATCCCGTCTTGCTCGAAAGCGAGAGGTTGACGGCCACAAGGAGCGCGGCGGGAACCTGCTCCAGGTGGCCAGAGATGGCCGCGGCGTGGAAGACGGTGTCACCGGCCGAGGTCGTCTCCCGCATCGCCTCCGCCGTGAGGAGGTCCTGCGGCACCTGGTCCAGGTGGCCGTTGAACGCCGCCACGTGCAGGACGGTCTCGCCGCTCAGGTTGCGCCGGGAAAGGCTCTCGGCCGTCAGGGTCCCCGGGGGAATCCGGTCCATCGTGCCGTTCTCCGCCGCCTCGTGCAGGACCGTGTTGCCGGTGTCGTTCGCGTTCTGGAGGACCTCCGCGGTGAGGAGTTCAGCGGGAATCTGCCCCAGGGTCCCGTGGGCGGCCGCCGTGTGGAAGACCGAGTACCCTGCGTTGCTGCGCACGGAGAGGTTCTCGGTCGTCAGCACCTCCCTCGGCACCTGGTCCAGGTGGCCGCACATCGCGGCATGGTGAAGGGGGGTGTAACCCGCGTCGTTCTTCAGGGTTAGGAATTTCGCCGTCAACACCTCGCTGGGAAGGACGCTCAGATCGCCGCTCCGTGCGGCGCGGTGGATCGCCGTGTGACCGGCGGCGTTCCGGGCAGTGAGACTGGCGATCGTTTGGGCTGCGTTGTCTGCCATTTCGATTGCCCGTAAGAGAACTTCCGGCGGGCAGTTAGAGCAAATCAAAAGGCCGCCAATCCTGCGGGCCTCCGGGGATTGGATTTGCCAACCCGGCGCCGGAAACCATCATCTGCCGCGCATGTACCCCGACGAAACGACCGCGGAGCCGGAAAAGGACGCAGTCCTCATCGTCGACGACGAGGCCTCCATACTCGACGCCTTTTCGGCGGCGCTCTCCAACCATTTTGACGTCACGACCGCGACCTCGGCCAGGGCGGCCGACTTCATCCTGCAGAAGAAGGCGTTCAAGGTCGTGATCGCGGACCACCTGATGCCCGGGGGAAACGGGATGAGCTTCCTGGTGCGCGCACGGGAGGAATTCCCGCACATGCAGCGGATCCTGGTCACCGGGTACATGAAGCCCGAGATGCTGATCCGAAGCGTGAACGAGGCGGCCCTCTTCCGGTACCTGCTCAAGCCCGTCTCTCTTGCCGAGTTGATCAAGGTCGTCCAGGAGGCCGCCGCAGCCTCCGGCGCCGCCAACTAGCCTCAATGCCCGAGTCGGCCCCAAAGCCGCGCCCGCTGCCGGTCGTCCTCCTCGTGGACGACGAGCCCCTCCTCCTTGATTCGCTCGGGCAGGAGCTCCAGGATTCTTGCAGGCTCTACACGGCCTCCTCGGCCTCCGAGGCGGACCTGCGCCTTGCCGCGCGCCGCTACGACGTCGTCGTGTGCGACCACATGCTCCCCGGGGAGCAGGGCTTGGATTTCCTGGGCCGCCTCATGGAGATGATGCCCTCGACGAAGCGGATCCTTATGACCGGCTACACGAGCCCGGAGTTCATCTCGCGCAGCATGGCGATCGCCGGGCTGTCGGCCTGCCTCGTGAAACCCGTCCGGGCCTCGCAGGTCGCCGAGGCGATCAAGGCCGCTCTGGCTTCACCCTAGCGGGCCGCGGCAAGCCCTTGAGCCGGCTGCGCAGGAAGGGCGCCGTTGGGCTGCGCTTTACGGAGAGAAGGCCCCTTAGCGGGCCCTGGTAGATGAGCTCTCCCCCCTCGGGGCCGCCGCCGGGCCCCATCTCCACCACGTAGTCCGCCTCCGCTATCAGGTCCAGGTTGTGCTCGATCACCGCCACGGTGTGGCCCTGGTCGACGAGCGCCTGGAGGACCCCGATCAGCTTCTCGCAGTCGCTTAGGTGCAGCCCGATCGTCGGCTCCTCAAGGATGTAGAGGTTCCTCGGGGAGGTGCCCCGGCTGCGCTCGCGGTAGGTGGCCAGGCCCTTGGAAAGCTCGGTCACGAGCTTAAGGCGCTGGGCCTCTCCGCCGGAGAGCGTGGACGAGCTCTGCCCGAGCGTCAGGTAGCCCAGGCCGCAGTCCGACATGAGCCGGCACACGGCCGAAAGCTCCGAGTGGAACCCGAAGAACTCGGTCGCCTCGTCGAAGGTGAGCTGCAGGACGGCGCCGATCGACCGGCCCTTCCACGTGACGTCGGCGAGCTCGGGGCCGTACCGGAGCCCGCGGCAGTCGTCGCACGGCAGGTACGTGTCGGGCATGAAGGCCATCTCGAGGCGTATCCTGCCGGCCCCGTCGCAGGTCGGGCACCGGCCGCCCGCCGTGTTGAAGGAGAACCGCGAGGCGCTGTAGCCGCGAATCTTGGATTCGGGCAGCGAGGCGAAGAAGGCGCGGATCAGGTCGAAGATGCCGAGGTAGGTCGCAGGCGTGGAGCGCGGCGTCTTGCCGATTGGCGACTGGTCGACCTCGATGACCGAGCGAAGCGATGCCGCATTTTTCAGCTCGCGGAACCGCGGTCCCCGCTCGCCTGAGAGGCGCGCGAACTCGGCCCCGGTGAGCCTCGCCTTGCGCGCCTTGATGGCGCAGGCGACCGCGGGCCCAAGGACATCGCGGAAGAGGGTCGACTTCCCGGCGCCGCTCGGCCCGGCGACGATTGTCAGGCGTCCCTGCGGGATCCGCAGGTCGAAGCCCGCAAGGTTGCGGTGCCTGGCGCCGTTGAGCTCGATCCACGGAACGGCGGACCGCCCGACGTCGCGGTAGGCGCCGCGCAGGGGATGCCTGATCCCGCGCGCGAGGAAGACCCCCGTGAGGGACGAGCCGTTGGCCTTGATCTCGGCCGGGGTTCCGCGTGCGAGGAGCTCCCCGCCGTGGACGCCCGCCGCGGGCCCCAGGTCGATGATCAGGTCGGCCTTCGCCATCAACTCGTCGTCGTGCTCGACCACGAGCAGCGTGTTGCCCTTGTCGCGCAGGGCGAGGAGCGTCGATATGAGCCGCCTGTTGTCGCGCGCGTGAAGGCCAATGCTCGGCTCGTCGAGGACGTAGAGGACGCCGGCCAGGTTGGTGCCAAGCTGCGCCGCGAGCCTGATGCGCTGGGCCTCGCCGCCCGAAAGCGTCTTCGTGGGCCGGTCGAGCGAGAGGTAGCCGAGGCCCACGTGGTCCATGAACTTGAGCCGTTCGCGGATCTGCGGCACGATGTCGCGCGTGATCATCCGGCCGCGCTCGTCGAGGTCCAGGAGGTCCAGGGTCGCGATGAGCCCGGAGGGGGGCAGGGCGAGGAGCGCGGGCAGCGAGAGCGGCGCCCTTCGCCCCTCCAGGTGGAGCTTCACGGACCGGGATACCCTGTTGAGCCTCGCCCCGGCGCAGACGGGGCAGGGCTTGCCTCCCTCGCCCCGTTCGTCGCCGCCCTCAAGGCCCAGCTGGCGAAGGCGGACCGCATTCTCATCGTCCTCGTCCTCGGGCTTGCTCATCCAGGGGTATATCCGGCCATATCCCCGGCAAGCCGGGCACCATCCGCGCGAGGAGTTGAACGAGAAGTCCTTGGGGTCGAGCTCGGGGAAGGACTCGCCCGTCTCCACGTCCGTGCGGGTCGTCGAGAACCAGGAGAGAATCCCGGCGCGCGGGGTCAGGAGGAAGCAGGAGCCCTTGCCGACCTCGAGGGCCTTCTCGAGCGCGCGGCCCGGCCGCGGGTTGCCCTTCAGGTCCGCCACGACGGCCTCGATGTCGTGCTCCTTGTAGCGGTCGAGCTTCTGGAACGCCGCTACGGGGACGAGCCGCCCGTCGGCCCTCATCAGGGTGTAGCCCTGCCGGCCGATCCAGTCTGCTATCGGCTGGTGGTGGCCCTTTCGGCCGCGCACGAGCGGGGCGCACAGGTAGAGGTGCTTCGAGCGCCGGGCCTGGGGTGCCGCGAGCACGCGGGCGAGGAGCTTCTTGAGCGCCCCGGGCGAGAGCGGGGTGACGGCCCGGTCGGTTTCGGGGTGGTGCTGGACGCCGAGGCGCGCGTAGAGGAGCCGCAGGTACTGCGCCACCTCGGTGATCGTCGCGACCGTCGACTTGAGCGAGCCGCGGGTCACCCGCTGCTCGATCGCGACGGCCGGCGGGATGCCGGTCAGGCGGTCGATCTCGGGCCGCGGCAATTGCTCCACGAACTGGCGCGCGTAGGGCGACATCGACTCCATGAACCGGCGCTGGCCCTCGGCGAAGACGATGTCGAAGGCGAGCGTCGACTTGCCCGAGCCCGACACGCCGGTTACGACCGTCAGCTGGCGCAGAGGGAACGAGACGGAGAGGTTCTTCAGGTTGTTCTCGCGGGCGCCGACGACCTCGATCGTGCTGGCGGGCTCGAGGGCCGCGGGTCCCGCCTCGGCCGCATGCGCCTGGGAGCGGCCGCCCACGTCGTCGAGGGCGTCCCTCAAGTAGGGGGAGGTCGCGGTGCCGGCCTTGGCCACGTCCTCCGGCGTCCCCTGGGCGACGATCCGCCCGCCGGCCACCCCGGCCTCGGGCCCAATCTCCAGGATCCAGTCCGCGGACTTGAGGACGTCGACGTTGTGCTCGATGACGACCAGGCTGTGGCCCCGATCGACGAGCGCCTGGAGCACCTCGAGGAGCTTGCCCACGTCGTGCCGGTGCAGGCCCGTCGTGGGCTCGTCCAGGAGGAGGAGGGCGCCCGTCTCGCCGGGGAGGGCCCCGAGGTAGCGCACGAGCTTGAGCCTCTGGGACTCGCCCCCGCTCAGCGTGTTCAGGGGCTGCCCGAGCGCCAGGTACCCGAGGCCGACCGAGTCGAGAAGCGAGAGCCGGTGCCGGATCTGGGCGCTGTCGGCGAAGAGCCCGAGCGCCTCCGTCACGCTCATCTTCAGTATCCCGGCGACGGAGGTGCCCCCCCATTCGATCGCGAGGACCTCGGGCTTGAACCGCTTTCCCTCGCAGACCGGGCACGGGACGAACACGTCGGAGAGGAACTGCATCTCCACGCGCTCGTAGCCCAGGCCCTGGCACTGGTCGCAGCGGCCGTCCCCGCTGTTGAAGGAGAAGCTCGAGGGCCCTAGGCCCGCCTCCTGGGCCCCGGCGGTCGCGGCGAAGAGCTCGCGGATTAGGTCCCACGCCTCGACGTAGAGCGCGGGGTTGGAGCGCGGCGTCCTGGAGACCGGCCCCTGGTCGACGAGCACGGGCTCGGAGAGGAGGTCGGCGCCGCTCACCGAGCCCAGGGAGGCCGCGTCCTCGGTGGCGCGGCCCCGGTGCGCGAGGAGCCCCTGGTAGATCACATTGTCCAGGAGCGTGGACTTGCCCGATCCCGAGACGCCGCTCAGGCACACGAAACGCCGCAGCGGGACCGATACGTCGAGCGAGCGAAGGTTGTGCTTCGTGGCGCCCGTGAACCGCAGGGTGGGGTGGTCACCTGCGACCGCGCGGCGTTCGCGCCGGCCCTCGATCCGGCGCCTTCCCGAGAAGTACGCTCCCGTGATGCTCGCCTTGTCGGCGAGCATCTGCGGGACCGTCCCCTGGAAGACCACGTTGCCGCCGCGGGCGCCCGGCTCGGGGCCGATCTCGATCACGTGGTCGGCCGCGCGGATCATCGACTCGTCGTGCTCCACGACGACGACGGAGTTGCCCGCGCAGGAGAGGGAGCGGATGATGGCGACAAGCCGGTCGATGTCGCGCGGATGCAGGCCGACGCTCGGCTCGTCCATGACGAAGAGCGTGTCGACAAGCGACGTGCCGAGGCACCCCGTCAGGTTCACGCGCTCCACCTCGCCGCCCGAGAGCGTCCGGGACGGCCGGTCGGGGGTGAGGTACCCGAGGCCGACCTGCTGGAGGTAGCTTAGGCGCGTGACGATCGAGTCGTAGGAGAGCTCCGCCTGCCTCCCGCCTGCCGCAGGCTTCGCGTCCCGGATCAATTCGCGCAGGCGGTCGACCGGCAGCGCGTAGAGCTCGGGCAGCGACAGGCCCCTCCATTTCCAGCAGAGCGCCTCGGGCTGGAGGCGGGTGCCCCCGCACGCGGGGCAGGTGTTGTACGAGCGGTAGCGCGAGAGGAACACGCGGACGTGCATCTTGTAGGTCGTCTTCTCCAGCCACCTGAAGAACCCCTTCACGCCGTACCAGTACTTGGGCCAGGTCTTGCCGTTCTCCTCCCCGTATCCGGGCTCGCCGTCGATCACGTAGGCCTGCTGCTCGGCGGTCAGCCTTTCAAAGGGGATGTGGGTCGGGATCTTGCGCCTCTTTGCGAAGACGCGCAGGTCGTCCATCGAGCTGCTGTAGACGGCGCCGTCCCAGCAGCGAAGCGCGCCGCCGTCGATGGAGAGGGAGCGGTCCGGGATTGCCAGGCGGTAGTCGATCTCGATCACGCGCCCGAATCCCCGGCACCTGGGGCATGCCCCCAGCGGGGAGTTGAATGAGAAGAGCGCCGGCGTTGCGGGCCGGAACTTCCTGCCGGTCTTTGGCGAATGCAGCCCGCGCGAATAGTGCCCGGCCTCGGAATACCCCTCGGCCTCGAATATCCTCACCTCGCCCCTGCCGAAGTGCATGGCCGTCTCCACGGCCTCCGTGAACCGGGGCATCTCGGCCTCCACGACCCTCAGGCGGTCCTGCACGACGAAGACGCGCTGCGCCTCGCCGAGGGCGGCCGGATCCGCCAGGAGCTCGTCAATGCGCAGGAGCGACAGGGCCGGGCCGGCCCCCGGCGCGAGGACCCTCACGTAGGACTGGTTCTTCAGGTTCAGCAGGATCTCGGCCCAGGAGAGGTTGGAGGGCCTAGCCACCTCGAAGGAGACGAGGACGGACGCCCCCGGCCTCGCCGCCAGCGTCTTCCTCCAGACGCTCTGGGGGTTGTCGTCCTCCACCTTCTCCCCGGTCTGCGGGTCGAAGCACTCGGCCACGTGGCTGAACCACACCTTGAAGAAGTCCGTCAGCTCGGTCATCGTCCCGACGGTGGAGCGCGAGGACTTGACCGTGTTCGTCTGCTCGATGGCGATCGACGGCCGGATGTTCTCAATCGAGTCGACGTCCGGCTTGTCGAGGAGCTCGAGGAACTGGCGCGTGTAGGCGCTGAACGTCTCGACGTAGCGTCGCTGCCCCTCGGCATGGAGGGTCTCAAAGACGAGCGAGCTCTTGCCGGCGCCGCTAAGGCCCGTGACGACCACGTACCTGCCCAGCGGCACGTCCAGGTCGAATCCCTTCAGGTTGTTCTGGCGGACGCCGCGCAGGCGTATGCACTCCGGCTTGCGTCGCGAGTCGCCGGCCTCTGCCGCGGGTGTGCGTGTCATTGGCTGGGGGCGGGGGGCGAGGCGCCAAGGAGCGAAGCGAAGAGCCCCAGGTAGGCCTCGACCTGCCGCCTCGGGTCAAACGAGCTCCTGGCGAAGCTGCGCGCAATCTCGGCCCTTGCGGTGCGTTCCGCAGGGCTGTCGCAGATCAGGCAGGCGAGCGTGGCCCTGAAGGCCTCCGCGTCGCCCTGCTCGACCATCCATCCGGTGCGCCCCGGAACGAAGCACTCCTGGATCCCGAGGGCCCGGCACGCCACGGCCGGCAGACCGTGGGACTGGGCCTCGATCAGGAAATTGGAGAGCGCCTCCTCCTTGGAGGCATGGACCGCGATGTCGGCCGCACGGTAGAGGGGGCCCGGGTCGCTCTGGAAGCCGAGGAAGCGGACGCGCTCGCCAAGGCCCAGGCGCGCGGCGAGCCTTTCGCAGCGCGTCTTCTCGGGCCCTTCTCCCGCGAGCCACAGGCGCCAGTCCCACCCCGGCGGGAACCCGGCCGCGAACTCGATCAGGTCCCTCTGGTTCTTCTCGGGCCTGAACATCCCGACCGAGAGAAGGACGGTCGAGGACGGCCCGGCGCCGAGGCGGGCCCGAAGCTCCGGGTTCCTGGGCTCGGAGGCATCCGGGAAGACGAGCGAATTAAAGATGACGGATACCTTCCCGCGGTCCAGGCCGTGCTGGGCGACAAGGATGTCGGCCGCCTCCCGGCTGTTGGTGACCAGGTGCGAGGCGGCCTTGACCGAGGAATAGTAGAACCCGGGGAGCTTTCCCCCGGCCCGCAGGGTCGCGACGACCCGCGTTCCCAGGCCCAGGTTCCGCGCCCCCCTCTGCAGGCGGCCCGCGAAGCAGTTTGCGGTCTTGCCCATGCAAAGGACGATGTCGGGCGCACCCCCGAGGACAGCCCTCTTGAGGAAGGGCGCCAGCCAGTCTATCCCCGTGTCGAAGGGCTGGAGCGAGCGGTGGGGGCCGCCCACCGTGGCGGCCAGCCTTCCGCCCGGGCGGAAGGTGACAAGCTCCGACCCGTGGCCCATTTGGGCGAATTCGCGGGCGAGCAGGATCGAGTGCCGCTCGGTCCCGCCGCTGCGCAGCCGGTCCTGCAGGACAATGATTTTCATTGCCGGTTGCCCCCGCCCGCGGAAAGTGGCGTATCCGATGAACTCACCGTTTCGTCAGCTCCTCGTGCGATGGATCGTCCTCGCCATTGGCGTCGTGATCGCGACGCAGCTTGTGCCCGGGATTCATTGCAGCGACCTGTCCTCGCTCATCCTGGCCGTGCTCGTGCTGAGCTTCCTCAACGCGATCCTCAGGCCGCTCCTGATCCTGTTCACTTTGCCGTTCATCATCGTGACGATGGGGCTTGGTATAGTCGTGATCAATGCCTTCCTGTTTTTGTTTGTGGGGCACCTGGTGGACGGCTTCACGGTGAGCGGATTCTGGCCCGCCGTGGGGGGCTCCCTGGTCCTAAGCGTGACGAACCTGGTCCTAAGCGGATTCATGCGCTCGTCGGGACCGCGCCCCCCGGCCCCGCCCCGGGGTCCGGCCGCCCCCGGCGGCGACGTGATCGATATATAGTTGCCGACTGGCAATAGAGCAGCACGTTGGCGCAATGGCTGAATCCACGGAATACGATCTCATTGTAATCGGGGGGGGCCCCGCGGGCTACGCGGGGGCGATCCGTGCCGGGCAACTGGGCAAGAAGGTCGCCTGCATCGAGCTCGAGCGGGCCGGCGGCACCTGCCTTAACTGGGGCTGCATCCCGACGAAGGCGCTCCTCAAGAGCGCGGAGCTCTACCAGAAGATGAAGAAGGCCGAGGCCTACGGCCTTTCGGCCACGGGGATCGGGTTTGACTTCGCGAAGGTCAACGAGCGCTCGCGGGTCGTGGCCGGCCAGATGGCCAAGGGCGTCGAGTTCCTCTTCCGCAAGAACAAGG
>CAYPXZ010000051.1:0-22272 GCA_964414785.1 uncultured Opitutaceae bacterium
GGTCCCAATCAATCGCACAAAGTAAATTTCAAAGAGCCTCCCCATAGGGGAAAGAGTTCCAGCAAGAACTTCTGCTTTTCCTTCGTCAACACCTATTCCAAAATTTCTAATAAATTCTGGCCAAGGAACAGCTGCTTGCGGCCTTGATTCGTCTCACTGACCGGTTGTTTGCCGGCAGCCCAAGAATCGAAGGGAGGCGGAACATGCGCCTCTGGCTGGCCGCTTCAAGACCTTTCTGTAACCCAAAAATCACCATCCCATAACCCATTATCCATTAGCCACAAAGCTCTCCTTTTTTGCGGGCTAATAATGGGAATAACTTTGACCGTTTTTTGGGCCAATGCGCCGGAGCGCGGCGCCGGGGGGAACTTGGGCTTCCGTATCACGAACCTTGATACAGATGGGCCCGGAGGGGGCCGGGACCCTGTCTACGGCTGCGGGGGCCAGGGGCTCCACCCCCGGGGAGGTAGCCCCCCGGCAGACCGGGAGCCGCTTCGGGGGAGTTCCGGATGCCTGTGGGAGGGCTAATCTCTACCGGACCGCTCGGCTGGTGGAGGCCACCCTGGGTCCGGGGAGACGCAGCGTGTTTGAGGGCAAACCCCATCCTTCTCCTCCTAAATCCGATGCGAATTTGTGCAAAATTTTGCACTCCGCCGCCCTAAAAACCCCTCGATTTCGTTCAAAAATACCGTCTTTTCCCCGAAAAATGGGCCTAAAATCACCGAAATAACCCAAATATTGCGTTAATGCATATGACTAACAACAATACAGAAGATGTGTGTTGACCTTACTCGTTTTGAACGATGGAACGTCGAACTCTACTAACCCGTAGTGCTTCCAGTATTTTCAACAAAGGCAACCCTTGGACCTTAAACAGATCAAACAGATCATAGACTTGATGAAACGCTCCGAGCTCACCGAATTCGCGGTGGAGGAGGAAGGCTTCAAGCTCAAGATCCGGCGGGGCCTGAACGGCCTGCCGGTAGTGTCCACGGGGAAGGGGTCGAATCCGCCGTTCGTTCCGGCCGAATACAACTCCACGCCCCCGATGCCGGTCCCGGCCCCGATCGTCACGGGAACCCCCGGCCCCTCCGCGGCGGCTGAGGAGCCAGGAATCGTCTACGTGAAGTCGCCCATGGTCGGGACCTTCTACCGGTCCCCCTCGCCCGAGAGTAAGGCGTTCGTCGACGTCGGCTCCAAGATAGAGGATAACTCCTTGGTCTGCATCATCGAGGCCATGAAGATCATGAATGAGATCCAGGCGGAGACCAAGGGCACGATCGTCGAGATTCTGGTCGAGAACGGCCAGCCGGTCGAATACGGGCAACGTCTTTTCAAGCTGAGGCAGGGCTAACCGGTGGCCCCAAACCCGGCTGATTCCGTCGCGGACGTTTCCTGCCTAGGATCGGCTGCACAACTGTCGACCCGATGATCCAAAAAATTCTCATCGCCAACCGTGGCGAAATCGCCCTCCGAATCGTCCGCGCGTGCCGTGAGATGGGCATCAAGACCCTGGCCGTCTACTCGGAGGCCGACGTCCAGTCGCTCCACGTGCAGCTTGCCGACGAGGCGATCTGCATCGGGGGGCCTCGGAGCTCCGACAGCTACCTGCGGGCGGACCGCATCATCAGCGCGGCGGAGATCGCCGACGTCGACGCCATCCACCCGGGTTACGGATTCCTTTCGGAGAACGCGAAGTTCGCGGAGCAGTGCGAGTCCTGCAACATCAAGTTCATCGGGCCGAAGTCCAAATCCATCAAGATGATGGGCGACAAGGCAGTGGCCAAGGAGACGGTTCGCAAGGCCCACGTGATTACGGTACCCGGCAGCGACGGGCCGGTCGAAAATGAGGCCGAGGCCGTCAAGACCGCGCGCTCGATCGGCTACCCGGTCATCATCAAGGCGGTCGCCGGCGGCGGCGGGCGCGGGATGAGGATCGCCCACAACGACGTTTCCTTCGCGAAGGAGTTCCACGTCGCCAGGAACGAGGCCGAGAAGGCGTTCGGGGACGGCCGGGTGTACATCGAGAAGTACATCGAGAGGCCGAGGCACATCGAGTTCCAGATCCTGGCGGACAGCCACGGCAAGACGATCCACCTCGGGGAGCGCGACTGCTCCGTCCAGCGGCGCCACCAGAAGCTGATCGAGGAGTCCCCCTCGCCGTTCCTCACCCCCGACCTGCGCAAGAAGATGGGAAAAGCCGCCGTCCGGGCGGCCGAGGCCGCGGAATACGAAGGGGCCGGCACGATCGAGTTCCTGGTCGATGCGAAGGGCAATTACTACTTCATCGAGATGAACACGCGGATCCAGGTCGAGCACCCGGTCACCGAGGAGGTGACGGGCATCGACCTGATCAAGCAGCAGATCCACATCGCCAACGGGGAGAAGCTGGAATTCGACCAGGGCGACATCAAGTTCGAGAAGCACGCGATCGAGTGCCGGATAAACGCCGAGGACCCGGCCCGCAACTTCGCCCCTTCCCCGGGGACGATCGGCCTGTATTACCCGCCGGGAGGGATGGGGGTGCGCGTGGACAGCCATGTCTACAGCGGCTACGTGATCCCGCCCTTCTACGATTCGATGATCGGCAAGCTGATCTGCTTCGGGTCGACCCGAAAGGAGGCCCTCGAGAGGGCCTACCGCGCCCTCAGCGAATACCTTGTGCGCGGCATAAAGACCACGATCCCCCTCCACAAGGCCATCATGGCCGACCCCCTCTTCATCGAGGGAAAGGCGACGACGGCCTACATGGAGGACTTCCTGTCCCGGACGACGCCGGAGCTGTTCTCCTAGGACGCGGCCGGGCCCCTTCTAAGGCTGACGTCGCTCCATTCGCCAAGCGTGCGGGTGGATGCGGTCCAGCCAGGGGTGTGGGCGGCAAATGCGGCAAGGACGGCGTCGACCTCCACGGCCAGGATCCCGCTCATCGCGAGGAGCCCGCCCGGGGCCACCGCCAGGGCCAGGGCGCGGGCATGGCGGACAAGGACATCGGCCTGGATGTTGGCGAGGACCACGCCGCACTGCCGGCCCTCAAAGCCCTCGGGAAGGCCCGCAACCGAGAAGCGCACCCTGCCGGACAACCCGTTCAGCGCGGCGTTCTCCAGGCTGACCCGGACGGCCTCGGGGTCGTTGTCAAAGCCGCTTACGTCGTCAAAGCCGAGGAGCGACGCCGAGAGGGCGAGGATGCCAGAGCCGCACCCTGCATCCACCACGCTCACCTCGACCGGGGCACGGCCGCCTGCGACGCTTTCCTCGAACTCGACCAGCCTCTCGATGCACAGGCGGGTCGTCTCGTGGTTGCCGGTGCCAAATGCCATTCCCGGGTCGAGCCAGAGCACGGAATGCCCCGGGGGGAGCTGGAACGTCTCGCGCTCCCACACGGGCACCCAATGCAGGCGGCCGAAGGTCCAGGCCCTGAAGTGGTCGCGGTAGCTGTTCTTCCAGTCGGAGTCGGGCAGGCGGCGCACCGCGCACCCGCCCAAGGGCTTTGCGGGAAGGGCCGACTCGAGCTCCGACCAGCGGGTTTCCGCCTCCAGCTCGCCCTGGAAGATGCCTATGATCCAGGCCCTCTTGCCGACGGCGTCCTCAAGGATCGACCAGCCGTCGCATCCGGACTCAAGGAGCGCGAGTTCGGTGGCCTCGGCTTGTGCCGCGGGGACCTCGACCTTGATTTCCCAGAGTTCCATCGGGCCCTAGGGTGCTGGGGGCTCGCTCAGGCGAGCGATCACCGAGGGAAGGAGCCCGTGCTCGGCCGCATGCACCCGCGCGGCGAGGCTCTCGTGGGTGTCGCCCTTCATGACCGGGACGACGGCCTGTCCCAGGATCGGGCCCCCGTCGACCTCGGCTGTCACGTAGTGGACGGTGCAGCCGGTCTCCGCCACGCCCGCCTTGAGCGCCTGCCCGATCGCATCCAAGCCGGGGAACCTCGGAAGGAGGCTCGGATGAAGGTTGATGATCCGCCCCGCGAAGGCCCCGAGGAACCGGGGCTTGAGGACGCGCATGAACCCCGCGAGCACCACCAGGTCGGGGCCGGCCGCGGAGACCGCGGCCACGAACCTCGCCTCGCCCTCGCCCTCGAGCTTGGTCCTAAACGGCGCGGGATCGACGAAACGGGCGGGGACGCTGAAGCGGGGGCCGAGCGCCAGGATGCCGGCATCGGGCACGTCGGAGAGGATGGCGGCGACGCGCGCCCTGCCGAGGCGGCCGGCCTGCTGGGCCGCGAGGATGGCCTCGGCGTTGGAGCCGCGGCCCGAGCCGAGGATGACGATTCGCATGGGTGCTGCGACCGCCGGCTAGACCGAGCCGGCGGCCTTTATTCGCCGGATGAGGGCCGTCGTGCTGAATCCGCGCAGGAACGGGAGGAAGACGACCTTGGCGCCGGCCGCCTCGAGCGCCGCCCTCTCGGAGGGGTCAAGCGTCTCGAGCGTGTAGTCGCCCGCCTTGCAGTACACGTCGGGCTTTAGGGCCTCGATCTCTCGCGCAAGGCGCTTGCCCCTGAAGATCACGACGCCGTCCACCGATCGCAGGTGCGCGAGCGTGGATGCGCGGGACTTCTCGTCCATGACGGGGCGCATCGGTCCCTTCAGCTCCCTTACGCTCCTGTCGGAGTTGAGCGCCACGAAGAGCATCCCGGCGCCGCCGGCGAGCCTGCGGGCCGCCTTGAGGTAGGACACATGGCCCGGGTGCAGGAGGTCGAAGACGCCGTTGGTGAGGACGAAGCGCCCTCCCCGTTTCGCAAGCGCCCGGCGGATCGCGACCGCGCGCTTGAGGGTCACAAGTCCTGGGATGACCGGGGGCTTCGGGGATGGGGTCACGTCAGAAGAATTTCTTGGCCTTCTCGAAGAAGGAGCGCGAGGTCGGCTCGTGCGCGTCGCCGCTTATCCGGGCGAATTCCTCGAGAATCTTGCGCTGCTCCCCCGTGAGCGTCGAGGGGACCTCGACGTGCACGCGGATGAGCTGGTCGCCGTGGCGCCCCCCCCGGAGGGTGGGCATGCCCCGCTCCCTGAGCCGGAAGGTCGTGCCGCTCTGCGTGCCGGTCGGGATCTTGAGGCTCGCCTTGCCCGAGAGGGTCGGCACCTCGATCGAGCCGCCCAGGGTCGCAAGGGTGAACTTGATCGGGATCTCGCAGAACAGGTCGTCCCCCTGGCGCTCGAACAGCTCGTGCTCCTTGACCGACAGGACGATGTAGAGGTCGCCCGGGGTGCCGCCCGCGGCCGCGGCCTCGCCATTGCCCGCCGAGCGAAGGCGCGAGCCCGAGTCGACACCGGCGGGGATCTTCACGTTCAACTTGGTCGTCTTTGCGACGCGGCCCTCGCCGTGGCACACCGAGCAGGGCTTTTCGATCTTCACCCCGGCGCCGCCGCAGGTCGGGCACGTCTGGGTGAACACGATGATCCCGCCCGAGCGCCTGACCTGGCCGGCGCCCCGGCATGTGGGGCATGTCACGCGCTTGGATCCGGGCTCCGCCCCCGAGCCGTGGCAGTGCTCGCAGCTCGCCAGCTTCCGGAACGAGATCTCCTTCTCGACGCCCCGGGCGGCCTCCTCGAGGGTGATCTCGAGGTCGTAGCGCAGGTCAGACCCGTCGCGGCCCCCGTCTCGGGTGCCGCCCCCGAACATCTCGTCGAAAATGCCCCCGCCGCCCCCGCCCTGGCCGAAGACCTCGCGGAAGATATCAAAGGGGTCGTGGAACCCGCCGGAGGGGCTCCTCGCCCCGCCGCCCGGCCCCTGGAACGCGGCGTGGCCGTACCGGTCGTACGCCGCCCTCTTGTCGGGGTCCTTCAGGGCCTCGTAGGCCTCCGAGACCTTCTTGAACATCTCCTCTGACTCCTTGTTGCCGGGGTTCTTGTCCGGGTGGTACTGGACCGCCTTCTTCCGATAGGCCTTCTTCAGCTCCTCCTCGGTCGCGTTCTTGGAGACACCCAGCAGCTCGTAGTAGTCGGCCTTGGCCATGCGTCAGGGCACCGCCTCCTCGACCGGCTTACCACTCGACACGATGACGGAGGCGGGGCGCAGCAGGCGCCCGTTGAGAACATAGCCCGTGCGCACGACGGTCAGCACGTGCTCCGGCTTGACGCTGGCGCTCGTCTGGTGCGAGAGCGCCTCGTGCTGGTGGGGGTCGAACGCCTCTCCCACGGGATTGATCTCCTTTAGGCCGTGGGCCACGAGCGCCCCCTTGAGCTGCTGCTGCACGAGCTCCACCCCGTTCGCCAGCGCCTTTAAGTCGGCGTTCGGCTGCCTCGCCGCCGCAAGCCCGAGGCCCAGGTTGTCGAGGGCGGGCAGGAGGTCCTCGAGGAGCCGGGAGGTCGCATAAAGCCTGAGCTCCTCTTTCTCGCGGACGGTCCGGCGCCGGAAGTTCTCCAGGTCCGCAACCGCGCGCAGGTAGCGGTCGTGGTTCGCCGCCGCCTCCTTCTTCGCCTCGGCAAGGGGCTCGGTCGGTGTCGGGGCGGCGGCCGCGGCCTTCTCGGGCGCGGGTGTATCCGGTGTGTCGTTGGTCTCGGAGCGGTTCATGGCAAAGGGTCCATTCAACTATGGCTTCGCCGATTGTTCAAGTTTGTCGAGCAGCCCTTTGAGGTATTGTCCGGTCTTGTGCTCGGCCTCCTTCAGCTTGTCGCCCACATGTGCCGCGGCCCCAACGGCATCGGCAAGCGCACGGCCGAAGTCGCCGGGGAGCAGCTGCTCGGTGTCGCGGCGCAGGCCGAACGAATAGAGGCTCCGGACGACGTCGGGCACCAGGAGCTGCTTGGCCTGGGAAATGTTCGTGAACGAGTGGTCGATGTTCAGGTTGTAGGTCCTAACCTCCGGGGTCGCCAGCGTGTAGTCGGCGATGACCAGCCGATCTAGCCTGATGCGCAGCGTCCTTATCAGGAACTTGAGCGGCTTGGAGGGCGCGACCGGCTTTGCGCCCTGCGCCGTCCCAGGGGGGGCCCCCGAGAACGCAGCCGTCAATTCGGCGGCGTTGGATCTGCCATTGTGCTGGCGGACGATCTGGACCGCCTCCGCGTCCACGAACATGTCATCGATGTAGAGGCGGTCGGTGAAGAGCCACGAGTACTCGTTCACGTCGGCGTGCAGCTCGCGCAGCCTCACGAAATCGGGCGAGGGGTAGCCCGGCGGGTTCGTCGCCCTCAGGCCCCGGACGGAGACGTGCCCGGTAAAGGGGTTCGCGGCGAGCACCTCGATGCGCACGTCAAAGCCCGTGACCTGGCGCAGCTCCCGCTCGACGAGCATGGGCAGGAAGAGCATCCACCCCAGCGCCGCCAGCGCGAAGAGCCCAAGCAGGAAAAGGACCGTCTTCACGCCTGCGGTAGGGCAAAATCCTCGGTGATGAGGACGATCGCGGGCTCGCGCGCCTCGAAGGATATCTCCGCCGACCACGGGACGAGCACGTTCTCGCCCATGCCAAGCGCCCTTGTCGGGTGGTAGGGGTCCGATTGGGTCAGGGCCCCGGCGGCGACGCTCAGGATTCGCGGCTGCTGCCCTTTCTCAAACCGGACCTGCTCGCCCTTGCCGAGGACCATGCGCCTGATGGAAAACTCGTCGCAGGATGCGATCACGCCCGAGGTGGGAGCGGACCTGACGAGCTCGGGCGGGCCCTCGCTCCAGAGTATCGACTGCAGGGATTCCTCCACATGGAGCTTGCGCGGCTTGCCGTCGAGGCCGACCCGGCCCCAGTCGTACAGGCGGTAGGTCGTGTCGGAGTTCTGCTGGATCTCCAGGATGAGGTTGCCGGCGTCGATGGCGTGGACCTGGCCGCTGTGGACGAGGACCGAGTCACCGGACGCCACGGAGACCTTGTTGACCAGCTCCTCGGCCGTGTTTTCGGCCAGGGCCCTTGAGAACCGCTCGCGGGTCACGCCCGGCCTAAGCCCCACGAAGAGGGACGCGCTTGGCTTCGAATGGGCGACGTACCAGTTCTCGGTCTTGGGCTCGCCCCCGAGGGAGGCGGCGACCGCGGCAGGGGGATGGACCTGCAGGCTCAGCCTGTCGGAGCAGTCGAGCCACTTGACGAGGAGCGGGAAGCGGGCCGAGGGCTTCCATTTGGGCCCCATCACCTCGGCGCCGTGGTTCTCGATCAGCTCCCGCAGGGTCGACCCGCCAAATCGCCCCCCCCGGATCCGGGACTGGGCCTCGGGCCGGTCGACAATCTCCCAGCTCTCGCCGATCGGGGGCCCCGGGGGCAGGGCGCGCCCGAGAAGCGTCTCGAGGCGGCGGCCGCCCCAGACTCGTTCTTGGTAAAGGGGCTGGAACTGAAGAACTTCTCGCATGAAAACAGTTATCGAGATTATTGTAAAAAAGGTCGGGAGGGGTTTACATTTGGCCAGCCCGGGTACTACGGTCCAATCCGCACATCGCTGCGCCCGGAAGCACAGATGCCCAAATCAGATAGTTCAAATCCAAACGGCGGTCCGTCGTTTCAAGGTCCACGTTATCGGCCCAACTGGCTGGCGGCGATCCTGTGCTTCATCGTCGCCACCTACCTGTTGGCGGCGCTTCTGAACTATTCGCCGAACCAGAGCCACTTCTACTCGACCGGTCCGGGGCCGAAGAACTGGGTCGGGTGGATGGGTGCGGACACGGTATGGGTTCTCTTCTACTCAATCGGCGCGAGCACCTTCCTGCTCGTCCCCGCGCTCTATTGGATGTTCTACGTGGCGATCCGCAACTCGAGGCACCTCGTGGGGACGCGGGTCATGGCGATCGTGATCGGGATCGTGTCCATGACGGGACTGCTCGCGATGATCGAGAGCATCAAGGCGAACGACACGTTTCCCAACGCCCTGGGGGGCCTGTGCGGCCATTTCCTCTACCAGCGGCTCCTCGCCGAGGCCCTGGGGCCCTTCGGCACGGGCCTCACCCTCGGCGCGATCTACTGCTTCGCCCTGCTCTTTGTCATCACCAAGGACATCGGCTCGGAGATCGAGAAGATCATGGCGAACTTCACCCAGTGGAGAGCCAACAGGGCCCAGCGCAAGCTGGCGCTCGCCGAGGAGAAGGCGAAGCGCAAGGAGGACCTCTTAAAGCAGCGCGCCGCATCCACTCCGACGCAGGCCCCCTTCCCCACCTCGTCCGTCGGGCCCTCGTCCGCGAAGAGAATGGTGATGCCCAAGGTGGCAGATGAGCCCCTTGCCCGGCCCGTCGCCCGCCCCCCCCTGACCATGGCCCCGCCGGAGGCCGCCAAGGAGGAGCCGAAGGCGCCGGCCGCGAAGATCGCGCTCACAATCGTGAAGCCCGAGGAGCCGAAGAAGGCCAAGCTCGTTTTGCCGCAGTCCTTTGACGAGAACTACGAGTTCCCCCCGCTGAAACTCCTCAAGGACCAGGTGAAGCCGGCGGCCGGCACGGGGGACGAGGAGCACCGGCACAACGCCGAGACGCTCCTGAGGATACTCGGCGAGTTCGGGGTGGAGGTATCCCTGGGCGAGATCCACGTGGGCCCCGTCATCACCCGCTATGAGCTGGTTCCCGCGCCCGGCGTGCGCGTGGAGAAGATCGCCGGCCTCGACAAGAACATCGCCCTGGGGATGCGGGCGCAGTCGGTGCGCATCCTGGCGCCGATCCCGGGGAAGGCCGCGGTCGGGGTCGAGGTCCCCAATCTGCACCCGACCCCGGTCGGGATGCGCGAGCTCCTCGAGAGCGAGGACTGGGCCTCGGCCAAGGCCGAACTTCCGATCGCGCTCGGGCGCGACGTCTCGGGAAAGCCTCTCGTCTCGGACCTTGCCAAGATGCCCCACCTGATGATCGCGGGCGCGACCGGCTCCGGAAAGTCCGTCTGCATCAACTCGATCGTCACGTCGCTCCTCTACTCGAAGAGCCCCAAGGACGTGCGGCTGATCATGGTGGACCCGAAGGTCGTGGAGCTGAAGATATTCAACAGCCTTCCCCACATGTTCATCCCGGTGGTGACCGAGCCCAAGAAGGTCCCTGCGGCGCTGAAGTGGCTGCTCGGCGAGATGGAGCAGCGCTACCAGATCTTCGCCAAGGCGAACGTCAGGAACATCATGGGGTTCAACAACCGAAAGAAGGACCCGAAGCACCAGGCGGAAGCCCAGGCGGCCCTCCAGGGACTGGACCCGCTCGGCGGCGACGACCTCGAGATCCCCGAGCACCTGCCCTACATCGTAGCGATCATCGACGAGCTGGCGGACCTCATGATCCTCGCCCCGGCCGAGATCGAGACGTCCATCGCCCGGCTGGCCCAGCTCGCCCGGGCCGCCGGCATCCACCTGATCATCGCCACCCAGCGGCCGTCCGTGAACGTCATCACGGGCGTCATCAAGGCGAACCTCCCCTCGCGAATCGCGTTCCAGGTCGCATCGCAGGTCGACTCGCGCACCATCCTCGACACCAAGGGCGCCGAGACCCTGATCGGCCGAGGCGACATGCTTTTTTCGCCGCCGGGCACCTCGAGGCTCGTGCGCGCCCAGGGCGCCTACGTCGGCGACGAGGAGGTCCACGACATCGTCGAGTTTTTGAAGCGCAACGGCCCGCCGCAGTACGCCCACGCGGTGCAGCAGCAGATCGACCGCGCATCAAGCGAGGACGAGGAGGAGGAGGAGGCAGACGACGGCGACGCCGGGAGCGACGAGGAGCTTTATTCGAGGGCGCTCGACGTCCTCAAGTCGACCCGCCGGGCGAGCACGTCCATGCTCCAGCGCCGGCTTCGCATCGGCTACAACCGCGCGGCGCGCATCATGGAGATGATGGAGGAGAAGGGAATCGTCGGCCCGGAGAACGGATCGAGCCCCCGGGAGATCATCGGCGACCTGGATTCCCTGTGATCCCACCGGGCCAATTGGGACAAATCATTCTTTCCCTACCCCTGAAAACCTGCAACTGATCGACCATGCAGACCATCGGTGAACGCCTTGAGGAGGCCCGCAAAAAGAAAGGCATTTCAATCCGCGAGGCCGCCGAGGCCACGAAGATACGCGGAGAGTACCTGCAGAAGTTCGAGGGCAACCAGTTCGAGATTGGTCTGACGGACATCTACACGAGGGGATTCCTGAAGGGCTACGCCAACTACCTGCGCATCCCCTCCGACCGCCTGCTCAACGACTACACGGCGCTTCGCGGCGGCGAGCCCCGCTCGCGCCAGCCCAGCAGGGAAGTGTACGGGCGGATGGACATCGCCATCTCCTCCTCGGACGAGCGCGGCGAGCCGGTTGCCGAGGCGGCGGGATCCGAGTCCGGCCAGCGCACGCACCAGGCAAGGTTCCAGCGCCCCGGGGATAACCTCCCGAAGGCGCCGCCGATCGACCCGGCGCTCGTGTTCAAGGGCGGCATCATCCTCGTCTTCGTGGTCCTCTTGCTGGTCGCCTTCTGGATCATCAAGTCGCTGGCGGGCTCGGGCGCCGCGCCGGTCTCCGCGCGAAGCTCGGCGCCGGTTCCAAACGAGATATCCGAGGCCCCGGCGAGCGCGCCGGCCGCGACCGTTTCGATCGTGGCGATCGAGCCCGTGCGGATCAAGGTGGTGCGAAAGCAGGACGGCGCGGAGCTCTTCCAGGGCCCGCTGCAGACCGGCGAGCGGAAGGACTACGCCAACGTCCCGATCTACCTGACCGCCTCGGACCTGGCCGCCGTCGAGATCGAATACAAGGGGCACCGCTACCCGACGGGCCACGCGGGCCACGAGCGCATCCAATTCGACTTCTCGACCCGGTGAAGGGAGCCGAGGGCGGGTTGCAAAGGCGGGCCTGGCGTCTCTGATTTGGAGCATGGAGAAGATTCCCTACCTGGGACAGACGCTGACGCGCTGGCGCGTGGGCGGCTCGACGTTCGTGGCCCTTCCCGAGAAGGGGGCGAGGCTCATGTACTGGAACATCGCGATGGGCGATGATTCCGTGCGCGACGTTATCCTCTGGCCCGAGCTCAAGTCGCTCGACGAGTTCCACAAGGCGCGCGGGGGCAACCCGATCCTTTTCCCCTTCTGCGCGCGGTCCTTCGACAAGGGTGAGATCGGGTACTGGCGCGACGCCCGGGGCGTGCGCCGGCCGATGCCCACCCACGGCGTGGCGCGCCAGGGCGACTTCCGCGCGAAGCGCGTCGACGAGGGAGGCTTCGAGGCCGTGTTCATCCCGAATGACGAGTCGAGGCTGTGCTACCCTTTCCAATACGAGTTCACGGTCGAGTACCGCTTTGCCCCCCTGGGGCTCACGTGCATCCTGACGCTCGACAACCTGGGGGACGTGCCGCTTCCCTGGAGCGCCGGGCACCATTTCTACTTCGCGTTGCCCTGGAGCGAGGGATCGGTCCGCGGGGACTACTTCATCCGGATACCGGCGGACCAGCGGCTCCGTCAGGACCCCTCCGGCCGCCTCGTCGAGGGGCCGAAGCTCGCCATGCTCGAGCGGATGGACAACCCGGCACTGATCGACACGTTCCACACGCGGCTTCGCTCCCCCGAGGTGGTCTTCGGCGAGAAGGGGCTTCCCGGCGACGTCGCCGTGCGCCTGGGGTCGGACGCCACGCCCCCCGCGGACTCCGCGTTCGTGACCTGGACGCAGTCGGACGAGTCCCCGTTCTACTGCGTCGAGCCCTGGATGGGCCCGGCAAACGCGCCCGAGAACAAGGTCGGGCTCCATCTCGTCCCGCCCGGCGGCCGCGAAACATTCACCGTCAGCGTGGCCGTCAGATAGGGTTGCGGAAGGGGGCGATTCTTGTAGCGTTGTCCTTGCCGATGACTCTGCCCTTGCCGCATGCACCGCTCGCATTCCTCGACTCCCTCGGGGGGCCGGAGCTCATGGTCATCCTTGTCGTCGTCCTGATATTCTTCGGGGGGGAGAAGATGCCGGAGTTCGCCCGCGGCCTCGGCAAGGCCATCCGCGAGTTCAAGAAGGCGGCGGGAGACGTGGAGCACGAATTCAAGAAGGCCATGGACGAGGCGCCCGACAAGGCCGCGCCCGCTCCGTTCAGGCCCGTGGCCCCGGTCGTTCCCCAGGCCACCCTTCCCGCCGCTCCGCCCTCGCCGTCCGCCCATCTCGGCGACAGGCCCGCGCCCCAGGGTGAGCCTCCCGCCGATCACGGGATCGACGGCTGAGGGGCCCTACCGGCAAAGATCCTTCCCCATCCCAATACCCCATGAAAACCAGCGCACTCTACGGCTTCATTTGGGCGCTCGCCGGCGCCTTCCTCACGCTCATCCTGTACTTCACGGGATTCCATTCCGACGTCGCCAAGCTGGCGACCGCGGGCTGGATAGGCGGGATAGCGGGCCTGGGAATCGCAGTGACCTGCATGGTCGTAGGCGTGAAGGCCAGGCGTGCTGAGCTGCCGGCGGAGGCCGATTTTGGCTATGGGGCGGCGCTGTGGACGGGTGTGCTCATCTCCATCGTGGCCTCCTTGCTCAGTTCGCTCTTCAGCTACATCTACTGGGCCTTCATCAACCCGGGCTTCGCCGACATCGTGGTGCAGAACCAAGTATCGAAGCTTGAGGCCGGAGGAATGACGGGCGACAAGCTCGACAAGGCCGAGGCCATGACCCGCGTGATGGCCTCACCCGTGCCCCAGTCGATCATCGCCCTGATCATGGGGGTGCTGGTCGGAACGATCATTGCGCTGATCATAGCCGGCTTCCTGAAGAAGCCCTCCTCCGACACGCCGCCCACGATGTAGGCCCAAAAAAAGGGCCCGGATTTCTCCGGGCCCTCGAATTTGGAATCCTGGTAGCCGATTACCGGCCAATCAGGCGTTTCGCTTCCACTCGGTAATCGAGAGCCATTACGGCTCCAACACCCACGACGCAGAAGTATCCTGCGATGAGGGCGCTGGCGTTCAGCGAACGGAATGAAAGCAAGATTGCGGCTATGGCGAGAATCGCCGGGGCTGCCGCTCTGATGATGTGTGTTTTCATGATGTATGTTTCTTTGTTTGCTCCGAGCTCCCGTGAGCTTGGATGCACTATAATACGGCCATCGGGGCGATAATGGTAGTTGCAGTTATCTATGATTGTCATAGGTTTTACCTATGGAACTGAGCCAACTGAAATACTTCATGGCGGTATCGGAGACCGGAAACTTCACCAAGGCAGCAGCCCGTTCACACATATCTCAACCATCTCTTAGTCAACAAATTATAAAGCTTGAGCGAGAGCTTGGGCACAAGCTTTTCCACCGCCTGGGACGCAAGGCCGTGCCCACCGAGGCGGGAATCGCGCTCGTCGATAGAGCGCGTCGAATCCTTTTTGAAGTCGAGGATGCCACCAAGGAACTCGGGGAAAGTGCGTCCTTTGAGCGCCGCATCACCGTCGGGGCCATCTCCACGGTGGCGCCTTACCTTCTTCCGGAGCTGATCCAGGAGTGCCGCAAGCGCTACCCAAATCTTCAAGTCAATATCCGTGAGGATTTTAAGGCGAACCTGATACGCAACCTGCTCGACGGCGAACTGGACCTTGCGCTCGCCGCCCCGCCGATCGCGGAGTCAAACATCCTGGTGGAACCACTTTGGCAAGAATCCCTTATCATTGCCGTTGCCAAGAACCACCCCCTAGCCCTGAAGCCTCATGTGACCGCCGCCGACCTGGCCGACCAAACCTTCATCGTCCTGGGTTCACTCAGTTCCCTGACGGCCGACGTGCGCAGGTTCTGCGGCGACCACCATTTTGAGCCAAAGATCGGATCCCGCTGCTCCCAGGTGGCGACGGTGAAGGCCCTGGTCGGCATCGGCGAGGGGATCTCGATCCTCCCCGCAGGCGCGCGAAACGCAGAGGACGACGAGTCGCTCGCCTATGTCGCGCTCGAGGACGACAAGCCGGTCCGCGCGATCGTGGTCCTCAGGCACATGCAGCGCTACCAGAGCCGCGGCGCCGAGCAGTTCATGACCCTTTTGCGCGAGCGCAAGGCCGAGGCCGCTGCAAAAGCAAAGTCCTGAAGCCCGGTCTGCGGCCGCCGGGCAGGTCGCCTCAGCCCGTCGGGATCTGGAAATGAAACTCCGTTCCGTCCCCCGGTGTGCTTGTGCACGAGATGCTTCCCCCATGGGCGACCACGATCTCACGGGCAATCGCAAGGCCTATGCCCGCGCCCGGCTTGTCCTGTCCCGGGACCCGGTAGAAGAGGTCGAAGACGTGGGGCAGCGCCTCGTCGGGAATCCCCACCCCCTGGTCACGGACCGAGAAGCGCACGAACCCAAGCGGCTCCGCGGCCGCCGAAAGCGTGATCGTCGCCCCGGCGGACGAGTATTTCGAGGCGTTAGAGAGGAGGTTGATGAAGACGTGGCGCAGGCGGCCCTGGTCGACGCTGACGTTTCCGAGGCCGGCCTCGATGCGGACCACGAGCTGCTGGCCCGCGGCGGTGATGAAGGTCCGGGCCTCCTCGGTCACGGCGCCCAGAAGCGCCTCCACCGGGACCGGGCGGCGCTCGAGGGCGGACACTCCGGCCTCGAGCCGGGTCAGGTCGAGGAGCGAGTCAAGGATCCTAAGCAGGCGGTCCGCGTCGTCGCGGGCGGACTCAAGCAGCTCGCGCTGGGCCGGAATGAGCGGCCCCATGGTCTTCTCGAGGAGGAGATAGACCGCCATGCGCAGGCTTGTGAGGGGGGTCTTCAGCTCGTGGCTGACCGTGCCGACCAAGTTCGTCTTCGCGTTGTCGAGGAGGCGGAACTTCGTGACGTCCTGCAGGATGACGGCGGCGCCCTTGAACTGAGTGAGCTTGTCGCCGATCGCGAGGATCCGCGGGAGATAGTGGTGGTCCTCGCGGCCCACGCGGAACGTCACGGCGCGCGCGTAGTCCGCAGGCACGTAGTGCTCCTCGGCCGCCAGGACCTGCGCGAGGCGCTCGGCAATCTCCGGCGGGAACCCGCCGGAGAATTCCGGGATCGTCGAAAGCTCCTCGGCCGCTGGGTTGCGGACCTCGATCACGCCCGCCTTTGAGACGACGAAGAGCGGGTCCGGCGCGGAGGTGAGCGTCGCCTCCATGGTGCGCTGGGTCCTTAGGACCCGGGCGACGGTCGCCTCGCGGTAGGAGCGCAGCTTGGCCGCCATGGTGTTGAATGACCGCGCCAGGCTGCCGAGCTCGTCCCTCGAGAATTCCGGGACATGGGTGTCCAGGTTCCCCTCCCCGAGCGCGGTTGCCGAAGCCGTGAGTGCCTTGATCGGCATGAGCAGCGACGAGGCGAGCCTCCACGAGAGCAGCACGCCGAGGACGACCCCGGCCGCGATCGTTCCCGAGAGGATGCCGACGGCCGTGCTCGCGAGGTGCTCGGCCTGGGCCTCGGTCGCGCGCGACGCCGCATAGTCGCTGGCCATCAGACGGTCCAGGACGTCGAGGACCCGGTAAAGGGCGTCCTGGCTCGACCTGAAGTCATCGAGCGAGGAGGCCCCTCCCCCCGCCACCATCCGGTCGCAGCGCGCGGAGTAGTCCTGGAACGCGGAGTCGAGCTCGTCGACAAGGCGCGCGCGGGGCTTGCCCGCCGACGCCGCCGACTGGCCCATAAGCTCCCGGGTGAAGGCGGCCCTTCTTTCGTCGAGCCTGCGGCGGGCGCCTATCGGGTCCGGGGCCCCGGCGAACGCGAGCGCGTTCGACATGAGCGTCGCCGCCTCGCGCATGTCCCTGAGCCCGAGCTCCGCTCGGTAGGCCGCCACCAGCTCGTTCTCGACCGGGCCCGCCAGCTGGTGGCACACCCGGATGGCGTAGGCCCCCGTGCCGACGATCACCAGGAGCAGCGGCAGCAGCCCAAAGAAGAGGCGCGTGCGGAGCATGCCCGGTGTGCCGTTCAAAGTAGCCCCAGCTTGCTTCGCTTCCGGTAGAGGGTTGCCGGATCGATCCCGAGCGTCTGTGCTGCCTCCTCGAGGTTGCGGGACGTGGCCAGGATCCGCCTGATGTGCTCGGCCTCCAGCGCGTCCAGCGTAACATGGGCTCCCACCGAGGTCGCCTGCGGGCGGTGCACACCGAACTCCTCGGGAAGGTCGGAAAGCTCAATCGTGGTTCCCGGGGCGAGGATGACCGCCCTCTCAATCACGTTGCGCAGCTCGCGCAGGTTGCCGGGCCAGGGATAGGCGCCGAAGGCGCTTAGGACCGCCTGCGAGAAATGGACCTCGCCTTTTCCTGCCCTGGTGGCGAAGTACTTTCTCGCGCCGTCCGCGAGGTGCTTCAGGTCGGCCGGCCGATCGCGCAGGCCGGGAAGCGTCACCGCGATGACATTGAGCCGGTAGAAGAGGTCCTCGCGGAATTTCCCGTTCTTTACCTCCGCGGCGAGGTCCCGGTTGGTCGCCGCGATGACGCGGACATCGGCTCTCCTGGGGTGGGCCTCGCCGACCCGCTCATACTCGCGCTCCTGGAGGAGCCTGAGCAGCTTGGGCTGGATCTCGAGCGGCATCTCGCCGATCTCGTCGAGAAAGAGCGTTCCCCCGTCGGCGGCCGCGACCTTGCCTGAGGTCTCCGCAACGGCCCCCGTGAACGAGCCCCGCGCGTGCCCGAAGAGCTCGCTCTCGAAGAGCTCCCGGGAGAGGCTCGGGCAGTTGACTGTGACGAAGGCCGACTCGCGGCGGGTGCTGCGCTTGTGGATCTCGCGGGCCAGGACGCTCTTGCCGGTGCCGCTCAGCCCCAGGATGAGGATGTTCGCATCGGTGTCCGCCGCCTTGAAGGCGACCTGGATGGCGCGAAGCATGGAGGGCTCGGCCGACTCAAGGTCCACGGGCGGCGCCCCCGACTCGAGGTCGTTCTCCAGCGCCTGGACCCGGCGTTCCAGCAAATGCGCCTTCGAGACCTTCGCGAGCACGGCGCGGATCTGGTCCGGGGTGAACGGCTTGGGGATGAAGTCAAAGGCCCCGCGGCGCATCGCCTCGACGGCCGTGGCAATGTTGGCGTAGGCCGTGAAGAGGACGACCGCGGGCGCGGGCCTTAGCTTCACCAAGCGGTTCAGGACCTCGAGCCCATCATCGGCGCCAAGCTTCAGGTCGACGAAGGCCACGTCGAACGCCTCCTCCTCGGCCGCCTTCAGCGCCTTGGCGGCGTTCGGGGCCTCGACCGCGGTATGCCCCGCCGACTCGACGGCGATCCTCGTCGTCTTCCGGATTGAGGGTTCGTCGTCGACGATGAGTACGCGCATGGTTTCCAGCGCGAGAGTCTGGTCCCGCAACCGCTGTGGGCCAATGACAAAGAAAGCCGCCGCCGGTTCCTTCGGCGGGGCTGCGGGCCGGCCCACCGGGCAGGAAACAGGCCGCCAGGGGCAGCGAGGCTGCCCTGACGGCCCGTCACTTAACCCTAGCGTGGCCGGTCAAAACTTGTAGGAAACGTCCGCGAAGAACATGCGGCCGATGCCGCCATCGTACTGGCTGATGTCGGACTTCGTGTTCTCCAGCTGGTAGGGGGCGACCGGTGGGACCCGGTTGAAGGCGTTATTCACGCCAAGGCGCACAGTAAGCCCGTCCGTCCAACGGCCGAGGTGGGCTGCAGAGAACCGGTACGAGACCGCAAAATCCCACTGCGAATAGGATGCCACCGGCAGCGGCGGGGCCTCATTCGCGCCGCCCGAGCCGATATCGGTGACGGAGGGGATGAAGGTGTATGCCGCGAGGACATCGAAACCGGCATACCCCCATTTCAGGGATGTGTAGCTCCTGAAGCGCGGAGTCGTGCCGCCCTCGTCCAGCGCCGTCGCGGCCACCTGGTCGATATGCCCGGCGTGCTGATAATAATTCTGCGAGGGAAGAACCTGAATCAGGTAGCTGTCATAGACGGTGAGGGCCTCGTCGAACTCAAAGCGGCCCAGGTGGCTTGTCGGCACGATGTACGTGACCGCGGCGTCATAGCCTTTGACCGCTGCAGAGCTCAGGTTGACCACCGAGTCCAATATGAAGGTCGACGCAAGCGGCTTCGAGCTGATCTGCCCTGCGGCGTTGCCGTTCGGACCGGCCCCCGTCGGGCTCCCAAAGCGGATCAGCGAGGCATAGGGTGAGGCCGCGCCCAGGTTCTCGACGCTCTGGACGATCGTCGTCTCGTCAACCGTGCCGACGATCTGGTGCTGGGTCGTGTCGAAGTAGTCCACGGACACGCTAAGATTCGCGACCTGCCGGGGCGTGTAGGTGAAGCCCGCCTCCCAGGTGGTCGCCGTCGAGGGCCTCAGGTCCGGGTTCGAACCGCCCACTGACTGCATTTGGACGTTGCTGTACTTGGTCCCGTTTGCGCCCGTGTAGGTGAGCTCGCTCGAGGAGCCCTGCGTCGTGGGGCCGTAAAGCTGGTAGAGCGGCGGGGCGATGAATGACTTCCCCGCGCTAGCCCTCAGGGTCAGGTCGTCGTTGAAGGGCTGGTACTTGATGTCCACCTTCGGGACCCGGGAGGAGCCCACCTTTCCGGAATACGAGTCGAACCGTTCGGCGGCTCCAAGGTCCGCGGCGTAGACGCCCGGGAGCGGGTGTCCCTTGTCCACGAGCGGGATCTCAACCTCCGCATAATACGAGGTGATCGTCCGGTTCGCGTCGAACGGCAGGATCGTCGGGGAATCAACCCACAGGTTGTTCGCCGTGTTGTTGTCGGGCACCGCCGTGAGATTCTGCCGGCTGAATTCCACGCCCGCGGCAAACCTGACCTTGCCCGCGGGCAGAGCCGGGAACGCCCCTCGGACGAGGGCGTCGAAGGTGTTGTTGGTGCTCACATAGTTGACGAAAGCCGACCCGACGACCCCGTTGAGGGCGCCGGGCGCCTGGGTGAGGGCAAAGGGGTTGATTTGGCCGCTGGCAAACGCGGCGATGAGGTTCGTCGTGTCCAGGACCCCCGGGTTCGTGTAGTTGTCGGTGTAGCGGTTGAAGTTGGCGGCAGCCTCCCACGACCAGTCGGAATTGATGGTCCCCCTGAGGCCCGCGACGCCGGTGAAGGACTCGTCGTCGTTCTGGAAGAGGCGGGGGTTCTGGACGAAGCGGTTGTGCACCAGCGCCGAGTAGCCGCCACTTCCGTCCGTGAACCCCTGATCCAGGCTTGCCTGAGAGAGCGGGTTGGTGGGGGCGTTCACGGGGACCAGCTCCGTGCTGGCGGGCGGCGGGTAGGTCCCGAAGTTGCCAAGGTCCGTGTTCTGCGTCGAAATGATCGGGAAGAGCGGCTGCGCGTTGAGCCCCGACTGCGTATTCACGTGGGAGTACAGCAGGTAGCCGAAGGCCTCGAGGTTGTCCCCGAAGATCTTGTGGGTGGCGTTCACCGTAGCGCTCTGGCGCTTCGACGACTGGATCAGGTTCTGCTTGGCGGCCAGGTTGAGGATCTGCTGGACCTTGGTGATCACGGACTGGTCGTTGAAGCTGCCCAGGTCGTTGTAGACGCCCATGGAGACAAGCTGCTGGATCGTGTAGGTGCCGCCCCCGGGGGGCGCCTTGACTCCCGGGGCGAGCTGGAACGCCTCGTCGTAAGACGAGGTCAGGCCGTAGATCTCCAGGATCCCTGGGACGTACGTCGTAGCATAGAAGGGATTCGTCTCGGGACGCTGGTTTTGGAATATCGGATCGTTCTGGGTGTACTCGACCGAGGCCGTCAGGGACGTGGTACCATTGCTCACGCCACCCACAATGGAACCCGTGCGCTCGGTGTAATGCCCCGGAAGGTCGCTGAATCCGTAGTGGGCATTCGCCTCCCAGCCGTTAAAATCCTTCTTGAGGATGATGTTGACCACGCCGCCCACGGCATCTGCGCCGTAGATTGCCGACGAGCCGTCGCTAAGGACCTCGATCCTGGCTATGGCCGCCAGGGGAATTGTGTTGAGGTCCACAAACTCATTTCCGTCCGCCCCGTCGACAGGGTTGTAGGCCATCCGGCGCCCGTTGATGAGCACAAGGGTCGGCAGGTTGTGAAGGAGGATCTGCGAACCCCCGTTCGTGGAGCCCGTCGATGTCGTGGCGTTTTCTCCACCCAGCCCGCTAACTGACGGTGAAATCTTTCGCAGGACGTCGAGGACATTGGTCTCGACGCCGCTGTTCTGGATGTCCCCGGGTGAAAGGATGGCGACTGGGATCGAGAGGGCCTCGCCGGCGTTCTGGATGTTCGAGCCCGTGACAACGAATTTCTCCATCACCTGGGCGTTATTGTCGTCGGAATTGGCGGCGGCGCCGGAGGCCGGGCTGGCCGCCGATTGCGCTGACAGGGAATACGCCGCGCCTAGGCTTATGAGGGCCGCTGACACTGACTTAATCTTCATCAAGGTTTGCATGGTCTTGGTCAGGATGGGTTGCTTGAAGCCGCTCCAGTGCTGGAGCTGTGTTTGCTTGGCTGTAATCAAATGCGCCCGGTCGTAACCTTCGCATATGCTTCTGCGACGAAACGTCGTCGAAACGCCGCGAATCGACGTCTTTCTGGGTCAAAAATCGCGGCGCAAAACCCGTTTGCCGCGCATTAAAGGCCGATTGTCGCGCGGGGACGTGTGCCCGGCGCGGCGACGGGGCTCTTGCCTGCCCTGCCCGGCCCAAGGCCCCCAGAAAAGCCAAGGCGGGGTCGCTCGCGCGACCCCGCCAGGTCCAGCTTCAACTAAGTGCTCTCGCGGGCTTTCACCCACCGAGATGGCACGCTGATTCGACCGCTTTCCTCGAAGAGGGTTCCCATAGAAAGCTTGCCAGCCGGGATGCCCGCTCTGAGCGTGCGGCGACCCCACAATGTCCTTAGAACCCGCCAAGCCCGCGCCCGATGCCGCCCCCGCGGCGCCCACCCCGCCTCGTGTCACGGACCTTGAGATCAAGGACGCCCAGATAATCTTTTCCGCTGTTTGGCAACGCCTTGAGACCGAGGTCGGCCGGGAGCACCTCCGGTTCCCGAAGGAGATCATCCTGCTCGGCGGCGCCCCCGGCGCCGGCAAGGGAACGAACACCCGGTTCATCGGCAAGTCGAGGGGCCTGACCTGCGGCCCCATCGTCGTCAGCTCCCTATTGGACACCCCAGAGGCCCGCCAGCTGAAGGATGCCGGCGTCATGGTCGGCGACCGCGAGGTGATCGACATCCTCTTCCACCGGCTCCTCAAGCCCGAGTACCGCGACGGTGTCATCCTCGACGGGTTCCCGCGCACCAAGGTCCAGGTCGAATGCCTTAAGCTCCTCGTGGACAAGATGCATGCGCTGCGCCGGGAGTTCTACAACACGCCCCTTAGCATCCATTTCCGGCAGCCCACGATCCATATCATGGTCCTCTTTGTGGACGAGTCCACGAGCGTCGCGCGCCAGCTAAGGCGCGGCGTCGAGGTGCGCGCCCACAACAAGGAAGTCCGGCGCACGGGAATCGGCGTCCTCCTCGAGGAACGCGCCACCGACTTTGACAAGGCCCTGGCGCAGCGCAGGTACCGGGTGTTCAAGGAGCAGACCTGGGACGCCCTCCAGGAGCT
>CAYPXZ010000052.1:0-21925 GCA_964414785.1 uncultured Opitutaceae bacterium
CCGCGCACAGGTCCATGAACTCGCCGTTCTGGTAGAACGAGATCTTCTCGCCCTCCGGGATGTCCGCGAGGCGGCCCAGCTTGTAGCGCTCCTGGCCCCGGGACCGGATGATCTCGGCGGCCTCCTCGCGCGACACTTCCTTCCTCAGGAACGGCTGGTTCTCCTCGGCCACCTTCTTCATCTCGGCCTCGATCCTTACGAGGTCCTCCGCCGTCAGCTTGTGGTCGAGGTCGACGTCGTAGTAGAACCCGGTGTCCGTGGGCGGGCCGATGTCGAGCTTGGCATCGGGAAAGAGGCGCAGGAGCGCGGTCGCGAGGATGTGGGACGCCGAGTGGCGGAGTTCTTCAAGGGGGGTCATCACGGAGGGGACAAAGATGAAGGATGGGGGCGGAAAGCCAAGTCAGGCTTTCTTCAGGGGCTCGAGCCTGTAGCCGTCCTTGCCGTCGAGCATGGACCAGCCCGCCGCGGTGAGTTCGCCCCTGATCCGGTCGGCCGCGGCGAAGTCCTTCGCCTTCTTCGCCTCCCAGCGCCTTTTTGCGAGGAGGTCGACCTCGGCCGGCGCGGCCGGGGCCCCCTCGCCGACCGCGGACAGGTCGAATCCCAGGGCGTAGAGCGCCTGCTCAAAGGAGGCCCTGTCGGCGGGCGAGGCGCCCCGCAGGTCGAATCCGTTGACGGTGGTGAACAGGGAGCCGAGGGCGGCGGGGGTGTTGAGGTCGTCCGAAAGGGCCCTGCGGACCCCCTCGAAGGCCGGCGAGGGGGCAGGCAGGGGTCCGGCGGCGGCGGCCTTCAGGGCCTGCGAGAACCGGGCCAGGGCCTTAAGGGCGCTCTCCGCCGCGTGCAGGGAGTCCAGCATGAAGTTGAGCTGCTTGCGCGGATGTCCCGAGAGGAGGGCGTAGCGCACCGCCATGGGGGAGTAACCCTTCGCCACCAGGTCCCCGAGCGTGTAGTAGTTGCCCTTGCTCTTGCTCATGGTCGTCCCGTCGACCAGCAGGTGCTCGGAGTGGTACCAGTGGCGCGCGAACGTCGTCCCGTTGCAGCACTGGCTCTGGGCGATCTCGTTCTCGTGGTGGGGGAAGAGCAGGTCGACGCCCCCGGTGTGCAGGTCGACGGTCAGGCCCAGGTGCTTCTTGATCATGGCGCTGCACTCGATGTGCCAGCCGGGGCGGCCCGCGGAGGCGCCTAGGGGGCCGGGCCAGCGGACGTCGCCGTCCTCCTCGGGCTTGTAGGCCTTCCAGAGGGCGAAGTCCCCCAGGTCGTCCTTGTGGTCCGCGTCGAAGACGCTGTTGGTCACCTTGAGTTCCCGCTCCTTGATCCGCGAGAGGGCGCCGTAGTCGGGGAAGGAGCTTATCTTGAAGTACACGCTTCCGTCGGCGGAGCGGTAGGCGTTCCCCTTCCTCATGAGGACGTCGATCATGTCGACCTGCTCCGGGATGGTGCCGGTGGCGGTCGGCTCGACGTGCGGGGGCAGGCAGTTGAGCGACGCGCAGTCCGCGTGGAAGAGCTCGGTCCATTTCCGGGTGATCTCGGAGAGGGGGCGCTTTTCGGCTCGGGCCTGACCGATCGTCCGGTCGTCGACATCCGTGAGGTTGCGCACGTGCCTGACCTTCCCCGGGTACTCAAGCTCGAGGACGCGCCTCAGGACGTCGTTCACGACGAACGTCCTGAAGTTGCCGATGTGAGCCGGCGCATAGACCGTCGGGCCGCAGTTGTAGAAGCGGAACACCCCGTCGGCGTCGCCGGGACGCAGGTCGCGCATTTCCCGGGAGAGGGATTCGAAAAGCTTTATGGGCATGAGGGCGGTGGAAAGGCTGGAGTAGGGTTCTTAAAGCGCTTTTGGCCAGAGTGAAATGTTGATTTGGGTGAGCGGGGCCCGCGCGCCGGGTCGGTGCAAAATCTTGTGGCGACCGGTCGGCGGGCCTGCTTCAATGCACGAGCCAACGAAGACATGCCGAACTCATTCAAGCTCAATCTCTCTCAGCGCCCGAGGCGCCTGCGCAGGACCCCGGCCATCCGCTCCCTGGTGGAGGACACGGTGCTCCTGCCGAGCAACTTCATCGCCCCCCTCTTCGTCTTCGACGGCAAGGGCAGGCCCGAGCCGATCGCGTCCATGCCGGGAGTCTTTCGCCTGAACATCAGGGACCTTGTCAGGGAATGCAGGGCCCTCTGGAAGCTCGGCGTCGTGTCGGTCGCGCTCTTCCCCAAGCTTGGCGCCCGGTTCAAGGACGGGGAGGGCTCGGCCGCCCTGCGCGAGGACGCGCTCATCCTGCGCGCCGTCAGGGCCGTCAAGGAAGCCCTCCCGGGGATGGTCGTCATGACGGACATCGCCCTGGATCCCTACACGACCCATGGGCACGACGGGGTGCTGACCGCCGACGGGCGCGACGTGGACAACGACCGCACCGTCGGCATCCTGGTCCAGATGGCCGTCCTGCACGCGTCCGCGGGGGTCGATTTCGTCGCCCCGAGCGACATGATGGACGGCAGGGTGGGGGCGATCCGCAGGGCGCTCGACGCGGCCGGCTACGAGAACACCTCGATCATGGCCTACACGGCGAAGTATGCGTCCGCCTACTACGGACCCTTCCGCGACGCCGTGGGGACCGCCAAGGCGGCCGGCACCCCCAGTCTCGACAAGAGGACCTACCAGCTCAACCCCGCGAACCGCCGAGAGTCCCTGATCGAGCTCAGGCTCGACGAGGCGGAGGGCGCCGACATCGTCATGGTGAAGCCCGCCGGGCTCTACCTCGACATCATCCGCCAGATTCGCCAGGCGACGAGGAAGCCGATCGCGGCCTACCAGGTCTCTGGCGAGTACTCGCAGATCCATGCCGCGGCGAGGCTCGGGTGGCTTGACCTGGAGATGTGCCGGCGGGAGTCGCTCCTGGCGATCAAGCGGGCGGGCGCCGACATGATCCTCACGTATTTCGCGCGGGAGATGGCGGCCGAACTGGGCCGCTAGGCGCCCTAGAACGCCGACCGGGACACCTGGATCGAGTCGCCCGGCTCAAGCTTCGGGTCCTGCGAGGGGCTCTTCTGCGCCAGCTTGATGTCGACGTCGTAGAGCACCTGGTTGCGCACGATGCTCACCTTCTCCTCCTTGGCGTAGAGCGTGAAGCCACCGGCCGCCTGCACGGCCTTCGCCGCGGTGAGGTCGGGGGTCCAGATGATCCGTCCGGGCTTCTCGACCTCGCCGCCGACGTAGACGTAGCGCTCCGTCACGCTAACCGAGATGTCGACGGACGTGTAGATCTTCTTCGTCACGTACGCCTCGCGGATGCGCTGGGTGAGGCCTCCGGCGGTCTCACCCGACGCCTTGATGGTCCCGATGTAGGGCAGGCTGATGATCCCCTGGTCGTCGATCTGGACGTTGTTGGTCGAGGGATCGGGGACGCCGATGATGGCGATCGTCAGGCTGTCGCCTGTTCGAAGCTGGGAGGCCGTCGCCGCCGAGGGGATGACGGGGTTGCGGCCCGTGGGTTCCGCCGTAGAGCAGCCAGCAAGGATCCCCATGAGGGCGATCGTCGCTGCGCGGGGCAGGTGCATGTCCGGTGACGGGCCGACTCAGCGCTTGCCGCGCGACTTGCGCCTGGGCTTCTCGGCAACCTCGTCCTCCGGCGCATCCTCCGCGTCCTCGTCCTTCTTCTCGCCGCCCTCCTTTTCCTCGTCCTTCTCGTCGTCGCCGTCCTCGTCCCACTTGAGCGACTCGTCGTTCTTTAGCTTCTCCTCCTCCTCGGCGTCCAAGGTCGGCAGGTCGTCGTCCTCCTCCTCCGCGGCCTTGGTCGGATGCTCTTCGTCCGAGTCGATCCCGTCGGGCATGTAGTCGAGGATCGCGCACAATTCGGAGAAGGTGTGCACGGCCTTTCCCTCGATGAAGTGGGTGTTCTGCTCCTCGCGGATCTCGTCCTCGACCTCGTCGACGGTGAGCTTGCTCTCGAAATTGAAGAGGTCGTTGAGCAGTTTCACCCGGCAGCGGGTGAGGTGGTCGAGCAGGTCCGCGTAGGGCCCGTTCTCCTCGTCGAGAATGTCGGGGAGGGCGAACAGCTTCTCGTCCGACTCGAAGATGGACTCCTTGACGCGCTTCAGGCGGACCTTGCCCGCCCCGAGGTCCTTCTCGATCCGGAAGGGGATGAACGCGGCCTCGAACAGGTCCTGCTGGAATCCGTAGTCGCGAAGGGCGTCCACAAGCTCCACCAAGTGGGCCACCTGGCGGGGGTCCACGATGCTCAGGCCGTCGACGTCCCAGCGCACGGGATCGCTGGTTTCACTCACCCACCAATTGTGGTCTTCGCCGAGTCTAACGATGCACCAGTCGAGCGTGGAAGTGGGCTTGGCCATGGATTCAGTTAATTACAGGAAATTTTAGCGCAGCGTGCGAGGGTGGGGGTTAATAACAAGCACAAAAACAATTTGTATTTGCGATGCCCGGGCCGCCTCGGAAGGCATTGGCCCACCGTGGGTTTCCGCTGCAGTACTTGCGTTTTGACGGTTGGATTTCACGCTGGCGTCACATGGGAGCGATCTACGAGAAAATCATTCGGCCCTTTTTGTTTCGCCTGGAGTCGGAGCGCGCGCACGAGGTTGCCGTGCATTCCATGGTGTTTCTTGGCCGGATTGCCCCCGCCTGCAGGATGCTCGAGGCCCTGGGTCGCCTCTCCCCGCGGAGCTTTCGCCCGGTGGAGGCGTTCGGTCTTCGCTTTCCCAATGCGGTCGGCCTTGCGGCCGGCTTCGACAAGAATGCATGCGCCTGGCCCGCCGCCTCCGCGCTCGGGTTTGGGCACGTCGAGATCGGCACGGTCACGGCCCTGGCGCAGCCGGGCAATCCCCGGCCGCGCGTTTTCCGCTACCCGGCGCAGGAGGCCGTGATCAACCGGATGGGGTTCAACAACCAGGGGTCCGAGGCCGTGGCGGCGAGGCTTACGGGCCACCCGCGGCCGGGCCATCGGCGCATTCCGCTCGGGATCAACCTGGGAAAATCCAAGGTGGCCGACATCGAGAAGGCCTCGGAGGACTACCTCGCGAGCTTCGGGCGCCTCGCCGACCACGCCGACTACGTCGTCCTGAACGTCTCGAGCCCCAACACGCCCGGACTGCGCCAGCTCCAGGACGCGTCGCGCCTTCGGGAGCTCCTCTCGGCGATCACCCATGCGAACCTTGACCGGACCCTGACGGCGGGTAAGGCCCGGGTCCCCATCCTCCTGAAGATTTCGCCCGACCTTGGATTCTCGCAGATCGACGAGGTCCTCGCGGTCATCTCCGACTACCGCCTCGACGGGGTCATCGCCACCAACACCACCCTCGCAAGGCCCGGCGCCTTCTCCCGAGTCTCGGAGACGGGCGGGCTAAGCGGGGCGCCGCTTCGCAGGCGATCCACGGAGATCGTGGGCTACCTATCGCGGTCCACCGGCGGGCGCCTGCCGATCATCGGCGTGGGCGGGATCACCGACGTGACCAGCGCAGCCGAGAAGCTCGATGCGGGGGCGACCCTCGTCCAGGTCTACACGGGAATGATCTACCGGGGCCCCTTCTTTGGGGCGACGCTCGCCAGGGGCCTCTCGGACCGCCAGCGCAGGTAGCCCCTTTTAGATTACCCAGTCCTCGACGTAGCCGACCAGGGTCTCCTTCTTCTGCCTGGGCCTGATGACGAGGTCGTCCGCCTTGAAATAGGCGATGCTGTTCGCGGGGACCGACTCGAGCAGCCACACGTTGCCGCCCACGACCGAGTTGGCGCCGATAAAGGTGTCGCCCCCGAGGATCGTCGCGTGCGCGTAGATCGTCACGTTGTCGCCTATGTCGGGATGGCGCTTGACGCCCTTGACGGGGTTGCCCTTGGCGTCGACCTCGAACGACTTCGCGCCGAGGGTGACGCCCTGGTAGAGCTTCACATGGGCCCCGATCGTCGCCGTCTCGCCGATCACGACGCCCGTGCCGTGGTCGATGAAGAAGTAGAGGCCGATCCTAGCGCCGGGGTGGATGTCGATGCCGGTGCGCTCGTGCGCGAACTCGGTGACCATCCTGGGCAGGAGAGGGATCCCCAGGTTGTACAGGACGTGCGCGAAGCGCTGGAGCGAGATCGCCAGCACGCAGGGGTAGGCGAGGATGATCTCCTCGAAGCTGAGTGCTGCCGGGTCGCCCTGGTAGGCCGCCTCGACGTCGGTGCGTATCGCCTTTCTAAGCTCGGGAAGCGTCCCCAGGGCCTCCATGGCGAGCGTTCGGGCATGCTCGGCGGGGTCGGCATGTCGCGAGAAGCGCAGGCACTTCTCGATCTCCACCCTGAGCCGGGAGCCAATCCTCGAGAGCAGGGTGTCGACGAGCGCGGGCACCTCCTTCTTTGAAAGGTTGCTTTCCTCGAAGTACCCCGGGAACAGGAGGTGCATGCAGTCGCGGGAGACCTCGTTCACCGACCCTTGGGACGGCAGGTTGACGCCGTCGAGGTGGTTGATTCCCCCGTCGGTTTCATATGAGGCCAGGAGCGCCGCCTTTATTGCGTCGAGTTTCATGGGGAGCCGAGCGCCCGGAAGGTCCACTACGTGGGCCGGCGGGTCAAAACCCAATTTCAGTGCTGGACAACTCCGCGGGGTTGCCACTGATTATCCCCTCCCCGTTTCAGATGCTCGGGTGGTGGAATTGGTAGACACACACGTTTGAGGGGCGTGTGCCGTAAGGCGTGCAGGTTCGAGTCCTGTCCCGAGCACCACTATTATCGGAGGACCGATATGGGCGGTAAGTTAAGAAGGCAACCGTCTGTATATATGGTAGTTATGTCATTGATATACCGCGTTTCCAGGTGCTGGCAAGGTTCTGCGGACAGAAAAACCGATTCCTTGTGGGCGATCGTCGGCTTCATAGTCTGGCATTCGTGCCCTCCTCCGTCCGCCTCGAATCCCGGTGTTGCCCGGCGTCAGACGGCGGTCGAGCCATAACCCATGGAACCCAAGGATAAGTTCATCGCCTACGTCGATATCATCGGGTTTAGCTACCTGGTCGCCGAATCCAAGGCTGGGCGGGGATATTCCCCCGAGGAGATCGCGGGACTCGAGGCGCTCCTGGGAGGCCCGGATAGCGGGCATTCGGGAGAACCGGGCGGACCCAGGATCTGCCCGCAGAGCCGCACGATCCAGACCGACATGGACTACCAGGTCACCCGGGCCTGCGGCCACGCCATCCACTCATGCGAACTGTCGCCCGGGGGCGCCATCAACCTGGTCAACCGCGCTTGGACCGCGGTCACGAATCTGCTGCAGCGGGGAGTCCTATGCCGGGGTTACGTCACGCGCGGGCTGATTGACCACGAGCCGAGCCCAGCGGGTCGCGCCGACGATTGGCGCTCGGCAGAGGGCGATAGGCGCGCGGCGGCCTTTAAGCGGGAGGCGGACCGGCGGGGCACCCCCTATGTCGAGATAGACGCCGTCGTGTGCGACTTCATCGCGCAGGAAGGGGACCCCGGGGCCGTGGAGATGTTTTTGCGCCTAGTGACCCGCGACGGGAAGGCGGCCGGGCTCTTCCCGATCCAGCGCTTCGCCCACACGTTCGCGATACGCCATGACTTCGATGCGGCCAAGGCCAAGGCGAGCAACGACAGTCAGCGCCGCACGCTCAATCACCTCAAGAGCCAGATGAACGCGTTTGTCGACCCGTCGAATCCTGACGCCGTCCAAAAGTCAAAGGACTACCTCGCGGCGCTCGACGCCCAGCTGGCGATATGCGACCAGACCGACCAGATGATCGGGGTGCTGAAGCGGCCGTATCCCTATGAGAAGCCCTAGCTTGGCGGAAGGCCCCGGCTTCCCGCCAGGGGAGCCTAGGGATGGCTCGGCTCGACCGAGACCGTCAGGGGCACCTTCACGCGCTCCGCAAATCCCGCCACGAATTTCTTCCACGCCGTCTCGCTCGGGAAATCCCCGCTCCTGGACCACCCGGCCCCGAGATAATACACGAGGGGTACTCCCACGCGGGCCCGGGTGAGCGCGAGCGTGTTCCCGACCGGGGGGAGGCCCTCGGCCCGGGCAACCCGCTGCTTCTCCGCCGGCAGCTGAGGCACGCTCGCGCTCTCGTCCGCGAAATCCCGTATGGCGCCGGCCCCGAGCACGACGGCGCAGGCGATGCTGCCCCGGTCCCGGTCTGCGGCCTGCCAGTAGGTCATCCACCCCTCCGCGGCGTTGCGGGCCGCCGAGGCGCCCGGGTCGGCCCGCCGCGTGATTCCCACCGCGATGTCGATCGCAGACGGGTCCTTGCTTGCGAAGAGCGCCTCCACGCGGCTCATGTTCGATCCCGCGTCGATGCTGATCCGCTTCGTCTCGGAGACCTCCCGGCCGCCGGCGTCCCAGGCGTCGTAGCTGAGCTCGAACTCCGAGCGCACGGGACCCGTCGTGATGATGCGGGCCCGGCGGAAATTCAGGGAATTGTAGAGCTTGCCGCCGCTCCAGACGCCGAGCCCGCCGCAACCGCGGCTGCGACCGACCTCGTAATCGTCGAGGCCGTCTCCCACGTCCTCGTGGTAGTTCTTCCTCGCGTACCATTCGTCGACGACAAGGGCGCGGGTCCTCTTGGTCCATACGTCGATTCCGCTGCTGATCGTGCCCTCGCCCTTTATCAGGTCCTGGCTGTAGGCCCGGTGGGCGATCCGGTCGCTCTCCCAGGCGATGTCATTGAACCGCTCGGTGACCTGGCGGGCGTACGTCTTCACGAGAGGTGCCGGGGCGGCAGGCAGGCAGGCCGCGTCAAGGAGGAGGTAGGTACGGGTCTCCCCGGGGCCGATGTCCACCTGGAAGAGCAGCCGGTCGGGCCTCGGGCCCAGGTCCGAGGCGTAGGCCTGGGAATCGAGCAGGCGCGAGGAGGCGCCGTCCATGATCGCATACCGCGATGCGGCGCCGAGATTCCTGGGGTCGACCTCCACGGTCTCCTCCGAGCGGTACGAGCCCGAGGGATTGGTGACCCTGATGGCGGCAAGGACCGCGGGCCCTGGTGCCGCGCCCGTCTCGCGGCCGCCAAGGAGCGCCATTTTGTACACTTCGCTCCCCGCCAGGAGGAATGCGCCCACGCCGTACACCTCCGTGGACTCCTCCGAGAACTTCTTCGGGTCTGCGCCTATGGGCTGCACTCGGGTGAGCCGGCCATCGGCCCCGACGCAGCCGGCGAGGGCGAGCCATGCCTTTCGGACCGCGGGCTCGAACTGCGGCCGCGGGAGGAGACCCTGGTTAACTCCCCAGGCGAGCGCATACGTGAAGAAGCCCGACCCGCTCGTCTCGCGCATCGGGTACTCCTCCGGGTCGAGCAGGCTAGCCCGCCACATCCCGTCGGGCTGCTGGCAGGCGAGGACGCTGGCTGACATGTCGGTGAAGAGCTGCTCAAACCGACCCCTGTCCGGGTGGCCGGCGGGAAGGAACTGAATGACCCGGACGAGCCCGGCCATGACCCAGCCGTTTCCCCGGCTCCAGAAGATCTTCCTCCCGTTCGCCTCGCGGCGTTTGAAGTAAGTGCTGTCCCTGAAGAAGAGGTGGTCCTGCTTGTCGTAGAGGTAGTCCGTCGTGACCCACCAGTTCTTCGTGGCGTAGTCGAGGTACCGAGGATCGCCGGTCGCCGCATACAGGCGCACCCATGCGGGAGGACCCATGAAGAGCGCGTCGCACCAGGACCACCGCTGCGTGGCCAGTCCTCCGGCCTGCGTGAAATCCAGACTCTCGACGCGCGAGGGGTTCGCCAGGATGCCGTCAAATCGGTCACGCATCGCGGCGATCATCCTCGGCTCGCGGCGGGAGAGGAACAGCTCCGCGTAGGTCTGGCCGACGCAGTGGTCGTCGGCGTGCTCGATCCTGGGTCCAAGAAGCCACTCATTCTTCTCTCCCATCGCCACCATGGCGTCGCGGAAGCGGGGGCTCGAAGAGATGCCGGCGAGGGCCATGATGCCCGCATCCCCGGCGCCCTGCGTCCAGTCGGTCGGGCTGTGGGCGCTCGGGTTCGCGAGCTGCCAGTCCGCCGTGCGTTCCATGACGGCGAGGACTGCGACCGGGTCCAACGCCGGCTCGGCGGGCTGACCGCGCAGGTGCGGAGCGGCAAGGAGGAGGGCCGTTGCGACTGCGAGGCGCGCGTCGCGTTTGCGCCGGTACATGCTGGGACGCTTTTTGAACGCGAGGCGCGAGTCAAGCCGTCCCGCCCGGGCGCGGAAGTCCATCCGGAGGCCCTCAGAGCTGGACGGGAAGGCCGATCTCGATGATCTGCGAGGGCGGGATGTTGTAGTAGTCTTTCGCGGGTCGAGCGTTCCTGATCAGGAAGCTGTAGAAGCCCTTCTCCCATTCCCACATCCCCGTGTTGCCGCCGGTCATCACCATTTCGCGGCTGAAGAAATACGTAGCCGACTGGGGCTTGATGTTGAGTCCCGAATCCTTGATGAGGGCGACAAGGTCGCTCACGTCCGGCGACTCCATGTACCCATAGTGGCCCGTGGCGCGCCAGACGCCCTCGCCGATCTCCCGGAGTATCAGGCGGCTTATCTTTGGCACGGTCGGCTGATCCTCGGTTATGATGCTCAGGAGCACGACCGTCTTGTGGAGGCACCGGTTTGCCTTCACGTGGTGGAGCAGGGCGAGCGGCGTGCCCCTCGGTGATCCCACCATGAACACCGCAGCCCCGGGCACCCGGAAGACGTACTGGCTCCTCGCGATCGTCGTGAGCTCCTCCTCGGTGACGTTCCCTCCATAGACCCGCTCGAAGACGACGTTGCGCCCCGTCTTCCACGTGTGCATGACGGCAAGCACCGCGCCCGCGATGATCAGGGGGAACCAGCCGCCGTCGGCGAGCTTGCGGGCATTGGAGCCGAAGAAACCGAGGTCGACCACGAGGAACAACCCGCAGATTGAGCCCGCTTTCCAGAAGGGCCAGTTCCAGTTGCGCCTCGCCACAAGGAAGTAGGCGCCGCTCGTGATAGCCATGGTGCCGGTCACGGCGATGCCGTAGGCCGACGCAAGCCTGCCGGTCGAGCCGAACAGGAGGACGGTCAGGATGCATCCGATAGCCAGGAGCGTGTTGACGAACGGGACGAAGATCTGCCCGGAGTGCCCGGCGCTCGTGTGGTTGATCTTAAGGCGCGGGAAATACCCGAGCTGGATGGCCTGGCGGGAAAGGGAGTAGGCCCCGGAGATGAGCGCCTGGCTCGCGATGATGGCGGCAATGATCGAGAGCGCGGTAAGGACCGCGCGGGCGATCCCCTCCGGGGCCATCGCGAAGAAGGGGTTTCCCAAAGAACTCTTGTTCAGGGTGAGGTAGGCGACCTGGCCGAAATAATTCAACACGAGACCCGGGAACGCCACGCCGTACCAAGCGATGGCGATCGCTCGCCTTCCGAAGTGGCCCATGTCGGCATAGAGGGCTTCGGCGCCGGTGATCGCCAGGACGATCGACCCGAGGAGCGAGGCGACCTCGGCGGGCGGATTGCGCAGCAAGACGAGGCCGTAGACGGGGTTGATCGCGCGAAGGACCCCGGGCGCCTTGACGACATACCAGGCGCCGAGGATGCCGAGCGAGGCGAACCACACGAGCATGATGGGGCCGAACACGGCGCCGATCCGCATCGTGCCGTTCTTCTGGAACCAGAAGAGCGCGGCGAGGACCAGGCACGCGATCAAGGGGACGTACGGGGCAAAGCCCGCGCCTATGGAGTTTAGTCCCTCGGCCGCGCCGAGAACCGATATCGCGGGCGTGATGATCCCGTCCCCGAAAAGGAGCGCCGCACCGATCAGGATGATCACGACGGCGGCGCCCAGGCCCCGGCGTGCCGGAGGCTTGTTCGGGGCGGCCTCCCGGTGCGCATGGATGAGCGCCAGGAGGGCGAAGATGCCCCCCTCGCCGTGATTGTCGGCCTTCGTTATGAAGCCGAGGTACTTGACGCTCACAACGAGGACCAGGGACCAGAATATGAGCGAAAGGATGCCAAGCATACCATCCGTGCCGGAGCCGGCTGGAAGGTGGGCGATGCATTCGTGCATCGTGTAAAGGGGGCTCGTTCCGATGTCTCCGAACACAACCCCAAGCGCCCCCAGGCAAAGGGCCGCCTTGGCGGCCGGTCTGACGCCGGCGGGGTTTGGTTGGGACATGGGCTTGGAGGGGGCCTTAGGCAGGGCCTCAAAAGCAGATTTGCGGCCAGCTTGCGGGGCAAATGTGAGCTGTCGCGAACAAGGGAAGGGGGCTCGGCATGCCGCGATGGCTAGAGGTGTCCACGGGTGCAGGGAAAGAAGACGGCATGGCTCATCCGTGGCAAGCTCATCGATTGTCGTCTTGGTGGCCCTCCGGCTCCGGAAGGGACCGCCCACAGACTGTCGGCCGGGGAAAAATGCAAAATTATTCAAGATTAGACTTGTCATAATTACCGTGTTAACGACGCTCGCGCTCCGATGCCCTCCGCGTCCATCGTGCCCGCAATCACACTCTCGGTCCTAGCTCTTTTTGGCGCAGGGAGGGCCCTCGCCCAGAGCCGCGGGGCCATCGAGCAGATACTGGCCGCGCGCGTGGAGGACTTCGGCGTACAAGGCCAGGAGGCCCGCATCGTCCTCGAGGGGATCGGTGCTGCCTACCACTTCCCCGTGGTCGTCGATGCCGACGTCCAGGGGACCGTGACTTTTGAGGTGCACAACGCGACCGTCTCCACGGTGCTCGAGGCCATCTGCCAGCCCAAGGGTTGGTGCTGCGAGGCCTCGGACCGCGGTTACCTGCACGTCCGCCGGTTTATCACCCGTATCTACCCGGTCGACTACCTGCAGATGACCCAGACCGGATCGAGCTCGGCAAGCATAAGCCTAAGCGAGAGCGCGGGCGGGGGGTATTCCCCGTTGGGTGGGGCGGCGGGCGGGGCCGCAAGCCCCGCGACGCAGGGGACCCTTGCGGGACAGGGCGCCGCCAATTCAAGCGGCGGGAGTTCGACACTGAGCGTTTCACAGCAGAACGACGCCGATTTCTGGGGGAGGCTTGAGTCCGACCTGAAGGGCATGGCCGGCGAGGGCGAAACCCTCCTCGTCAACCGATTCGCGGGCCTCGTGCAGCTTCGCGGATCCCTGAGGACGCACGCCATCGTGGAGGGTTACCTTCGCAGGGTCATCCAAAGGGTGGGAAGGCAGGCCCGGATCTCCGTCAAGATTGTGGAGGTCGACCTCAACGACCAGGCGAAGGCGGGCATCGACTGGAGCCTCGCCCAGGCTTCCCTGGGCAGGATAGCGAACACCGCCCTGAGCGCCACGGGACTGGCGACTCAGACCGGATCCGTGGCGCAGGTCGGCTCGATCACGGTGAACCCTGCCACCTTTACCGGCACCATTAGCGCGGGTGGTGTCCAGGCGGCGATAAGCGCGCTGTCCGAGCAGGGCACCGTCCATGTGGAGTCCAAGCCGGAAGTCGCGGCGCTCAACAACCAGACCGCGTTCGTCCAGGTGAGCGAGGACCGGCCGTTCTTCAGCAGGACGAGTACGACTACGATAAACGCGGGCGGCGTGCCCCAAGCCGGGACGCAGCCGATCGTGAACACCAATTTCACGGAAAGCACGGTCTCCTTCGGCAACCTGTTGGAGATCACGGTGCAGATCGCGGACGATCTCACGACGAAGCTCTCGCTCTCCCCTGCCATGACGGAGTTGAAGGGAACGGTCACGTCGCCCGACGGACAGGAGACAGCGCCGATCACCGGAACCAAGAGGGCGAGAACCACGATCACCCTGCGCAACCACGAGACGGCAGTCGTCGGGGGATTCATAACGGAGACCGTTGCGGACGACAGGCGGGGAATCCCCGGCCTCTCGAGGGTCCCGGTGATCGGAGGGGCGTTCTCGACCGCGGTCAGGGCGAAGGTGCGCACCGAGCTGGTGTTCCTCGTCACGGTGAACGCCCAGGAGCCACCGGAGCTCGCGCCGTTTGAGCCCGTCATGGAACCAGAGGGCGCTTCCCCGGCCTCACGGCGGGAGCGGGACCCTCGCCCGGTCCGCAGGATCGACCTGTCATGATGCACCGCAACCCCATTTCCATCCCGTGCGGGGAGCAGCCGGAGGCGTTTCTTCTGGAGAGGCTCCTCTCGACGGGGATTTCTCGGCTCCAGGTCGAGTCGGCACTTCGCTACCACCGCGAGGTCGAAGGCCGCCAGCCGTTGAGCCGCACGGTCGTGGAGCTGGGCCTGGCCACGGACGAGTCCGCGGCGCGCTGGATCGCCGAGTTCCACGGCTGGAGGTACGTCCCCCGGGAGGAGCTGCGGGTCGACGGCGACTCGCACAAGGCGCTTCCCGAGGCGATCTCCCGCAGCCGGCATGCCCTGGTCACGCGCCGCAGCGGCTCGCAGCTCACGGTGGCCGTCGCTGACCCAACGGGCCCCCAGTTCGACCAGGTAAGGTACGCCCTTGAAGGGAACTGTGTCGAGTGGGTCGTCTCGCCGCAGGCGGATGTCGACGCGCGCGTCGCAGAGTCCTACGCCTCGAGCCTGGAGGTCCGTGAGAACGAGGTGGAGCGCTTCGTCGAGGACATGATCAGGGAGGCGGCCCACACCCGCGGGCTGTCGGACATTCACTGCATTCCGGACGACCGCAGCTGCGAAATCCGGTGGCGAATCGACGGCGACCTGGTCCCGTGGGGAACCCTTCCGGGCTCGATGAAGGAGACAGTGTCCGCGCAGATCAAGCTCTCGTCCACCCGGGGTCCCGACGGCAAGTCGCGTTCGGCCGTTTCCTCGGGGGGCCTCGATGTTGCGAACCGACTTGACGCCCAGGATGCCTCGGCGATCCGCGAGTACGGAAGCAAGCGCGTGTCGTTGCGGTATTCCGTGATCCCAGCTATAAATGGGGAAAGCATCGTCATCCGGATCCTTGACCAGAGTGCGCAGGTGGGCTCGCTCGAGGACCTCGGCATGCTCGACGACACGGCGATCCTGTTCCGGGCGGCGATGAAGAGGCCCAACGGTATCGTGCTGGTGTCGGGCCCGACTGGGCACGGAAAGAGCACGACGCTCGCGGCTGCGGTTCCGCTGCTCGATTCGCGCAACAAGAGGATCCTGAGCGTGGAGGACCCGGTCGAGTACCGCCTTAGGACCGTGACCCAGGCTCCCGTGAGCCCGAGGCTCCCGTTCGCCTCGGCCCTTAGGGCATTCCTCAGGCACAACCCGGACATCGTGATCGTCGGCGAGATACGCGACGACGAGACGGCTTCCCTTGCCATGCGCCTGGCGCTGACCGGGCACCTGATCCTAACCACGGTTCACGCGAACTCCGCGGTCCAAGCCTTGTGCCGCCTCCTGGACCTAGGTGTCGAGGCGCCCCTGTTGGCGGCGACGTCCCGGCTCCTCCTGGGGCAGCGCCTGGTCAAGAGGCTCTGCCCCCATTGCCGGCAGCCGCACCGCCTGAGCGAGGCCCTAGCCAAGCGCTACGGAAGCCTCTTCGAGTCGGCCAGGGGCTTAGGCGCAATCCGGCCGGGCGGCGGCGAATGCCGCTTTTTCGAAGCCGGCGGGGGATGCTCCTCCTGCAGTCAGAGCGGGTATTCGGGGAGGCTGGGGGTCTTCGAGTCGAGGGAGGTCGCGGGGCCGGTGGCCGAGCTTTTGCTTCGCCTGGGGTCCCGATTCGACCCCATGGCCGCCGAAGGCCTTTTCTCGGCGGCTGCTCGGAACGGAGACCCCGGGGCGAGAAGCATGCGCGAGGACGGGATCCTCAAGGCGGCGCTTGGACTGACGACCCCCGAGGAGGTGTACGCGGCAACGATGGGGGCGCCCGATCAATTACCATGAAAACTAAACACCCAAACAAGACCTGCATCGCCCGCGCATTCTCGCTCATCGAAATCCTGGTTGTCGTCGCCATCATCGGCGTCCTGGCAGCCTTGCTCCTGCCCGCGCTCAACCGGGCCCTTCTTGCAGCACACGTGAACAGGACCCTCGCGGACCTCAAACAGCTCAAGGGCTTCGCGGCGGATGCCGCCAACCAGCTCGGGGGAACCCTCCCGCTCACCAAGGGCTATGCCACAGTCGCGGCGGGAGTGAACGCCACCGCCAGCCCGAACCTATCGGGCTCCGCCGTGGCCGATTTCAACAATGCCCTGAGGTTGGACGAGGTTCTCATTTCGGTCCCGAATGCAAAGCTAGACCGGTACTTTGCACCGGCTTGCGGCTCGCAGGTGTTCGCCCCTTCGGGCGGATCGGCCGTCGTCGACCCCCGCTACAACGCGGCGACTGGCACATTCTACAATTCGCCAGACGCGCGGATTGGAGCCGGCTACGGATATGCAAATGTCTCGCGGCTCGACTGCGCCGCGGTGGACACCGTGCAGGCCCCGGGGACTGTGGACGCGGCCGGCGGAACGAATTTCAGAGTCGACGGGGTCAACAACCTGCCGGCGGGGCGCGTGGCCTACGCCGTCATCAAGGCAGTGCCCGGGCCCGAGGCCTCGCAGATCGCAAGCGCGATCAACACGCCGGCCTTCATGGACGACACCACGGGCTCGGCGGCCATGGCACAGGCGCGGGGCCAGGTGGCCTATGCCGCCGCCGTCGGAGGCGTCACCGATGTTTACGTGTACCTCGGAAATTTCTGAGCCATGGCGCCGCGCGTGATAATGGTGCTCGGCCGCAGCGTATGGACCCGCGACGAGAGCTCGTGGAGGCGCGAGGCCCCCGAGGACCGAGGTGGGCCCGCTCCGCGGGCTGCAACCCGGCTGGCCGAAATCGTATCCGAGGCCCGGTCCGCCAGAACGGTCGTCGTGTACGAACCCGGGTCCATGTCCCATCAGCCGGTAGAGACGCCGAATGTGAGTCGGCAGGTGTTCGCCTCCCTCGCAAGGGTCAGGAGCGAGCATCCGGTCGTGGTGTCCGAGGGCCTGGGCTGGGGTATGGAACGGCCGGAACCCGCGCCCGGAGGCACATTCTCCACGCTCCTTCACTACGAGCTGACTCCGGGCCTGGCACACCTGCGCGACGCTGCCTCGGCTTCGGGCTCCCGTCTGGAGGCCGCATGGAGCGCCTACACCGTCGCCTGTGCGTGCGCCGGCGCCAGGGCGCTGGACCTGAGGTTAAGGATCATCGTCTTCCTCATCCCGGGCTTTGTGGCGGCTGCGTCTTTCGCGGGCGGCCGACGCTCGTTCAAGGCCTGGATAGACCCTCTTTCGGAGCACGACTGGAAGGTGCTGCTAGGCGCCTTCGGGGACGTGGGCTCGCGCCCGGTGACGGCCGCTTCGGAAACCGAGTCAAGGGGCGGATGGGTCGGCATAATAGCCCACGGGCCGCCCGAGGCGGTCTGCCCGGTCTGGGGGGCCGTCCTTGGGTCGGGAAGGATCGAATTCGTGGCAGATCTCGACGCCCTCGCGGCCGCCGCGTGCCGAATCCCAAGGAGTCATCCCGGCAACCTAGTCGGAGCCTTTCCGACGCCGCGGCGCCTCGACAACTGCCTGGTCGGGATGGGAGCCGCCTGCCTGGCCTCATCCCTCGTACTGGCTCACGGGGTCCTCTCCACTAGAAATAGGATTGGCGAGGAGGCCGCCGCCGCCAGGGGCCGCGCGGCCGCATTGGAGGCGCGCCTGTCTGAATTGACCGGGAATCAGGCGGAGATGCGGGCGCTGCGCGCCGAATTGACGGAAGAGCCTGGATACCGAGTTCCGAAGGCCCACCAGGTCCTCCTCAGCCTTTCGTCGGACATCCCCGAGGCGCTCACGCTCACGTCGCTCGTCCTAGGAAAGGACGACAGTTTTGGGTTCGAGGCTGTCCTGACCGGGCCCGGGTTCGATCCGGAGGAAACCCGGCGCACGCTGTCGCGCGACGGGTTTGAGACGGACCCGCAGGGCGGGTGGTCCTTCGATGCGTCGTCCGGGAGGCTGAGCGTCCGCGGCAAGGTCGGGCGGCGCGGCGAATGAACCGGGGATTCTCATGCAGCAAGGGGGCGGCCGCCTTCGCCGCGGCGGCGTTTGTCGCGGTGGGCGCCTTGCTCTGGATCCGCTCGGTCGTCGACTCAAGGGCCACGGCGCTGAGGGGGGCGGCCGCCGCTCGGGACGCCGAGCTTTCAAGTCAGATTGCCGCGCGGTCCGATTGCAGCGCAGCGAGCCTCGAAGAGCTTCGCCGTCAGGCGCGCCAGTACAGGTCCCACCTGGGGCCGCCGCAGGCGAAGGAGGGCGTAGCGCGACTCTTTGGAAGCCGATGGAACGCGAGCGATGAAGAAACGAGCGAGAACGGGGAACGCGAGACCGTGGCGCGCAGGTTCTCGATGGTGTCGCCCACCGCGGCGGACTGGCCCGAGATTCTGGAGACCGTGAGGGGGCTCGAGGAGATTCCGGGCGCGTCGGTTGTCGAACTTGCCATCAAAGCCGACGCCGGCCGCGAGCACCAAGGCCTCGAATATGTGAGGCTGGCCGTGTCCGTACGGACTCGCCGAGAAACTGACATCCCACCATATCCATGAAGACCCCTCCACGATGGTGTCTCTTTGCGATGCTGGTTCTTGAGGCCGCCTCGGCTGGCGCGGGGCCGCCGGACCCTCCGCCCGAGCAGGCCCCGAAGCTTTCCCAGGCACCCGCGACGGCGCAGACGGACCGGGCTGACTCCGAGGAGCGCGCGAAGAAGAGGTATGAGGAAATGCTCAACAGGATGCAGGCCTCGGTTGAGGAGATCGCCGAGATGTACGGGAACCCCGTCTTCCTGCAGGTCTTCACCAACGACGAGGGGAGGGCCTCGGAGCTGAAACTGAGGCTTCGCACAGCCAAGAACTCCGATGAGATCGCTCGCGAGATGTCGGACCTCCAGAAGAGACGCGACGACCTCCTCAACGACATAGCCCTTAAGGCAAGGGAGTCGGCCCGCCTCGCCGAGAAGCTGGCCCGCCAGCGGGCGGCCCTTGATGCCCTCGCCGCGGCCGTCGAGGACGCGAGGAAGGCCGTGGAGGACACATCGAAGTGAATGCAACCGAATACGGCGGCCGGATGGCGCCCGACGTGCTCTCAGTGGACGAGGAGCGTGCGCTCGCGGTTCTAAGGGAGATCTTCTCGTCGATCAGGGCGACGGGATCTGTCGCATCGGTCCGGGCCGTGTGCAAAGCACTTGAAGCCGAGGGTGGCGTGGCCAATGAAGGGGAAGGGACTGCAACATACCGGTTCATGGGAGCGCACCTTTGCCTGCACGAGGCCCCTGGCGACGGCGGGCTGGTTGAGGTCAGGTTTCTTGCCCAAAATCCATGAAGGCCTCCCTTCTCGCGCTTGCGGTAGCGCTGGCCCTTTTGCCGAGGGTACGCGGGGACCGGGCATGGGCCTTCGTGCCGGCGTCCCGCGAAGCGGGTGGCCTGGGTGTGCTCGCGGTGCCCGACACCCCCTCGGAGGAGATGATCCGGTTCGTGGGGAACACCCGTCCGGCAGAAACGCGCCCCGGATCTCCCCGGCGGGTCGTGGCCGTCGACCTGCCCGAGGCCGTTGAATCGGAAGGGGTGCCCGCCGCGCGCCCACGGCAGACCTTGGTGATACCAGGGGATGCCCTTTGGCCCGACGCGGGCGGCCGGATCAAGATGGCTCGCCTGCATGAGGATCACTCCCGGACCACGGCCGGAACCCCCAATCCCTGGGAAGTCCGCTCCCGGCGCATTCGGATCGAGAGCGACTGCGTACTGACCTGCAGCGCCACCATAGTCGGGGGAGGCGGGGGACCCGTCGCAATCGTCAACGGGCGCATCGTCAGGAGGGGGGACGCCCTTGATGGATTCACCGTCCTGGGGGTCGGGTGGGAAGGGGTGGTCCTTGAACACAGCGGTGCAAGGATTTTCGTCCCGCGCGGGCGGGCGACGACCGTTGCCCTTGCGGACAATTGAACCCATATGCCGCGCTACCGAGCGAGATGCGTAGGACGCAGCGGCCGCCGCCGGACTCTCACGCTGGACGCCGTCGACATCGAAAGCTTCTCCAAGCATGTCGAGGGCCAGCGGCGGGCGTACGTGATCAGCGTCAGGCGCGTGGCTGGGTCCGGCGGTGCCGCCGCCCGCACGAGGGTGCCCGGCCCGCTCCTGATTGCCGCGCTCGACTCGCTCGAGCTGATGCTGGCCAACGGGGTGAGGGTAAACACGGCGCTTAGGACGCTCGCAGAATGCGCCCCCGCGGGACCCGCCCGAGCGTTCTGGACGGAGATCGTGAGGCGGGTCGAGGAGACAGGAAGCCTTGCGGAGTCCGCCCGAAGTTTCCCCAGGGTGATGAGCGATTCGATGGTCGGTGTGATCGCGGCGCACGAGGCGGCGGGCCGCCTGCCCGAGGGGGTTCGGCTTGTGAGGGACTACGCGGCCCAGATGATGGCGGTAAGGCGCCAAGCCGCGCGCGGACTCGCCTATCCGGCGCTCGTGAGCTGCGTCGGACTCGGCGCGTGCACCGTGCTGTGCACGTTCACGCTCCCGCGGTTCTCGAGGATGCTCCGCGACATCGGGGTAACGAAGATGAACTGGATCACCGGGTTTTTCTTCGGGCTGAGCGACGTTGTCGTCCTGCATCCGGCGTGCGCCGCCTTGGGGCTTGCGTTGCCCTTTTTGGGTGCGTGGGTAGCGCTGCGGCCGCGCTTCCGGCCGATCCTTGACCGGACCGTCCTCCGGATCCCGGTGGTCCGCGGTGCTATCGAGGCCGTCGTCATGAGCCGGGTCTGCCTCACGTACCACGCGCTGAGCGAATCGGGGATCCGGGTGGTCGAGGCCCTCGAGTCCTGCGTCGCCGTGGCGGGGAACGCCGTCTACGCGGGGGCCCTCTCGCGCGTCGTGGAGGCGGTCCGGGCGAATATGACGGTCGGCGACGGGTTCGATGGAGCGGGCGTCTTCGCGCCGGAGGTGGTCCTCGCGATAAAGAGCGGCGAGGGCTCCCTGGCTCAGGTATTTGGGCGCTTGGCGAAGTACTATTCCAAGGAGGCAAGGCACCGGGTCGGCGCGGCCGTCGCATTGATCGAGCCCGCCATGCTCCTTGTCGTTCTCCTGTGTGTGTTTGGCGTGGCCCTTGCCGTGGTCCTGCCGATCGTCGAGGTCGTCAACCAGGTCCACTAGCGTGAGGGCGAAACGGGCAGAGTTTCTTCTAATGCTGCTCGTGGCGGTTGCGATCGTAGGGGTCCTCGCCGGGATCCTGGCCCCCGTCCTCGCCAACAAGCTCGATGATGCGCGGATGAGGGCGGAGGCCGACACCCTGCGGTCGCTGCGCAGGGACTTCGAGGCAACCTACGACGCCACGGATTTCAACGGACTAAACGAGGCCGCGGTGCCCGGGGCCGGGCTGCCCCCGACCACCGTCTTCACGACGTTCGACACGGGAACCGGGGTGGCCGCCCGGATCTACGCTCCGAGTATCGTCGTGGATCCGGCTGGGTGGGTGACCAAGCTGGCGGCAAAGCGAGGGGTGAGCTCATACGTGCTCGGGGCCAGCTATACCGCGCAGTCCCAGAACCAATATGGCGCCGTTGCGTTCAACCCGTACGGGGTCCAGCGATGCCTCGTCCTGGGGCCCACGACGGAGCAGGGGCAGCAGCGCTACCTGCTCCTTTCCCTCATGGCCCCTCCCTACCGGGTGCTTGCGTTCCCTACGGCGGACGCCACCCAGACTTTTGACGGGATCTGGGACCAGAGCTGGGAATCCACCCAGGCGCAGGCCCCCGCGGGATGGGCCGCCCTCCTCGCCCCGGACCAATACGCGCTTTGGAACACGGCCTCATCGGGCAACCGAACCAACGCCTCCCGTCTCCTGGTGGAGCGGATCGTCCAGCCCAAGTACACGCTCACCCTGGCGAACAACAGCCAGACCGACACGGCCTGGGTGGACATCGGCCCCGCAGCGAACGCGATCACCGCAGGCCCGAACTCGGGCTCCGTCACAAGCGGCTCCGTCGCCGGATTCTCAACCGGGATCCTCTCGGGCAGGCTGATCGTCGTTCGCCGCGGTGCGAGTCCCGCGGCCGCCTACGAGGTGCAGCGATTCTACCTATATTCGG
>CAYPXZ010000053.1:0-21332 GCA_964414785.1 uncultured Opitutaceae bacterium
GAACCGTAATGCTTCCCAGAAATCCTTTTTCCTCGGCGATGACCGAGAATATAAAATCGTTGTGCGCCACCGCGCGGGGCAGGTAGCCGAGTCGGGCCTGCGTGCCCTCGGTCCATCCCTTGCCCGAAAGGCCGCCGCTTCCCACCGAGATCAGCGATTGGCGCTGGTTCCAGCCGATCCCCATCGGATCGATCTTGTCCGGATCGATGAAGGAGAGGATCCGGTTTCGCTGGTAATCATGCAGCGGAACCCAGCTGTGCTGCTCATAGAGGCCGCGGTCGCCCTGGAAGGAGTAGCCGTTCGACTCGATGAAATCCATGTAACGCCATGTGTCCCAAGCAACTATGCCTGTCAGAAGCAGAAACGCCGCGAGCGCACCGGCGAAAAATCGCACGGAGAGCCTGGAGACGTAGAGCATGGAAAAGACCATCGGCGGAAGGACGATCGCGGACTTCAGGTCCGGTTGTTTCAAAATCAAGAGCATGGGGGTACCCACCGCAAGGGCCAATTTCCCGAGGACGCCGAGGGACTGCTTAACTGTTCCTATCTCACTACGCACCAAAAGACTTGCGGTAATAAGTAGCACCGCCACGACCGCCAGGTCCGAAGGCTGGAACTGCACAGGGCCCAGGCGTATCCAGCGCTGGGAACCATAGACCTCGCTCCCTATGCCCGGCACCAGGACAAGGACCAGTGGAACGAGGCAAAACGCGTATAACCAATGGGCTACGCCAAGCCAGAACTGGTAATCGATCAGCGAGACGGTGACATAGACACCACCTCCGAGGAGGAGCCAAACGAGCTGGGCCACCCAGCCGCGCCCCTGCACGGGAAGCTGCGCGGAATAGATGAAGGCGATCCCGAACGCTCCCAAACCCGCCATTGCTATCGGCGTCCACGGGTCCCACCGTTCGCGGGTGGATGTATTAAAAACACTGAAGGAGTCGACGGGTAAGCGAAGGTTCACCGGGTTGCCGATTCAGAACCCAAAGCCCCATCGTTTGCAACTTGCCATTCGTCCGACCCAGTCGAAGTACAACGCTTTTCGGGTGAAGCCGGGTCGGTAGCCGGCCCCGCGATGGCTTTTCGCGCATTGGCGAGTCCAAGCGCGGTCCAGAAGATGACGGCCCCCATGGGGCCCTCGAGCACCACGCCGAAGGTGGCGCTCGTTAGGATGGTGCAGACGACGCACCAAGGGGCCATGCTCACGTCACCTGACCTTGCCGCCCTCCAGGTCTTCACCAGGATGATACCCGCAAGCCCGAGGAAGGGCACCAAGCCGAGAAGGCCCGAGCGAGCGAAGAGCGTGATGAAGATGTTGTGGGGGCTCCGGACAGTGAAGTCGTCCCCTCCCTCAGGGTAGTAGATCTTGACGAAGGGCTCCGCCAAGTCGTTGCCCCAACCCATGCCAAGCCAAGGGTTCGTATGTACCGTTTCGTCGATAACAATCCGCCACCAGGTGGAGCGGAAAACGTTGTTGTCGCCTTTGTATGAGGTTTCCTCGCCGGAATAGGTGCGCTCCCCGAATGGGTCAGTCAGCGAAACGGCGCGCTCGTACATGCCGTGGAGGGCGGTCCTGTCCCAAGGGACGTCTCGTACCCGGTCCGCGACGAACATGACAATGATGCTCGCGGCGGCGGCCCCGCAAAGGATGACGAGGAACCGCCGTCGTCCCCCCAAGGCCAGGATGATTACGGGGACGATGAGGCCGAGCATCGACGCCCGGTTATTCGTCGTCATCGCAGCGCCTGCCATGAGCAGGGCCAGCACGAGTGCCGTGCGAGACCCTTTCTGTTCAAACCGGATGTAGTAGAGGACGGCGCCTGCAGCAAGGAAGGTACCCAGAAGGTCGCCCTTGAAGAAGATGAGCGGCGATCCGCGGAAAATGAGCGTACCGAGGAAGAAGTCCTGAAATTGCTCGTAAAGGGGATAGATCATCAGGAGCAGTGCGAACCCCGCGAGGAGGCATCCGGTGAGGAACCGGCGCTGCTTCTCGTCCGCGCCAGCCCTCTGGGCCAGGAAGAAGAACGCGGCGTAGTACACGGTCGCGTAGTCCCTGAGCGCCATCACGCCGTAAGTGCGAAGGTCCACGATGATGCGCACGGACGACACCGCGATCCAGATGAGGATCACCGTGTTCAGGCCATCCCGGATGACGGGAACCTCGCGTCGCATGGCACTTTGGATAAGGAGGATGCCGCCACCGACCATCAGCGCGAACTCCGCCGGCAGAAGGGGGAGCTGGTTCGACAGGGACAGCTGAGCGAATCCCCGGTTGCCCACAATGTACCCGAAGGCCGCGCAGCCGAGGAGAAGCGTCCCGACCGGGACCGGTTGGAGCTGCGACAACGCAAGGGCGACGAGCAGTCCCACGATGAGCTCGGGCCAGAAGAACTCCGATTGGGCGATGTCGTTGCCAAGCCAGATCGCGACAATGGCGGCGCCGGTGACGTAGATGCGGAGGCGCCAGGCGTTGGAGATCATGTCGAAAGCTCTTTCGGCTCAGGGGGCCGCCGGCAGCTGCGCCAGAACCTCCCTGCAGATGTGCTCGACCGCATCGACACTCCAATACTCCAGGCAGGCCATCGGCGACAAGGTGTTTAGGCACCTATGTGCCGAGTTGACTAGTTGGTCGCAGGGCATGCACGACAAGCCGGTCCTTCGAAGCATCCTGCGGCGGCTGGCGTTCCATGGGGGGTCGCCCGTGGGTAGCGCGGGCCCGGTCGGGATCACACATTCGATCCCCACGGCGCAGGCGAGGTGGAACGCACCCGAATGGTTGCCAACAAAAAGGTCCGCGTTTTCCGCCAGCGAAACGAAGTCTGAGATGCTCCGGGGCGTTGAGACCTCTACGGGTGGCGGGGGGCACGCCTGCGCGATCTCGGGAGTCTGGATCCAGACGACGTCAAAGGCCGATGCGAGCCTCGAAGCCAGCTCGGCGTATCGCGCCGCGGGCCAGCGCTGGTATTCACGGCTCGCTCCGGGATGGACCAACACCCTCGGGCGCCGGCGCCCCTGGCCGGCGGCCGCTCCGCGGATCAGCGGAGCCGGGGGTATGGATGGCCACGGCACATCCGTCCCCTTTAACAGAACGCGCGCCATCTCCCATTCCCACTGCGCAAGCGTGTGCCCATGCTGGATGGACACCTCGTGAGTAAGGCCTCCCTGCCAGCGGACTACCGACCCGGATCCGCCTACCCTAAGTCCGGCTCCCGATGCCACAGCAAGAATCCTGGCCATGCTCGATTGGTCGAAGCTCAGCATGGCCGCATCGGGCCGCAGCCGGCGCACCCGCAGGAGATGGGCCAGGAAGAGCCGAGGACTGCGCCAGCTGCGCTGAAGGGCGGTCCGGTCAAGGGCGACGATATCTCCGCCGCCAAGGCACGAGCTGAAGAGTTCCGCGCATACCGGCGTAGTGACGACAGTCAGGCGCCAATCAGGCCTCATCCGACGGAGCTCCTGCACGACCGGCAGAAACATGACGGTGTCGCCAATGGGGCTCAGCTTGAAGAAAAGGACGTTCATTACCTTCGCCAGAGGAAATGCTCGCGCCACTCCTCGCGCGCGGCAGGCCAAGCGAGCCACAGGGCCGCCACCCATGCAGCGCTCACACCGATGCTGATTCCGAGCCGCTGAACCAGGCCAAGGGCCGGCGCAAAGTGCAGGGCGAGGACAAGAAGGACTGCTAGGGCGGCTCCCGAGACGAGTGGGCGGGCCATGGCGGCAAGTGCGTCGCGTGGCCTGGCAAGGTCCGCTGGACGGATAAATGCAATCCCGGAGAGGGCGCTCACGGCGGTGGCCACTCCCATGCCGAGCGCTATTTGCGAGGGGCCAGCCGAGTGCAGAACAAGGCACGCGACCACGGGCAGGGCGGTGGCGAGGCCCGACCAGGCCAGGAGGCGCCGGTTTCGTCCTCCGGCAAGGAAGAGCCAGCCGCATCCCATTCCCAGGGGAAGCAGGCAAAGGCCTATGGACAGAGCCCGCAGGACGCTCGCGCCTTCCGTCCAGCGCGCGCCCAGCAGCACACCGATCATCTCCCTGGGAAGGCACGCAAAGACCGCCGCCGCGGGAACAGTGATCCAAGCAAGGTTGTTCACGAGACGCCGCCAGAATGCCCGCGCCTCCGATGGCGAGCCTGACAGGTGCCGCAGGGAGGAGACGGCGAGGTTTGAAAGGGGGTCTCCCACGTAGACGGCGGGAAGCGAGGCCATTTGCGCCGCGCGCCCGTACACGCCCAGGGCACCTGCACCGAACCACCTTCCCACGAGGAACAAGTCCACGTTGCGTTGTGTGTAGCGAAGTCCGTCGTTCGCCGAGAGCCCCGCGCCGCTGTGCAGCAGCGATCCCGCGCGGATGCCCCGGGGCCAGTATCCCGGTCTCCAAGGCTGAGTCATCCAGACCCCGACGGCGATGGCAACCTCCGCGGACACGAGCATGCCGACGAGCGCCCACGCGCCGGCGCCGAGCCAAGCAAGTCCGATCGCGATCAGCGTGCTCGCCGTGAATGCGCCGATTTCGATCCGGTTGAGCTCGATGAACCGGTGGTCCCTGGCCAGCTGCGCGCGGAGCTGGGTGTGGGCGCCGTTCACGATGAAGGTGGCTGCGGTGGCCGGGAGCATGAGCCGAAGCGCGGGCTCCTTGAAAAACGCGGCGGCAACTAACCCCAGGGTCGATACGACGACCGTGAGCGCCGCCCCGAGGCCCAGGTTGAGCCAGAACAGGGCGCTTCGCTCCGATTCCGAAAGGTCCGGCTTTCGGATCGTCACCGTGGAGAGCCCAAAGTCCTGGAAGACATAGGCAAATCCGTGCACGGTAGCTGCCATCCCAAAGATGCCGTATTCGAGCGGGCTGATCAGGCGGGCGAGCGTAACGGTGCCCCCCACGCGCACGGCCAGCCGCAGGACTTGCGTCGCGAGGATGGATCGGCCCGACCTAGCGGAGGCCGTTGGCGACAGGTCGGGACGGTGGGTCTCGTGTGTGATTTGTTTTGGAATGGGGCGCTTTTTCTTTGTATCCACAACCGTTGACTGTGAAAGCCATTAATCCTGGGGTGCCGGCGCAAGGGGTCGAGTCGCTCCACTATGTCGGGTATGACGACGACCGCGGCGGGATAGTGTCCGTGGTGAGGGCCCTGGACTCGGCGCATCGGTTCGGATGCCTTCTGGGGGTGAACCCTGGGTTCCTTCAGCGCCGCAGCCCGGCACTTCCGACGCTCGAGCTCCCGCCCTTGGAGGGGGAGCGGCTTGGGCTGGAGACCATCTGGCGCGCGCGGGGTGTCGCCCGGGAGGTGATCCGCTGGTTAGAGGCCGGCTCCGCCCGCGTATTCCATGGTCATTCGAGGGCGGGGCTGGCGGTCGCCCTGTGGCTGGACCTCATGGGCGAGAGAAGGGCGGTGGTCAGCGTTCATTGCTACGGGCGCAGGCGCGGGTTCTACCGGTGGGCCTCTCGGAGGCTGGGAGACCGCCTCTTCTGGCTTAGTCCGGCGATGAAGCGGTATTACGGGGTGGGCGACGAAACGTGGGACCAGTGCATACCCGGGTGCATACCGGACGGGCCAGGAGTGCGCCCGGAGCGTGTTTTGGGCTCGGGGGGGACTGTCCTATTCGGTGGAATGGGTGCCTTGGTACCTTGGAAGAACTGGCACCTTATCCTTGGCGCAGTCGCCGCTCTGCCACAGAGCACCCGCCAGAAGCTCAGGTTTATCCACATTGGCTCCGCCACCGCCGACCCTGCGTCGAAGCGCTTCGCGGCCGAACTTCGGCTACGAACCGCGGAGCTGGGCCTCGAGGCCGTCGTCGAATGGCGGGGCGAGCTGCCTAGTCCCGGCGGATTCCTTGCCGAGATAGACTGCCTTGTCGTCGCCTCCTCGAACGAGCCGTTCTCCGTGTCCGTGCTTGAGGCATTGGCTGCGGGGGTCCCGGTGCTGGCCGCCGACTCGGGGGGGGCCCGGGATGTGGTCGCGCCAGGGCGTAACGGGTGGCTCTTCCGGTCGGGCGACGAATCCGACCTGGCCCTGCATCTGGGTCGGCTCGCCAACGAAGTCCGGGGATTGGATGTCAGTCCTTCCCCGGGCGACCTTGACCGGTTCTTCGCCACCGCAGTCGCCGCGCGATGGGCTAAAGTGTATTCGGACGCGCTAGGTTCCTAACAGGCCCAGCGCCGTTTTCATCGCATTCAAGTGCCGCTCGATCGTGAATCGGTCGAGGTATTGCCGGCGCATGACGCCTCCCGGGGGCGGAGCGGCGGCCGCTGACTCGATGGCGGCAGCGAGGCCGGCCGGATGCCCCGGTTCAACGAACCAGACTCCCTTTTCCGGCATCATGCCTGGTATGGCGCGCCAGCGCGTGGTCACCACACGAAGGTCGTAAGCAAGCGCCTCGATGAGTGCGAGGGGCTGGCCCTCGTTTGCATATGTGGTCGGCAGACAGAATATGTCCGACGATGTCAGCAGATTGCGCTTCTGGATCTCGTCCGCAAAGCCCACCCATCGGACGACGTCGCCCGATCCCCGAGTGCGGTCCTCAAATGCCCTTCGGTCTGTCGAATTTGGGAATCCCCCGGCGAAGGTGAGGCGGAAAGCGCCGGGCCGGCGCGCGTTGAGCTGAGAGACGGCGTCAACGAGGTCGTGCAGCCCCTTCTCACGGCTGCCGAGGCCGAGGAACAGCAGCTCGCACGTGGCGCCTTGGGTGTGGGGAATGAATGGACCCGGATCCGGAAGCCCGTTCGGCACGATGGCGACCCTCCGGGGGCTGAGGGCGGCTGCGTCGGCCTCGAGCTCGGGGCCGAGGACCACGGACAGGTCGGCGTTCCCAAGAGCCCGAAGGGCAAGGGCTCGCTCCACGGGCGTGGCCCGAGCGCCGAGCCATGCCCCAAGGCCAGGGGCGTGCCAGTGGAGAGCGAGAGCACGCCCGCGGTCGCGGCACAGCCCCATTGCGAGGACGTCCCGATACAATGCGCCGCGCTTCGCGGGGGCCGGCACGTAGTACAGGGCGTCGCAACCTTTCTGGCGGGCTAGTCTCCGCGCGGCCAGTGCCGCGCGGGCGACGGAGAAGACCTTGCCTGGCCGCCACCGCCCGATGTCGTCGCTCGAATTCGAAAGGCGCATCTCCACGTGGATCACTTCGATCCCTACCGAGGGGAGCCCGTCGACTAGGGCCTTGACCATGATGCTCTGCCCGTGGACCGGCGGAGGGGTCTGAGCTAGGACGAGTAGCTTCATCTTGTGCCCGTGTGCCAGCCTGCGGCCGATTTTTCCTCGGGCTGACGGTTCGATGGCATCCCCCGGAGCCTATTTGGCGGCGCCACCGCGCCAATATCCAATATTGGGGCGCCGGTCGCCGTTGGAGACAGCCCAAGGGGTGGCGAGAGTTGGCTTGAACGGGCAATTGGCGTGGGAGACTGTGGCTGGCGCGAGCGAGGTCCCTGGTAACCCGGGGACTCCAAACCAAGACGTGAATGAAACCATCGACGGCGAAACCCAACTGGATGCCCGTCCTGGGGTGCGCTGTCTCGGCGGCTTGGCTGTTCCAATTCTTCGGCAATGCCACGCTTGGCTATATCCACACCCATTCGCTCTTCTATTGGTGGTCCTACCAGTGGGTGAACCCGGAGTCCGAGACCCAGCACGGGCTCCTCATCCTTGCGCTCAGCGTTTGGCTACTTGTCCGGAACCTGCGCCGGGACCCGGGCACCAATGACGCAAGCACCCCGGCGCTCGGATGGGCTTGCGCCGCGATGGTCGCCGGCATTCTCGTCCACGCCGTCGGGTTCGTGGCTGAGCAGGCGCGGATTTCCATCGTCGGTCTGCTCCTTTACGTGTGGGGTCTTGCCGCATTTGCTGGAGGGCGGCGTTGGGCGCGGGCTGCTGCGTTCCCGGCGGCATTCATGTTGTTCGCCGTACCGCTCAACGCGCTGGACTCGGTCGGGTTTTGGCTGCGCATGGGTGTCGTCTCCGCAAGCGCCCGAATCTCGCACTTGGCGGGCATCGGCGTCCTCGTGAACGGCACACAGCTCCTGTCGCCCGACGGCCGCTACGACTACGATGTGGCGGCCGCGTGCTCGGGGGTTCGTTCGCTCGTGGCCGTCGCGGCATTGGCGCTCCTGATCGGCTACCTCCGATTCCGCCCGAATTGGCTGCGCGCGGCATTCCTGGTGATGAGCTTCCCGCTCATCCTTGTGGGAAACGTGGCGAGGATTGTTTCCATCGTGGTCGCGGCGCAGGTCGGCGGGCAGGTTTGGGGCGACCGCGCGCATGAGATCATGGGATACGGAGTCTTCGCCATTGTTCTTGGGGGAGTCGTCGCTGCCGCCGCGACCATTGCGCGGTTCTGGCCCCGCCTGCAGGTCGAGGACCCGGAGGGTGGATCACGGCCTGTGGCGGGCGAGGGAGCTGCAAACCGCGCCTATCCGGGCGGGACGTGGGCAGTCGCGGCCGCGGCGATACTTGCTTCCGTCGCGGTCTCCGCCTGGCTCAACCATGTCGCCCACCTCCCGGAGCGCGGGCATGCTGGCGTTGTTCTGGCGCCAGACGGACTCGCCCCGGTGGAGTTGCCCACGTTCCTCGGGACCGAATGGATCGGAAAGGCTTCCGAGGTCACGGACATCGAAAGGCAGGTGCTTCCGCCCGACACCGGGTTTTCGCGGAAGGTCTACGTATCGGTGGCGGATCCCTCCAACCGGGTCTTCTTGTCCATCGTACTTAGCGGGCGCGACCGCACCTCCATTCACCGGCCGGAACTATGCCTCGTAGGTCAGGGATGGACCATCGATGGTTCGATGGAGCATCAATTCTCCCGGCAAGGCCCGGCAAAGGCATTCAGGGCGACGTTGCTGCAGGTGGAAAAGAGGGTGGTGACCCAGAAGGGTGAGGCCAGGGTTCCCCAGCTCGTCGCCTACTACTTCGTGGGAGGCGACACGATCGCGGCGACGCATTGGGAGCGTATTGCGAGGGATGCCTGGAACAGGGTCGTTCACGGCCGCGCCGACCGTTGGGCCTACGTGCTCCTGCAGACCGGCGACTCAGACGGGTCGGCAGCCGCCATCAGAAGGCTCCAAGAGGTCCTCGACGGCGCCCTCCCTGCGTTTCAGCCAAGCACCTGAACGCCTACGCTCTGGCGAAATACCGATTGAAGTCCCCATGGCACGTGTACCGGGCCGAGACGTCCACGTAGCCGCGGCTTTCCAAGAGCTTGAGAATCGCCGGGCCGGTTCCGCCGAACTGGGCCAGGTATTCGTCGATGATCTCGACCACGATTGCCGGCCCGTCACGATCGAGCAGGCCGGTCATGCCCTCCAGAATTCGTAGGTCGGCACCTTCCGCATCGATCTTGCAGACCGAGACGGGCCCCAATCTGTTTTCCTTTATCCAATCGTCGAGAACGACGACGGCCACGGGATAGTCCTGGACCCCTTCATCGCTTGGGTTTGCGAGCTGAGAGTGGCCCGTGTTACCGGGGCACGCGGTCATCCGCATGGTCGCGGGCGAATTCGATAGCGCAATGCGCTCCAAGCGCACAAGGCCCCCAACTTGATTGAGATCGACCGACCGCGCCAGAAGGTCCGCTACCTGCTTCTGTGGCTCAAAGGAGACGACCTTCGCCCCGGCCTTGATAGCCGCAAGCAGGGAAAAATAGCCAATGTTTGCGCCAATATCTAAAAAGACCGCTTCCGGCCTTGAGTGATCGAGAATGAACCGCTCCGGTCCAACCTCGTGCTGCCCGTGAAGCTTTATCCAATCGGAGGTGATATCGCCTTGAATGGTATAGATCCTGAACCCATGGCGGGTTTTCGTCGGGTTCTCGAGCGATGCGAGCCACCTACGACATTCCTCGTCGCTTATCACGGCATCCAACATGCGCGCTCGGCCCCGGTTGACTGGATTTCGGTGGGCGCAGAATCGCAACAACTCGGGTGCTAGGCGCGCCAGCTGGCGCACCGCGAGCCTCTTGATTTGGGAGCCTTCCACAGGTGTTTTGTAAATATCCTCGCCCGCATGGCCTTAGGGCTACGGGCAGTCCGCCCTCCTGGGTCCGAGCCCGGCCTGCGATCGAGGTGCCGGTTATCAATAGCAGAGTTCGGTCCTTCGGCGGAGCAAAGATTTTTCAGGCTCTCCCTACGTCGTACGGCCCCCGGTAAAGGGGCTTGAGCTTCGGGTGGCAGGGCCTATTCTCTTCAAACCCAATACTTGGCCTTAGATACCGTATCCGAAATCACATCCAGCCTGCCTAGCGGGTTCAATGACGCGGCGTTCCCAATCTCCCTTTTCCTGGGCGGACTGGTCGGGTTCGTCGTAGTTTGGATTGTAACTCGTTACTCCCGAAGGGTTGCGCACGAGCAGGCGACGGAGTTGATCGAGGTGGCGCGCCGCGAGGCGGCGGTCGCCGCGGGCGAGGTAAAGCAGAAGGCCGAGGCCGATATCCAGGACAAGCGGGCGGAGCTCAACCGGGAGTTTGACCGGCGCGAGATCGAGTCGGATGTCCGGCTGCGCGAGATCAAGGCACACGAGGAATCCCTGGCCCTCCTCGACTTCCAGCTCGAGCAGCGCCAGGAGAGGCTCAACCGCGAGAACAGCGCGATCCGCCAGGCGCGCGACGCGATCCGCGACCTTTCAAAGAACGTCCGCAAGCGCCTGGAAGGCGTCTCGCAGCTCGACGGCGAGGAGGTCCGCAAGCAGCTGCGCGAGGAGGTGCTCCTCGAGTGCCAGGACGAGCTCAGGGCGATGCGGCGCGACATGCTGGAGAAGTCCGAGCAGGAGCTGCAGACCCAGTCCCGCCGGATCCTGATCGCCTCGATGCAGCGCCTGGCGAGCAAGCCGAACACCGACCTGACGGCCTCCCTCGTCCACCTGCCGAGCGAGGAGATGAAGGGGCGCCTGATCGGCCGCGAGGGCCGCAACATCAAGTCGTTTGAGGCGGCGACCGGCGTCACGCTCCTTATCGACGAGTCGCCGCAGCTCGTGCTCCTTTCGTCCTTCGACCCGGTGCGCCGCGAGATCGCGCGCAACGCGCTCGAGGCCCTCGTCAAGGACGGCCGGATCCACCCGGCAAGCATCGAGGAGTACGTGAAGCGCGCCCAGGACGAGATCGACCTGTCCACGACGCAGGCCGGCGAGGATGCCGTCAACAAGCTCAACATCAACGGGCTCCACCCGGAGATCATCAAGCTCCTCGGCAAGCTCAGGTACCGGTTCTCCTACAACCAGAACGTCCTCGACCACTCGGTGGAGACGGCGTTCCTCGCCTCGTTGATCGCGAGCGAGATCGGCCTTGATCCCAACCTCGCCAAGCGCGCCGGGCTCCTGCACGACCTCGGCAAGGCCGTCTCGGGGGAGATGGAGGGGAGCCACGCGGGCATCGGCGCGGATTTCATCAAGCGCCACGGCGAGACGCCGATCGTCGTCAACGCGGTCGCGGCGCACCACGAGGAGGTGAAGCCGGAGACGATCTACGCCGGGCTCGTGATGCTCGCGGACACGATATCGGCCACGAGGCCGGGCGCCCGGGCCGAGTCGATGGAGAACTACATCCAGAGGTTGAAGCGCCTCGAGGAGCTCGCGATGTCGATCGACGGCGTGCAGCAGGCCTTTGCGATCCAGGCCGGCAGGGAGATCCGGGTCGTCGTGTCGCCGCAGGGCGTCACGGACGACCGGGCAAGGGAGATTGCCAAGGAGCTTCGGAGCCGCATCGAGGCCGAGCTGCAGTACCCGAGCACGATCAAGATCACGGTCATCCGGGAGTCGAGATTCACCGAAACGGCAACCTGACCGCACACGATGGAGGCGCACCTGATCGAGATGCTCGGCATGCTGGTGCGGTGGCTCCACGTCATCGCCGGCATCGCCTGGGTGGGCTCGTCGTTCTACTTCGTCTGGCTTGACCACAGCCTTGACCCGCCGGAGCCCGGCTCCGACGAGGAGAAGAAGGGGGTCTCCGGAGAGCTCTGGGCGGTCCACGGGGGCGGGTTCTACAACCCCCAGAAATACGCGGTCGCCCCGGCCCGACTCCCCGAGAAGCTCCACTGGTTCAAGTGGGAGGCCTACACGACATGGCTCACGGGAACGGCCCTCCTTGTCCTCGTCTACTGGATGAGGGCCCAGTCGATGATGGTTGACCCCTCGGTCGCTGCCCTCACCTCGGCGCAGGCGGTCGGGATCGGGCTCCTGAGCATGGTCGTGTCGTGGATCGTGTACGATCTGCTCTGCCGCTCGCCGCTCGGCCGGCACGACGGGGCCATGGCGGTAGTCGTGTTCGCCCTCCTGACGCTCCTCGCCTGGGAGCTCTCGCGCCTCTTGGGCGGCCGCGCCGCATTCATCCACGTGGGGACCTCCATCGGGACGATCATGGCCGCGAACGTCTTCTTCCTGATAATCCCGGGCCAGAGGAGGATGGTCGAGGCGATGCGCGCGGGCAAAAAGCCGGACCCCCTGGACGGAATCCGCGGCAAGCAGCGCAGCGTCCACAACAACTATTTCACCCTGCCGGTCGTGTTCATCATGATCAGCAACCACTACGCCGCCACCTACAGCCATCCGCAGGCCTGGGCCGTGCTGGCGCTGATCTGCGGGGCCGGCGTCCTCACCCGGCATTTCTTCAACCTGAGGCACAAGGGGGCGTTCGCCTGGCAGTACCTCGCCGTCTCGGCGGTCCTCATCGGCGCCGCGGCGGTGTGGACCGCCCCGCACATCCAGCCGCTTCCCCCCGTGAAGGGGCCCGTGACGCTCGACCGGGTGAGGGCGATCGTCGGCCAGCGCTGCGTCGCCTGCCATTCGCAGGTGCCGACCTTCACCGGGATCACCCAGCCGCCGGCGGGTGTCGTCCTCACGAGCGCCGCGGGGATCGTCCAGAACGCGCAGCGCATCTACCAGCAGGTCGTCGTGACGCGGATCATGCCGCTTGGCAACGCGACGCAGATCACCGACGAGGAGCGCGCGGTCATCGCCGCGTGGGTCACCGCGGGCGCGCCCGCAAACTAGCGCCTAGGGGTTGAGCGCGGCCACGACCTGGCGGTGCAAGTCGGCGTTTGCCGCCGCAACGGTCGAGTCGGCGGGGTAGGGAGGACCCCCCCTGGAATCGGTGATGACCCCGCCCGCGCCGGTGATGACGGGCACCAGGGCCGCGATGTCCCAGAGGTTCATGAGGGGGTCGTACATGATGTCCGCGCGGCCCGTCGCGACCAGGAGGTAGCCGTAGCAGTCGCCCCAGGTCCGGGCGACCTTGGCCCGCTCCATGATGCCCTGGAAGCCGCGGCTCGCGGGCAGCCGCGAGACGGCGGCCGCGTCGCTCGTCAGGACCGTAGCCTCCTCGATCCTCGGGGAGGGCCGGGTCCTTGCCGGCTTCCCGTTCAGGGTCGCGGTATCGTTGTCCCCGATGAGGAGCTGCTCGAGGACCGGCTGGTGGATGCAGCCGAGGACGGGCCGTCCCTGGTGGAGGAGGCCGATCAGCGTGCCGAAGAGGGGCACCCCCGCGACGAAGCTCTTGGTCCCGTCGATCGGGTCCAGCACCCAGACGAACTCCGCGTCCGGGCGCTCGGAGCCGAACTCCTCGCCGACGACCCCGTGGTCGGGGAAGCGCTTGCGGATGAGGCCCCGCATGATCTCCTCGGCGCCCCGGTCGGCCTCCGTAACGGGCGACTGGTCCGCCTTCAGCTCCACCCTGACGTCAGCCCGGCCGAAGAATGGGCGGATGAAATGGCCGCTCAGCTTGGCAAGCTCGATCATGAATGCGCGGTGCGGGTCGAGGTTCACCCCACCGTTGAAGCGGTGATTGGGGATAAAGACACGAAAAATTGAGCTCGGAGCCCGGGGCAATTCCGTGAAGATCGCCGGATGACATGGACCGAGCAGCCGGTATTCTTCATCGACTTCGAGGGCAGCCTCGCCTCGGGGGTCCTCGAGTACGGGGTCGCGACGCTCCTCGGGGGCCGGGTTACGTCCGCCGTGACCCGCCTTTGCGCCCCCACGGGGCGGATCCGGGCCGAGGACACGAAGGTCCACGGCCTGACCGAGGCATCGCTCGCCCGCTGCGAGCCCTTCTCGGCGGACTGGGAACTGTTCGCGCAGTTCCGGGAGAAGGGGCCGCTGGCGGCCCACTATGCCGGGGCGGAAAGCTCGCTCATCCGCTCGACATGGCCCTACCCGCGCAATTCGCCCGACTTTGCCAGGCCAGGCGGGCACCTGATCGACTGGGGACCGTGGATCGACACCGCCCGGATCTACGCCCAGCTTTACCCGAACCTCGACTCGGGCCGGCTCGAGGCCCTCGTCTCGGCGAGCGGGCTCCAGTCCGAGCTCGATTCGCTCGCGGCGGCCCACTGTCCCGCGGGACGCCGGCTCTACCACGCGGCGCTCTACGATGCGCTCGCCGGCGCGCTCCTCCTGGCCTCCCTCTCCCGCCAGCCGCAGCTCGCGTCGCTCACGGTCATGCAGCTCCTCGCCCTGAGCACCCTCGACCCCCGCAAGAGGGACGCGATCGTCCAGAGGGAGCTTTTCTAGGAAACCGGGCCCGCTAGCCCCAATAGTCCGGCGCGACCGGGGAGGGCGCGTCGTCCGGCGGCCTGCGCCCGAGCTTCTGGAGGGCGACCCCCGCAAAGAAACCGGGCCCCTGCACGAGGTAGCGGCCCGCGAGCCTGCCCGGCTCCTGCAGGAGACGGTACAGCCATTCGAGGCCCCTGTCCTGCATCCAGGCGGGCGCCATCGATCGCTCGCGCGCCCATAGCGGGAATGCCGCGCCGACCCCGACCAGGGGGGCGCTGACCCACGGGCGCATCGCATGCACCCACGCCTCCTGGCGCGGGCAGCCGAGGCCGCAGAAGACGATCCGGGCGCCGCTCGCTTCGATATCCCGAGCGTCCCGCCGGGCCTCGTCCTCGGAGGCCCTCCTGAAGCGCGAGGCCCTGATCCCGGCTATCTTCAAGCCGGGATGGGCTGCGGCGAGGTTCGCGGAGAGCCGCTCGAGCGTCGCCTGGGTCGTTCCGAAGAGGTAGACGGGCAGGCCCTCGAGCGCGGCACCCGCGCAGACGCTTCGCATGAGGAAGGGCCCGTAGACGCGCTCTCCGAGCCCGGCTGCGTGGAGGAGGTTGAGCGCCCAGCGCACCGGCTGGCCGTCGGGGACCGCAAGGTCGAGACCGTTGAGGCGCGCGCGGTAGGCCGGGTCCCCCCGGGCGACTGTGACCGCGTGGACGGCGAGCGCCGACACGCCGAGCGGGGTTTTCGACCTCGCGGCCTCGAGGATCCTCCCCGCGGCGGTCGGCGCGTCCACCGCCGAAATCCCCACGCCGAGCACGTTTCTGCGCGGCACGGGGCTTGGGCTCATGCCCCGAACCTTGCCATAAGCTCCGGCAGGCGGCAATCCGCCAGAGAGGGCACCTGCAGGTCCACGTGACCGAAGTCGTGGTGGTGCGTGGAGGCGTTGGGGACGGCCACGACCCAGATGCCGGCCCTCTTTGCCGCGAGGGTGCCCGTGTGCGAGTCCTCGAAGGCTATCGCCTCGTGGCCCCGCAGCCCGAACCGGTTCAGGACGAGCCGGTAGAGGTCGGGCTCGGGCTTCGGGGAGGGGGCGTCCCCGCGGCAGGCGACAAAGTCGAAGAGGTCCGTGATGCCGAGCGCAGTCAGGTGCCCCTCGACGTGCTCGCGGCCCGAGTTGGACGCCAGCCCAATCCGCAGCCCCGAGCGCTTCGCCTCGGCGACCAGGTCCCGGAAGCCGGGGAGGATCTCCTGGGCCCTCACGCGGGCCACCTTCAACTCCTGGCGCTCGGCCTCGAGCCGGGCCCGGTCGGCGCCTGGCCCGAATGCCTTCCAGGGGTCGAAGGCGTAGTCGGCGTGCCCGACGCTCCGCACGAAGGTGGGCCGGTCGAACGGGACCCCGTGCGCCCGGTGGACGTCGCCGTAGGCGTCGATCAGGGGGGTCTCCGTGTCGAGGATCAGTCCGTCGAAGTCAAAGATGAGGGCGCGTATCATCGGGCAGCGGTGGCTAGACTTTTTCGTTGCGGCCGGGGCGATGCAAGCGTTGACCGTCTTCCATGATCCACCGCATGGCCCTTGCCCTCGCCCTCGTGTTCGCAGCTTCCGCGCGCGCGCAGGAGTCCTTCACGAAGGGGCTGTCCCCGGCGGACTTCCAGGCCGCGGGCCTCTCGAAACTCTCCCCCGACGAGCTCGCGCGCCTCGACGCCCTCGTCCGCGGCCAGCAGGCGGGAGCGGTCTCCAAGGCGACGGAGGAGACCACGAAGAAGGTGGAGGCCACGGTCCGCGAGAAGGTGCAGGCGGAGGACCGCGCGGCGGCGGCGAAGCAGGCCTCGGCGGGCCTCATCGACCGGGTGAAGGTGATCCTGAAACCCGGCACCGAGATCGACTACACGACGCTGGACGCGGTGTTGATCCCCGGCTTCAGCGGCTGGAGGACCGGGAGCGTCCTCACGCTCACCAACGGCCAGCAGTGGATCGTGGTCGAGAAGGGCGAGGACTACGAGACGCCGACCGGCAAGCCCGTGCACGTGCGCATCGCGCCGGGCTCAATGGGCAGCTTCTTCATGGAGATCGAGGACGGGGGCCGCGTCCGCGTTAAATTCCGCGGCAACGTCACCCCCGCGCAGCCCGACGCGGGCGCCCAGGCCCGCTAGGCCCGGGGCTCCTCGGGCGCCTCGGGCGCCTCGATGGGGGAGGCGGTCTCCTCCTCGGTCTCGACGATCCTCGCTATGGACAGGAGCTTGTCGCCGTCGGCGAGCGTCAGGAGCTTGACGCCCTTCGCTCCGCGCCCGGTCTCGCGGATCTCGCTGACGCGGGTGCGGATGCTCTGGCCCTTGGCCGTCAGGAGCATGACCTCGCCGCCGTCGCGCACGCTCAGGGCGCCGGCCACGTTCACGGACCCGTCCTCGGGCAGGTCGATCGCGATGACGCCGGTGCCGCCGCGGCTGATGAGGCGGTAGTCCTCGAACGGGGTCCTCTTGCCGATCCCGTCCTCGCGGGCGATCAGGAGCCGGTCGAGCGGGTCGCACACCTCGATGGCCTTCACGTAGTCGCCGTCGATCTTGAAGCGCATGCCCGTGACGCCGACCGTGTCGCGGCCCTGGTCGCGCAGGTCCTCCTCGTTGAAGCGAACGGCCTGGCCCTTGTAGCTGACGAGCACGATCTCGTTCTCGCCCGTCGTCAGGACGCACCCGACCAAGGTGTCCCCCTCCTCGAGCTTGATCCCCCGCAGGCCGCCCTCGCGGGTGGCGTTCGTATAGTCGGTCAGGTTGGTCTTCTTCGTGACGCCCGCCTTGGTCGCCATGACCAGGTGGAGCGTCCCCTCGAAGTCCTTGACGCAGATCATCGCGGCGATCTTCTCGCCCTCGGCGAGCCTGAGGAAGCTCGAGACCGACTTGCCCTTCGAGGCGCGCGTGCCCTCCGGCACGTCGTAGACCTTCTTCGCGTGGCACTGCCCCGTGTTCGTGAAGAACAGGATGAAGTCGTGCGTGCTCGCCGTGAACAGGTGCTCGACGAAGTCCTCGTCGTAGGTCTCGGTGCCGATGATCCCCTTGCCGCCCCGCTTCTGGGAGCGGTAGTCGGCGACGCGGGTGCGCTTGATGAAGCCCAGGTGGGACACCGTGATGACGCAGCCCTCGTTGGGGATGACATCCTCCATGCGGAACTCGCCCGTGGCGGCGATGATCTCGGTCCTGCGGGGTGAGGCGTACTTGGCCCTCATCTCGAGGAGCTCGCTCTTGATGAGCGCGAGCAGCTTCGGCTCGGACTCGAGTATCCCGCGCAGTTCCTCGATGAGCTTCATCAGCCCCAGGTACTCCGCCTCGATCTTCCCGCGCTCCAGGCCCGTCAGCTGGTACAGGCGCAATTCGAGGATGGCGTCCGTCTGCCTCTCGGAAAGGGGGTACTTCGCCATCAGCTTCACCTTGGCCTCGTCCCGGTTCGAGGAGGCCCGGATGATCTTCACGAAGTCGTCCAGGTTATCGAGGGCGATGATGTAGCCCTCCAGGATGTGGGCCCGATCCTCGGCCTCGCGCAGGCGGAAGCGGGTGCGGCGGGTGACGACATCGCGGCGGTGCTCGATGTAGCACTCGATCAGCTCCTTGATGTTCATCTGCTTCGGCCGCTTCCCGTCGAGGGCGAGGAGCGTGACGCCGAACGACGACTCGAGGGCCGTCTTCTGGAAGAGCTGGTTGATGACGACCTTCGCCTGCTCGCCGCGCTTCAATTCGACGACGATGCGCGTGTTCTCGTCGGACTCGTCCCGCAGGTCGCGGATGCCGTCGAGCTCCTTCTCGGACACAAGCTCGGCGATGCGCGTCACCAGGTTCGCCCGGTTCACGTTGTAGGGGATCTCGGTGATGACGATCTGCTCCATCCCGCCCTTCATCTCCTCGGAGTGCGCCTTCCCGCGGATGCGGACGATCCCCTTGCCGGTCTTCAGGTAGCTGAGGATCGTCTCGCGGCCAGAGATGACGCCCCCTGTCGGGAAGTCCGGGCCCTGGATGATGTTGCAGAGCTCGTCCACGCTGATCGACGGGCGGTCGAGTATCGCGCAGGCCGCGTCGATGATCTCGCTCAGGTTGTGCGGGGGGATGTTGGTCGCCATGCCGACGGCGATCCCCGTGGAGCCGTTCATCAGAAGGTTGGGCAGCGCCGCGGGCAGGACGGTCGGCTCGGTCGTCGACTCCTTGTAGTTGGGCGCGAAGTCGACGGTCTCCTCCTCGATGTCCTTGAGGAGCTCCTCGGCCGCCTCGTTGAGGCGGCACTCGGTGTAGCGGTAGGCGGCCGGCGGGTCGCCGTCGACCGAGCCGAAGTTGCCCTGGGGGTCGATGAGCGGGTAGCGCATCACCCAGGTCTGTGCCAGGCGCACGAGGGTGTCGTACACCGAGGCGTCGCCGTGGGGGTGGTAGTTCTTGAGCACCTCGCCGACGACTCCCGCGCACTTGTCGAAGGGCCGGTTGTGGACCAGGCCCTCGCGAAGCATCGCGTAGAGGATCCTGCGCTGGACGGGCTTCAGGCCGTCGCGTGCGTCGGGCAGCGCCCTGGCGATGATGACCGACATCGAATAGTCGATGTAGGCCGTCTGCATGATGTCGGTGATGTTCGCCGACAGGAGTTTTTCGGAACCGGTGTACAAGGGAATTGAGGGGTTTGCGGTGTCGCTTCGGGCGTCAGACGTCCAGGTACTGCACGTTCAGGGCGTTGTCCTCGATGAACTGCCTGCGGGGCGGCACCTCGTCCCCCATAAGGAGCGTGAAGAGGGCGTCGGCCTTGGCCGCGTCGTTGACCGCGACCTTGAGCAGCCGGCGCTTCTCCGGGTCCATCGTGGTCTCGAAGAGCTGCTTCGGGTTCATTTCGCCCAGTCCCTTGTAGCGCTGGATGGTCAGGCCCTTGCGGCCGTTCGCGCGGATCTGCGCGACGATGTCGAGGGGCCCCTTCAGCTCGGTCGTCGCCTCGCTCTTCTGGCCCATGTTCTCCGTGATCGTGTAGCGGCTCTGCTCGGTCGGGCTGAAGCTGCTGACATCGAGCCCGATCGAGGCCACGACCTTCAGGATCTTCGACATCTCGTTGCTCTCGAAGATCTCGTGGAGCGTCACGCGCTTGGGGGCCGCCGCGGGCCTGGCCTCGGCCTTGGGGACTGCGCCGTCCGCCTGCTCGAAGAGGTCGGCGTCGAGCCCGTTGCGAAGGATGAAGGCCGCCCGGGCGGTCTCATCCTGGAGGAACTCGTGCGACTCCTTGTTGCCCTGGCGGATCCGGGCGATGTAGCGGGGGAGCGCATGGCTCGCCTTGTCGTGCCTGTCGAGGTAGTCGCTCAGCTCGACGCCGTAGCGCGTGACGCCCGCCCCCAGCTTCTCGAGCGCCGCGAGGGACTCGACGATGCGGTCGATCTGCTGCGGCGAGAAGACGTGCCTGTCGGAGAGCCGCGTGAGGACGACGTCCTCGGAGCCGAGCTCCAGAAGGATGCGGTTGAGCTGCTCGTCGTTGTCGATGTACTGCTCGCGCTTCTTGCGCTTGATCCTATAGAGCGGCGGCTGCGCGATGTAGACGTAGCCCCTGTCGAGGAGCCCGCGCATCTGCCGGTAGAGGAACGTCAGGAGGAGGGTGCGGATGTGGGAGCCGTCCACGTCGGCGTCCGTCATGATGATCACCTTGTGGTAGCGGGCCTTCTCCACGTTGAAGGCGCCCTCGCCCTCGGAGTCGCCGATGCCGGTGCCGATGGCCGTAATCAGCGTGCGGATTTCCTCGTTCGAGAGGACCTTGTCGAGGCGGGCCTTCTCCGTGTTGATCAGCTTGCCGCGCAGGGGAAGGATCGCCTGGTAGCGGCGGTCGCGGCCCTGCTTCGCCGAGCCGCCCGCGGAGTCGCCCTCGACGATGTAGAGCTCGCCGAGCGCGGGGTCGCGCTCCGAGCAGTCGGCGAGCTTCCCGGGGAGCCCGCCCCCGGAGAGCGCGCCCTTTCGCACGGTTTCGCGGGCCTTCCTAGCGGCCTCCCTAGCCCTCGCCGCGTTGAGCGTCTTGTCGATTATCCTCTTGGAGACGGCGGTGTTCGACTCGAGGAAGAACTTGAGCTTCTCGCCCACGACCTTCTGCACGATGCCGTCGACCTCAGAGTTGGAGAGCTTCGTCTTCGTCTGGCCCTCGAACCGGGGCTCGGAGACCTTGACCGAGACCACGGCAACCAGGCCCTCGCGCACGTCGTCGCCCGTGATGGCCGGGTCCTTCTCCTTGATCAGGTTGTTGGCCCTGGCAAAGTTGTTGATGACCCTCGTAAGCGCGGTCTTGAAGCCGGACAGGTGCGTGCCCCCCTCCAGGTTGTAGATCGAGTTGGCATACGCGAACACCTGGTCGTTGTAGCTGTCGTTGTACTGCATCGACACGTCGACGACGGTCGCCGCCTTTGAGGGGTCGTCGTTCGCGACCGAGTCCGAGAAGGTGATCGGCTTGTCGTGGAGGACGTTCTTGTTCTGGTTCAGGAATTTCACGAACTCCATGATCCCGTCCTTGAAGAAGAACACATCCCCCTTCTGGGAGCGCTCGTCGGCGAGCTCGATCTTGATCCCGGGGTTCAGGAACGCGAGTTCGCGCAGCCGCTTGGCGAGGATCTCGTACTGGAACTCCCGCGTCGTCAGGAAGATCTCCGGGTCGGGCTTGAAGGTAATCTTCGTGCCGGTCTTTCGCGTGTCGCCGATCACCATCATCTTCTGCGTGGTCTTTCCCTGCGCGAAGCGCATCTGGTAGACCTTGCCGCCGCGGCGAACCTCGGCCTCGAGCCACTCCGAGACCGCGTTCACGCACTTCGCTCCCACGCCGTGGAGGCCGCCCGAGACCTGGTAGGCGCCCTTGCCGAACTTGCCGCCGGCGTGCAGGTTCGTGAGCA
>CAYPXZ010000054.1:0-21173 GCA_964414785.1 uncultured Opitutaceae bacterium
TCGGCCCCCGCCCATCCCCCCGGCGGCGGCGGCATGGACTACTGATCCGGAGCAAGGAATAATTCACAAGCGCCCCGTCCGAAAGGCCGGGGCGCTTTTTTTTGCCCATCAAGGACGCGCGTTGCTCCGGCTGGGCGCCGCCGAATTTAGCTTTTCAGCTGCGCCGCGTAGGCCTTGCATGAGATCATGCAAAGACCAATTACCGTCCACGAGGCCCTCGGGAGCTCGGCTCCGAGGGACAGCGCGCTTGTCCAGGGCTGGGTGCGGACCCGGCGGGACGCCAAGACCTTCTCGTTCCTGGAGATCAACGACGGCTCCTGCCTGCGCAACCTGCAGGTGATCGCGCCCTCGGGCCTGCCCAACTACGCCGAGGTGCAGCACCTGATCACCGGGGCATCCGTCACGGTGAAAGGGCGGCTCGTCGCATCCCAGGGCCAGGGGCAGAAGTGGGAGCTCAGCGCCGAGGAGGTGACGATCGTGGGGCCGTCTGACGCGGGATACCCCCTGCAGAAGAAGGGGCACACCCCGGAGTTCCTGCGGGAGATCGCCCACCTGCGCCCGCGCTCGAACCTCTTCGGGGCCATCTTCCGGATGCGAAGCCGCCTCGCCTTTGCCGTCCACCGGTTCTTCAACGAAAGGGGATTCGTCTACCTGCACGCTCCCATCATCACGGGCAGCGACTGCGAGGGCGCGGGAGAGATGTTCCGCGTGACGACGCTCGACCCGGCGGCCCCGCCGAAGGGGCCCGACGGCTCCGTCGACTACGCCCGGGACTTCTTCGGCCGGCCGACATACCTGACCGTGAGCGGGCAGCTGGAGGCGGAGGCGTTCGCGTGCGCGCTGTCCAAGGTCTACACCTTCGGGCCCACGTTCCGCGCGGAGAACTCGAACACCTCCCGCCATGCGAGCGAGTTCTGGATGATCGAGCCGGAGATGGCGTTCTGCGACCTGGCGGGCGACATGGACCTCGCGGAGGAGTTCGTGAAGGCGCTGATCCGCGAAGCCCGGACAAACGGAGCGGACGACCTCGAGCTCTTCGCCAAGTTCGTGGACAAGGAGTTGATCGCGCGCCTGGACTTCGTCCTGGAGCGCCCCTTCCAGAGGGTGAGCTACACGGAGGCCGTGAAGCTCCTGGTCGAGAGCGGCAGGACATTCGAGCACCCGGTCGCCTACGGCACGAACCTCCAGTCGGAGCACGAGCGGTACCTGACCGAGACCGTCTTCAAGTGCCCGGTGACCGTCTACAACTATCCGAAGGAGATAAAACCCTTCTACATGAGGCTCAACGACGACGACAGGACGGTCACGGCGATGGATGTGCTCGTGCCCGGGATCGGCGAGATCGTGGGCGGCAGCCAGCGCGAGGAGCGTCCCGACGTCCTCGAGGCCAGCATCCGCAGGCACGGGCTCGATCCCAAGGACTACGGCTGGTACATGGACCTGCGCCGGTGGGGCACCGTTCCCCACGCGGGCTTCGGGCTCGGCTTCGAGCGGATGCTGATGTTCGCCACGGGGGTCTCGAACATACGCGACGTCGTCCCCTTTGCCCGGACCCCGGGCAACGCCGCGTTCTGAGCCCCCCGTTTCCCCTGGGGCAAGGGCCCGGGCTCGTCCCGATGGCTGCCTTGCCATGGGGGCCGGGCGTCGCAATCGTCGCTGAAGGCCATGGAGGTTATCATACTAGGAAGCGGCACGTCGCAGGGTGTCCCCATGATCGGGTGCACGTGCCCCGTGTGCACCTCCCCGGACCCCCGCAACAAGAGGACGAGGACATCGATCCATGTCGTCATGGACGGCCTCCATGTTCAGGTCGACGCAGCCCCGGAGTTCCGGATGCAGTGCGTGAAGGAGGGGGTGGATCGCCTCGACCTCTTCATCCTCACCCACGGCCACTCGGACCACCTGACGGGAATGGACGACCTGCGGCGGTTCTGCGACCTGAGGGGAGGGGAGGCGTTGACCGTCTACACGACCCCCGAGGGGAAGTCCCGGGTCGAGGCGATCTATCCGTATGCGATCGTCGAGCGTGCGGTTGTGCGGGGGTATCCGGCGTTCAGGCTGACCGAGATGCCCCGGCGGATGGAGCTTCCCCAGGGGACGATCCAGTCGACGCTCCTTCCCCACGGGGACACGCAGACCCTGGGACTCGTCTTCACCGAGAAGAGCACCGGAGGGAAGTTCGCCTACTACACCGACTGCAAGCAGCTGACCCCGGATGCGGTCAGGCTCGCCCGTGGCTGCGACGCGGTGGTCATCGACGGACTCCGGCCGATGCCGCACCCCTCCCACATGAGCATAGAGGAGGCGGTGGCTGCGGGGAAGGGCCTGGGCGCGAAGCGGGTCTGGCTCACTCACCTGACGCACCTCACGGACCATGCCCCGGCCGAGGCCCTGCTTCCCGAGGGGTTTTGTCTCGCGCATGACGGGCTGCGGATCCCTATTTAGGACCCCCAAGACTCCCCGAATGGTCACCGGCAAAGGATTGGCGCCCACATGCGCCCTGCTCGCAATCGTCCTCGTGCTTGCCCCCGTTGCCGCTGGGGAGGTCGTGCCCGGAGCGCGCGCCATCGCGGGCTCGGTGAGGGGTCCCGACGCGGGAGGCCTCACGATCGGGTCGGCGCGGATCGTGCGCGTCGTCCTGACGCCCGATGAGCTCGCGGCCCCCGTTCATTTCTCGGTCACGCTGCGGATGCGCGACTTTGCGGGCCTCCAGGCCCGTATCGCCTCCGGGGAGCATGTCCCTGCGCAGGAGATGGAGGCGAGGTACCTGCCCCTGCCCTCGGACTTTGACCGCGTCGCAGGCTGGCTCGAGGCGCAGGGCTTTTCGCTTACGCTGCCGGATCGCACCCACACCTCGGTCTTCGCCAGCGGCACGGTGGTGGACATTTCCCGCGCGTTCGGGGCGCAGTTCGCGCGCGTCGCGGTCACGGACGGCGAGTACACGTCGGCGGTCTCCGAGCCCCTGATGCCGCAGGACCTGGCCCCCGTCGTCCTGAGCGTCAACGGGCTCCAGCCCGAGTTCCGGCTGCGGCCCTTCGCGCCCCAGGCGGTCCCGGCCCCCCGCGACATTATCGGCAACTCCGCGTACATCATGCCCGACAACATCGCCACCGCCTACAACATACCCACGTGGGCGACGGGTGCGGGGCAGATCGTCGCGATTATCGGCGCGTCAAAGGCGGTCACCGCGGACCTGCCCACGTTCTGGGCCGCGGCCGGGGTGCGCCAGTCGCTGTCGAATTTCGCCAATGTGGACGTCAACGGCGGGGCGGGGGCCAATCCCCCGGTCTCGGCCACGATTGAGGCCAACATCGACACGCAGTGGGTGAGCTCGATCGCGCCGGGAGCCGGGGTCCGCCTGTACGAGGCGACGGACGCCTTCGCATGCGCCGCCCAGGTGCTCAACGACCTGCCCCAGTACCCGACCATGACCGTCCTATCGATCAGCCTCGGGCACACGGAGGGCTCGGACGGCCCCTCCGTGATCCAGGCATTCTCGCAGACGGTCGCGAGCCTGGCGGCATCCGGGGTCACCGTGCTGGCGGCGAGCGGTGACTGCGGGACCAACTCCACGGCCGGGATCGGGGCCGGCAACTACCTGTCCTCGGGCCCGCTCGTGGTTTCGTACCCCGCGAGCGACCCGAGCGTGACCGGTGTCGGCGGCTCGACCGTTACGTTCGCCGGCAGCTGGAGCGTCGCCGGCGAGGTTGTCTGGGACCAGCTGGCGGGTGCGGCGACCGCGAGCGGCGGGGGCTACAGCAGCGTCTTCGCCAGGCCCGCATGGCAGACCGGCAATGCGGTCCTTGCCGGGGCGACCATGCGCTGCGTCCCCGATGTCGTCGGCTTTGCCGAAGCCAACCTTGAGCAGATCACCCTGGGTGCGGGAATTCCCCCGTACACCGACTTCAACATCGGTGTGCTGACCTACATCAACGGGTTTGGGGAGAGCTTCGGGGGCACGAGCGTCGCCTGCCCTATCTGGGCTGGGATTGCCGCGCTCATCAACCAGGGAAGGGCCGCGGCGGGACTGGGCCCGGTCGGGCTCCTCAACCCCCACCTCTATCCCCTCTCTGGCACGAACGCCCTCAACGACATCACAAGCGGGACGAACGGGGCTTACCGCGCCGGAACCGGCTACGACCTCTCCTCGGGGCTCGGAAGCCCCAACGTGGCCAACCTGATCACGGCCCTAGGCGGCCGCAGGGCCGACAGCCACCGCCTCATCAACCTCTCCGCACGCGTGCAGGTCGGGACCGCCTCGAACATCATGATCGCGGGATTCGTGATCAAGGGCCCTGCGGGAACGACAAAGGATGTCCTTGTGCGCGGGGTGGGGCCCGGCCTGGCCGCGTTCGGGGTGACGGGCGTCCTGGCCAACCCGGTCGTCGGCGTCTACGACGCGGCTCCGACGCCCGCGCTCATCGCAAGCAACGCCGGTTGGGGCAACAGCGCGGTGGCCGGGGCTTCGGCGGTGAAGGCGACCTATCGGCTTGCGACGGTCGAGGACATGGCGCTTACGGGAGCGTTTGCCCTGGCGACCGGCTCGGCCGACTCGGCCCTCGTCCTCACCCTGCCCGTCGGCAGCTACACGGTGGAGGTGTCGGGAGCATCCGCGACCAGCGGGGTGGCCCTGGCGGAGGTGTACGAGCTCAACGAAGCGCCGTCCGAGGTGCTGGCAAACATCTCCTCGCGCTGCTTCGTCGGGACCGGCTCACAGCAGGCGATTTCCGGGTTCGTCGTGGAGGGCAACCAGCCTGCGCAGCTCCTCATAAGGGGCATCGGACCGACCCTGGCCGCGTTCGGGCTCTCCGGGACCCTGGCGCAGACCTCCGTGGGACTCTACGACTCCACGAACACGCTGGTTGCCAGCGACACCGGCTGGGGAAACAAGCCGGCAGCCGGGACCTCCACGGTTCCCGTGACCTATCGCGCCGCCACGGCGGCTGACATGACCGCGGTCGGGGCATTTGCGCTGGACGCGGCATCGGCGGATTCGGCCCTTGTCGTCACCCTGCCTCCCGGATCCTACACGGCCGTCGTGTCGGGAGTGGGGGGAACCACGGGGACCGCCTTGGCGGAAGTGTACGAAATGGCTGGCCCGTAATCGTTTAAACAGAGATCTGGTCGAAGGATCGATTTATGACAACCCCGGGCAATAGGACTTGCTTTAATTCATACTTAATTAATGTAGATTGAAGCAATTTCCCCATGAAGCTTTCCAAAAAAGGCGAGTACGCGCTGCGTTCGCTCATCAATCTCGGAATCGCGGCCGAGATGAACCGGAAGCTCGTCCAGGTGTCGGAATTGGCCGAGAGTGAGCAGCTGCCGATCAAGTTCCTTGAGCAGATCCTGCAGGCCCTGAAGGAGGCCGGAATCGTCGAGAGCCAGCGGGGCAAGTTCGGGGGGTACCGCCTGGGACGGCCCGCGAAGAAGATCTACATCGGCGAGGTCGTGCGCCTGATCGACGGGCCGCTGGCCCCGATCGGCTGCGTCTCGCAGACGGCCTACGAGCCCTGCACCTGCCCGGACGAGGCCCACTGCGGCCTGCGGATGCTGATGCTCGACGTCCGCAACGCCATCGCCGCCATCCTTGACCGGTACACGCTTGCCGACGTTGTCGAGATCACCCTCAGGAAGATGCGCAGCGACAGCGTCCTTCTTCCGTTCTCGGCGCAGGCCGCCTCGGGCGAGGCGCCGGCGCGGCTGCCCGCGAGGATCGCCCGGCAGCGCCTCGGGCGAAAGGGCAAGTCCCCGCGCGGGTCCAAGCCCTCGGCCACCGAGGGAATCCTGGCCCACATCCTCGGAGAATACTCAATCTAGCACCTCGACTCCCATCATGGCTGCAGAGACCACCGCAGATCAGACCCACCTTACCCCCGGCGAGCCCGAATGGCTCGCCTTGGTTCGCGCCCATGTCCGCGACCTGCGCTACGGCGTCGTGCAGGTCGTCGTGCACGACGGGCGCGTGACCCAGATCGAAACCACAGAGAAGGTCCGGATGCAGGGAGACCGCGCCGACCAGGCCCGCCGCTAGGCACCAACCCGTCCCTGCCTTGATTTTCCCTTTCCGCCAACCGGACAACCGGAGGACACAAACCACAACGTCTCCACATGATCCAAGGAACGAACCCGACCGAGGGACGCTCCTGGCAGGAAAACGTCCCACCTCCATGAATCGCCTCTCGTCACACCGCCCGGTGCACGCGCTGCTTGCAGTGCTTGCGCTTTCGGCCCTCTTCACCGCCGGGACCGCCTCGGCCAAGACCATCGAGCTGCTCAACGTGTCCTACGACCCGACACGGGAGCTCTATGTCGACTACAACGCAGCCTTTGCCAAGTACTGGAAGGATAAGACGGGGGACGACGTGGTCGTGAAGCAGTCCCACGGCGGCTCCGGCGCCCAGGCACGGTCCGTGATCGACGGGCTGCAGGCCGACGTGGTGACGCTCGCCCTGGCGTTCGACATCGACAACCTCCACAAGCACGGGGACCTGCTCCCCGCGGACTGGCAGACCAAGCTGCCGCAGAACTCGACGCCGTACACGAGCACGATCGTCCTGCTCGTGCGTGAGGGAAACCCGAAGCACATCAAGGATTGGGATGACCTCATCCGACCCGATGTGGCGGTCATCACGGCAAACCCCAAGACGTCCGGGGGCGCCCGATGGGCCTACCTTGCCGCGTGGGGCTACGCGGAGCGCAAGTACGGAAGCAAGGACAAGGCCAGGGAGTTCGTTGCCTCCCTCTACAAGAATGTGCCGGTCCTCGACTCGGGCGCCCGCGGATCGACGATCACCTTCACCCAGAAGGAGATAGGCGACGTGCTTCTGGCGTGGGAGAACGAGGCTTTCCTGGCGCAGAAGGAGTTTGGCCCGGGGAAGTTCGAGACGGTAGTGCCGTCGTCGAGCATCCTTGCCGAGCCACCCGTGGCCGTGGTGGAGAAGGTCGCTGCGCGCAAGGGCACGACCGACGTGGCCCGGGCCTACCTTGAATACCTCTACTCCGACGCGGGGCAGGAGATCGCGGGCCGCAATTACTACCGCCCCCGCAGCCCCGGCGCGGCGGCAAAATACGCCGCCGTGTTCCCGAAGCTGGAGCTCTTCACGATAGACGGGGTCTTCGGCGGATGGACCAACGCCCAGCAGACGCACTTCGTGGATGGCGGCGTGTTCGACCAGATCTACGTCAAATGAACGCGCCCAACCGAGCTCCTTTAATCCCCCTCGGGCGCGCCCCCTGCCGGAAGCCCGGGGGCATCGGCCGCCTGTGTAGAACCTGAACCCACCCGAATGGCGCGCGCCCGCAACTCACGATCAATACTGCCCGGCTTCGGGCTCTCGCTCGGTTTCACCCTGGCCTACCTGGGCCTGATCGTCCTGGTTCCCCTCTCGGCAGCGTTCATCAAGACGGCCGGGATGAGCTGGCATGACTTCGTCGGGGCCGTCGCGTCGCCGAGGGTGATCGCCGCCTACAAGCTTAGCTTCGGGGCCTCCCTTGCCGCGGGCTTTGTCAACATGGTCTTCGGGCTCATCGTCGCGTGGGTGCTGGTGCGCTATACGTTCCCGGGGAAGCGGATCATCGACGCGCTGGTCGACCTCCCCTTCGCCCTGCCGACCGCCGTGGCGGGCATCGCGCTCACCTCGCTCTACTCGCCGAACGGGTGGGTGGGGCACTGGCTCGTCCCGCTGGGGTTCAGGGTGGCGTTCACGTGGACGGGCGTCTTCGTCGCCCTCACGTTCATCGGGCTGCCGTTCGTCGTCCGTACGGTGCAGCCCGTGCTCCAGGAGCTCGAACCCGAGATCGAGGAGGCCTCGTCGACCCTCGGAGCGAGCCGGATCCAGACGGTGACGCGCATCCTGCTGCCGGAGCTCATGCCCTCGCTCATGACGGGGTTCGCCCTGGCGTTTGCCCGGGCGCTCGGGGAATACGGCTCCGTCGTTTTCATCTCGGGCAACATGCCCATGAAGACGGAGATCGTTCCCCTGCTCATCATCACGAAGCTCGAGCAGTACGACTACCGGGGGGCGACCGCGATCGCCGTCGTGATGCTGGTGTCCTCCTTCGTCCTGCTCCTGCTGATCAACCTGCTCCAAAAATGGAGCCGGAGGTACCACACCATATGACGTGAATCCCTGTTGGGGCCGCGGGGCATCTTGCCCAATGTCTTGGCCCTCAATGCGAGAACCGCACCCACAAAGCACCCTTTAAAATGGCTCCCGCAATCGCAACCACCCTCTCGACCCGGACCGTCCGGTCCCCGGCCCACCGGGCGACCCGCGACCCCGCCTGGGCGCGTTGGGCCCTGACTGCAATCGCCCTGGCCTTCCTCGCCTTCTTCCTCGTCCTGCCGCTCCTGGTCGTGTTCGCGCAGGCCTTCTCGAAGGGCGGGGCGTATTTTCTGGCCGCCGTCCGCGAGCCCGATGCCCTAGCGTCGATCCGGCTGACGCTCCTCACGGTCGCGATAGCGGTGCCCGCGAACGTTATCTTCGGCGTCGCGGCGGCCTGGGCCATCGCGAAGTTCCGCTTCTCGGGGAAGAGCCTCCTGACGACCCTGATCGACCTGCCTTTCGCCGTGTCGCCGGTGATCTCGGGCCTCATCTACGTCCTCGTCTTCGGGGCGCAGGGCTGGTTCGGGCCCTGGCTGATCGAGCACAACATCCGGATTATCTTCGCCGTGCCGGGGATCATCCTGGCGACGACGTTCGTCACCTTCCCGTTCGTCGCCCGCGAGCTGATTCCGCTCATGCAGTCTCAGGGGACGGACGAGGAGTATTCCGCGGTCACCCTCGGCGCCAGCGGCTGGCAGACCTTCTGGCGCGTGACGCTCCCCAACATCCGCTGGGGGCTTCTGTACGGCGTCATCCTGTGCAACGCCCGGGCGATGGGTGAATTCGGGGCGGTGTCCGTCGTCAGCGGGCACATCCGCGGCGAGACGAACACCATGCCGCTCCACGTCGAGATCCTCTACAACGAGTACAACATCGCCGGGGCGTTCGCGGTCGCCTCGCTCCTTGCGCTCCTTGCGCTGGCGACGCTCGTCCTCAAGTCGCTCGTCGAGTGGCGGCAGACAGGCTCGGCATGAGCATCGAGGCCCACGGCATCCGCAAGAAGTTCGGCGCCTACACGGCGCTGGATGGCGTCGACCTGAATGTCCCCCAGGGCAAGCTCGTCGCGCTCCTCGGGCCCTCGGGCTCCGGAAAGACGACGCTCCTGAGGATCATCGCGGGGCTCGAGTTCCCCGATCCCGGCAGCGGGCGCGTGCTCTTCCACGGCGAGGACGTGACCGACGTGCCCGCCGGCAAGCGCAGGGTCGGGTTCGTCTTCCAGCACTACGCACTCTTCAGGCACATGTCGGTGTTCGAGAACGTGGCGTTCGGCCTTAGGGTGAGGAGGCGGCGCGATCGCCCCTCGAACGCCTCGATCGCGGAGCGGGCCCACCGGCTCCTCGAGCTCGTCCAGCTGGACGGCCTCGCCGGCCGGTTCCCCTCGCAGCTCTCCGGCGGGGAGCGCCAGCGGGTGGCGCTCGCCCGCGCCCTTGCCGTGGAGCCCAAGGTTCTCCTCCTCGACGAGCCCTTCGGCGCCCTCGACGCGCGGGTGCGCAAGGACCTGCGCCGCTGGCTGCGCCGCTTCCACGACGAGATCCAGCTGACGACGATATTCGTGACCCACGACCAGGAGGAGGCGCTCGAGATCGCCGATGAGGTCGTGATCATGAACAAGGCCCACGTGGAGCAGGTGGGCACCCCCCAGCAGGTCTACGACAAGCCGGCGTCCCCCTTCGTCTACCAGTTCCTCGGGAACGTGAACGTGATGCGCGCCCCCTCGCTTGCGGGCTCCGCGCGCCGGGGCGGGCTCAGGCCCGACGAGCCAAACCCCGACGGGCAGATCTATGTGAGGCCGCACGACATCGAGCTGACGCCCCACGACGCAGGCGGCACGGGGCTGTCGGCGATCGTCCGCCACATCCACGCGGCGGGCCCCCAGGCGAGGCTCCTTGTCGAGCAGGTGCAGACCCGGGAGCACGTCGAGGTGGAGATTTCCCGCTCGGAACTCACCGACCTGAACCTGCGGGTGAACGACCTCGTCCGGCTGCGCCTGCGGCAGACCCACTCGTTCGACGAGGACTACGCGATCTGAGCGCAACAGCCCCTTTTCCCAAACCCAAACTCGAAACTCAACCCACGATAACTATGGCTAAGATATACAACGACATCACGGAGACGATCGGCAACACGCCGCTCGTCCGCCTCAACCGGACGGCGGCCGCCCACGGCGCGCAGGCCGAGATCCTGCTCAAGCTGGAGTTCTTCAACCCCCTCTCCAGCGTCAAGGACCGCATCGGGTTCGCAATGATCGATGACGCCATGAAAAGCGGCAAGATCAACAAGGACACGGTCCTCATTGAGCCGACGAGCGGCAACACCGGGATCGCGCTCGCGTTCGTCGCGGCAGCGAGGGGGCTCAAGCTCATCCTCACGATGCCCGAGACGATGACGACCGAGCGCAGGAAGATCCTGAAGGTCCTCGGCGCCAGGCTTGTCCTGACCGAGGGAGCGAAGGGGATGAAGGGCGCCATCGCGAAGGCCGAGGAGCTCGCCACGAAGATCCCGAACAGCGTCATCCTCCAGCAGTTCTCGAACCCGTCGAACCCCGCCATCCACCGCAAGACCACGGCCGAGGAGATCTGGAAGGACACGGACGGCAAGGTCGACATCGTCATCTCCGGCATCGGCACCGGCGGCACGATCACGGGCATCGGCGAGGTCATCAAGCCCCGCAAGGCGTCCTTCAAGCTGATCGCCGTCGAACCCGCGGGTTCGCCGATCCTCTCGGGCGGGCAGCCCGGGCCGCACAAGCTCCAGGGCCTCGGGGCCGGATTCATCCCCGCCATCCTCAACACCAAGATCTATGACGAGGTGATCACGGTGAAGGAGGACGACTCGGCGCCGATCAGCAAGCAGGTCGCCAAGCTCGACGGCATCCCGGTGGGCATCTCCTCTGGGGCGGCCATCTGGGCCGCGATCCAGGTCGCGAAGCGCCCGGAGAACAAGGGCAAGCAGATCGTGGTCATCATCCCGTCGTCCGCCGAGCGCTACCTGTCGTCGTGGCTGTTCGCCGACCTGAGCGTCGAGAGCGACTCGATCGACGACCTCCTGCCGCCGGCGAAGGCCTGATTGGACCGCGCAGTGCCGGCCCGAGCCCCGCGATGGGGCCGGGCCCGGCAACGCCCCATCCCTGCGACGGGCAGGCGCCCTACGGGGCGCTCGCGGGCCCGCGGCTTGACGCCCTCGACCACTTGAAGAAGCAGACGCCGAGGGCGGTCAGGGAGACGAGCATGCCCGAGATCTTCATGATGATCCCGGCCGTCAGCTGGTCGTCGGCCGGCGTGAACCCGGCGATCAGCCGCGGCGCGTACTCGTAGGTCGGGTAGAGGATGTCGCCAGAGAACACGATATAGGCCGAGACCGGTATCATGGATATCTCTGTGCCGAAGACGTAGATCATGCGCGCCCCGTAGCTGGGCGCAGGGAACACCGTCGAGGGGCTCGCGAGGGGCCACCAATAGAGCAGCGAGGCGGCGAGGAACAGGAGGTGCTCCACGACGTGCACCACCTTGTCCTGGAGCGTCCACTCGTAGAGGAAGGGTGCATGCCAGAAGCTGATGACAACCGTTGAGACAAGCGCGCAGGAGAGCGGGTGCAGGAGCAGACGCAACGCGGGCCGGGTCCCCGGCCCCGAGAGGACGGGGTCCGCCATCCACGACGGCAGCCCGAGGAGGATGAGGAGGGCCACCGGGTACATGATCAGCAGGTGCTGCACCATGTGGGCCGAGAGCAGGAAGCGCTCGGAGATCTGGTCCAGGGGCGAACCCACCGCCAGGTAGAAGAGGACGAGGGCCGAGTAGAACAGCGCCGCCTTGCCGCGCGGGTAGGGCTGACCCGGGGCGAGCCTCGACCTCAGGGGGCCCGCCAGGACCGCGTAGAGCCAGCCCGCGAGGATGAGACCGCCCGTCAGATAGGGCTCATTGTGCCAGTGGCGCCAGTCGATCATTCGGGGGGACCCGGGCCGCGGCCGGGCGGCCGGCTCAGGCGACCCGAAGCACGACGGCGGAAGGCTCCGCCATCGAGAGGGGCTTGCTGTCCTCGACGCCGAAAAGCTTGAGGAGGGCCCACATGGTTCCGCCCGCCAGGACCAGGCCGATGAAGAACAGGATCGTGCAGAACACCTTGTCCCAGCGAAGGTGCATGAAGTAGAAGATGACGAACATGAACTTCACGGTGGAGAGGATCACGAGCGCCGAGACGAGGATCCACTTCATGAAGGGCAGGTAGACCGTGACGAGCTCTAGGCCGGTGATGACGGCGAGGAGCATCGCGATCTGCACGAAGATCCAGAACTTGCTCTGCTCGAGATGGTGGCCGGACGAGGGGGCTTGGGATGCGGGTGCGCTCATGGCTGTGTTTCCGTGAAGGGGCCTTGTCAGATGTATTCGAGGAGGTAGACGGCGGTGAAGATCACGATCCAGACGATGTCGACGAAGTGCCAGTACAGGCCCATCGACTCGACGTCTATCGCATCCTTCTCCGTGAGGCGTCCCGTGAACGAGTAGATGAGCATCCCGGAGAGCCAGATGACGCCGATCAGCACGTGCAGGCCGTGGGTCCCCGTGAGGGTGAAGAAGGTCGTCCCGAGGATGCTGTTCGTGATCGTCAGGTGCTTCTCATAGACGAAGTTCCTGAACTCGTAGACCTGGCAGCCGAGGAAGATGCAGCCAAAGAAGATCGTCGTCAGGAGCGACCAGCGCAGGCTCTTCAGGTTGCCCTTCTGGATCGCGTTGACGGCGAGCGCCATCATGAGCGACGACATGAGCAGGATGAACGTCGAGAACGAGGTGAGCTCGATGCTGAACACCTGCCTGGCCGGGAGCGTGCCCGGGGGCGGGTGGAGCCGGTAGATCAGGTGCGTCGAGATGAGGCACCCGAAGAACATGCAGTCCGAGGCCAGGAAGGCCCACATGAGGAGCTTCTTGTTGGGGATGCCCGTCGTCGTGCTCGGGTCGAGGTGGTGGTCGATGGTGCCTGCTGCCGCGTTGCTGCTCATGGAGATGGTTCCTGTTCTTGCCTGGATCAGTGCCCGGAATGGGCGTCGTCGCCCTCCTTGATGCTGCCGTCCTTGTTGAGGTGGATGTGGTACCCCTCGTTGCCCTCGAGGGACCAGAGGACGACCGAGACGAACATGATCAGGGCGCCGAGGATGGAGACGGCGACCTTCGGGCCCCAGAACCCGGGGTACTCGGTGGTGTTCGCAGGGTCGACGACGGCGACGCCGAGCGCGCCAATCAGGATGCCGCAGCTTGCGAAGAACGGGTAGATGGACTGGAAGGGCATGTGGATGCCGCCGTGCGCATCCTCGGCCTTCTCATGCTCGGCGATCTCCTTCTCGACCTCGTCCTTGTGGTGCTTCTCGTACCACCAGCCGTCGCGAGCGTGGACCGTCGGGATCACCCGGAAATTGTACTCCGGCGGGGGGTTCGGCAGGCTCCACTCGAGCGTGCGCGCATCCCACGGGTCCTTGGTGGTCTTCTCGCCCTTGAAGAACGTGTAGATCATCGTGACGAAGTAGACCGCGACGCCGATCGCCAGGATGAAGGCGCCCACGGTCGCCACCATGTTGCCCACGTTCCAGCCCATGTTCCCGTCGTAGGTGAACGTGCGCCGGGGCATGCCCTCCATCCCGAGGAAGTGCATCGGGAAGAACGTCACGTTGAAGCCGATGAAGACGAGCCAGAAGGCCATCTTGCCCCAGAACTCGCTCACCTTCCTGCCGAACATGAGCGGGAACCAGTAGTGGATGCCGGCAAAGAGGGCGAAGAGCGACCCGCCGATCAGGACGTAGTGGAAGTGGGCGACGATGAAGTAGCTGCCGTGCTGCTGGGCGTCCGAGGGCGCCGCCGAGTGCATGATGCCCGAGAGGCCGCCGATCATGAACATCCAGAGGAAGCCGATCGCGAACATCATCGGCGTGCGCATCGTCAGGTGGCCGCCCCATAGGGTCCCGATCCAGTTGAAGATCTTGACGCCCGTCGGGACCGCGATCGCCATGGTCATCAGGGCGAAGGCCGCCGTCGCGGTCGTCCCCATGCCAGTCGTGAACATGTGGTGGCTCCAGACGCCGAAACCGAGGAAGCCGATGGAGGCGCCCGAGAAGACGACGATCGGGTAGCCGAAGAGCGGCTTGCGCGAGAAGGTGGGCAGGATCTCCGAGATGATGCCCATCGCTGGCAGGATCAGGATGTAGACCTCCGGGTGTCCGAAGATCCAGAAGAGGTGCTGCCAGAGGATCGGGAGGCCGCCGTTGGAGACCTCGAAGAAGTTGGTCCCGAAGAGGCGGTCCATCATGATCTCGACCAGGGCGATCGTGATCGCCGGGAACGAGAGCACGATCAGGAACGACGTGAAGAGCGTCATCCACGTGAACACGGGCAGGCGCATCATCGTCATGCCGGGCGCGCGCATGTTGATGATCGTCACGATGAAGTTGAGGGCGGCGGCGATCGAGGCGACGCCGAGCAGCTGCAGGCCCATGACCCACATGTCGATCGCGTGGGTCGGGCTGAAGTGGCGGGTCGTGAGCGGGGCGTAGCCGAACCAGCCGGCGTCGGGGGCTCCGTCCTTCATGAACCAGCCGAGGTTCAGGATGACGGCACCCACTGCGAAGGTCCAGAAGGAGAAGGCGTTCAACCTCGGGAAGGCGACGTCGCGCGCACCGATCTGGAGCGGCATGATGAAGTTGAAGAACGCCGCGCCTATTGGCATGACGACCAGGAAGATCATCGTCGTCCCGTGCATCGTGAACATCTCGCTGTACTGGGCCGAGGTCAGGAACGTGTTGTTCGGGACGGCGAGCTGCAGGCGGATGAGCAGCGCCTCGAATCCGCCGAAGATGAAGAAGAACAGCCCGGAGATCCCGTAGAGGAACCCGATCCTCTTGTGGTCTACGGTCGTCAGCCAGCTCATGAGGCCCGTCTTCGCGGAGGGCCGCCAGAGGACAAAGGGCTTCGTTGCGTGCTCCTCTTTCGAGAGGAAATCGGATTTTGCCAGTGCTTCCATTGTGCGAATTACTTGAGGCTCTCCAGATAGTTGACCAGGGCGTCCTCGTCCTCGGGCGTCAGCTTGATGCCGTTGGCGAGGTAGCCCGCGACCCACATGGTGTTGCCCGGCTTCACTTCATTCGGGGCGTGGATCCAGCGGTGAAGCTCGTCGCGGTCGTTCTCCAGGAGCCCGGCCGCGATGGTCGTGCGCGAGCCCACGTGGGTGAGCTCCGGCCCGACGACGCCGATGTAGCCGTCCCCGCGGATCGTGTGGCAGCTCGAGCAGGTCTTGGCCGCGAAGAGCTCGCGGCCCTTGGCGATCAGCGCCGGGTTCTCGCCGGCGTCCGGCAGCTGCTTGGCGCGCCATGCGTCGAGCGGGGATACGTCAAACTTGCTCGAGTAGCCCGGCTCGTTCTGGCGGAATGTGCGGTAGGCCGCGAACTGGGCCTTCGGGGCCGAGGCGTCGGCCGCCTGCGCCACCGGCACCTTGCGCGCCGGGGCCATCTGCGCGTTGACCCAGTCGTTGAAGTCCTTGGGCCCGAGGGCGACGACGCGGAAGCGCATCAGCGCGTGGGACTCGCCGCAGAACTCGGCGCACTGCCCCCAGAAGTAGCCCGGCTTGTCGGCGCGCAGCCAGAGATGGTTGGCCCGGTTGGGCATCATGTCCACCTTGCCGGCGAGTTTCGGGATCCAGAAGCTGTGGATGACGTCGACCGTCCGCAGGTTGATCCGCACGGGGCGCCCGGCGGGGATCACGAGCTCGTTGGCGACCGAGAACGGGGCGTTCACGCCCTTGCCGGTCGGGTCGAGTGTCTGGGCGGTCTCACCCGGGTAGTCGAACTTGAACCACCACTGGTAGCCCGTCGCCGTGATCTCGTAGGAGTCGGCCTTGTCGACCGCGGGGACGTCGTAGGAGTACCAGATCCCGGCGAGGGTAGGTATCGCGATGATCACGAGCGCGAATACCGAGGCCCCGATCAGGCTGATCTCGACCACGGGGTTTCCGTGGCTCTGCTCGGGGGGCTCGGCATGCTCGTCCGCCTCTCCCTTGGCCCGGAACTTGATCATCGCATAGGCGAGGACGGCGCCGACGACGACAAAGATGACGAGCGACACCCAGCACGTCAGGTAGAAGAGGTCCATCTGCCTTTGCGCGACGGGACCGTTGGGGTCGAACGTCGACTGGGGGCCATCGAACCAATAGCAGCCGGACAAAAGCGCGGTGCCGGCCAATGCGGCGGCAGCGCCAAGAACGCGCGAAAATTTCGGGAGATATTTGGGCAGACTCATGTGTGCAGACAACAAAGGACGCGGCAGGAAACCGGCCGCCAGACCCCGGGTAGAGTCAGGGTACATCGGCGCATTTCAAGCCATAATCATTACTATTCCTATACGCGTGATTAACATTTAGCATACGGCGAGTTGCGATGTCACCTATTAACCCCCCTTTGGGGCCCATAAGGGCTCGGTTTTCCAGAGGTCTCCCCGGCCGTCCTCCCGAATGTTTCGATTTGCCCTTCCGGGCATCTTGGCGTTGGTTGCGCGCCCCATGAAAACTCGGCTCTTTATACTCTCGGCGCTAGTAGCCCTCGTCACCTCTGGCTGCGGCCAGAAGGACGCCTCAACGACCGCGGCGGCAGCGGCCCCCGCGGGTCCCCGCACGGTCGAGATCACGGCAGGCGACACGATGAAATACAGCGTGACCGCTATAGAAGCTGCTCCAGGAGAAGAGATTAAGGTGATTTTGACCAACAACGGGACCCAGCCGAGGGAGGTCATGGGCCACAATTTCGTGCTGCTCAAGGCGGGCACAGATGTCGCCGCATTCGACGCGGCGGCGCTCATGTCCAAGGACACCAACTACATCCCGGCCGCCCTGGGCGAACAGATCCTCGCCAAGATCGATCTCCTTGGGCCCCGCAAGTCGGGCGAGGTGACTTTCAAGGCCCCGACGACCCCCGGCGACTACCCCTTCCTCTGCACGTTCCCGGCCCACTACCAGACCGGGATGAAGGGCTTTCTTACGGTCAAGTAAGGCTGGTCCCCTGGGAGCCCCGCCGATTGCCCACTCCGCCCTGCGGCGGGTGGGCAATCTTCTTTTTTTTGAGGTCGCCGCCCGCCATGTCTTGGGTTGAACCCCGCCGGCTGGCGGCAAGGATGACCGCGTGAGGCCCATTTTCACCGGAACCCCCGCCATGGGCGGCGTCCCCCGGATGGGCTGCCGGCTCCTCGTTTCCGCGCTCCTGGGCCTCCTGGTTGCGGGATGCGGTCCCAACGACCCCCTGGAGGCCAAGGTCGACGCCTCCGACTACACGAGCTTCACGATGTGGCGGTCCCGCGCTTCGGGCCGGTTGACGCCCGAGCAATTGGGTGACTTCGACCATGCCGTCCAGGCGATCAAGATCCGCATCATGTCGGTCGGTCAGACGACGGGAAGTGAGGCGATCGACGGGGCGATGCTCGGCCTTGTCGACGGAAAGACGGTGCGCGAGGTGCTCCGTACGGGGCTCGGATGGGAGCTGCAGCTCGCCGAGGCCGAGCGAGCCACGCTTGAGGATTCGCTAAGGAAGAATGCGCTCATGAGGACCCGGCCGGGCGACACGGCCTCGGCGAACTACCTCTCCGACCTGCACGACCGCCAGACGGCCCGGTTTGAGGCGGCGACACAGGAGGTCGCCAGGATACGGGCCAGGCTCGCCGCGGACGGGCTGCCCGACAACCCGGCGGGCCGGATACCGCCTCCGCCGCACCTTTAGGCGGCGGGCAGGGGCCCTAGGCCCTGGCGGGCCACCACTGGTAGAGGAACAGGTAGACCAGGACCCCGGTGACGGAGACGTAATACCAGATCGGGAACGTGATGCGGGCCCAGGCGCGGTGGCGCTCGAAGTTGCCCTTAAGGGCGAAGATGAACGTGCGGGGCACCATGAAGGCGATCAGCGCCGCAAGCGGGATGTGGGTCCAGAGGATGAGAAAATAGACGGTCCGTATGGCGCCCGTCCCGCCGAAGGGCGTATGCGCCCCGCGCATGAGGGCGTGGTACGTGAGGTAGAACCCGAGGAAGAGGGCCGACGCCACGGCCGCGGCAAGCATGCAGGCCCTGTGGCGGTCGCGGTCGCCCTTCCTGATGAAGATGAAGCCGGCCGTGATCAGCACGGTCGCGGTCGCGTTGAGCGTGGCCTCGATGGCGGGAAGGTCGTGGACCGTCATGGGTGGTGGGCCAAGAGCCGGTCGGCAACGAGGGCTCCGAGCAGGATGGGAAGGTAGGCCAGGGAGAAGAAAAAGAGCCTGCGGGCGCCCTTGTCGCGGTTCGTGGCCCTCAGGAAGGCCACGGCGCGCCACAGGAAGCAGGCTCCGGCGAGGGCGGCGGCGACGGCGTACCAGACGCTGTCGAGCCCGAGAAAGAGGGGGAGCAGGCTCACAGCCACAAGGGCGAGCGTCGCGACGAACGACCAGGCCGCCACCTTGCCGCCGGACTCGTCGCGCACCGGCAGCATGGGGAAATTCACGATGGAGTAGTCGCGGCGGTAGGTCCACGCGATCGCCATGAAGTGGGGGATCTGCCAGAAGAACAGGACGCCGAAGAGGATCCAGCCAAGCGCCGAGACGCCTCCCTCGGCGGCCGACCAGCCGATCAGCGGCGGGAGGGCCCCGGCGATGGCGCCAATCTCCGTGCTCCAGCGGCTCGAGCGCTTCGCCGGCGTGTACCACCCGAGGTAGGAGGCGATCGTCAGGAGCGTGAAGAGCGCCGAGAGCTTCCCCACGTGAGTGAAGATGATGATCAGGGCGGCAAAGCACATGCCCCAGCCAAGGACGTAGGCCGAGCCGCCCGGTATCTTTCCCGAGGGGATGGGCCTCTGCTCCGTCCGGTGCATCCGCGCGTCCGTGTCGCTTTCCATCCACTGGTTGAGCGCGGCGACGCCGCCGGCGGCGAGCGAGGCGCCGAGGGCGAGGAATCCCACCTTCGCCGGGTCGTGGGCGGGCCTCGCCGCGAAGTAACCCACGAGGGCCGTGAGGACCGAGAGCAGGCTGAGCCTCGGCTTCGTGAGCTCGAGGTAGTCGGCAAACCGCGCTGTCGGGGGGGCGGGCTCGGTCATGGCGCGGTCCGCTCGATCGTGTCGCGGTGGGCCAGCCACGTGAGCCAGAAGGCCGTGGCCAGGGTCAGGGCGCCTATCAGGACGTGGAGAGTCGTGATCGTCGGGTTGCGGTAGGTGCGGATGATGGCCGCCCCGACGGCGATCTGCAGGCCCACGAGGCTCACGAGGCTCGAGGCGCCGGTGCGCATCGCGATCGGCGCCGCCTTGTCCCTCCAAATGGAGTACGCGAAAGCCGCGACCACCACCGCGATGATGCAGGCCAGGAGCCGGTGCGCGAAGTGGATCCCCACCCGGAAATTCCAGGTGTCGGGAACAAGGCTGCCCTCGGGGGTCGACCAGGGAAACGTCGGGATGGCCAGGCCGGCGAAGCTGTGGCGCATGACGGCCGCCACGGCCAGCTGCGAAAAGAGGAGGACACAGCAGAGGATGCCCAGCCGGCGGACCCGCGCGCCGACGGGCAGGGGCGCCGAGATCCACGAGGGGAAGCACGACACCGCTATGGCGATCAGGGTGCAGGCCATGGCCTGAGCCAGGCACGCGTGGAGCATGGCGAAGAGCCGGCCGAGGCTCGTGTCGACGGAGGTGACCTGGACCGGGTCAAGGAGCACCCTTAGGCCGCCGACGACCGCCTGGACGACGACCAGGGCGACGGCGAAGTAGGAGAGGCGCCTGAGCCACGATCTCGACTCCGTGCGCCAGATCCAGGCCGCGAGCGCGATCGTCAGGATCGTCATCAGCCCGGCGCTCAGGCGGTGCGAGTGCTCCGCGAACATCGCGACGTTCGTGAGCCAGCCGTTCGGGTTGAGGGAGCCGTTCGACAGCGGCCAGTCGGGGAACGCCATCCCCGCGCCGATGCTGGTCGTGAAAGCGCCCAGGGTCACGAGGACGAACACCCAGGCCGCGGCCAGGACCGAGAACGCGGCGAGCCAGGGCTTGTGTCCGGCGGTTCGTGAGGGAAGGGGGAGGGCTGCCATGGGCTGGTGGAATTCGTGCGGAGAGGGTACCATGGTGGACTCACCTATGGCTTTGACAATTTTTTCCTCCGACGGATTGGTGGTGCGATGAGAACTCATGCCGTGCGCAACATAGCTGCATGTGCCGCGGCCTGCGCCCTGATTGCCTGCCTGGGGTGTAGCCGGCCCAAGGGGGACGCGGCGCCGGCGGCCGTGGACGGCGAGCGCCGGTTCCCCCTGACCGGCGAGGTCCTCTCCGTCGACGCGAGGAAGCACGCCCTTGTGGTGCGGCACAACGAGGTCGTGGGCTACATGCCGGCGATGACCATGGAATTCCCGGTGTCGGCCGGTGACGCGGCCTTGGCGACGGCCGGCGAGAGGATCCGCGCGGAGCTCGTGGTCGACAGGAGGGGGGGCATCCGCCTCGAGAAGATCTGGCCCGACGACAAGGCGGCGCACGACTCGGTGGACGCCGGGGCCCGGATGCTCCACCAGGACACGATAGAGAAGGGCAGGCAGGCCTACCGCGAGGTCGGCGACACGGCGCCGGAGTTCGTGCTCTACGACCAGAACGGCCGCGTCGTCAACAGCGCCCGCTTCCGCGGCAAGCAGGTCATGCTCAACTTCATCTACTCGCGCTGCCCGGTGGCGAACATGTGCCCGCTCTCGACCAGCAAGATGATGGCCACCCAGAAGCTCGCGGCGGCGGCCGGCGTGCCCAACATCGAGTTCGTATCCATCACGCTCGACCCGGCCTATGACACGCCCGGGGTCCTTAGGGAGTACGCCGACGCCCGCGGGATAGACACCGGAAACTTCTCGTTCCTGACGGGCCCCGAGCCTGCCATCCGGGACCTCCTGACGCAGTTCGGGGTCATCGCCGTCTTCAACGGGGGCATCCTGAACCACACCCTTGCGACGCTCCTCATAGACGAGAAGGGCCGGATCTCGTGGAGGGCGGACGGCAGCGAGTGGGAGCCCAAGGAATTCGTAGGGCGGATGCACCGATGACCGAGCCGAAGGCAGGCCCGATCC
>CAYPXZ010000055.1:0-20462 GCA_964414785.1 uncultured Opitutaceae bacterium
ATCACAATCCATCGCAAGATGGTGCAAGGTCCGGGTAGACCACCCGGTTGATAGGTCAGAAATGTAAGCGTCGTAAGGCGTTCAGTTTACTGATACTAATGACCTTGCTTGGTTAGTGCAGCTCTAGCTGTTCGAAGGCGTTTATCTTACCTCCTTTATTTGCTGTATCCCTAAACTTTTTAATTTCTCCCTTCGGGGAGTAGACACTTCCTGGTGACCATTTGCCGGGGGCCCACCCGTTCCCATCCCGAACACGGCCGTTAAGCCCCGAGCAGCCAATGGTAGTAGGACGATAGGTCCCGCGAGAGTAGGTTGTTGCCAGGTTATGGCCCGGTTCTTCGAAAGAGGAACCGGGCCTCCTTTTTTACGGGGCCGCCAGGCGGCCCTATTTGGCTTTATCGTGCGCGGCGGGGCCCGTAGACACACGAGCCCCCCGTCCCATGGCCCCGCGACAGCCCCAGTCGGTTTTCCGGATGATGGCAGCCCTTGCGTGCTGCGCAGGGCTCGGCGCGGTCCCGTCGAGCCGTGCCGGCGAGGGGTACGACCTGAAGCGGACGATGCCCGTCGCGGCCAATGAGCAGATCCCCGCGGGGGACTTCTTCCGTCCCGCGCTTTTGCAGGAGCCAAGGATCAGCCCCTCGGGCTCCCACATCGCCGCCGTGGTCACGATGGGCGAGGACCACCACATGCTCCTCGTCTACGACGCCAGGGACAAGACGTACGGCCTGGTTGGGGGGAACGGTGACTACGACATCAACCAGATCCGGTGGCTGGACGACAAGCGGCTCGTCTATGAGGTCTCCGCCCAGAAGCTCTACGGGATAGGCCTGTATGCGGCCAATATCGGGGACCTGGACAACACCTACCCGCTGCTCCAATACGCGGGCGCCCGCCTGATCTCGGTCCCCCGCAAGGACCGCCTGGCCCCGCTGGTCTGGGTGAGCTGGGACTCGCTGCAGAGGTCGGGCAGCGACAAGGGGGCGGCCCTGGTCAATTCGAGCATGCTGTCGAAGAAGAAGGGCGTGAACCTGCTGACGGCCAACAACGAGGCCCTGTGGGCGCTCATCCAGACGGTCCAGGAGAACAACGACATGCACATCCTGGACCGCTATCCCGTGCCGCCCTGGGGAAAGACGACGGGCTACATGACGGACCGGGACGGCAACCTGGAATTCGCGACCGCGGCCCAGGACGGGCACCGCGTCCTCTACCGGCTGTACGGCGGGGCGTGGGTCCAGTGCCCTGTGGACATGGACCACGCGGTCGTCTTCGGTCACGGGAACAAGCCGTTCGAGGTCGTGGCGCGCCGGCCCCACCGGGACGGGAAGCCCAGCCCGCTGCAGTTCCTGGACGCCGCGAGCGGGACGTGGGGCGACGTGATCGTCGACGATCCGGGCTACGACTTTGTCGGCGGACTCTACCACGACCCGCTGACCGGGGAGATCATCGGGGCCACGGCCTACCGCGAGGGCCCGCACAACCTCTGGTTCACCGACGCCTACAGGAAGCGCCAGGAGCTCCTCAACCGCTCGTTCCCCGGCCTCTACGTGAGGATCATCGGCAGCAACGACGCGCAGAGCGTCTTCCTGATCGCGACCTACTCCGACAGGCAGCCCGTTCGCTACAGCTGGGTCGACTTCGAGAAGCACACGGCGGGGCTGTTCAAGGACTCGGCGCCCTGGATCGACCCCGGCCGCATGCAGCCGGAGAGCATCATCCGCTTCAAGACCCGCGACGGCCGGATGCTCGACGCCTACCTCACGCTGCCCGCGGGCGCCTCGAAGGGGCATCCCGCCCCGCTCGTCGTCCTGCCCCACGGGGGGCCGTTCGCGCGGGACCAGTGGGGATTCGACGGCGAGGCTCAGTTCCTGGCGAGCCGGGGCTACGCCGTCGTGAAGCCCAACTACCGGGCCTCATCGGGAACCGAGTGGATGTTCCCCGAGGAGGACGAATGGGACTTCGTGAAGATGAGCCACGACGTGACGGACGCGACGAGGGCCGTCGTCGCCACGGGCCTGATCGACCCGGCGCGCGTCGCCATCATGGGGGGCTCCTTCGGGGGCTACCTCTCGCTCAAGGGCGTCGTCGACGAGCCCACGCTCTACCGGTGCGCCGTCGCGATGTCCGGGGTCTTCGACTGGGAGCAATTGATCAGGGACAAGAAGTACGACTCCACCCAGTACGGGAGCCCCGAGTATTCATTCCTGATGAAGGACCTCGGCGACCCCAGCAAGCAGAGGGAGCGGTTCGACGCGATCGCGCCGGTGCGCCACATCGACCGCGTGAAGGTCCCGGTGTTCGTCTCCCACGGGGGCGACGACCTGAACGTGGACGTGGGGCAGTCGACGCGGCTGGTCGCCGAGCTTGAGAAGCACAACGTGCCGCACGAGACGTACATCGTCGGCAACGAGGGCCACGGGATGTACTATTTCACGCACCGGGTGGAGGAGTTCACGAGGATCGAGGCCTTCCTGGCGAGGAATATGCCGGCAAACGCCCCCTAGCGCGGGCGCTCGACAAGCCGGCGGCGGGGGGCTTCATAATGCGGGGACCTTGGGGCCGGCGCTCCCGCGCCCCCCTGGTACCGCGACCATGAAACCAAGCGATGGGCTCATCCTGCTGGGGTCCCTGGCCCTCGCATGGCCCGCCGCCCGCGCCTCGGGGAACCCGGAGCAGGCGCCCCCGGTGGTGCTCGAGCCCCTTTTCGTTGAGGCGTCGAGCGCCAACCCCTGGCAGCACTTCACGGTCCCGGGTTTCGAGGTCATCTCGCACTGCCCGGACGACTTCAACCTGGCGTACGCGCGGGCGCTCCAGAGGTCCACGGCCGCGCGGGCGGCGATCCTGCCGGCCGACTTCTGGGGGACGCTCGCATCGCCGATGAAGATCGTCCTCTATAACCGGGAGGCTCCGGAGGGCCAGTTCCTGGGCCGACCGAGGCCGATCGACCTGAGCTGGAGCGCCGATGGCGAGGCGCCCGCGGGCTCCTACGGGATCCGACGCTCCCACCCCGCCATGGTCGGCGACGGGGACACCTTCATCAACTGCGGCAACTACCACAACCTGCTGTCCGCGGCGGACGACTTCTACGTCGACCCGGACAGCGAGGTCCTCCTGCGCTGCCGGGTGCCGCAGTTCCCCAGCTGGTTCGTCGAGGCGCTGGAGGGCCCGTGCGGCCTGCTCGCCGGGAGGGTGGCCGAGGCGGGGTCCCTCGGCCGGGACTCGGTCGTCCTGCCCGCCCTCACCTGGATGTCGCGGGCGGAGACGGCCGCGATCCAGAAGGACCCCAAGCGCCCGCGCGCGCTCCTTCCCATGGGGGAGCTCTTCGGGGGGGCGGTCTCCGAGCGGGACCAGCCGGCGTGGGACGCCCAGGTGGCGCTCTTCGCAAGGTGGGGGCTCTTCCGCAGGGAGGCCGACGGCCGCGACCATAGGGAGGCCTTCCTAGGCTTCGTCAGGGCCGCGGCCTCGCAGCCGGTCGACGAGGCGCTCTTCCGGGGCTTCTTCGAGATGGGCTACGCCGAGGCCGGGGCCCGCCTCGGCGACTATGTCGGCGTGGCGGTGAACGAGGCCATCCGGATCCCGGTCACGGTGGCCCCTCTCGAGCGCCTCGAGTCGCGGGACGCGACGCAGTTCGAGATCGCGCGGATCGTCGGGGACTGGGGTCGGCTCGAGGGGAGGGTGGTGGGGATGCAGAACCTCGACTACCAGCGCGAGTGCCTGGAGCAGGCCGACCGGCTCTTTGAGAAAGCCTACGCGAGGCAGTCGAGCGATCCCGAGTTCCTCGCGGCCTTCGGGCTCTACGCGCTGCAGTCCGGCGACATGAGGCGCGCCCGGGAGGCGCTCGGCTCCGCGGTGGAGGCCGGCGTCGCGCGGCCCCGCGCCTACCTGGAGCTGGCGCGGCTTCGCCTCGGGGACGCGCTTCCCTTTGCCGAGCAGGGGATCGGGGACCTGGGCGAGGCCGACTACGCCGGCATCGTCGCCCTCCTCGCGAGGGCCCGCGCGCAGCAGCCCTCGCTCGTCGGCTCCTACCTGCTGCTCGCCCGCGCCATGGAGCACGCGCCCCGAACGCCCGGGCGCGGGGACATGGCGGCGCTCGAGGAGGGCCTCGGGCGTTTCCCGCGAAACGCCGCCCTGGCCTACAAGGTCGCGACGCTCTACAGGAGGTTCGGCTACCCGGACCTCGCCGCGTCGGTCGCCTCCCGCGCGCTGCGCCTCGCCGTCGCGGACGAGGACCGCGCGCGCCTTGCGACGTTCGTCGCGGCCGGCCGGTGAGGCGCCGGGCAATCCGCTTGTCGCGGGTGGGCAAACGCTGTCTTACTGGGGACCGGTCCCTCCCGGGTTACGGGAGGGCGCAGCGCAACCCCAGCCCCGCGTTGACATGAAACCAGTCGCATTTCCCGTGCACGGACCGAAACTCGCGCGCCGCCTCGCGGCGGCCGCGCTCCTGCTCCTGGCCGGAGGCCCGGCCCTTTGCGCCACTCCGGGCGACGCCCCGGCCCCCGCGGCGGACCGGATGGCCTGGTTCCGCGACGCCAAGCTCGGGATCTTCATCCACTGGGGGGTCTACTCCAAGGGCGTCGGGAGCGAGTCCTGGGCGTTCCACGACGGGGAAACGCCCTATGAGGCCTACATGGCGCAGGCCTCCTCGTTCACGGCCTCGAACTACCACCCCGACGAGTGGGCCAGGCTCTTCTCCGAGGCGGGCGCCCGCTACGCGGTCCTCACGAGCAAGCACCACGACGGGTTCGCGCTCTGGGACACGAAGCTCTCCAAGCTCAACGCGAAGGACGGCTCCCCGGCGGGGCGCGACCTCGTGGGCCCCTACTGCGAGGCGCTTCGGGCGGCGGGCCTCAAGGTGGGGCTGTACTTCTCGAACCTCGACTGGTCGCACCCCGACTACGCGAGCGTGCTGCCGACCGGCGCCGACCGGACGCAGGACACGTACAAGAACCGCTTCGGCTACCCGCAGGGCGCGGAAAACCCCGAGGCATGGAAGCGCTTCCTCGCCTTCCACCGCGGGCAGTTGAAGGAGATCAGCGAGCGTTTCCACCCGGACCTGCTCTGGTTCGACGGGGACTGGGAGCGCACCGACGATCAGTGGCAGTTCAAGGAGCTGCGCCAGCAGCTGCTCGAGTGGAACCCGACGGGGATCGTGAACGGCCGGATCGGGTCGTACGGCGACTACATGACGCCGGAGCAGTACATCCCGCTCGTCGCCCCGAAGTCGGTCTGGGAATTGTGCGCGACGGTCAACGACTCCTGGGGCTACCAGGAGAAGGACCGGAACTTCAAGAGCGTGCGGATGATCGTGCGCATGCTGGCGGAGTGCGCCGGCATGGGGGGCAACCTGCTCCTGGACATCGGGCCCCGCAGCGACGGGTCGATCCCGCAGGAGGACGTCGCGGCCCTCAAGGGCCTGGGCCGGTGGACCCACAAGCACGCGGAGGCCCTCTACGGGACCGTGGCGGGGCTCCCCGCGGGCTACTTCTACGGGGCGTCGACGCAGAGCAAGTCCGCGGACACCCTCTACCTCTTCTGCTTTGACCGGCCGAACGGCTCGATCGCCGTCAAGGGGATACGCAACGAGATCGTCCGCGTGAGCGTCGTCGGGGGCCCCCAGCTCTCGTCGAGGAAGATAGGCGGCGCCAAGTGGCTCAATATGCCCGGGGTCCTCTGGATCGACGTGCCCGACTCGGCCCTCGACCCGGACGCCACCGTGTTCAAGATCGAGCTCAGGGGCCCGCTCGACCTGGCGACCGAGCCGAAGCGGCAGATGTAGCCCGAACTTCGGGGGCCTGGGCCTTAAGGGGCTTGAATTTCCGGGGGCGTTCCAGACGATTGGGCCCGCCCCAAGGAGGGCGTTCCCGCCCCATCGCCCCGTCAAACCCGGGCCCTCTCCCCGGCAGGGAGGGCCCACCCAGGAAAAGCCCAAGAACCGAATCCCAGACTCACCATGCGTATCCCCCCGATCTGCCCAGGCCTGGCCGGACTCCTCGCGCTCGCCCTTTCCGTCTCCCAGGGCCGCGCGGCCGCCGGCGCCGACTGGCCCGCCTACCTGGGGGACAAGTCGGCGAGCCATTACTCGCCATTGCGCCAGATCAACGCGGGCAACGTGCCGCAGCTGGAGGTGGCGTGGACCTGGCGCTCCGGCGACGCGCGGGCCGACAGCTCGCAGATCCAGTGCAACCCGCTCGTGATCGGCGGGGTCGTCTACGCGACCTCGGCAGCCATGAAGCTTGTGGCGCTCGACGCGGCGACAGGCAGGGAATTGTGGCGCTTCGAGCCGCTTGACGCGAACGGCGTCAACCGGGGCCTCGCCTACTGGGCCGACGGCGACGACCGGCGGATCCTCTACGGCAATGGCAACTGGCTGCACGCCGTGGACGCACGGACGGGCAAGCTGATCGACAGCTTCGGCGACCACGGCCGCGTGGACCTCTCGCAGGGCCTGGGCCGCGATGTCCGGGGACTGGCGATCCAGATGAACACCCCGGGGGTCATCTTCCGCGACACGATCATCCTGTCCATGCGGGTGGGCGAGGGGCCCGGGCCCGCCGCGCCCGGGCACGTCCGCGCCTACGACGTGCGCACCGGCAAGATGGTCTGGATCTTCCACGCGATCCCGTACCCCGGGGAGCCGGGCTACGAGGCCTGGCCCCCGGACGCCTGGCAGCGCGAGGGGGGCGTCAACGCGTGGCCCGGGATGACCCTCGACGACGAGCGCGGGCTCGTCTACTGCCCGATCGGCTCGGCGACCTTCGACTTCTGGGGCGGAAACCGCCCGGGCAACGACCTGTACGCCGACTGCCTGGTCGTCCTCGAGGCGGCGACCGGCAAGCTCGTGTGGTACTACCAGTTCACGCACCACGACCTCTGGGACAGGGACCCGCCGGCCCCGCCCACGCTCCTGACCGTCAGGCGCGACGGCAGGGAGATCCCCGCCGTGGCCCAGGTGACCAAGAGCGGCCACGTCTGGGTCTTCAACCGCGTGACCGGCGCGCACCTGTTTCCCGTGGAGGAGATCGCGGTCCCCAGCTCCGACCTGGCGGGCGAGGTGGCCTCGCCGACCCAGCCGCTGCCGCTCAAGCCGGCCCCCTTCGCCCGGCAGAACTTCACGGTCGACCAGATCACGGACCGGACACCCGAGGCGCACCGCGCCGTCCTGGAGCGCTTCTTCCGCGTGCGCCCCCACGTCCCCTTCGGCCCCCCGAGCAAGGAGGGCACGATCATCTTCCCGGGTTTTGACGGCGGGGCGGAGTGGGGCGGGGCCGGCGCCGACCCCTCGGGGATCCTCTATGTGAACGCGACGGAGATGCCCTGGATCCTCAGCATGATCGACTCGAGCGGGGCGACCTCGCTCGGCCAGCAGATCTACCTGCAGAACTGCACCGGGTGCCACGGCGCGGAGCGCAAGGGCAACGTCGCGGGCAACATCCCGTCGCTCGTCGAGGTCGGCAAGCGCCTCACGCGGGAGCAGATCTTCGAGGTGATCTCCAAGGGCCGCGCCGTCATGCCCTCCTGGGGCTTCCTCAGCGAGGCGCAGCGCAAGGCGCTCGTCGCCTTCCTGCTGGGCGAGAAGCCCGCCGAGGAGCCGACCCGTCAGGGGGCGTGGAACACCTACGTGGACGACACCCTCACGCCGGGGTTCGCGCCGCCCCCGTACACGCACACCGGCTACAACCGTTGGCTTGACCCGGACGGCTACCCGGCGGTGAAGCCGCCGTGGGGGACCCTGAACGCCATCGACCTGAACACCGGGGAGTACCTCTGGAAGGTGCCGCTCGGCGTCTACCCCGAGCTCATCGCCAAGGGCCTGCCCCCCACGGGCACCGAGAACTACGGCGGCCCGCTCGTCACGGCGGGCGGGATCGTGTTCATCGGCGCCACGAGGGACGAGATGTTCCGGGCGTTCGACAAGCGCACGGGCCGCGAGCTCTGGAGCACGAAGCTTCCCGCGGCCGGCTACGCGAGCCCCGCGACGTACGAGGTCGGCGGGCGCCAGTACGTCGTCATCGCCTGCGGCGGCGGAAAGTCGGGCACGAAGAGCGGCGACAGCTACGTCGCGTTCGCGCTCCCCGATAGGTAGGGGCGGGCCCTCGGCCCGCCCTTGCCCCCCTGCGGGGTCAGGTGATCCCCATCGCGGCGGCGACCTCCTCGACGTGCGCCCTGCTGCGCTTGGCGTGGGGGACCCACTTCCTCGACTTCCAGCGCCGGTACATGAGCAGTCCCCTCAGCCACTCGTCTGTCAGCATCGCGATCCACACTCCGGCGAGCCCGAGGCCGAGCTTCAGGCCGAGGAGCCAGGCGAGAGGCACCCAGACGCACCACATGGAAAGGACCGCCATCTGGATCGGGAACCAGACGTCCCCGGTGGCCCGAAGCGAGCTGATGACAATCACGTTGAAGACCCGGCCGGGCTCGAGGACGACCGCGATCCTCAGGAGCAGGACGCCGCCGGCGATGATCGCGGCGTCCTGGGTGAAGCTGCGGAAGAGGAACGGCCCGAAACCCGCGATGACCAGGATGACGCAGGTGACGACCGTGAGGCCGGTCTTGAGGCTCGAGAGGAGGCGGTGGTAGGCCTCGTCGAACTGGCCCGCCCCGACCAGGTGCCCGATGATGATCTCCGTGCCGAGGCCGATCGCGAAGCTGAAGAGCATCGCAAGGCGCTGGATCTGGAGCGTGTAGGACTGGATCGCCAGGCTCTGGCTGCCCATCCGGGCGATGAAGGTCGTGACCAGCATGAACGCGGTCCAGTAGCACAGCTGCTCCCCGGCGGCCGGCAGGCCGATGTGGAGGATCCTTCGGACCTTGCCCCAGGAGATCGTGACGAAGTCGAGCGCCCTCAGGCGCAGGTGGATCCGGTAGTCGAGCATGACCCACAGGGCGACGCAGGCGACGCTGCGGCTCACGATGCCCGAGAGGGCGACGCCGAGGACCCCGAGCGGGGGGCACCCCAGGAGGCCGAAGAGGGTGATGCAGTTGCCGACGACGTTGAGGACGTTCTGGCCGACCATGATGATCATCGCGTCGCGCGTGTGCCGGTGGGCGCGCAGCACCGCCGCGATCGAGATGTTCATGGACTCCATGAAGAGGGTGCCCCCCATGAGCGTCAGGAAGGGCAGCGCGTACTCCATGAGGTTCGCGGGCAGCTTCATCACGTGGAGCATGGGCAGCGCGAAGAAGTACACGGCGGCGCTGAAGGCGGCCCCGAGCCAGGTGTTGGTGGCGATGGCGTTGCTGGCGATGGAGTCGGCCCCGGCCCGGTCGCGGGCACCCAGGTGGTGGGTGATGACGACGCTCGTCCCGATCCCTATGAAGTTGAAGGACAGGATGAAGAGGATGATGACCTGGTTGGCGACCCCGAGCGCCGCGACGGCGCCGTCGGAGACATGGCTGACCATGAAGGTGTCCACGGTCCCGATCAGGATGCGCAGGGTCTGCTCGACGAAGATCGGCCATGCGATCGCGATGAGGCTGAGCGTTGGGGACTTCTGGGTCATCGAAGGGAGCGAAGGATACGCAGGCCTCGGGGGCGCGATGTCAACCGGAGTTCCGGGGCGCCTCCGGCGGGCTCGGCGGGCGGCAGGAAAGCTGCTACGTGGCAGGGATGAACCGTCGAAGACTGGTCCCCGCCGCCCTCGCCGCCCTCGCCGCAGCGTGCGCCCTGCGGGGCGCCCCGGACCCGGTCCGGGTCAAGGTCGTCGTCGTGGCGATGTTCGAGGCCGGGAGCGACACGGGCGACGTCCCGGGGGAGTTCCAGTTCTGGGTCGAGCGCGAGGGGCTGGGCCGGGTCTGGGATTTTCCGCAGGGGGAGCGAAGCCTCAGGTCGACGGGCGAAGGCGCAATCCTCGGGGTCGTGACCGGCACGGGCACGATCCACAGCGCGGCGACCATCATGGCGCTCGGCCTCGACCCGAGGTTCGACCTCACCCGTGCCTACTGGGTCGTGGCCGGGATCGCCGGGGCCAATCCCGACGTCATGTCGGTCGGATCCGCCGCCTGGGCGGAGTGGGTGGTCGACGGGGACCTGGGCCACGAGATCGACGCCCGCGAGATGCCGGCCGGCTGGCCGACGGGGCACATCCCGCTGAGGGAGAAGGCGCCGTACGCCCTGCCAGCCTCGCCGTCGGAGGGACAGGTCTTCCACCTGGAGCCCTCGCTTGTCGACTGGGCCTACCGCCTGACGCGGGACACGCCGCTAGCCGACAGCGAGCCCTTGAGGCGCCACCGGGCGCTCTACGCCGGGTACCCGAACGCGCTCCGGCCGCCGTTCGTCCTCAAGGGCGACACCCTGTCCTGCATGAACTACTGGCACGGAAGACTCATGAACGACTGGGCCGAGGCCTGGGTGCGGTACTTCACGCTCGGGGCGGGGACCTTTGCGACGAGCGCCATGGAGGACAGCGGCACCCTGCAGGCGCTCACCTGGCTCTCTCGTGCGGGGAGGGCGGATGTCCGGCGGGTGCTCGTCCTGCGGACGGCCTCCAACTACGACATGCAGTGGCCCGGGGCCACGGCAGCCGAGAGCCTCTCGGGGGAGAGCCTGTCCAAGGGATACTCCGCGTACCTGCCCGCGCTCGAGGCCGCGCACCGCGTCGGCAGCCGCGTCGTCCACGAGCTCGCGGGCGGCTGGGCCGCCTACGAGAAGTCGCCGCCGAGGTGAGGGAAGGGGCCCCTACTTCAGGAGCATGTCCTTCACGGTCCTGCCGGCCGGGATCATGGGGAGCACGTGCTCGGTGTACGGGACGATGACGTCGAGGACGAACGGGCCGTCGCAGTCGAGCATCTCCTGGATGGCCGCGCGCAGCTCGCTCTTCTTGATGACGCGCCGTCCCCTGACGCCGTATCCCTCGGCGATCTTCACGAAGTTGGGATAGAGGGCGTCGGGGTTGTCGGGGCTTCCCACGTTGCTCTCGTCGCCGAGGATCGTGTTGCCGCGCACGCTCCCGTAGAAGCGGTCCTCCCACTGCACGACCATGCCCAGGTGCTGGTTGTTGAGGATCATCGCCTTCGCGGCGATCTTCTCGATGTGCGCCGTCGCGAGCTCCTGGATGTTCATCGCGAAGGAGCCGTCGCCGTCGATGTCGATCACCTGCCTGTCCGGGCAGGCAACCTTGGCGCCGAGCGCCGCGGGGTAGCCGAAGCCCATGGCGCCGAGACCGAGGGAGCTGATGTAGCGCCGCGGCTCGTCGAAGCGGTAGAACTGCGCCGCCCACATCTGGTGCTGGCCGACGCCGGTCGCGATGATGGCGTCGCCCTTCGTGAGCTCGTAGAGGGCCTGCACGGCCTCCTGAGGCTGGATGTGCTTGCTCGGCTCGAAGCTGAAGGGGTGGTCCTTCTTCCACTTGGCGATCTGGGCGTGCCAGGCCGCGGTGTCGGGGGGAGTGAACCGCGACGCCTTGATGAGCTCGTTCAGGCGCTGAAGCGCGTACTTCACCTCGCTCACGACGGCCATGCCGACGCGCTTGTTCTTGTTGTGCTCGGAGGCGTCGATGTCGATGTGGACGATCGTCGCCTGGGCAGCGAACTTGCGGGTGTCGCCCGTGATGCGGTCGTCGAAGCGGGCGCCGAGGACGATCAGGAGGTCCGACTCGTCCACGGCCCAGTTGCCGTACGCGGCCCCGTGCATGCCAAACCACTGCATCGAGAGCGGGCTCGACTCGGGAAAGGCGCCGACGCCCATGAGCGTCGTGGCGACCGCGATGTTCGCCGACTCCGCGAACTGGCGCAGCTCCTTGTGCGCGCCGGCCGAGATGATGCCGCCGCCCGCGTAGATGACGGGCCTCTTGGCCTGCGCCACGAGCGCCAGGATCTTCTGCAGGCTCTCGTCGTCGGCGTGGTGCTCCTGCGTGAGGAGCGGGTTGCGGAACTCAACCGTGGCGGGGAAGACCGGCTTGAACTTCGCCTGCTGGATGTCCTTGGGGATGTCGATGACGATGGGTCCCGGGCGGCCGCTGCGGGCGAGGTGGAAGGCCTCCTTCATCACGCGCGGGATCTCGTTCACGTCCATGACGAGGTACGAGTGCTTCACGATCGGCAGCGTCATCCCGAAGAAGTCCGTCTCCTGGAAGGCCATCTTGCCGATGAACTCCTTCTTCACCTGCCCGGTGATCGCGACGAGGGGCACCGAGTCCATGAACGCGTCCGCGATCGCGGACACGAGGTTCGTGGCGCCGGGGCCGCTGGTCGCCATGCACACGCCGACCCTGCCGGTGGCGTGCGCGTAGCCCTCGGCCGCGAAGGAGCCGCCCTGCTCGTGGCGCGGGAGGATGACGCGGATCTTGTCGGTCCGGGCAAGCGACTGGTGCAGCTCCTGGGAGGCGCCGCCGGGGTAGGCGAAGATGACGTCGACGCCCTCGCGGATGAGGCACTCGACGACGGCGTCGGAGCCCTTCATTTCGCGGCCGATCTCGGCCTGTGGAAACGGCGTGGTTGCGGTGCGTGTCTTCATGGCGTTGAGCTTTGTAAAAAAGCCCGCCATCTGACTAGTTTCGGGCGGCCTAGGCAAGCCTCCTGAATTGGCTGGCGGGCGGGCGCCGCAGGTCCAGTTTCGGGGTGTGCTTAAGCTGCTGTTCATAGGGGACATCGTCGGGAGGCCCGGGCGGGAAATCGTGGAGGAGCGGGTCGCGCGCATGAAGCGCGAGATGGGGATCGATTTCGTCATCGCCAACGGGGAGAACTCCGCCGCGGGCTCCGGCATCACGGCCCTGATCGCCCGCTCGCTCCTCGAGTCGGGGGTCGACGCGATCACGCTCGGCGACCATGTCTGGGACCAGCGGGGGTGGGAGAACGACATCGCTCAGATCGACAAGGTGTGCCGGCCCGCGAACCTGCCGGCCTCCTGCCCGGGATGGGACCACGTGGTCATCGCGGCACGGGGATTCAAGGTCGCGGTCTTCACCGTGCTCGGCCGTCAGTACATGAACATGAAGGCCGAGGACCCCTTCCTCTGCGCCGACCGGATGATCGAGCGCCTGAAGGGCCAGGCCGACGCGATCGTCGTGGAGATCCACGCGGAGGCCACCTCCGAGAAGCAGGCGCTCGGCTGGCACCTCGACGGGCGCGTGACAGCGGTCCTGGGGACCCACACCCATGTGCCGACGGCCGACGCCTGCGTCCTGCCCAAGGGGACGGCGTTCATGTGCGACGTCGGGATGACGGGCCCCTACGCGAGCGTCCTCGGCCGCGAGGTCGCCCCGGTCATCTCGCGCTTCATGGACGGGATGCCCCGGCGCTTCGAGGTGGCGACCGGCGACGTGCGCATGTCCGCGGCCCTGATCGAGGTCGATCCCTCGATGGCGACCGCCGCCAAGATCGAGCTCCTGACCGTCCGGCGCTAGGGCCGGTCCCGTCAGGACTTGATGACCCCTGCCTCCTCGTAGGTGCCGATGTGGCGGTAGCGCGCGTAGCGCGTCTCAAGCAGCTTTTCCGTGTCGAGCGCGCGCAGGTCGTTCAGGTGCTTGTGCAGGGAATACTTGAGGGCCGCCGCGGCCTGCGCGGGGTCGTTGTGGGCGCCGCCGAGCGGCTCCGCAATCACCTCGTCGATCGCCCCGAGCTTCTCCAGGTCGTCGGCGTCGACCTTCAGCGCCTGCGCCGCCTTGGGGGCCGCGGCCCCGTCCTTCCAGAGGATGGCGGCGCAGCCCTCGGGCGTGATCACCGAGTAGTAGCTGTTCTCGAACATGAGCACCCGGTCGGTGACGCCGATGCCGAGGGCGCCGCCGGATCCGCCCTCCCCGACGACGACCGAAATCGTGGGGGTGCGCAGCATCGCCATCTCGCGCAGGTTGACGGCGATCGCCTCCGAGACGTGTCGCTCCTCCGAACCGACGCCGGGGAACGCCCCGGGCGTGTCGATGAACGAAAGGACCGGGAGCTGAAACCTCTCGGCCATCTTCATTATCCTCAAGGCCTTCCTGTAGCCCTCGGGCTGCGGCATCCCGAAGTTGCGGGTGATCCTCTCCTTGGGGTCGCGCCCCTTCTGCTGGGCGACGATCATGACGGCCTGCCCGTCGAAAAATGCGGTGCCGCCCACCAGGGCGCGGTCGTCGTTGAACTGGCGGTCGCCGTGGAGCTCGTGGAAGCCCTTGCAGATCATCGAGACGTAATCGAGTGCGTAGGGGCGCTTGGGGTGGCGGGCGAGCTGGACCTTCTGCCAGGGGGTCAGGTTGGAGTAGATCTCCCGCTGCATCGCCTCGATCTTCTTCTCGATGGATCGGGCCTCGTGGACCATGTCCACGTTCGTCTCGATCGACTGCTGGCGGAGCTCGTCGAGCTGGCGCGCGAGGTCGCGAAGCGGCTTCTCAAACTCCAGCGTGTAGGAGGGGGGTTCCATGGTGAGTCGATCTCCCCCAAAAATACCGGCGGCGCGCTCGCCGTGTCAACGGGCGGCACGGCCGCTCATCGCAACCGGTCTGCATCGGGCTGGGCAGGGGAGCCGAGCTCCTCCTTCCAGCCCTGCACCCGGGCCATGGCCCCGTAGTGCTCGGCCTTGGCCTTGTCGCCGCGCTCCATCCAGGTCCGGGAGAGGGTCGCGATGACGAGCGGGTCGGACCTTCGAAGCGCGTGGGCCCGCTCCCCCGCCTCGAGCGCCTTGTCCAGGCGCCGCAGGGCGAGGTTGATCTCCGCGGCGGCGTGCCAGGCCTCGAAGGAGTCGGGCGCCTCGGCGGTCGCCCGGCCGAGCTTGCCCAGGGCGGCCTCGGGGTCGCCCGAGACGTAGTCGAAAGTTGCCTCCTCGATCAGGGTCTGGAGCTCGTCCGGGCTCACTTCTTCAGGTTTGCCTCGACCGAGATCGAGACGCCGACGTCCTTGCCGAGCATCTTGTCGGCATAGGCGGGGCCGGTGACGCCGAAGTCGTCGCGGTTGATCGTGACGGTGGCGTCCCAGCCGGAAAGCTGCGCGCCCATCATGCCGGGTCCGAAGCCGAGCAGGTCGACCTTGAGCACGACCTCCTTGGTGACGCCGCGGATCGTAAGGTCGCCGGTCACGTCGAACGCGTTCTCGCCGGTCTTCTTCCACGACTTGCTCTTGAACGTCATGGATGCGAACGAGGAGGCGTTGAAATACCCGGCCGACTTGAGGTCGGCGTCACGCTTCTCGTTGTCGGTATTGATGCTCCCGACGTCGATCGTGGCGGTAACCGAGCTGTTCTCGAGGTTGTCGCGGTCGACCGTGATGATCCCGCTGAACTGCGTGAAGCGGCCCGGGACCTTGGATATCACATGACGGATGGAGAAGCCGACTGACGAGTGGACGGGATCGATGGTGTAGGTCTCCACGGCGGCGGAGGCGGACGTGGCGAGGCCGGCGGCGATGGCCGAGAAGACAAGGGTCTTGGACAGAAGTTTCATAGGATGTTGTTCGGGTAGAGCAGGTACAGATGCCTTCAAATTGCCGGGAATTCAACCCAACTTGGCGTTTTTACACGATGAGCATCGCGTCCCCGTAGCTGAAGAAGCGGTACCGGCGGGAGACGGCGTCCCGATAAATGTCCATCAGCCAGCCGATCCCGTCCTCGGATCCCGGGCAGAGGAACGCCGCCACGAGGCACAGCAAGGTCGAGCGGGGCTGGTGAAAATTCGTGATCAGCGCGTCGGTGCCCCGGAATGCGGCCGGCGGGTAAATAAAGATCGAGGCCTCGGCGACGATCGCTTGGCCCGCGGGGGCGTCGTGGCGGCGAAGGAAGTCCTCGACGGTGCGCACGGTGGTCGTGCCGACCGCGATGCGCCTGCCCGACCGGGGAGGGAAGAGGGCGCGCTGCGTGGCCTCGGGTATCTCGTAGACCTCGCTGTGGATGGGGTGCCCCTCGATGGTCTCCGTCGCAATCGGCCGGAAGGTCCCGAGGCCCACGTGGAGCGTGAGGTCCGCGGTCCCGATGCCCGCGGCCCCGATTTCGCCGAGCATGGCCGGGGTGAAATGAAGGCCGGCCGTGGGAGCCGCGACGGCCACCTGGCGGCCGCGATCGGCGTAGACCGTCTGGTAGCGCTCGCGGTCCTCCAGCCGGTGCGAGTCGTCCCCGCGCTCGATGTAGGGGGGCAGGGGGACATCCCCGGCCCGGTTGGCGGCCTCGACGACCGTGTCCCCGGCCGCGACGGCGAACCTCACGAGGACCGAGCCGTCCGTGCCGACGGAGGCGACCGTCGCCGAAAGCGCCCCGCCGGCCACCTCGAACGCGGCGCCGGGCTGGAGCCTGCGCCCTGGCTTGACGAGGCACTGCCACGTCTCGGCGCCCGGCTGCGCCCCAACCTTCCTCAACAGCAGGCACTCGACGGCGCCCCCCGTCGGCCGGCGCCCGTGGAGCCTGGCGGGAAGGACGGCCGCGTTGTTGCGAAAGAGGGTGTCGCCCGGGCGAAGGTATCCCGGGAGGTCGCCGAACATCGCGTGGGTCACGCTGCGCCTTTGCCGGTCGACGACGAGCAGGCGCGAGCCGTCGCGGCGGGCGGCCGGCGTCTGGGCGATCAAGTCGCCCGGCAGGTCGTAGTCGAATCGGCTAGTGGCGATCAAGGGACGGTGGGTGCGGCGCCAGAAAGCAACCGCCCGGCGGGCGCAGCGTCAACCGCGCACGGCCCTTTGCGGCGAACCGCCCCGAGGGGTCCCCGGCTCAGCGCGCCTTGCGGAACGAGGCCTGGAGCAGCTCGAGGTCGCCCGCCCCCTTTGTCCGCTCCCGGGCCTTTGCGATCAGGCCCGCCTCCAGGTCGTTCTTGGTGGGCCTCTTGTCCTCGTAGAACACGCCGAAAAGACCCGGCCACGGCTCGGAGGCCAGCTTGAACGCGGCCACCTGGTCGCTCGTGTCGTGGTTCTCGATCAGGCGGAACTGCCCGCCCTTGCGTGGATTGCCGGCGTCAAACGCCCCCTCGTAGAACTCGACGCACTCGGAAAGGATCTCGACGACCGAGAATCCGTCGTGCCTGGCCGCGCGCTCCATCATCTCGATCATGTGGTTGACCTGGGTCGCGTGGCTGCGGGCGACGAACGTCGCCCCGCTGTTGACCAGCGTCTTCATAGGGTTGATCGGCTGGTCGATCGCGCCCGTCGGGTCGGTCTTCGACTTGAACCCGATCGGCGAGGTGGGGGAGGTCTGCTTCTTCGTCAGCCCGTAGACCGAGTTGTCCATGATCACGTAGGTCATGCGCACGTTCTTCCTCGCGGTGTGGACCAGGTGGTTGCCGCCGATCGAGAAGCCGTCGCCGTCGCCGCCGAAGACGAAGACATGGAGGTCGTCACGCCCGAGGCTGACCGCGGCCGAGAACGGAAGGGAGCGCCCGTGGATGAAGTGCCCGCCGTGCGTGTTCACGAAGTAGGGGAAGCGCGAGGAGCATCCGATGCCCGCCATGGTGACGATGGACTCCTGCGGGTACTGCAGGCGCTCGAGCACCCGGTAGAATGCCGCAAGGACGGCGAAGTCGCCGCAGCCGGGGCACCACGTGGGGTGGTCGGCGGTGAGCGCCTTCTTGGTGAGGGGCGCCTTGGCGGCGGGAGGGGGGGTGAGGGTGGCGGAGGACATGGCTTTTAAAGGGGTTGGGATTCGGATGCGCTCAGGCCGTGACTCCGGCCCGGTTCAGGTCGACGCGCTTGTTCACCCCGACGACGATCTCGTTCACCTTGAAGGTGAGGCCGTCGGTCTTGGCGACGCTCGCGATGTGGGGCATGGCGAACTGGGCGCGGAGGAGCGTCGCCATCTGCCCGAAGCCGTAGAGGCCCTGGTCGTTCATCTCGACGACGAGCACGTGGCGATACCTCTTGAAGATGGCCTCCATGCCGGGGGGCATGGGGTTGAGGTGCATCAGGTGTAGCTGGCCCGCCTTGGTCCCTCCGGAGCGCAGGCGCCCGACCGCCTCCTTGATGGGGCCCCAGGTGGAGCCCCAGCCGACCAGGAGGACGTCGCCCTCGGCGTCGCCGTAGACCTCGGGGACCGGCAGCTCGGCACCCAGCGCCTTGAGCTTCTCGCGGCGCTTCTCGGTCATCCTCTGGTGCATCCACGAGTTGCCCGAGGGGTGGCCCAGCTCGTCGTGCTCGAGCCCACTCACGGTCGGATACTTGCCGGAGGCGATGCGCGACCCGGGGGCCGCGTGCCGCGTGATCCGGTCGAGGGGGTAGGGCTTGAAGTCGAGCCCGCGCTCGGACAGGTCGGGCTTCGGGTCCTTCATCAGGGACGCAAGGTCGGGCTCGTCAAACGCCTCGATCCGGGACGAAAGGCCCTGGTCCGACAGGATGATGACGGGGGTGCTGAACTTGCGCGCGATGCGCGCCGCCTCGAGGGCGACATAGAAGCATTCCTCGACGTTCCGGGGGGCGAGGACGACCCTTGGGCAGTCCCCGTGGCTCCCGTAGAGGGCCTGGAGCAGGTCGCTCTGCTCGACGTTCGTGGGCATCCCCGTGCTCGGGCCTCCCCGCTGCACGTTGATCACGATGAGCGGGATCTCGGCCATCGTGCCCCACCCGAGGGCCTCCATCTTGAGCGACAACCCGGGCCCCGAGCTCCCGGTGACCGCGAGGTGGCCGGCGTACGAGAAGCCGAGCGCGTAGGAGATCGCGGCCAGCTCGTCCTCCGTCTGCACGAAGATGCCGCCGTACTTGCTCAATTCCGTCCGCAGGATCTCCATGATCGAGGACCAGGGCGTGATCGGGTAGCCGGCGCCGTAGCGCACGCCCGCGGCGATCAGCCCGTAGCTGAGCGCCGTGTTGCCGTCGAGCGTCACCTTGGGGCGCCCGCCCGCGGGAACCTGGGGCGCCTCGAGGCGGAAGAAGCATTCGCGAAGGCCGTCGGTCGGATAGCCGTAGCCGGCGTCGAAGGCCAGCATGGCGTTGCGCACGATGTCCTCCGCGCGCCCGCCGAAGCGGTCCTTCACCAGGCCCGTGAGCTTCGCCACGTCGAGCTCGAAGAGGCGGGCGAGCAGGCCGAGCACGAAGAGATTCTTGCCCTTGTCCTTCGACGATCCGCCGACCGCCTCGACCGTGCGGCCCGTGATCGGGATGCCGACGGAGGTGAACCGGTGGTCGTCGGGCTCGGGCTTGACGTGGTCGCTGTCGTAGATGAGCACGCCGCCGGGGCGCAGGAAGCCGATGTGGCCGTTGTAGCTCTCCTGGTAGAAGGCCACGAGGAGGTCGGCCTGGTCGCCGGCCGAGAGGATCTCGCCGGTGCCCATCCTGACCTGGAAGATCGACGGACCTCCGGAAATGGTCGCGGGGATCGTCATGTACGTCATGACATCCTGGTCGGAGCGCCCGGCGAGCCGCGCAAGGAAGCCTCCTATCGTTTGGATGCCGTCCTGCGAATTGCCGGCGAGGCGGATGACGACGTCTTGGATGGAGCGCGGCTTGTTGGCCGCCGACGCTCCGTCCGTTAGGGGTTCGGACGATGAGACCATGGTGCTGACGGGGGTTATCTAACGCTTTCGGGGTGGGGGATTAGTATCGGCCGTCGGTGACCCCCGGGCCATGACAAAAATTGTTTATAAGGAAGGGTCGGCGCACAGGGACCGAGCCATTCATAACCCTAATGATCCAGCCGGCGGGCATGTGAGACAATCTGGCAGGCCCCGGGCCCGGGGCCCCGGGGCGCCGGGGCACTTTGGGGATGGTATCCGCCCGCCCTTGACAGGCTTTCGGGCGGCTGGTGGAGTGACCCTTCTGAGGCCGGCTTAGCTCAGTGGTAGAGCATCGGTATCGTAAACCGAGGGTCGTCGGTTCAACCCCGACAGCCGGCTCCATTTATAACAGGTTAGACCGAAACGTTTACAGGGTTCGGAAGGAATCTGTGATGGCTTACGTGCCACGCGCCCGTTGGCCGGGCAATGGAAGCCGAAGTGAGGTCGATTCTCGCGCCCTTTCCGTCGACCGCAGACCGGAGATGGGTCGTACGCCATCTCCAGGCCGAATTCGCGGAGGGACGCTGTTCAGGATTCCGGCAGGAGTTCCAACGCCAAACTGTGTCCAGGACCGAAATAAGAGATTCTGGCAGGTTCTATTAATTAAGGCGCGGTGGCGCCGAAGCCGTGTGTTGAAACGGAGTCCACCGCGGGGTGCTTCGCGGGCAAAGAGCCCGTGTCGGAGGTGCCGGTCTGAGCGAGCGCTCTCATTCTAGACCTGAGCATGGATTGCCCAAGGTTTGGCGGCTTAAATGGAGGCATCCTGGCCAGGTCTTGGCAGGGTTCAATCGGACCGCGCGTCTTCGGAATGCGCGGGCTCAATCCGTCCGCCCCGGGCCTTTGCGTTGTCTAATTTTTACCGGTGGACGTTTGGGAACGAAGTCACCGGGGATATTCTATATGTTGGCCGGGCGCCTAGCATTCACGTCAGTTCCCGTTGGGTTTACCCCCGTTAACTGAACGTCTACCCCAAAGAACGGACCATTCTCTCCCGAGGATTTTCCAGTCAGTGTCAAAACCCTAAGTCCTAATAACACCAGAATATGGCTACAAATCGTACTCTAGCGCTGTTGCGTGCCCTCACGGTCACCTCGGCGC
>CAYPXZ010000056.1:0-6641 GCA_964414785.1 uncultured Opitutaceae bacterium
TGTTAAGGCACAGGCTTCTGAGACCTGCGTGTCTACCAATTCCACCACCCGGGCGAATACCTCAAATCACTCTATATCAGCGTATTCCACGTCTAGAAAGCGCCGACAAAGGGACCAAAGAACAACCGATTCTCTCCGGCCTTGCTAGGGGCGGAGGGTGACTAGTACGCCCGGGCCAAAATCAACGGCAAGCAGAAATGATCCCCCCTTGGGGGGCTCCCAATCGCAAAGACCGACCCCCCAACCTTGTTGGGAAAGTGGATTGTTTCCGGAACCAATACTGGTAGATGTACCAAATGCTCCAGCACGGTCGCTTCGCCCTGGCCCTCCTTGCGCTCAGCCTAGGCGTCTCCGCACGCGCCGCCAATTCCGAGTCGCCGGAGGTCGCCGCCCTTCACGTCAAGGCCGAGAACGGCAATGCGATTGCACAATACAACCTGGGCCTCGCATACATGACGGGACGCGGAGCGTCCGTCGACCTGGCCGAGGCCTATGTGTGGCTGACACTCGCGACCGAGCAGGGCGCCACGGGCAAGGACCTCGGGATCCTGGTCTCGGGGATGAGCCAGGACGTCCTTGCGGAAGGTAGGCGCCGGCTTGCAATCGAGCGCTCCGCCATCGGCATCCCGGAACCGACCGCTCCCGCAGCGCAGGCACCGGCTTCCCAGAAGCAGGCAGCCCACGAGCGGGAGTCCAAGCTCGTTTCGGAGCCCCCGCCGAACCAGGCGCAGTCCTCCGCCCAGGATCCCGATGTCGTCCAGCTCAATTCGAAGATCAAGGAGCTGCAGGACGCGGTCGCGCGCCAATCCACGGTGAACCAGCAGCAGGCGGCGCAGCTCGACGAGCGCAGCCAGGCGCTCATGCAGGCGCTGTCCCAGCTGACGGCGCTCAAGAACCTCCAGACGAGCCAGGACGCGGCGCGGGCGACTGAGCTCTCCTCGGCACGCCAGGCGCTCGATGCGGCAAACGCCGCAAAGCGGGATGCGGACGCAAGGATCGATGCCCTTGAGAAAAACCTGACGGCCAAGACCGCCGAGAACGAGGCGTCCCTCAAGGTTGCGGGCAATGCCGACGAAAGGGCCCAGTCCGCCGGAGCAGCGCTCGACAAGGCGAAGGGCGACCTCGCCGCGGCCGTGGCCAGGTCTGCCGAGCTCGAGCAGGATCTCGCGAAGCGGTCAGCCGATGTCGACAGCCTGACGGCGAAGCTCGCGGCGGACGAGACTGCGCTGAAGACTGAGGGCGGCGCCGGCAGCAGGGCCGATGCCCTCGCGGCCGAGCTCGCCCAGTCGAAGAGCGATCTGTCGTCGGTGCGGGCCCAGCTGGACAAGACGAAACAGGCCCTCGACGACGCGACCAAGGCCGCCTTCGCCGAGAAGGACCAGACCGATGCCGCCGAGGCGTCGAAGGTCACTGAACTCGCCAAACTTAGGAAGGACCTGGAGTCCGCCAACGCCGCGCTCGCCAAGGAGAAGGACACCGAGGCCTCCTGGTCGGCTTCCCTCGAGAAGGAGCTCGCAGCCGAGACCACGGAGCTCGGCTCCGCCAAGGCGAAGCTCGCGAGCCAGGAAGCGGCCCTCAAGGCTGCGGAGGATTCCGAAGCCAAGGCCCGGAAGCTTGCCGCCGACCTTGCTCAGTCGACCGCGGACCTTGCCTCTACCCGCACCCAGCTCGAGCAGGCCCTCCAAGGCAGGGAGGCCCTTTCCGACAAGCTGGCTGCGGATGAGATCGCACTCAAGTCCGCGGGGGATTCCGGAGCGAAGACCCAGAGCATGGCGACCGAGCTGGGAACGGCGCGCAGGGCCCTGGATGCCGCCAATTCAGCCGTGGAGGCCTCGAACAAGAAGGCAGTCGCATCCGCCGAGGCTCTCGACCAGGTCAAAAAGGACCTGGAGAGCGAGCGGGCCAGGATCGCGCAGGCGAAGAAGGATCAGGATGACCTTTCCTCAAGGCTCGCCGCGGATGAAGCGGCGCTTAAGTCCGCGGGCGACGCCTCGGCAAAGGCCGCAGCGAATGCTGCCGCGCTAGAGCAGGCGACGGCCGACCTCAAGGCCGCACGCGACCAGCTCGCGCAGGCCCAGGAAGTGGCCGCCGCAAAGAAGGCCATGGCCGCCGAGGACCAGGCGCGATTTGAGAGGCAGAACACCGCGATCGCGTCCGAGCTTGCCCAGGCAAAGAACGACCTCACCTCATCGGCCGCCCAGCTTGCCCAGGCGCAGAAGGCAGCCGATTCAGCCAAGGCAGAGACCGCTTCCGTCGCCGCAAAGCTAGCCTCAAGCGAGGCGGCGCTCAAGGCGACCGGCGATTCCGGAGCCAAGGCCCAGGCCCTCGCGGCCGATCTCGCATCGGCGCGCAAGGATTTGGACGCCGCGAACACCACCGCAAGCGATGCGAAGAAGGAGGCGGCCGCGAACGCCGCCTCGCTCGACAAGGCCACAGCAGACCTCGCCGCGACCAAGAACCAGCTCGCCGAGGCGCTCGCCGCCTCGGATTCCGCAAGGGCCGCGCTGGCCGACGCAAAGGGTAGCCTCGAGAAGCAGGACACCTCGGCCTCGGGCGAACTCGCAAAGGCCAGGAGCGAATTGGCGGACGCCAACGCCCAGCTTGCCCAGGCGGCCAAGGCCGCCGAGTTCTCGAAAGCCCAGATCGCCTCGATTTCGAAGGCCCTCGACAAGCGCTCGCTGGATGTCGACGCGCTCGCAGTAAAATTGGCCGAGAGCGAGGCGGCGCTGAAGGCCGCCGGGGAGGCCGGTGCGAAGGCGCAGGCGGTGGCGGCCGACCTGACCAAGGCCCAGAATGATCTCGCGGCCACGCGCGGCCAGCTCGCCGAAGCCCAGAAGGCCGTGGAGGAGGCGAAGGCCAAGGCAGGCGCATCCGAGCAGGCCGTCGCCCGGCTTACGGACGAGAACAGTGCCCTTTCGGACAAACTCGCGAAGGCGGAGGATGCCGAGAAGGCGGCGAAGGCCGCAGCGGTGGCCAAGTCCGGCGACTCCGGCCCCAGGCTCGTCGCCATGGCGGGGGAACTCGAGAACGCGAAGGCCTCGCTTGCCTCGGCCAAGGCGGATCTCGACGCAGCCAACGCAGCGGCCGCCGCCGCCAAGAGCGAGGCCGCCACCAATGCCGCCTCGCTTGAGAAGGCAAACGCCGACCTGAAGGCTGCCAATGGCGAGCTCGCGCAGGCTAAGGAGATCGCCGAGGCCAAGAAGGCCTTGGTCGCCGAGGACGAGGCGCGCATGGAGAAACAGAACAGCGCAATCGCGGCCGAGCTCGCCCAGGCGAAGGGCGACCTTGCCACGGCGAGCGCAAAGCTTGCCCAGGACGAGGCGGCGCTCAAGGCCACCGGGGATTCCGGTGCCAAGGCCCAGGCCCTCGCGGCCGACCTCGCCAAGGCGCAAAGCGATCTCGCGGCGACACAGGCCCAGATGGCGGACCTGACCCGGACCGCCGATGCCGAGAAGGCCCGCGCCACCTCTTCGGAGAAGGCCATCGCCGAGCTGACGGAGGAGAAGGGCAACCTTTCGGACCAGCTGCTCAAGTCCCAGGAGGCCGAGAAGTCCGCGCGCGCCGCGCTCGAGGCCAATGGCGGCGGCCCCGGCTCCAAGCTGGCGACCCTGTCCGACGCGCTCGACAAGGCGAAGGCCGAGCTCGCGACGGTCATGGCGGCCTCTGAGGAGCGCCTGACCCAGGCCCAGCAGGCCGCCTCGAAGGCGGCCGAGGATTCCCATTCAAAGATCGTTGCGCTCGAGCAGCAGCTCGCAGGCCGCACCGCTGAGCTTGAGGCAACCAAGGCAGCCTCGGCGGGATCAACCCAGGGCACTCCTGCGGACTCCACGGCGCTCGCCCAGGCAAAGGAAGGCCTTTCCACCGCAGAGGCGAAGCTCGCCGAGTCCCAGAAGGCCTCCGAGGCCCTCTCGGCGGAGATCGCTTCGCTGAAGACGGAGCTGGAGACCGCGAAGCTCGCCGCTACGAACTCGGGCAAGGACGCATCCGCCGCCACCGCCTCGCTTGAGCAGTCCCGCTCCGACCTCGAATCCCTCCGCACCCAGCTCGCGGATTCGAAGAAGGGCGAGGAGTCGCTCTCGGCCAGGCTCGCAAGCGACGAGGCCGCGCTCAAGTCCTCCGGGAACGCAGGCACCAACGAGCGAACCACCGAGGAGAGGCTCGCCTCGCTCAAGAAGGAGCTCGAGACCGCGAACCTCGCGGCCACCGAGGCAAGGCAGCAGGCCTCGGCCAACGGCGCCTCGCTCGCCGAGGCAAAGGACGCCCTCTCGGCAGCGCAGGCAAAGGTGGCGGACTCCCAGAAGAACGCCGATGCGCTTTCCGCGAAACTTGCCGACGACGAGGCCGCGCTTAGGACCGCGAACGACTCGGGCACCCAGACGAAGGCCCTGGCCGCCGAAGTCGCAAACCTGCGGAAGGAACTTGAGGCTGCAAACCTTGCGGCAGCCGGTTCAAGGCAGGATGCCTCGGCCGCATCGGCCTCGCTGGAGCAGGCTCGTAGCGCCCTGGAGTCGGTCCGCGCCCAGCTCGCGGAATCGAAGAAGAACGAGGATTCGCTGTCGGAGAAGCTCGCTGCGGACGACACGGCGCTTAAGGCCGCGGGATCGACCAGCGTCAGGACCCAGTCCCTCTCGGCGGAGCTCGAGCAGGCGAAGAGCGACCTGGCCGCGACCCGCGCCCAGCTCGCGGACGCCGAGAAGGTTGCCGGGGATGCGAAGGACCGGGAGGTTGCGGTCTCAAGGGCATCCTCCGACCGCCGGATCGCCGACCTCTCCGACCGGCTCGCCGCCGCGCAGAAGAGCACGGCAGCCCTCCTGGACGAGAACAGCCGCCTTAAGCGGGCGGCGCCTCTCAGGCCGTCGACCCTCGCCGCCGCGCAGGCGGTGCAGAGCGCGGCGCCCACGCCCACGCCGGCACCGGTCGTTCGCACGCACGTCGTCGTCGACGGCGACACGCTCACCCGGATCTCGCTCAGGTACTACGGCACGGCCAACCGGTGGCAGACGATCTACCAGGCGAACCGGGACAAGCTTCCGAACGAGAGCGTGCTCTCGATCGGGACCGTGCTCCGGATCCCGTGACCGCCCGCGGGTCGCGGATGGACGCAGCCTGGTTTTCTGCCATACCTCACGCGTGGATGATCCGAGCGACTACGCCGCCGAATGGAAGAAGCGCTATGACGAGCTTCTGGGCCACGGTGTGCCCGAGGAGCGGGCGAAGCAGCTCGCCTCGGAGTTGGCCGCGGCGGCGGTCCTGACCGCCGCACGGGCCCGCGGGGACCTGCCGCCCGAGGTCAGGGCCATGGCGCCGGCAAAGCCGGCCAGGGTGCTGCGGATGGCGAAGTTCGACGGATACGGGCTTATCGTGATGGGGATCCCGTCGGTCATCATCGCCTGCTTTTCGTCGAGTGTCGTTGGGATCGCAATCGGCGCCGTCGTCACCGGCTGCGGGTTCCTGGAGCTCGACGGATTCCGGCGGTTTACCGGCGGACTGCCCGGCGCCCGCATGAGACTCATGGGCAGCCAGCTAAGCCTGATCGCCTTGGCCTGGGCCTATGCCGGGTGGAGCGTCCTCCATCCGGATCCGCTTTCCCCGGAGGTCTCCGACCTGCTCAAGGCATCCGGGGACAACCCCAGCGACGTGATGGCCCTCGTGGACCGCCTGCGCTGGATGGTGGCGGCCGCAATCTGCGGCGTCAGCCTCCTGTACCAGGGAGGCCTCTCCTATTATTACTGGTCGAAGACGCGGGCCCGGGGATAGCCCCTACGGGGCCTTCGGCAGGAAGTCTGCGATGTTCGGGATCTCGTGGACCCTGCGGCCGCCGTTTCGGCGCTCCATGTAGTAGTCCTCCTCGGGCTTCATCTCGGACTCGTCGCCGTCCTCGGCCTCCTCCTCGTCGTCCTCGTCGTCGACCGTGACCCATTCCTGCTCGTCGAAGACATGCGACATGCGCCGGGCGACCGGGGCCAGGATGAGCGCGGGGTTCTTCACCTTGTGGTCCTTTACGAACTCGAAGAGGCAGGGGTAGAACTTGTCCTCGAACTTCGCCCTGAAGTCGCCGATCCACTTGTTGGCGACCCCGTCCCTCTGGTTCAGGAGGACGGCGTCCGAGTAGAAGATGCACGCCTCGTACCAGGCGAAGAGCTTGGGGTTCGCCTCGACGAGGCGGCAGTTGACGACGCAGAGGACCCGGGCGACCTCGTTCCCGCGCTCGGTCAGCCACGCCTTGATACCCTCGACCTGGTCCACGGGGTTGAGCCTCCCGTCAAAGAGGAAGAAGACGTGCGTCGCGTCGGGCGGCAGTTCCGCCTGGACGGAGTTCTCGGGGCCGAGGGTCCAGCGCCCCACCCCGGGGAATCTCGCATCGGCCGGGGACGCCCACTCAGCGGACGAGAAGAGGACCGCGGGGCGGTCGCCCTCGACAAGTCCCTCTCCGATCAGGTCCGACAGTACCTCCCTGCGTCCCGAGCCCGCGGCCCCGAGAACGAGGTACACCAGGGGTTTGTCATCCTGTTCGCTCAGAATTTGAAGGTGTTATTCTGCGCCGAGTTGCGCATCCAGTGATCGAGTATGACCAAGGCCGCCATCGCCTCGACGATCGGGACCGCCCTCGGGAGGACGCAGGGGTCGTGCCGGCCCCGGCC
>CAYPXZ010000056.1:6741-19698 GCA_964414785.1 uncultured Opitutaceae bacterium
CCTCGACGATCGGGACCGCCCTCGGGAGGACGCAGGGGTCGTGCCGGCCCCGGCCGGTGAGCTCCGTCGCCTTCCCCGAGACGTCGACCGTCTCCTGGGGCTTCATGATGGTCGCGGTCGGCTTGAAGGCCACGTTGAAGTAGATCTCCTCGCCGTTGCTGATGCCGCCCTGGACCCCGCCGGAGCGGTTGGTCGCGGTGCCGACACGGCCCGCCTTGGGGACGAAGGCATCGTTGTGCTCCGAGCCGCGAAGAAGCGTGCCGGCGAACCCGCTCCCGATCTCAAATCCCTTGGTGGCCGGGAGCGAAAGCATGGCCTTCGCCAAGTCGGCCTCGAGGCGGTCGAAGACGGGTTCGCCGAGTCCTGCGGGGACGCCTCGGATCCGGCACTTGATGACGCCGCCGACCGAGTCGCCCTTGGACCGGGCCTCCTCGATGCGCTTGGCCATCGAGGCCGCGGATCCGGGGTCCGGGCAGCGGACGGGGTTCGCCTCGACGGAGGCCAGCGTCGGGAAGGCGTCGTCCGAGCCCTGCGGAATCTCGATGTCCTGGACCCGGGTCACATAGGCCCGGACCTCGACCGTGCTGATGAGGGAGAGGATCTTCTTCGCGACGGCGCCGGCCGCGACGCGGCCGATGGTTTCCCGGGCGGAGCTTCGGCCCCCGCCCCGGTGGTCGCGGAAGCCGTATTTCGCCTGGTAGGTGAAATCCGCGTGGGACGGCCGGAACTTCTCCTTCATCTCGTCGTAGGCGCCCGGCCGGGCGTCGGAATTGCGTACGAGCATCGAGACCGGAGCGCCGGTCGTCCGGCCCTCGTAGACCCCCGAGAGGATCTCCACCAGGTCCTTCTCCTTCCTGGGGCTGGTGAGTTCGCTCTGGCCCGGCCGGCGCCGGTCGAGGTCGGGCTGGATGTCGGCCTCCGAGAGGGGGAGCCCCGGCGGGCAGCCGTCGATCACGACCCCCACGGCGGCGCCGTGGCTCTCGCCCCATGTGGAGATTGTGAAGAGCTTTCCGAACGTGTTGGGCATCGCTTATCGGGAGGCTTGAACTGCCAAACCTGCCCGGCAAGCGGCAAATCTGGTAGATGGAGGCAACCTTGGCCGGGATATAGCGTCATAATACAACGCCATTTACAATCCCGGCCCTTTGCGCTCTTATCGCCACTCACCCTTCCGCATGACATTGCGCCCTGCACGTTTGTGGCTCGCCACAGGTATTCTGGCGGTCCTCCCGGCCCTTGTCGGGCAGGTTCCGCCCGCCCCCGCGGCGAAGCCGGTCAGCTCCATGGCCATGGTCAAGGGGAGCGACACGATGGTGGACTCCTTCAAGCTGAGCGACGGGGACATCGACTCGGTCCTGAGCCGGCTGGAGACCCTGACGGGCCGGACGATCGTCCGGCCGGGTCAGCTGCCGACGGCGAGCTATTCCATCAACATCAGCCGGCCGATCCCGAAATCCGAGCTCGTGACTGCCCTGGAGACCCTCCTGGAGCTGAACGGCGTCTCGGTCTCCCCCATGGGGGACCGGTTCCTCAAGGTGACGACGCTCGCCCAGGCGAAGAGCGAGGCCCCGGAGATGATATCGGGCTCGTCCCTCGACCTGCAGCCGAGCGGCCGGATTGTGTCCAAGTTATTTGAACTCCATTTCCTGAGGGTCTCGGAATTCGTGCCCCAGATCATGTCCTTCATGACCCCGGGGGTCGGAGGCGGCATCGTCCAGCTGGAGAAGGCCAACGTGGCCCTCGTCACGGATTCGCTTGAAAACATCCAGCGGATCGAGCGCCTGCTCCTGGAGGTCGACAAGCCCCGGGAGAACTCCCTCAACCCGAAGTACTACCCCCTCCACAACGCCAAGGCGAGCGAGCTGGTGACGAAAATCCATTCCATCCTCTCGGGGCCGCTCCAGAACCAGCTCCGGGCGACGACCAACTTCACGGCGGACGACCGCACGAACCAGATCGTCGTCATCGCCGACCCCCGGGAATACCCCCTCTTCGACTCCCTTGTGGCGCAACTGGACATCAAGTCCGACCCCAATACCCGGAACGAGGTCATCTACCTGAAACACGCGGATGCGAAGGATGTCTCCGCCCTCCTCTCGCAGCTCATCTCCGGGCAGAACAGCGCGACGCAGAAGTCCGGCAGCCAGGCGGTCAAGCCGGGCCTGACGAACCAGCCCGCGGCCCCCGTGAACCCCAACATCCCGGCCCAGCCCGCGGCGGGGGGCCTGGATTCCCTGACCGCCGGGGGCGCCACGGAATTCAGCACGCTCGTCACGATCCAGCCCGACGAGAGGACCAACTCGGTCGTCGTCTCCGGGACGGCGGACGACCTGCGGCTCATCCGCTCCATTGTCGACAAGATCGACATCCTCCTCGCCCAGGTCCGGATCGAGGTCGTGATCGCCGAGGTGACCTTCAGCGACGCGAGCAATTCGGGGCTGCAGACCGGGACGGGCACCGGGCCGAGCGTCACGATCTCCAAGGCGCCGAACGGCGGTACGTCCATAACCGGAGTCACGGGCGCGGTCGCCGGGCTCTCGGTGACTCCGCTCTCGACCCTGGTCGCCTCGGCGACCGGCGGAACGAGCGCCCTTAACCCCATCCAGGCCGTAGCCAACCTCTCGAGCCTGGGCGCCATCAGCAAGACGAAGATCCTGCAGGAAAGCACGATCGTCACGACCCACAACAAGGAGGCGACGATCACGGTGACGGACGAGCTTCCGGTCATCACCGGGACGACGGCGGAGCCGATCGGGACGACCGGCACCGTAGCCTCGACCTCCTTCGCCCAGTCCTCCTCGGTCACCTACAAGGACATCGGCATCACGCTCAAGGTGACGCCGCTGATCGGCGACGACGGCAGCATCCAGCTGAAGGTCGACCAGACGGTCGATGACCAGGGGACCCCCGTCGTCATCAACGGCAACAGCCAGCCCCAGATCAACCACAGGGAGGCGACCTCCTTCGTGAACGTGATGGACGACCAGATGGTCGTCCTCGGCGGCTTCCAGAGCGCCAGCAAGTCGATCAGCCGGCAGCGCTTCGGCATCCTCTACGAGATCCCGATCCTCTCCAACCTCCTCGGCTACCGCGACAACGAGACCCAGCGGACGGAGCTCCTCCTCTTCCTGCGCCCGCATGTCATCAAGCCCGACGAGGGGACCGCGGACACGCACAGGGCCATCGAGGGCATGGACAACAGGGAACAGGTGAACCACTACCTGAGCGACCCGAAGCGGATCCCCGACGCCGACATGTCGATGAAGGAGAGGCTGCGCTAGGCGTTGGCGGAGCCCGACCAAGGATCCATGCCCGCGCTCGTCCAGGACACTCTCCCCGAGGCGATCTCCGCGCGCCTCACCGAGGAGCAGCGCCAGGCCGTCCTTGAGGCGCCCCGCGGCGCCCGGCTCGCGGTCCTCGTTGGCGCCCTGGGCGTCGTCGAGGACGAGGCCCTGGCGATGCTGGCCAAGGCGTCCGGGCTCGACATCGCGAGCAACTTGGAGACGAACCCAGGGGCTCGCGGGCTCCTGCCGGCCCGGCTCGTCCACGACTTCCAGATCATCCCGATCCGCTTCGGGGAGCCCGAGGCGGCCGAGGGCGACCCGGATCCCACCGCCTCGACGCCGCTGCACCTGGCGTCGGCGTGGGTGCCGGACCGGGCGATGGCCGACTGGCTTCGGACCTTCACGCCGCGGCCCCTTGTCTGGCACCTCGCGGTGCCCGAGCGGGTGCACCAGCTGATCATCGAGAATTTCGGCGTCGGCTCGAGTGCGCTGGAGGACAGTGACGAGGGCTACGTGGCGCCGGAGGCCCAGAAGGAGGCCGAGGAGGACGTGGACGAGGACGCCGCGGTCGTTCGGTTCGTGACGGACGTCATCACGCAGGCCGTCGAGGACCAGGCGACCGACATCCACTTCGAGCCCCAGGAGGGGCAGCTCAAGATCCGCTACCGGGTGGACGGGCTCCTGGTCCCTGTGCCGCTCCCCGAGAACCTGCTGCGCTTCCAGGACGCCATCATCTCGCGCGTGAAGATCATGGCGCGGCTCAACATCTCCGAGCGCAGGCTGCCCCAGGACGGGCGCATCAACTTCAAGGCCGGCGGCAACACGCTCGACATCCGCGTCTCGACGATCCCCACGATCTACGCCGAGTCGATCTCGCTTCGCCTCCTCAACAAGAAGAAGGAGGCCTACACGATGGACAAATTGGGGATGAGCACGGAGGAGCAGGCCCAGATCAAGGAGGTCCTCGACTATCCCCACGGGATCATCCTCGTCACGGGGCCGACCGGCTCCGGCAAGAGCACGTCCCTCAACGCCTTCCTTAGGCAGATCAACTCCACGGACCTGCGGATCATCACGATCGAGGACCCGATCGAGTACGAGGTCCCGGGCGTCAACCAGATGCAGATCAAGGCCGAGATCGGGCTCACGTTCGCGAGCGCGCTGCGGCACATCCTGCGCCAGGACCCCGACGTCATCATGGTGGGCGAGATCCGCGACCGGGAGACGGCGGACATCGCGATCCGCGCCTCGCTGACGGGGCACCTGGTCTTCTCGACGCTCCACACGAACGACGCGCCGGGCGCCATCACGCGCCTGGTCGACATGGGGATCGAGCCCTTCCTCGTCGCCTCGGCGATCGAGATGGTGATCGCCCAGCGCCTTGTCCGCCGCCTCTGCCCGGAGTGCAACCGGCTTGAGCCGGTCAAGAAGGTGAAGCTCCTGGAGTCCCTCTCGATCCTCGGCTGCGACCCGGCGGAGGCCGAGACGGTCACGATGCTGCGCTCGCCCGTCGGCTGCGACCGCTGCCGGGGGACGGGCTACCGCGGCCGGATCGGGCTCTACGAGATCTTCCGCCTGAACGAGGAGATGCATTCGCTGGTTTTGAAACGCGAGAGCACGCGAACCCTCGCCCACGCCGCGCGCGCCCACGGCATGCGGACCCTGGGCCAGAGCGGCTGGGAAAAGGTAAAGGCCGGGCACACGACGCTCGACGAGGTCCTGCGCGTCATCACGGTCGCCGAGAAGTGAGATCCCCCTGGAGCCGCAATGCCCCGCTTTGACTTCAAAGCCCGCGACCGGGCCGGACTGGCGGTCGAGTCCGCGGTCGACGCCCCGACAAGGAAGGATGCGCTGCGGCTCCTCTCCGCCCGGGGCCTGACCGTCCTCTCGGTAGCCGAGCCCGTGGCGGCAAAGGCGGGCCCGCGAAGCAAGGCCCCCAAGGCACCCCCGCCGATCGAGGCAGGCGCAGGCCCGAGGCCGCGGGGCGAGATCGCGCCCCGGAGGGCCGAGCGACTCCCCTTCCTCGAGTCGCTCCACGAGCTTACGACCAGCGGGCTCTCCGCCGGCGAGGCCGTCCGGCTCCTCTCGATCCGTATCAAGGAGCCCCGGCAGAAGATCCTCGCCGAGGGCCTCTGGACGAGGCTTAGCGAGGGCGCACCGCTCTCGCTCGCGATGGCGGCCTTCCCCGAGGTGTTCGACAGCTCGACCGTGAACCTGATCCACGCGGGCGAGGCGACCGGGTCGCTCAACGAGACGCTCGGCCGGCTTATCGAGCACCTGGTCGAGCAGCGCGAGATGCGCCGCGCCCTCATGTCGGCCCTGGCCTACCCCATCTTCATGGTGTTCATGTCGGCGGGAGTCATCCTCTTCTTCCTCTTCTTCCTCCTTCCCCGGCTCCAGACGCTGCTCAATTCGCTGGGGGGCAGGATGCCGATATCGACCCAGATCCTGATCTCGGTCGCCAACTTCTCGCTCCACTACGGGTGGCTGGTCGTGATCGCTGCGGTCGTCGCGGGGACGTCCCTCTGGCGCTGGCGGGCGACCGAGGCCGGAAGGGTGAAGAGCGACGCGCTCCTCCTTCGGATGCCGCTCATCGGGCCCTTCATCGTCTCGCAGACCGTCCTCTCGTTCAGCCAGACCTACGGCGTCCTCCTCGCGAACGGGATCACGGCCGCGGAAGCGCTTCGCATGACCGAGCGCCAGATCGAGAACCGCGTGCACCGCGCGGCGTTCGACGTGGCGATCGCCCGGGTCATGGAGGGCGAGATGCTCTCGACGGCCCTGGGCCGGACGGGCTGCTTCCCGGACCTGGTCCTCGACCGCATCAGCGTCGGGGAGAACACGGGCAACGTGGTCCCGAGCCTTCGCGACATCGCGAAGGGCTACCAGAAGCAGATCTCCCGGCAGCTGAACCTCTTCACCAAGGTGATCGCAAGCGGCGTCCTCGCGGGGGTGTTCATCTTCGTCGGCTTCATCGCCTTCGCGATCGTGAGCGCCGTCTTCCAGGTGAGCGCGAGCTTCAAGGTCGGCTGACGGCCTACGCCGACGCCACGTAGTTGAAGAACCCGCGGGTCTGCGCGCGTTCCTTCCCCGTCAAGATGATCCCCTCGGCCCCGGGTACGGAGCGGATCATCTCCAGGCCCGCCTCGACCCCGGCGATGAACGCGGAGGTCGAGAGCATGCCCGCCTGAAGGCAGGTGTCGGCGATCACGGTCGCCTGCGTGCAGCCGTTGGCGACCGGCCACCCCGTGCGCGGGTCGATGATGTGGCCGTAGCGCTTGCCGGACAGGGTGAAGGACCGGAGGTAGTCGCCCGAGGAGGCGATGGACTTGCCGGAAAGGGCGACGCTCCCCGAGGTCTTCCCCGGGGACTGGGGATCCTCCAAGCCGATGTGCCACGCCGGCCGGCCCGGGGGCGCCCCGGCGGCCCGCAGGTCGTGGCCGAAGTCGACCAGCGAGTCCACGATCCCGTGGTCCTTCGCGATCAGGGAGACAATGTCCACGGCGTACTCCTTGCCGAAGCCGCCGAAGTCGAGTGCCATCCCCTTTTCCGGCAGGAAGACGCGGCCGGGCTCCCGTTTGACCTTGGTCCAGCCGACGAGTCGCCGCGCGGCCGCGATCGCGTCAGGCGTCGGGACAACCGGGGGGTCGGCCTTCCAGTTCCAGATCCGGATGAGGGGCAATGCCGACGGGTCCAGGATCCCGCGGGTCATGAAGTGGAGCGTGTCGCACATCGCGAGCAGCGTGTCGGTCTCCGGGTCCACCTGCACCCAGTCCTTGCCGGCGGCGTCGTTGATCCGGCTCACGAGGCTGGTCGGCTGGAACCGGGAATACTTGGCCTCGAAGGCATGCGTCCACGCCTCGGCCGCCGCCTCGAATTTCTTGGCCTGGGCGTCCCCGCCCGGCGCCGTGTACTGCACCTCGCACTGGGTCGCCATGGCGCGGAACGCGAGGCGCCTCAGGGGAAGGTCCGCTCCGGACTCCCTCCGGGCCTGCTCGGGCGCCTTGTCCTGCTTTGAGACGATGGCCATGGGGCGACCGGGCTTGGGCTACGCGGGACGACGCGCCATGGGTTCAGTGCGCCGCGATCTCGACCGAGGATATCCTCAGGCTCGCGTTCAGAAGCGCGGCGTTCGCCCGGTCCACCTGGAGCGAGAACTGCTCGATCCCGATGTAGGGGGAGCGCTTCTGGAGCCCGATGTAGAAGGCCTTGATGGAGTCCCAGTCGGCGCGGGTGACGTTCAGGCGCAGCGTGTGCACCGAGAACTGCCCGTTGCTCTGGTCCTGGGACTCGCTTGTTGTCGGGTTCTTGAGCCCCGCGTCGTTGGCGATGGCGGCCACCTCGGCGAGGAGCCGCGTGGCGTCAAGGGTGCGCGCGGCGTCCAGTTGCGCGGCCGCCGCCTGCGCGGAGGCCTCGATCTTCGAGCGGTTGGAGATCCAGAGCGCCTGGTCGGTTAGCGAACTCGTCGTCACGTGCACCTCGCGCACGAAGCGGCGCGTCCGGCCCGAGAGGCTCGAGAGCCAGATCGCCGCCGCCAGGACCGCGAACCCCGTCAGGAGGAGCTTCTCGCGGAAGTACCGGGCGAGGAAGAAGGCCTTCAGTGTCCGGATCATGAGGTGGCCGGCGCCAGCGCCGTGGGCTTGAAGGTCACGATGAGGGTGAACGAGGCAACGTTGTTGCGAAGGAGCTGGTCGCGGATCTCGACGTGGTCGCACCCGGGCGTCTGCTCGAGGGCGGTCTTGAACCCGCCGATCTCGCCGGCGTTGCCGGTCTGGGCCTCGATCTGGATCGTGTAGAGGCCGCTCGTCGTCGCCCTAAGGAACTGGATCGCCGCCGGCTTCTTCGCCGCGACGACCGAGATCATCTCGAGCGGGAGGAGCCGCTCGGTCGAAAGCTTCTCGATCCGGTTCGCGAGCTCCTGGTCGCTCATGATCCGCGAAACCGTCGTCTTCTGGGCGCCCACCTTGGCGATCCGGGCCTTCTCCCAGAGCCCCGCGCCGACGAGGGCGACCTCGCAGAGGGCGAAGAGGGCGCATGCGAGGACGGAGCCCATCGCGACCCGCCAGAGGAGGAGGTCTCGACGCTGCGCGCGGGCGAGGGCCGCCATGTCGGCCTTGTCGCGGACGTCGAGGGCGGCCATTGCGCCGGACTCAAGGGTCGAGCGGAGCGTCCCGGCCGCGAACACGACCTCGCTGTCGCTCCTCGCGGGCTGCGCCACGGGGGGCGCCGGGGCGTCGACGACGGTCCTCGCCTCCCCGGCGGCCTTGATGAGTTCGGAGCGGGCCTTGGCCCGCTCCTCCTCGGTGGCCTCGGGAGACAGCACCGTGTGGAGCACAAGCGATGGCACCTTCCCCTGGTCCCAGTGGACCACGGTCAGCCCATCGGGCGCCGCAAGGACGATCGTCGTCGCGGGCTCGACCCCGCTCCCCAGGACCGCGGCGAACGCCGGGAGGACGTGCTGCGCCGAGCCCCATTCCGCGGTCTGGTCCGCGGTGAACCGGCGACGGTAGGCCGCGAAGGCGAGCACCCGGTCGGACCCCGGGGTCCAGTAGTACCCGTAGTAGAGCTGGGAAAGCGGGAAGGGCGAGAGGGCCTCGAGCGCGATGCCAACCTCGGATACCACCTGCTCCCGGGAGGCGCCGGCCTGGACCGGGATCGCGCGGGAGAAGAACATCGCGTCCGGGAGGAGGGCGACCCGGGGCGGCGGCGGTCCCGCGCGCAGGGCATCAAGGGGGGAGGCGCACATGCTCAGGTCAGCGGCGGGACGGGTGGAGGGGGAAGTTGCGGAATCTCATCATCTTCGAGCAATTCGAGGACGGTAAAGGGATAATTGATGCTTTGCGAGGCTGCCGCGGCATTCGCCGCGGTGGTGGCGGTTGAGGAGGGCGCCGCGGTCGCGGCGAGGGAGGTGGTCGCACTGGGAGACGCGCCGGTGGTGCTGGCGGTTGCATTGACCGCGTTCGTTGTGTTGATCGTCGCCCCGCCCTGCGGGGCCACGACCGCAGAGAGGCGGTACGACGAGCTGCCGTCGTGGACGGTGACGAGGACACGCAGCGCCGTGATCGTCGTCCCGAAGGGCGCGGCGTTTCCGCCCAGGCCCGCGATCGCGGCCATGGTCGAGGTGTTCATGAACCACTGCTGGCCCTGCTGGGCGTACTGGCCGGTGCCGGCCAGGTAGTCGCTGATGTGCTGCTGCTGGATGTCCGTGTACTGGCCGACCGTCGCCATGACGTCCGCGTTGGCGCCGTTCACGTCGGGCTGCGAGAACTTGAAGAGGGAGAAGTCGTTCACGAACCGCCAGAAACTGGCGTTCGGCTGGCCGTTCTCGTCGAAGAAGAATTCCCGCGCGCCGTCGATCGCCGCCAGTTCGCTGAAGGAGCGCATGGGCCTTCCGGGCTCGGCGTACGGGATCTTCGCATCGCCGTAGTCGGTGTTGAGGGCGGTCGCGTAGACGTAGCCGTTCTGCATCCAGCCGAGGATCGAGTCCGCGAGCTTCTCGGCGTCGACGGGGGCGAGCTGCCAGTACTCGAAGAGGTTCGTGAGCGTCGTCAGGTCGATGTGCGTCAGCGGGATCTTCCCGCTCTCGTCCTGGAAGGCCACCTCGACCGTCCGGCCCTCCGACGGCGTCCAGCCCGCCCAGCCGAGCGGGTCCTTCCAGCCCTCCGCGGGGCTGTGGAGCCCGTTGTCGGCCTGCCGGAAGTCCTCCAGGACGGCGAGCGTCACCTCGAGCGCCGAGAACGCCTCCTGGCGGAGCCTGCGGGAGTCGGCCTGGCGCACCTCGACCAGGAGATCGTTCCCCGCCTTCTCGACAAAGAGCGCGAGGGCCGCCGAGGTGAAGACCATCGTCACGAGGACGAGGACGATGACGGAGGACCGCAGGGGGTCCGGGCGGGGGCTCTTCGTCGGGTTCTTCACCAGGGGTTGGGGAGGCCCGAGGGGGTCCCGGGCAGGCTGACCAGGGCCTCGCGCTTGAGGCCGTTGTAGGTGAACGTGAGCCTTAGCCTCTGCGGCGCCAGGGGGTTGCCCCCGCTGTCGGTCCGAAGCGCCGTCTCCGTCGTCCACTTGTTGAAGTCCGTGTCGAAGTAGTCGTAGGCGAGCGCGGTCACGAAGGGGGAGATGAGCGTCTCCCTCGGCGGCTCGTCGTTGAAGTGGTTCTCGAGGTCCGAATGCCAGAGCATGTAGATCCCCTGGTCCCTCCTGACCTCTAGGGAGCAGGTGACCTCGGGAAGGGGGTCGTCCGGCCAGCGCAGGATCCTGCCCCCGGAAAGCTGCATGAAGGTGATCAGGTTCTCCTGGGAGCCGCCGGCCGGGGTCACCGGCTGGACGCCGACCGGCTTCGCGTTGACCGCGGCCGTCGGCGGGAGCGAGGCGCGGACCATCTCCTTCTGGAGGTAGCGGGTCACCGCGCGCACATGCTGGTCGAAGAGCCGGATGTCGGTCCCCTTCCCCCAGAGTTCGCCCATGGAGAAGATGAAGGTGTTCAACCCCACGAGGACCAGGGCGACGAGCGCCATCGACAGCATGACCTCGACCAGCGTGAAGGCGCGCCTCCTCATTGGGCCTGCTTTCCCTGGACGAGCGCGATCCGGTCGGCGGCCGCCTGGCGGAGCGTCGAGCGGGCCGCCGGGTCCGACCAGGTCGGCCGGAGGAGCATGAAGGTCTCGACCACGTTCTTCGAGTCGGAGGCGTTCTGGCCGGTGATCGCGCAGGTGAAGGTCACCGTGAAGAGGTCGGTCGTCGCGGCGGGGTCGATCTCGGCCGTCCACTTGACGTGGCGGTCGCCGTCGTCGAACTCGGCGCCGGCCTGGGCCGTCTGCAGGTCGGCGATCGCGAGGAGCTGCGACCGGGCGAAGGAGACGTCCTCGTTGTTGGCGTTCGCGTTGCGGGCGATCTCGAAGCTGTTGAGGACGTTCACGTACGCGCCCCCGAGGACGACGGCCGTCAACGCGAAGATCATGAGGGCCACGAGGACCTCGATCAGCGTGAAGGCCCGCCGCGGTCTGCTACGGCCTGGCATCGGTCGGGGACAGCACCGGGGCGCACGTCCACGGGTCGATCGAGAGCATGTGGGCGCCGGCGTTCGCGCGGATCTGCGCGCGGAAGGGCGTGCAGGTCCCGTCGTTGTAGAAGGCCACGGTGGCCATCGGCTGGGTCTCGACGAGCGTGCCGCCGACAAGCGTCTCGGAGCCCGACTCCGCCTGGGCGGAATGGAAGTCGATCAGGAGGTCGTCGGGGCCCGTGACGGGGACGACCGTCCTGTTCAGGGAGTCGGCCAGGACGAACCCCTTGGCCTTCGGGTCGAAGCTCAGGAACACGCTCTGCCGGTCCTCGAGCGCCTGCCGGCGCGCGTCGGCGCACGCCTGCCAGAACTGGTCGTCCAGCGACTTGGCCTTGTCCGCGAGCATGGCCGAGGACCCGCCGATGAAGATCGTGCCCATGAGCGCGATGAGCGCCAGGACCAGCAGGATCTCCAGGAGCGTGAACCCGGCCCGGTCACCAGTTTCCGATGTCGTCATCAGTTCCGTCCACCTTGTCCGGCCCCTTCGACCAGACATCGTACCCGGTCTTGTTGTGGGTTCCCGGGTAGCGGTACTGGTAGGGCTCGTTCCACGGGTCCAGGAGCGGGAATTTGGTGCCCTCGGCGACATAGGGGCCGCGCCAGCGGTCGGCCTTGTTGGCGGGGGCCGTGAAGAGGGCGCCCAGGCCCTCCTCCGTCGATGGGTAGTCGCCCATCTGCAGGCGGTAGGTCGTCAGCGGGGTCTTGACGCTCTGGGTCACCATGAGCTTCGCGATCTGGACCTGGGAGCCCCCGAAGAGGGTTCCCACGTTGGAAAGGGTGAGGCCGGCGAGGAGGCCGATGATGGCGATGACGACCAGGATCTCGATCAGCGTGAAGCCGCGGTTTAGGGGTCTTTTTTGCGGGGACATTGCGGGGGGAGGATTAGGGCAAGGGCGGCGCATTGTCGAGACGCCCGCGCTGGGCCTGGGGTTTCACGGAAATCGTTCATTTTCAGCGGCGGTCCCCGGGCCGGGTCCTCTCCAGGAAGACGAAGTTCACGAGGAAGCTCAGACCCAGCACGCCGCCCAATGTTCGAATATTCCGCATGGCGCCGACGACCTCCGAGAAGGAGCTCGCGGCGGGCTCCCGAACCCTAAGAAGGAGGAAGGCGCCGAGGAGCGCCACGATGGGCTGGGCCATGAAGCAGACGTGGTAGACCTGGAGCGGGCTGCCCCACCCCGCCGGGGCGTGCGAGAGGACCCAGCCCCCGAGGACCGGGGCCACGGCCGCGACGAAGGACGAGACCGCGAGGTTGAACCCGATCGCGAGACGCTTCGCCTCGGCGGGGATGAGGCGCAGGAGGATCATGAACTGGCCGAGGACGAACCCGGCGCTCGTCGCCCCGACCCAGGTCCAGAGGAAATAGAGCATCACCCGGTTCCCCGGGTTCGCAAAGCACCACGCGAACATCGACAGCTGCCAGAGTGCGAGCGAGAAGGCCATGACCGGCTTGTTGCCGTAGCGGTCGAGGAGCCGACCCCAGGCCGGGAGCGAGAGGGCGCCCCCCACCTGCGAGAGCGCCGTCACGACCCCGACGTCGAAGGCCGAGAACCCGATGTGGTCGAACATGAAGACCGTGTAGAAGGGCCCGAAGCAGTTGGCGGCGAAGCTCCA
>CAYPXZ010000057.1:0-19478 GCA_964414785.1 uncultured Opitutaceae bacterium
CGGCGCGGGGGGGGTCCGGGGGGGGTGCCCCCGGGGGGGGGGCGCCGGCCGGGGGGGGTGGGCGGGGGGCCGGGGGGGGGGGGGCCGGCGGCGGCCGGGGTTGAGGCCGGGCGGGCCTGCGCCACCGGGACCGGGGGGCGGGTCGAAGACGAGGGCGCGGGGATGGGAGGCGCCGTCACCGACTTGGCCGCAACCGGGGGCTTGGCCGAGGGCTTCGTCGAGAAGGTCACCATCGGGCCCGGCGTCTCGCCGGACAGGGAGGGCTTGGGGCGGCCCACGGGCGCGGCGGGGCGCGCCGGGGCCTGGCGCACGGGCTCAGGCTCAGGTTGCGGCTCCGGCTCGGCGGGCTCGGGTTCCTGGGGGGCCTCCTGCGGGAGGGCCTCGGTCTCCACCCACTCGGGAAGCCAGTCCTCGCGGGCGCCGGACCGCGCGCTCAAGAGCCCAAGGATTCCCGCGGACGCGGGCGAGAGCGACGCCAGGACTGCCGCGTCGGAGAACTTGAACCCGAACTCCGCGGCGAGCAGCCCCAGGTCCGGCTCCCACGAGGAGATTCCCGCCGCCTTCGCGGCCTCGCGCGTGAACCATCCCTGCTTGGCGGTCAGCCCGAGGCATGCGAGCGCAGGCGGGCTGTGCAGCGTGGGCAGCTGGCCCAGGGCCTCCTGTAGGCTGGCGCCGACCGTGGCGCCGACCTTCGGGCCCGGCTCGGAGAAGTCATACCCCTCATTGAAGAAGAGGCGCGCTCCCGCGCCGCGAAACTTGAGCTTAAGGGCCTGCTGGACCGCCTCGAAGATCTTCTCCATTCCGACCGCGCACGGCGCAGCCGCCTCCGCCCCCCGAGCGGTCACGAGGATGAGGCTCGAGCGCTCCGAGCCGATGTCCCACAGGACGACCGCCCCGTCCTTGCCCTCCAGGCGAAGCGCCGCGGAGATGGCCCCGACCGAAGCGAATGCGGCAGGCGCAGCCCCGTCGGTCACCGCGTTCAGGTCCTTCAGGGCCGCCACGGCCTTTGACTGCGACTCCTTCGGGCAGGAGGCGAGGATCCACTTGTCCATGCCGTCCGGCGTCACCGCCTTCCCGTCGGTCGCGTTGCAGACGGCGTAATAGAGCGCCGATGTCGCGTCTTCCTGGGCCGCCGCCGCGATCGCGCGAAGGGAGTCGCCGGTGCGGTCGAGCATCGCCTCCGTGTCCGTCGAGACGTGCCATGTGGCCGAGCCGGGCCAGACGGACGCGGCGGCCACGAGCCCGGAGGTCTTGCGCGCCGGCGAGACCGAGTCGAGAAGCGCCTCAAGGCCCTGCTTGTTCTCAAGGAGGCATTCCCCGGCGACCTCGACCGTCGTGCCCGTGGCCCGAAGCGCGCGCAGCGAGTATTGGGTCAGCTCGACGATGACTTGGGTCTCTTCGGGCTTGGGCATTTTCGAGGGTTAGGGCGGGTTGTCGGCGGCCTCACGCCTTCGCAAAGTTCCTGAGGCGCTCCTGCAGCTGGCGGTGCCGCTCCTCGAACATGACCTCCTTGGCCGCGAGCGCCGCCATCTGGGACTCAAGCTTTGCCCGCTGCTCCGACTGCTCGGTCTCCGCGCGAACGAGCGCGTCCGCCCTCGCCTGGAACTTCTCGCGCTCGGCCTCGAGCTGCGTCTCCTTGCGGCGCACCTCGGCCTCCCGAGCCTTAACGTTGCCCTCGATCTCGCTGCGGATCGTGGCGAGCTTCGCCCTTAACTCGGAAAGCGACTGGGCCTCGGCCTTCAGCTTGGCCCGGGCCTCGCTGGACTCCCGGTCGAAGAGCGCCCTCTCGGAGTCGAGCGAGGTGCGGTCCGCCGTGATCTGGGACCTTGCGGCGGCAAGCGCCGCCTTTTCCGTCTCGATCTCCTGCTCGCTCCTGGCGGGGGCCTCGGGAACCGCCGGGGTCGCCTTCGCGACGTCGGTCTTGAGCCGCGCGAGCTTGGCCTCCCACTTCACGCATTCCGTCTCGAGCTCCTTCGCCCTCTTCATCGCGTCGGACTGCAGGGCCTTCGTGATGGCCGAGGCGGCTTTCGAGGCCGCCGCGGAAGCCGCGATGTCGGCCTCGAGCGCCAAGCGGTCCTTCTCCAGCTTGGCCATCAATAGCGCAGCATTGGCCTCCTTTCGTTCAAGTGCCTCTTCGCGTTCGGCTGGGGTCATGTGCTGAATGAATCTGCCGGGCCGATCGGGCCGCCGGATGCAATCGCACAGCCGCGGCCCGTCTGGGTCCGCTGTTCCGGGTTGGGAGTGGGTGATGTTGCCGGCACTGTCATGGGGCCCGGGGACATGCCCGGGAGATCGAAGCTAGATTTCAGATTCCGGGCTCGGGTGTCAAATCGCATGGATCGCCGACTTTGAGACCGCCAGGCCCGCCTCCTTGAGCACCTCGCTCACCGTGGGGTGGGCGTGGATCGTCCGGCCCAGGTCCTCGGCGCTCCCGCCGTATTCCATGTGGGTGACCACTTCGGCGATCATTTCCCCGGCGCCCCTGCCAATGATCTGGGCCCCTAGGATCCGGTCGGTCTTCGCGTCGGCGATCACCTTTGCGAAGCCGTCGGTCGAGTCGTTTGCGATCGCCCGGCCGTTGGCCGCAAAGTTGAACCTGCCGACGCTGACCTGCAGGGACTTGGACTTGGCCGCATCCTCGCCCAGGCCGACCGAGGCCACCTCGGGGTCGGTGTAGACGATAGTCGGCACGAGGTCCCAGTTGACGTGGCCGGCCTTGCCGGCGATCCACTCGGCGACGGCGACGCCGTCCTCCTCCGCCTTGTGGGCGAGCATGGGTCCCGCGACCACGTCGCCGATGGCCCAGATGCCCGGCACGCCGGTCCTTAGATGCCCGTCCACCCTGACCCGGCCCTTCTCGTCGAGACCGACGCCGGCCTTCTCAAGCCCGAGTCCCGCCGTGTAGGGCCTGCGCCCGACGGCGACGAGGATCTTCTCCCCGGGGAACTCCAGGGGCTTGCCCTCGCGCTCGGCGAGGAGCACCGCCTTGCCGCCCTCCGACCGCAGGCCCGTCACTTTTGCGCCGACCTCAATCCTAAGGCCCTGCTTCTGGAGCAGGCGCGTGAAGGTGCGCACGACGTCGTCGTCGTAGCCCGCCACAATCTTCGGGAGAAACTCGACGACCGTTACGCTCGACCCCAGCCGCGCCCAGACTGAGCCCAGCTCGAGGCCGATGGCGCCGCCGCCGACGACCACGAGGGACGACGGGGTCTTCTCGAAGGCGATCGCGTCATCGCTCGAGACGACGGTCTTGCCGTCGAACTTCATGAAGGGGAGCTCGACGGGCGCCGAACCCGTCGCGACGACGAAGTTCTTCGCGCCGACCGAAACGGCCCCCGCGGCCGCCTTTACGGAAAGGACCGTCGGCGAGGTGAAGGAGGCCTCGCCCGTGAGGACCGTGACCTTGCGGGCCTTGGCGAGGGCGGACACGCCCCCGACGAGCTTTGAGACGACGCCGTCCTTGCGCCTCATCAGGGCGCCGACGTCCGCGGACACCGGCCCCGCCTTGATGCCATGGTCGGCCGCGTGGTCGCGCGCGAACACGAGCTGCTCCGACGAGTACAGCAGGGCCTTGCTCGGGATGCAGCCCACGTTGAGGCAGGTCCCGCCGAGGGTCCCGCGCTTCTCAACCAGGGCGACCTTGAGCCCGAGCTGCGCGGCGCGGAACGCGCACACGTAGCCGCCGGGTCCGGCGCCGATCACCACCACGTCGTAGGAATCCATGGAAGGGCGGCCGTCAGAGGCCGAGGAGGAGTCGCGCGGGGTCCTCGATCTCCTGCTTCACCTTGACCAGGAACGTGACGGCCTCGCGGCCGTCGACGAGGCGGTGATCATAGGTGAGGGCGACGTACATCATGGGCCGGATGACCACCTGGCCGCCCACGGCGACCGGGCGGTCGTTGATCGCGTGCATCCCGAGGATCGCGCTCTGCGGCGGGTTGATGATCGGGGTCGACAGGAGTGAGCCGAACGTGCCGCCGTTGGTGATCGTGAAGACGCCGCCCTCGAGGTCGGCCAGGGTGACCTTGCCCTCGCGGGCCCGCCCGGCGGCATCGGTGATGGCGCGCTCGATCGCGGCCATGCCGAGGGCCTCGCAGTTGCGGATGACCGGCACCATCAGGCCCTTCTCGGTCGATACGGCGACACCGATGTCGTAGAAGTGATTCTGGACGAGCGTGTCCCCCTCGATCTGCGTGTTGATGGAGGGCACCTCCCTAAGCGCATGGACGACCGCCTTCACGAAGAACGGCATGAAGCCCAGCTTGAAGCCGTTCCTTTTCACGAACTCCTCCTGGTACTTCGAGCGCAGCCCCATGACGGCCGACATGTCGACCTCGTTGAATGTGGTCAGGAGCGCCGCGGTATGCTGCGCGCTGACGAGGCGCTCGGCGATCCTCTGGCGAAGGGGGGTAAGTTTCCTTCGGGTCTGGCGCCCCTCGCCCTGGGGGGCGGCGGGAGTCGCGGCGGGCTGGGCGGGAGCGGCCGGCGCAGCGGGCGCCGGCAGGGGACGCTCGGCCGCCGAGAGCATGTCGCCCTTCGTGACGCGCCCCGCCTTTCCGGTTCCGGCAACGTTTGCCGGGTTGACCCCGGTCTCCTCGGCGATCCGGCGGACGGCGGGGGATGGGACGGGCGCCGGCTCGGCGGGCGCCTTTTCCTTGGCCGCGGTGTCGGCCGCTTGCGCCGGCCTTTGCGCCGGCGGGGTCGAGCCGGGGGACGTCTCGATCGAGGCGACGACCTGGCCGATCTTCACCTCGGCCCCCGCCTCGACCTTGAGGGCAATCGTCCCGGCGGCCTCGGCCGCGCCCTCGGACGTGATCTTGTCGGTCTCGAGCTCGAAGAGCGGCTGGTCCTTGCGGACCAGGTCGCCGTCCTTCACGTGCCACTTGGCCAGGATTCCTGAGCTGATGGACTCGCCCATGGGCGGGATTTTGACGTCAAGGGACATGGTTAAAGGGTGTAGGCGTCTTCGAGCAGGCCCGCGAGCTCGAGCTTGTGAAGCGCGAGCGATCCGACGGCGGGTGAGGCCGAGGCGTCCCGGCCGGCGTAGAGCGGGATCTTCTTGAAGATGTCGGCGATCTGCGGGCAGATCCAGGACCAGGCTCCCATGTTCTGGGACTCCTCCTGGCACCAGACGACCCGCGCGCCCTCGTATTTCTCGGCGATCTCGGCGAGGCGCGCCGTGTGGAGCGGGTAGAGCTGCTCGACGCGGATGAGCGCCGTGTCCTTTGTCCCGTGCTTCTCGCGGTAGTCGCAGAGGTCGTAGTAGACCTTGCCCGAGCACAGGATGACGCGCGACGCCTTCGCGGGCGCGTCGGTTTCCTCAAGGATCTCCTGGAAGGTGCCCTTCGTGAAGTCGGCTATCCTCGAGACCGCGGCCGGGTGGCGCAGGAGCGACTTCGGCGACATGACGACCAGGGGCTTTCGGAACTCCCTCATCACCTGGCGACGCAGAAGGTGGCAGTACTGTGCCGGCGTCGTCACGTTGGCGACCTGGATGTTGTCCTCGGCGCAGGACTGCAGGAAGCGCTCGAGGCGCGCCGAGGAATGCTCGGGCCCCTGGCCCTCGTAGCCGTGGGGCAGGAGCAGCACGATCCCGCAGGTGCGCTGCCACTTGGACTCCCCGCTGACGATGAACTGGTCGATCACCACCTGCGCGCCGTTCGCGAAATCGCCGAACTGGGCCTCCCAGAGGCAGAGCATGTCCGGATAGTCGAGGGAGTATCCGTAGTCGAACCCGAGGACCGCCGCCTCCGACAGGAGCGAGTTGTAGACGCAGAACCGGGCCTGCTTGGGGTCGAGGTTCTTGAGCGGGGTGTACTTCTCCCCGGTCTCGATGTCGGCCAGGACGGCGTGCCGGTGGCTGAAGGTGCCCCGCTCACAGTCCTGGCCGCTGAGCCTTACCGGCCTTCCCTGGATGAGGAGGGAACCGAACGCGAGCGCCTCGCCAAAACCCCAGTCGACGGGGCCGCCTTCGCGGTGTGCATTGAGGCGGGCGTCAAGCAGACGCTTTATCTTGGGGTTGACCCTGAAGCCCGCGGGCACGGAGGTGATGCCGCGCACGATCAGGTCGATCTCGGCCGGCGAGATGCCGGTTTGCACCGGGTTGTGGTGGTACGCGGGCTGGAACTGCGCGGTCGATCCCTTGAAGGGGTCGCCCGGCTTGGCGCGCTTGGCGGCCTTCGACGCCTCGCGCTCCTTCGCCTTCGCCAGGTTCTCCTCCAGCGCGGCCGAGTACTCGGCCTTGATCGCGTCGCCCTCTCCGGTCGAGATCGTGCCCTCGGAGACGAGCCTATCGGTGTAGAGCGCGGACACGTGCGGATGCGCCGCGATCTTGCGGTAGAGCATGGGCTGGGTGAACGAGGGCTCATCGGTCTCGTTGTGGCCGTGCCTGCGGAAGCAGTACATGTCGACGAAGACGTCGCGCTTCCAGCGAACGCGGAAGTCGAGCGCGAGCTGCGCCACCATGCACACGGCCTCGGGGTCGTCGCCGTTCACGTGGAAGATGGGGGCCTCGATCATCTTCGCCACGTCGGTGCAGTAGCGAGTCGAGCGGGCGTCCTGGGGGTCCGTCGTGAAACCGATCTGGTTGTTGATGACGAAGTGGACCGTGCCGCCCGTCCTGTATCCCGGCAGCTGCGAGAAGTTGAGGGTTTCGGCGACGATCCCCTGGCCGGCCACGGCGGCGTCGCCGTGGATGAGGAGCGCGAGGACCCGCCTGCGGTCGTCGGAGTCCCCCCGGATGCGCTGGCGGGCCCTCGCCTTGCCCTCGACCACAGGGTCCACGATCTCCAGGTGCGAGGGGTTCGCCGCGAGGCGGACCTCGACCTTGTCGCCCGAGGTCGTCGTCAGGATCGACTCGTATCCAAGATGGTACTTCACATCGCCGTCCCCGCCGACCGTGTCCGGGATGTAGTTCTCCGAGAACTGCTCGAAGAGCTGGTAGAAGGACTTGCGCATGACGCTGCACAGCACGTTGAGCCGGCCGCGGTGGGCCATGCCCATCACGATCTCCTCCACGCCCGCCTTCGGGCAGTGGTCGATCACGGCGTCCAAGGCGGCGATGATCGTCTCGCCCCCCTCCAGCGAGAAGCGCTTCTGGCCGACATACTTCGTGTGGAGGAACTTCTCGAAGAGCTCCGCCTTGTGCACGCGCCTGAGGATCCGCACCTTCTGGGCCTTTGTGAACGAGGGCTGGAGCATCGAGGACTCGATCCGCTCCTGCAGCCACGTCCTGCAGTCCTTGTCCTGGATGTGGGCGTACTCGACGCCGATGTGCCCGCAGTAGGTCTTCTCGAGCGAGGCGACGACGTCGCGCAGCTTCATCTGGCCGCCGCCGCGGTAGGCGACCAGGCTGAACGAGGTGTCGAGGTCGGCCTCCCCCAGGTCGAACTGGCCGAGCTCGAGCTTCGCCAGGGGGGCCGGGGGGTCGCTCAGGGGGTCCAAGTGGGCCTGGAGGTGGCCGATGGCCCGGTAGGCGAAGACCAGGTTGCGCACCTGGGACTGCTTCTGGCTGTCGATGATCGGAGCCTGATGGGCCTGGCCCTCAAGGGCTTCGGCGATCGGGGCGCCATTGCTGCCGAGCGAGAAGCCCTGGAAGAAGGCGCGCCAGGTCGGGTCAACCCCGTCGGGGTTGTCGAGCCACAGGCGGTACATCGACTCGATGACATCGCTGTTGGCGCGCGTGGGAAGGGACGTTGAATTCATCATGCATGCCGGCGCGCGAACACGCCGACTTTTAAAGAGGTTTGGCCACACATTGCACGGCGACCCCCTGAACTCAAGCCCCGGGGATCCCGCCGGGATAGTTGCAATCGCGCTTCACAACAGGGGCGATTGCATTAGCCTGTTTTCTCGAGTCCCCATGGAAGACCGCATTAAAGAAGCCCTTATCCTCCTCCTGGATGGCATCAAGCGGGCTGATGGCGCCGCCATCGCCTCGGGAATGGCCCGGCTGGAGGAGGACCTGAGGGAGGGCCGGGGTTCGCTCCATCCCCAGCTTGTGCATTTCCTTGAGAACAGGAGCTATCCCAAGGCCCTGATGTTCCTGGGCGGCGACTCGGGGATCCCTGCGGGGTCGTGCGGCGGGAGGAAGTGACCGTGGCCGACAAGGTGCCTACCGAGGGGGGGATGGGCCTCGGCCAGAACCCGTTCGCCCACCTTGATCCCAAGGGTCTGCCGTCCGCTCCGGCGCCGGCCCCGGTTGCGGCCTCCCCCAAGTCCGAGGCCCCCAGCCGCAACCGCGGGAGGGTCGACATCACCCGGGAGAAGGGGGGCAGGGGGGGGAAGACCGTGACCGTGGTCGACGGGTTCACCGGGATCGGCCTCCCGGAGAAGGAGCAGCTGGCGAAAAAAATGCGCGCGGCCTGCGGGTGCGGCGGAACCGTGAAGGAGGGGCGGATCGAGATCCAGGGCGACCAGCGCGATTCCGTCGCGAGGATTCTCTCCGAGGCGGGCTTTAGGCCGGTGTTCGCCGGCGGGTAGCCCCCTAGGCCGCCAGCCCCGCGGCGAGCGTCAGGGCGCTCTTTGCGCGGTTCAGGATGTAGAGGTGGTAGCCCGGGGCCCCGTGCGCCAGGAGGTCGCGTATCTGCTGGAGAGCCCAGTCGATTCCGATGGCCTCGACGATCTCGGGAGCCTCGCCGGCGGCCTCGAGCCTGCGCACGAGGGCGGCCGGGAGCGCGGTCCCGCACATCGTGGTGAAGCGCTGGATCTGCTTGAGCGAGAGGACGGGCATGATCCCCGGCACGATGGGCACCCCGATCGACGCCCTGCGGCAGGTGTCGACGAAGCGGTAGTAGGTGTCGTTGTCGAAGAAGAGCTGCGTCGTCACGAAGTCCGCGCCGGCGTCGACCTTGCGCTTCAAGGAGGCCATGTCGGCATCGGCGGACGGGGCCTCGGGATGCTTCTCGGGATAGCCGCCGACTCCGAGGCAGAAGTCCGGGTGGCGCGCCTTGAGGAGCGCCACCAGTTCGTTGGCGTGGTGCAGCCCGTCGGCCGGCGCCAGGAATTCCGTCGTCCCCTTAGGCGGGTCGCCCCTGAGGGCCATGATGTTCCGGAAACCCTCCGCGTGGATCCGGTCGGCGATCTCGTTGAGCTCGGTTCGGGAGTGCCCGACGCAGGTGAGGTGCGGCATGACCGTGAATCCGAACTCCGACTTGAGGAAGCCGCTCACCTGGGCGGTCCGCTGGCGCGTGCTGCCGCCGGCGCCGTAGGTGACCGAGACAAAATCGGGGGCTATCGGCTTCAAGGCCGACGCCGTCCTCTTGAGCGCCTCGACCCCGGCGTCGTCCTTGGGAGGGAAAAACTCAATCGATCGCAGCGGGCGACGCTGCGAAAAGAGATCGGAGAGGGGAAGATCGGCTAATACCACATATCAACACATCTATAATTGTTGATATGTGTAAAGGAAAATCCCGGGGAGCCCGGCCTACTTGGCCTTGTCCGCCTCGAACAGCTCGTCCGGCTTCTGGGGCAGGCCGGTGAAGCTGTAGTCGTCCACCTTGAACGCGCGGCGCTTCATGAGCTCGTTGATGGGAGCCTTTGCGTCCGAACTGGAAACGACGGCGAACACGGGACCCGCGGGAATCGTGTCGAACTCGGGCGTGATCGGCTTCACCTCGGGCTTGGTTTCGGCGCCCTTCGCGGGCGGCGCCAGGGCCTCCTTGGCGTCGGCCACCGGGGGCTTGAGTTTCTTCTCCTCGGGCTTGCGGCCCAAGCCGACGTCGAGTGTCTTCCCGTCAAAGGTCGTCAGCCTGAAGGTCCGCATGAACGAACCGGCCTCGGCCGCCGAGGCGTCCTTCGGGTCCGTCGTGTCTGAGAAACGCAGAGTCGCCAGCGCCGAGAGGACCGAGGCCGCCTTGTCCGCGGACAATTTCTGGCCGGCGGGCGCCTTCGCAGCCCACGGCGAGTCCTTCTTCGCCCGGGCGATGACAATGGGTTCGGCCCCGGCGAACGGGATCTCGATCTTCGCCACGTCCTCGGGCTTTACGGGGACGATCTGGGCGTTCGCCCATCCCTTCGCATCGGTGTCGAGCCACACGTGCAGGCCCGAGAAGAACGCCTTCGGCTCGTCGCCGAACCGGATGAAGCGCCCGTTTCCGTTCTCCGGGGTCTTGCCGAGCGTCACGCTCCAGATTTCCTTGCCCGCTGCGTCCCTTATCGAAACGGCGGAGTCCTTGAACTCCATCCGGGCGAGCCGCTCGGGGCTCGCGGTCACGAACCGCTCGACCTTCGCCTCGGCCAGGTCCTGCACGAACCGGGCGATCTTGTCGAAGTCGGCGGGCAGGTCGAAGTAGCTGGTGACCCTCCACGAGCCGTCGGGGCCGCGGGCGAGCTCGACCCTCTTGCCCTGGTCCGTGATGACGATGCCCGCGGCCTGGGTCGCGGCGTCCTGCTCCAGGACGGCCTTGCCGACCCGGGGGTCCTTGGAGGCGGGCGACGCCGGCCGGTTCGCGAGGTAGGCGACCGCCGAGAGGATGGCCAAGAGGGCGACCGAGATGACGAGGGTTCTGATTTTCATCGCTTGCGGGGAATGCCGGAGGGGGCCTAGCCCTTGCGCCGGCGGTAGTACCAGAGCCCGAAGCCGCACACGAGGAGCGGCGTCCCGAGGAGATTCACGACGAGGAGCCTGTTCTCAAGGCTGTCGATTCCCTCCCTTAGGGACCTGCGGATGGCCCGGCGCTCGCCGCGGAGCGCCGACGACTGCTTCTGGAAGTCCTCGATGGCCCGGGTTGCGTCGGGCGAGGCGATGAGTTTCCCGCCCTCGCTCTTCTTGCCCTGGAGCTCGGAGAGCTTGGACTGGACCTCGTTGATCCTCGCCTCGAGCGCCGTCAGCTTCTCCTTGTACTTCTCGGCGGCGTCGGCCTCCATCCTGCGGACGACCGTGAACGGCCGGAGCGAGTTGCCCTTGCCGCGGATCGAGATCAGGTCGCGCGAGCCCGCGAGGAAGTCGAGCGAGTTCGCGGCGAACGCGAGGTTGTCGTTGAAGGGCTCGGCCGCGACCTGGCCCATGAAGTTGAACTTGCGGACGCTATAGTCGTCAAAGAGCCAGTCGGTGTCGGCAACGATGACGAGGATCGAGGAGGTCTTGGATTCCCGGAGGGAGTCCGCCTTGGCCGCGGGCTTCGCGTCCTTCTTGTCCGCAGGCTCCGGGTCCCTCGGGGCGCCGTCGGGGAAGGCCGTCCTGAACTTGCCGGTCACGAGCGCGGCGATCGTGCGCTTGCCGGAGGGGGTGACCTGGCGCGCGACCTCCTCGGGCTGCGCGAACTGCAGGGACGCTACGGGCACGTCCCCCGACTTGGCCGACGTCTCCACGAGCGGGGTGAAGGTGAGGGCATTGCCCGGCTTGAGGGAGACGCTCCCCGCCTCGATGAAGAGCGCTGACGCGAGCTGCGCGGTCGGCAGCGACTTGGCGTTGAAGCTCTCCTGGGCGAGGTTGATCCACACGGGGTAGCGCAGGCGGCTCTGGTCGCGCAATTCCACCTCCTCCGCGTTCTCAAGGTCGCCCACGACGCGCTGGGGGTCGTAGGCAATGCCCCATCCGCCGAGGAGCACGGGCAGGTCGCTCGAGACGTTGGGCTGGGGACCCCCGAACATCGCCTCCTGACCGGCCTGCCGCTTGAAGTAGGCCGACGAGGGGTCCACGGCGAGGAACACGGGCTTTCCGCCCAGGAGGAACTGGTCGATCGAGAACTGAAGTTTTGGCGAGACGTTCTCGGGGTGCACGATCGCAAGGACGTCCAGTCCCGGCGGAAGCTCGGAGGCCGAGGCCTGGACGGGGACAATCTGGTAGGTCTGCTCCCACTCGCTGGCGACGAACTGGCCCTCCGTGCCCTGCTGGCCCATCATCGGCATGCCGGGGGAGCCCTGCAGGGGCAGGCTCGTGATGAGCCCGAGCTTCTTCTTGTCGGCCTGGCCCACGCCGTAGATCAGCTCCGAGACGTCGTACTCGAGGAACTGCTCGCGCTGGGGATTGAGGGCGGCGATCACCTTCTGCTGGTCGGCCTGGGTCGCGACGAGGCCGAAGTAGAACTGGCTGCCGCCGGGGATCGTCTGCGGCTCGATGCCGGCTGCCGTCGCCTTCTCCTCCTCCGGGGTGTCGGGCTCGGGGTCGATCAGGTTCAGCCGGACCTTGCCCCCGGAGGCGCGCTCATACTGGCGCAGCATCTCGCGCACGCGCTCGGCGTAGTTCTTGTACTCGACGTACTGGCCGCTTGCGCTGCGGGAGAAATATAGGTCGAGCGTCGTGGGCTCGCTGACCTTGGAGAGGAGCGCCTTCGTCCCGGCCGAGAGCGTGTAGATCTTCTCCGAGGTGGCGTCGTAGCGCAGGGGCACCGATGTTGCCAGGTAGTTGACGAGGACGAGCCCCACGAGGAGGAGCGCGATCGCGATTGTCTTGCTTCCGGATGTCATGGCGGGTCGTGGGGATCAGCGCTCGAGCGCGACCACGTTGAGGAAGAGGGTGAACCCGATCAGCGAGAGGAAGAAGACGACGTCCTTCGCGTCCACGATGCCCTTAACCATGGGGCTGAAGTGGGTGATGAAGCTGAAGTTCGAGATGGTGTCCGAGACGCCGACGGGCAGGAAGCTCTCGAGGAAGCTCGTGAAGCCGCTGTAGCCGAGGAACACGAGGACGGCGCAGACGCCGAGGCTTATGACAAAGCTGATGACCTGGTTCTTCGTGAGGGCGGAGGTGAGAGAGCACACCCCGAGGAAACCGCCCGCCATGAGGATCGCCCCGAGGTAGCTCGTGGCGACGATGCCCCAGTCGGGGCTGCCGAGGTAGCCGACCGTGACGGCCATCGGGAAACTAAGGAGCACGGCCAGCGACAGGAAGGCCCAGCCGGCGAGGAACTTCCCGATCACCGCCTCGAGCGTCGTCACGGGCAGCGTGAAGAGGAGCTCCGAGGTTCCCGACCTCTTTTCCTCGGACCACAGCCTCATGCCGACCGACGGCACGATGAAGAGATACAGCCACGGGAAGAACCCGAAGTAGGAGTCCAGGCTCGCGATCCCGGCCTTGAAGAACCCGCCGAAGCGCGAGAAGGCGAGCGCCACGGAGATGAGCAGGAATGCCACCAGGAAGACGTAGGCGACCGGCGTCCGGAAATAGCCGACGAACTCCCTTTTGAAGATGGGGGTGACCTGTTTCATGTGTCGGTGTGCGTGAGGCTGCGGAATATCTCGTCCATGCGGGCGCCGGGCTTGCGCGCGAGGAGCTGCGCGGGGGTCTCGTCGGCGACGAGCTTCCCCCGGGAGATGATGATGACGCGCGTGCAGATCGCCTCGACCTCCTCGAGGATGTGCGTCGAGAGGACGACCGCCTTCTCGACCGCCATGTTCTTGATCAGCATGCGCACCTCGTTCTTCTGGTTCGGGTCGAGGCCGTCGGTGGGCTCGTCGAGGATGAGCACCGGCGGGTCGTGCAGGAGCGCCTGGGCGAAGCCGACCCGCTGCTTGTAGCCCTTGGAGAGGGTGTCGATCACCTGGTTGCGCACCGTGGACAAGTGCGTCATCGCGATCGCGCGCTCGACGTGGTTCCTGCGGTCCTGCGGCTGGCTGAACCCGCGGACCTCGGCGATGAACCCGAGGAACTCGGCGACCGTCATCTCGGGGTACGCCGGTGCGTTCTCGGGCAGGTAGCCAAGCTTGCGCTTGACCGCCACGGGATCGCGGAGCACGTCGATGCCGTCGACCAGGGCGGTCCCGCGGTCGGGCCGCACGAAGCCTGTTATCATCTTCATGGTCGTTGACTTGCCCGCGCCGTTTGGCCCGAGGAAGCCCAGGATCTCGCCGCGTTTAACCGTGAAGCTCACGCCGTCTACCGCGCGTTTGGAGCCATACGATTTTTCGAGGCCTTTGACTTCTATCATGGTTTGAAGAGGAGGGGAGCGGGACGCAAACGACCCGTATGAAACGCATATGTAGCGTTTAGTTCCATCGGCCTTTCAAGATGAAATTTCCTATTGGATGGCCGGCGCCTCGCGCTCCCGCTCGGTTTTCAGCCTGAGCTGGCCGCACGCCGCGGCGATATCGTGGCCCTTTTCGCGGCGCAGGGTCACCGATACCCCCGAACGGTCAAGAATTTCCGCAAACGCGACCTGGCGGGCGGCCTCGGGGCGCTTCCACGGCAGGCCCTCGACGGTGTTGTAGGGGATCAGATTCACGTGGGCGTGCAGGTCGAGCGCGATGTCGCGCAGCCTGCGGGCCTGGTCGGGCGAGTCGTTGACGTCGGCGATCAGGATGAACTCGAGGGTGACCATCCTGCCGTGGCGCTCGTTGAAGGCCTTAACGGCGGGCAGGAGCTTCGCGAGCGGGTACGCCTTGTTGACGGGCATGATCTGCGAGCGGACCTCGTCGGTCGCCCCGTGGAGCGAGATCGCAAGCCGGAACCCGATCGGCTCGTCGGCGAGCTTGAGGATCTTCGGAACGAGCCCGCTCGTCGAGACCGTGATCCTTCGGGCCCCGAAGCCGAGCCCCCAGTCGGAATTGACGATCGTCAGCGCCCGGATGAGGGCGTCGTAGTTGGCGAGCGGCTCGCCCATGCCCATGACGACGATGTTGTCGAAGGACGCGAGCTCGGCGCGGGCGCGCGGCGTCCTCTCATCCTCGGCGTAGCACACCTGCAGGAGCTGCGCGACGATCTCGCCGGCGCTCATGTCCCTCTTCAGGCCCGCCAGGCCGCTCGCGCAGAACACGCAGCCCATGGCGCACCCGACCTGGGTCGAGATGCAGATGGTCTTTCGCGAGTGGTCGAGCCCGACGCCCTCCTGCGGCGCGCGGATGATGACCGTCTCGATGAGGGACCGGTCCTCGAGCTCAAGGAGCAGCTTGTCCGTCACGTCCTGGGAGTGCCGGTTGAGGACGAGTTTCGCCGGCATGAGCGTGAACTCCTGGTCGAGCCAGGTCCTCAGGGCCTTCGGCAGGTTGGTCATCTCGTCCCACGAGCGCGCGCGCTTCTTGTAGACCCAGTCGAGGATCTGCTTTGCCCGGAACGGCTTCTCGCCCTGCTCGCCTAGGGATGCGGAAAGCGTCTCGAGCGTCTCGCCCGTGAGCGGGCGCTTCTCGGGATCAAACTTCATCTCGCGGGCGGATGGCCCTGTTTAGGGCGCTCACGATCGCCTTGATGGAGGCGAGCTCGATGTTCGTGTCGATGCCGGCGCCGAAGTAGGCGGAGCCCCGCTCCATCTTCACCTGGATGTAGCTGACGGCCTTGGCCTCGGCGCCTGCGCCGAGCGAGTGCTCGGAATAGTTCAGGACGTCGAACCTCGGGAGGCCGGTCGCGCCGAGGGCCCTGACGAAGGCGTCGATCGGGCCGTTGCCCGAGCCGCTGAGCGAGTGGACCTTGCCGTCGACCTTGATCCGGGCGTCGCACTTGACCGTCGAGTCGCGCTCGGTCGTCTTGAAGTGCTCGAGGGAGACCGGCGCCGTGCGGGCGAGGTACTCGCGGTTGAAGACGTCGCGGATCTCGACGGAGGTGAGCTCGGTGCCCTTCGCGTCGGCGACGTCGTTCACGATCCGGCCGATCTCCTTGTGCATCAGCTTTGGCAGGTGGTAGCCGAACTCCTGCTCAAGGACGTACGCGACGCCGCCCTTGCCGGACTGCGAGTTGATCCGGATGATCGCCCTGTAGCTGCGGCCGATGTCCGCCGGGTCGATCGGGATGTAGATGACGTCCCAGGGCTTGCCCGGCTTCTGGTGGGGGAGGGACTTCTTGATGGCGTCCTGGTGCGAGCCGCTGAACGCCGTGAACACGAGCTCGCCCGCGTAGGGCTGGCGCGGGGGCACCTCGAGGCGCGTGCAGCGCTCGTAGACGTCCCGGATGGAGTTCAGGTCGCTCAGGTCGAGGCCCGGGTGGATCCCGTGGGTGTAGAGGTTCAGGGCCACCGTGACGATGTCCAGGTTGCCGGTGCGCTCGCCGTTGCCGAAGAGGGTCCCCTCGACGCGGTCGGCCCCGGCGAGGAGGGCGAGCTCCGTCGCGGCGACGCCCGTCCCCCGGTCGTTGTGCGTGTGCAGCGAGACGATCGTCGAATCGCGCCGGGTCAGGTGCGTGCACATCCACTCGATCTGGTCGGCGTGGACGTTCGGCGTCGCGTACTCGACCGTGGCCGGCAGGTTGAGGATGATCTTGTCCTTGGGGGTGGGGCCCCACACGTCGGACACGGCCTCGCAGATCTCGAGCGCGAACTCGAGCTCGGTGCTGGTGAAGCTCTCGGGCGAGTACTCCAGGCGCAGGCGGGTGCCTGACGCGACGAGGGCCGCGCTCTCGCGCTTGAGCTGCCCTATGGACCTGACGGGGATCTGGATGATCTCCGACTTCGGAAGGTTGAAGACGTACTCCCGCTGCTTCGGCGAGGTCGAGTTGTAGAGGTGGAAGATGACGTTCTTCGCCCCCTTGACCGCCTCCAGCGAGCGCGTGATCAGGTCCTCCCTGCACTGGCACAGGATCTGGATCGCGACGTCGTCGGGGATGCGCTTCTCGTCGATCAGGCGCCGGGTGAAGTCGAACTCGATCTGGGAGGCCGAGGGGAAGCCGACCTCGATCTCCTTGAACCCGATCTTCACCAGCATGTCGAAGAACTCGATCTTCTCGTCGACGCTCATCGGCTGCGCGAGGGCCTGGTTGCCGTCCCGGAGGTCAACGCTGCACCAGATCGGTGCCTGCGTCATCGTCCGGTTGGGCCACTGCCGGTTGGGCAGGTACACGGGCGGGAATGGGGCGTACTTGGAGACGGGAGCGGGCTGCATGGGAAAGGAAGGGCTGAGATTGGCTGGTTTCTGACGGGAGTACAACGCCGACTCGGCCATGGGGCCGTGGCGGAAAAGGGGGCAAAGAGGCCTACGCACGACCCGCCGCTAGGCGGCGTCCTTTACAGGTCGTGCGCGAAAGTAAGTCGAAGGGCCTGGGAGGCGGGTGCCATCTCTGCCACCATACATCGGCCGCGAACGCCCAAAGTCAAGCGGCCGCGGTCGCCCGCTTGGGACCCAATTCCCCCCGGCCGGGTAACCGGCCCGCGCCAACCGGCGTCTTGCAGAATGTGTACGATGATGACTCGATGAACCTATGCCTGACGACCAGTCGTTTGATCTGGCTGGCTGTCTTGGTCGCGTTCGCCTGCGCGACCAGACTGCTGCGCGGGAGCTTGTCGATCATCTCTACCCGCTTGTCATCCGCATCGTCAGGGCCCACCTCCCCAGGAGGGTTGCTGAGGAAGATCTTGCCCAGGAGATATTTCTGAAAATGTTCACCCGAATCGACCAGTACCAGGGATCGGTGCCCTTCACCCATTGGGTCTCCCGGATCGCCGTCACCACGTGCATCGACCACCTCCGGGCGCAAAAGCGCCGGCCGGAGCTTCGCTGGGCGGACCTCTCGGAGAACGAGACCGACTACCTGGATTCCGCCCTCACCAACGAGAACGAGGTTTCGCCGGACGACGCGATGGAGGCCAAGGAGCTCGTCAACAAGCTCCTCGACATGCTCAAGCCCGAGGACCGGCTCGTCGTCCGCTACCTCGACCTCGAGCAGAAATCCATCGCCGAAATCAGCGCCCTGACGGGCTGGAACCCGACGCTGGTCAAGGTGCGCGCCTTCCGCGCGAGACGGAAGTTGCAACGCCTCTACCGCGAGCTTACCGAGAAGGAGAGCGCATGAACCCCCACGAGAAGGCATGGCAGAGGCTGGCCGCCGACGCGCGCCGGGCGCCCGAGTCCGGCGACCTTTCCGCGCCCTTTGGATTTTCAACCCGCGTGGCGGCGCTCGCCTTTGAGGGGCGGGAGCCCAGCCCGTCCGTCTTCGCCCGCCTTTCCCTTAGGGTCGCCGCGGTGGCGTGCGCGCTCGCCGTCGCGGCGGTCGCCATCAACTACTCCGCGATCGAGGCCACGCTCGGGGCCGACTCCGGCGTCACCGCCAACGACGACCCCGTCGCCGAGGTGGTCAACCTGGGAACCTGATTCATGGTCAAAACCTGGCAAGTCATCCTCGCAACGATCGCCATCTTCGTGGCCGGCCTTGTGACCGGGGGCGCGACCGCCCTCGGCCTTGTCAAATGGGCCGCATCCAGGCCCAGGGCGAACGCGGCGCTCCTCGCCCCGCTTGGCTTCCGCCAGGGAGGGGGCCCGATGGGCTACGGGCCGCAGCTCATGCGCAATTTTGAGGGCAAGCTCAACCTGACGGACGAGCAGCGGGCAAAGATTGAGCCGATCGTTCGCCGCACGGCGGCGCAGCTCGGAAGGGCGCGCCACGAGGTGCAGCTCGAGTCGGCGCTCGCGATCGAGAAGATGCAGGATGAGATCGCGCCGCTCCTCAACCCGGAGCAGCGCACCAAGTTCGATGAGCTGATCGCTCAGCAGAGGGCGCGCCTGCAGCAGTTCCGCCAGCGCCAGGCGCCCCCGGCGCAGGACGGCGCCCCGCCAAAGCCGGCCGAGCCTCCGAAATAGGTGTTGCGGACGCGCTAGGGCGGCGCATGTTCCGCCTCGGCCAGGCGCCATGCATGGGCAGGCGCGCGAACCCCGCCAGGGCCGGAAGGCAGCAACGGTACCGACGTTCTTCCAGTGCCGTGGAGTGCCTGGCCACTTCATCTTCTTAAGACTCCTCCCTTGTCCGGAAAAGCCTACCAGGTCATCGCGCGCAAATGGAGGCCGCAGACGTTTGGCGACGTCGTCGGCCAGGACCATGTCGTGCGCACGCTGCGCAACGCGATCGCCCGCGGGCGGATCGCGCACGCCTACCTGCTTGTCGGGCCCAGGGGGACGGGCAAGACCTCCATCGCGCGGATATTCGCGAAGGCGCTCAACTGCACGGGCGGCCCCAACGCGGACTTTGACGTCAAGGACCCGGCGGTCGTCGCGATCGCCGAGGGCAGCCACCTTGACGTGATCGAGATCGACGGCGCGTCCAACAACAGCGTCGAGCAGGTGCGCGACCTGCGGGAGACGTCGCGATACGCGCCCGCGCAGGGCAAGTTCAAGATCTACATCATCGACGAGGTGCACATGCTCTCTACGGCCGCGTTCAACGCGCTCCTAAAGACGCTCGAGGAGCCGCCCCCGCACGTGAAGTTCGTCTTCGCCACGACGGAGGTGCAGAAGGTCCTCCCCACGATCCTCTCGAGGTGCCAGCGCTTCGACCTGAAGCCGATCTCGGAGGAGCTCATCTCGAGCCGCCTTAAGTCGATCGCCGAGGCCGAAAAGGTGAAGGTGGACGGCGCCGCGCTCGCCTGCATCGCCCGTTTGGCGGACGGGGGCATGCGCGACGCGCAGTCCATCCTGGACCAGATGATCGCGTTTTGCGGAGGCGAGATCGCCGAGGCCGATGTGCTCGACGTCTACGGCCTCGTGGCCGAGGCGAAGGTGTCCGAGCTCGCGGCCGCCCTCGCCGCCGGGGACCAGCTGAGGATCGTCTCGATTGTGGACGAGTGCGACTCGGCGGGCCGCGACCTGGTGAGGCTCCTGGCGGACCTGCAGGCGGCTGTCCGCACGGC
>CAYPXZ010000058.1:0-17539 GCA_964414785.1 uncultured Opitutaceae bacterium
GCGATCTGGTGGGCCGCGAGCGGCACCGCGCCGAGCCAGCCCATCATGACGGTCGCGGCCGCGAAGGCGCCGCCCTCGAAGAGAAGGCACCCGGACGTGGGCAGCCCCACGGCGAGCATCCGCCGGAGCCGCTCGAGGGAGAGAGGCGCCAGCCAGTGGCGCGGCCACGCGCTCTTCATCGCGGGGTCCAGCCGGAGCCAGGCGAAGATCGTGATCGGCGCCAGTGTCCGGGAGATGAGCGTCGATACACCCGATCCGGTGAGGCCCATGCGGGGGGCCCCGAGGTGCCCGTAGATGAAGATCCAGTTGAGGAGGATGTTGAGCAGCACGCCCGCGAGGATGATCAGGACCGGCACCCAGGGCCTGCCCATCGACTCCGCGAACTGGCGCAGCGCGAGGTAGGCGAGCGAGGGCAGGAGCGAGATCCCGATCAGCAGGAAGAAGGGGTTCACGGCCGCAAGGACCTCGGGTGTTTGGTGGAACCAGTCCAGGTGCAGGCCCAGGTAGATGATGACGGCGATCTCCGCGAGGCCCGACAACGCGGCTATCAGCAGCCCGTGCCGCAGATATTCGCCGGCCTCGTCGTGGCGGCCGGCCCCCCTGGACCGCGAGGCGAAGATCGCGACCGGCGTCATGAGGCCTATCCCGACGATGAAGAAGATGTTGAAGACGCCCCCTCCGAACGACGAGGCCGCCAGCGGGACCGTGCCGACGCGCCCGATCATCACGCTGTCGGTGACGCCCATGAGCATCTGGCTCACCTGGCCGATCGTGATGGGGATCGCCAGGTGGAGCGTGGACCGGGCCTCTTTGAGGACTGCCTGCATCGAGGACTGTTATTGCGGACCCCCGGGCGATGTCCAATGATACCGGAGTTGGACAAACGACGCATCACGACGGCAGCCATAGCCACCGCGGCGGCAGCGGCGGCGCTTTGGGCCTACGTGTCCCAGCCGAGGGTGGGCGCGCGCGGCGGCGGGTTCGTTCCGGTCCAGGACGGCAAGACGATAGACTTCTCGGGCGGCAGGCCCGTCATCAGGGACAGCGCGGCCGACAAGGCCGCGATGGACGCCGCGGTCAAGGAGATGGACGCGGCCTCCAAGTCGGTGACCTTCCCGCCGGACGCCCCGGAAAAGAAATAGCCTCCCCTAGCGCGCCGTCCGCACCCGGATCACGTACCTTCGGGCCGTGGTGGCCGACGCCGTGAAGCGCATGACCTCGGTGGAATTGCCGGGGATCTCGAGGGCCTGCCACGGCGCGTCCGCCCCGACCTGCACGCCCTGGTCGTCGACGAACACGCACTGGACCCTCACCCGCACCTTGGCGACGTCGCTGTTCCTCAGGTTGGCGACGATCTCGAGGCGGCCGTCGCCGAGCGTGCGCTCCTGCAGGCCGGTGCAGCTGACCGCGGCCTCCGCGGCCGGGTCCAGGGCGACGAAGCGGTCGGTGTTCTCGACCGTGAATTTCGTCGTCTCAAGCGGCGCCTGCGGCGCCGGAGCGCTCGCGCACCCGCACAGGGCGGCAAGGGCGCAGAGCGCCGGGAGGAGGGAGAGGGTCTGCCTGATGGTCATGGGCCGGTTTGTACCTATGGGGTGAGACTGCCCCCGGGCGAGCAAGTTCAGCGTTTCTTTGCGGGTATTCGACGATTTCACATCCCCCTGCCGGGGCCGGTGCTTGCGCCCACCCCGCCTGCCTGCGAGCCTTCCGGGGCGTCCCCCCGGCCATGAAACGCTGCGTCCTAGCCCTCGACCTGGGCACGACCTCCTCCCGCGCGATCCTCTTCGACCGGCGGGGCCGCAACATCGCCTCCGCGCAGGAGGAGTTCCGCCAGCATTTCCCCGGGCCTGGCTGGGTGGAGCACGAGCCGGCCGACCTCTGGGAGACCACGCGGCGGGTGGCCTGCGCCGTCCTCGCGAAGGCGCGGATGGGCCCGGGCGACGTCGCCGCGGTCGGGATCGCCAACCAGCGCGAGACCACGCTCCTGTGGGACCGCTCGAGCGGCCGGCCGCTCCACCGCGCAATCGTGTGGCAGGACCGCCGGACCGCCGGGGCCTGCCAGGCCCTCGAGCGCCGCGGGCTCGGCCCCCTCTTCAGGCGAAGGACGGGCCTCCTCCTGGACCCGTACTTCTCCGGGACGAAGCTCGCGTGGCTTTTGGACCACGTCCCCGGGGCCCGGAGGCGCGCGGCGCGCGGCGAGCTCGCCTTCGGGACCGTGGACACGTGGCTCCTGTGGAAGCTCACGGGGGGCCGCGTGCACGCGACCGACGTCTCGAACGCCTCCCGCACGCTCCTTGCGGGCCTTCGGACCGGGGACTGGGACGACGAGCTGCTCGGGATCCTGCATATCCCCCGCGCGGTGCTTCCCGAGATCCGCGCGAGCAGCGGGGTCTTCGGAGAGGTCTCGGCGATCGGGTCCCTTCGCGGGGTGCCGGTCGCCGGCATCGCGGGAGACCAGCAGGCCGCCCTCTTCGGTCAGGGGTGCTTCAAGGCGGGGATGGCCAAGAACACCTATGGGACCGGATGCTTCATGCTCATGAACACGGGCAGCCGACCGGTTCTCTCCAGGAACCGGCTCCTCTCGACGATCGCCTGGCGGATCGGGGACCGAACGGAGTACGCCCTCGAGGGGAGCGTCTTTGTCGGGGGCGCGGTCGTCCAGTGGCTGCGGGACGGTCTCGGCCTGATCAAGCGCTCCTCCGACGTCGAGGCCCTGGCGGCGAGCGTCCCGGACAACGGGGGAGTCACGATCGTGCCCGCCTTCGCGGGCCTGGGCGCCCCGCACTGGGACCCGGCCGCCAGGGGCGCCATCGTCGGGGTGACCCGCGGCACCACGGCAGCGCACCTCGCCCGCGCCTGCCTCGAGAGCATCGCGTTCCAGACCTCCGACCTGATCGGCGCGATGGAGGCCGACTCGGGCCGCAGGATCCGGGAGCTGCGGGTCGACGGGGGCGCCTCCGTCAACGACGCGCTCATGCAGTTCCAGAGCGAGCTGATCCGCGCCGCGGTCGTCAGGCCCCGCGTGACGGAGACCACCGCCCTCGGGGCGGCGGCCCTCGCGGGCCTTGCGGTCGGGTTCTGGAAGAGCCTGCGCGAGGTGGCCGGCCTCGCGGGCAGGGACCGCACGTTCCGGCCCAGGCTCCGGCCTTCGGCCCTCGGCGGGCTGCGCGCGGGCTGGTCCCGGGCCGTCGGCACGGCGGTGCACTGGGCCGGGAGGTAGGGCGCCCGCCCCTCAGGAATTGTGGATTGTGTCCGCTTTGAAAGGCGCTTTCATACCCTGAGCCCACCGCGACCATGTACAAATCCATCCGATTTGGCCTCTTGCCGATTGCCCTTGCCATGGTTTCCCCGCTCAGGGCGGACGAGCCCCCAGCGGCGCCGCCCGCATCCGACCTGGCCTCGGTCCGCGCGGACAACAAGCAGCTTACCGACGAGCTCGCCTCGGCCTGGAAGGAGGCGGAGCGCCTCAAGTCCGAGCTCGCGGCCGCGCAGGCGGCCTCCTCAAAGAACGCCTCCGACGTCGCCGACCTGCAGAAGCAGCTCGATGCGGCAAAGGCCCTGCCTCCCAAGGCCGACGTACCCCCTCCGAGCGACTCCGACACCGCCAGGCAGCTCGCCGACGCGCAGGACAAGCTCGCGACGTCCCTTCGGAGCTTCTCCGTCGTCCAGGACGAGAACAGCGCGCTCAAGTCCCAGGTCGACAAGCTGACCTCGGACAACGCATCGCTCAGCCAGCAGCTCGACGCCGCGAAGTCCTCGATCGCGTCCCTGCAGGTCGAGGCGGCGGCGACCTCGCAGATCGAGCCCCTGCGCACCCAGCTTCGCCAGGCCCAGGACGAGACGAGCCTTTTGGCCGCGGAGAACGCCCAGCTTAAGACCCGCGTCGCGCTCCAGGCGACGGGCCCCGGCGCGACAAAGCCGGCGCCGACCCGCCCAGGCAGCGCCCCCGCCCTCGCGGCGGCGGCCGCCGAGACCGCGGCGCCCCCGCCCCCGCCGGCGACGAAGACCTACGTGGTCGCCGAGGGGGACACGCTGACCAAGATCGCGCGCAAGTTCTACGGCTCCTCGGCCAGGTGGGACGACATCCTCAAGGCGAACAAGGGCGTCCTCAAGGACGAGAAGAGCCTCGTCGTCGGGAGCACGCTCACGATTCCCTGAGATGCCCGCCGTCGCCACGCAGTTCAACGGGGTCTCCGTCGTCACGAAGGCCAACGTCTACTTCGACGGGAACGTCGTCAGCCACACGATCCTCCTTCCCGACGGCTCCCGAAAGACCCTCGGGCTCGTCCGGCCCGGCTCCTTCCATTTCAACACCGACGCTCCGGAGCTCATGGAGATCGTCGACGGCACCTGCCGGGTCGTGCTCGACGGCGCTACCGAGGTGCGCATCCACTCGGCGGGCTCCTCCTTCGAGGTTCCCGGAAAGAGCGGGTTCCGCATCGATGTTGAGAGCGGGCTTTGCCAATACATCTGCTCGTTCCTAAGCTGAGGCGCCTGGCGGCCGCGATGCTCCTCGCGCCGCTCGCGGGCATCGCGGGCGAGAGCGGTCTCGCCGACGGCCTCTACGCCGAGATCGGGACCCCTCGGGGGACGATAACCTGCGAACTCGAGTACGCCAAGGCGCCCCTGACGGTCACGAACTTCGTCGGCCTGGCCGAGGGGACGCTCGGCCCCCTCCCGCGCAGGCCCTTCTTCAACGGGCTCAAGTTCCACAGGGTCGTCCCCAACTTCGTCATCCAGGGAGGGGATCCGCTAGGCACCGGCGACGGCGGACCCGGCTATACCTTCCCCGACGAGTTCTCGCCGTCCCTCGGGCACGACGGCGCCGGGGTCCTCTCGATGGCCAACGACGGCCCCGACACCAACGGCTCGCAGTTCTTCATCACGCTGGGCCCGTTCGAGCGCCTCAACTACATGCACGCCGTGTTCGGGCGCACCGTGCGCGGCGCCGACGTCCTTTCCCGGATCGTCCAGGGAGACCCGATGCAGGTAAGGATCCTGCGGATCGGGCCGGCTGCCCGGGCGGTTGTCGCGGACGATGCCTCGTTCGCCCGCCTTCTGGCCGGGATCCCAAGGTTCACGGCGCCCAGGGATCCAGGGCCTAAGGCCCACTTCGACGACCCGGACAGGCTCCTTCCCACGGATCCGTCCCGCGCCCAGGCGCTCAACTTGAAGCTGGCCAATGTGGAGCGAGCGACGGGGGTTAAGATCTACGCGAGGGTGATCGCCAGGTTTGTCCCGGCCGCGCCCGGCGGGACGCCGGCGGCGTTCGCCGGGGCCCTGTCCCAGTCGCTCGGACTCGCCGATGACGGCATCCTCGCCGTCTATTTTGCCGACCGCGGGGCATGGACCCTGGCGGTCGGCCGGTCCAAGGTCCGGTGGTTCACCTCGGGCGCCGCGGACGGAGGGAACGGGACGGGGAGTACCGCGCTTGAGGCCGCAATCGACCGATTCCTGGGGGAATCTCGAATCCGGGAAGCCAGGTATCTGGAACAGTCCGCACGGGTTTTACCAAATTTTTTACAATCTCCCGGCCAGAAAATCAAAGTCTCGGCCGATGCAATTTTGGATGGCTTATTGGCTAAGATCAGTTCATAAAGTCAGTTACAACAGTCCGGTTTAACCTAGGCCGCAAGGGTTCGCCAGGCCGCCGTTTGATCCAACGGCTTGATTCGCCAATTCGGCTCCAAAGTTCTTTAGTTTTTTACAATTTTTTGCCATCCCTTTGCGCCCTACGAACATCCTTACGTGATTTTCCAAGCAAATGATGGCACACTATGGCGGCGAAAAAGCGCGGCCATTCACCCATGAAGTCATCGTCCCCTGTCGCTTACCGGGGGTTTACCCTCGTCGAGATAATGATCGTTGTCGTCATCATTGGCCTTCTGGCCACGATGGCGATCCCGGCATTTCAGCGGGTTACGACGGCTTCGCAGGACAAGGCCATCCTGAACAACGCCCGGCAGCTCTCGTCCGCGGCGGACCAATATTTCCTCGAGTCAGGGATCTCGACGGCGGCCGTCGGCGACCTGGTGGGGCCGACCCAATACATCAAGATACTGAACACCATCGCGGCTGAGATCTATCCCACCAACTTCACCCAGGCCACCACCATCACGGTCAGCAGCGTGGCCGGCACGAGGACGATAACCTACCACATGTAAGCGATCGGGGCCGCCGCGCAAGGCGGGCTCCCCCATGGGCGGGAGCATCTCTTCGCACGCTGGATTGCCCGACCGGCGGTGGTCTTTTCTTCCCTGATTTCCGGGTGCACGGACCCGCGCCGCTCCGGCCGCACGTCTTTTTCTGAAATGGTGCATTGCCATCGGCCCCAGTGTGCCTTTGGTCCACATCCAAACCCATGAGGAGCAAAATCTACCTCGTCCTGCTTGGAGTCGTTCTTCTGACCCTTGCAATCGTCGTCCGCTCCGGGATGTTCATGAGCAAGAACCCCGGCGAGCCCATCAATTCCGCGATGCGGGCCGCGCTGAGCGAGAGCGCGCCCCAGCTCTCGTCGCAGGACGCCTTCGTGGTCCGCAGAGACTTTCCCACCGCCTACACGTCAAAGTCCGGACTCATGTACGTGAACCGCGACCCGGGCTCCGGCGCCTCGACCCCCAGGATCGGCGACACCGTCGTGGCCCAGTACGCCGGCAGGCTCCTCGACGGGACTCCCTTCGACAGCTCGTATTCGCACGGCGCCCCCTTCACGTTCCAGGTCGGGGTCGGGAAGGTCATCAAGGGTTGGGACGAAGCCTTCCTCACCATGAAGAAGGGCGCGCGCAGGACCCTCATCATCCCGTACTGGCTGGCCTACGGGGAGACGGGCCGCCCGCCCCAGATCCCGCCCCGCGCCACGCTCATCTTCGACGTCGAGCTCGTCGACTTCCGCTGAGCCCTACTCGTGGTAGCGGGTGACCGGCGCGTGGAGCCGGTCGAGGAGCGTCCGGTCGAAGATCCGGTACCTCGGGTCGATCTCGGCGACGTTGAACTGGGTGAAGGCGAACCCGGCGGCAAAGAGGGTGCTCTGGGCAAGCGCGCGCACCATGCGTCGCCCCTTCCCCCGCGCCGGCGCGCGGGGCCTCGGGGATGGCCGCGCATGGGCCGGGGAATTCTCGGTTTTTTTTGCCATGGGCGGGCGCTCGCTCGCCTCTACGACAACCCCGCGACCCTTTCGTTCCTCTAGAGTCCGGTGAAGCCCCCGTTGCGCTTGATCCACGCCTCGGCCTCGCGCCAGCGGGGGAAGACCCCCTCCACGCACGCCCAGAAGCGCTCCGAGTGGTTCATCTCCCTGAGGTGCATGAGCTCATGGTGGATGATGTAGTCGCGCACGAGCGCCGGCGTGAGGATGAGGCGCCAGTTGAGCGAAATGACCCCCGCCGCGGTGCACGATCCCCACCTCGAGCGCTGGTCGCGCACCGTGACCCGCGTGACGTTCATCCGCGTCAGCGCCGCGAGCTCCCATGCCCGGGCGGGGAGCTCCACCTTCGCCAGGCGCTTGAAGCGCGCCTCGAGCACCGGCCGCAGGTCGCCCTCGACCCGCGGGACACGGAACACGTCGGCCGCAAGGCAGACCGAGGCCCTGGGTCCCACGACCGCGGGCCGTATCTCGGCGAACTCCCCCCTCCACAGGAGCCGCGTGCCCACGGTCCAGATGTCCGCCGTCCGCGGCCTGCTCCTCTGGCGCGCCCGGGCCCGCTCGAGCCAGCCGCGGTTGCGCTCGACGAAGCGTTCGGCCTCGCTGACGGAGCCCCTCGTGGGGATGGTCGCGACGGCGACGCCGTCCCGCCGGAGCGAGAGCCGGTAGTTGCGGGCCCTTGCGCTGCGCTTGAAGACGACCGCGTCGCCCTGCTTGTCCGCGCCCCTTGGGGGCGCCAGGTGAACCCCGGGCGCCGGCGAGAAGTCCCCGAACCAGTCCTGCTGTGCCTCGTCGCTCACTTGAGGGCCTTGTAGAAGATGGCGTTGCTCGCGGGGGTGCCGTCCGGGTCGAGCGCATAGCCGGGTATCCCGCCGACGTAGACGTAGCCGAGCGCCTCGTAGAATTCCCGTGCGCCCCCCCTGCCCTCGCTCGTGTCCAGATGAAGGAGCCTCGCGTTCCTGCCGGCAGCGGCGGCCTCGACCGCCTTCATGAGGGCCGTGGCGACGCCCTTCCTGCGGTGCGAGGCCAGAACCATCACCTTCTGGACCTCGGCCCTGTGGCGCCCGTTGGCCCGCGACTCGAACGCGAGCTGGGCGCTTCCGACGACGGGCCCGCCGCCCGCCTCCCGGGCGACGAGGATGAGGCGCCCGCCCGACGCCGCCTCGCTTTGGACCTTCCGCCAGTAGGCGGCGGCCTCCTCACCGGAGAGCGGCTCGACGAACCCGATCGAGGCGCCGAGGCGCACGCATTCGGCGAGGAGGGCGCAGAGCGCCGAGAAGTCCGCGGATGGGACCGGGTCGGGAAGCCTCTCTATCGTCGGCGCCTTTTCCTGGACGGATTCTTGTCCCACGGGCGTTCTCTTGTCAGAGGGTCCGCCGCGCGGAGGGGAAGACGGCGGGGCTGGCGTGGCCCGCCTTGTCGAAGGCCTCGACGCCGAAGATGACGTTGTCCTTCGACACGCCCTTGACCGTCACCCGCGTCACGCCCTTCGCCACGTCCATCGAGTGCTCCCAGAAGGGGGCGGTCGTCTCGCGCCAGACGATCCGGTACCCCGCGAGGTCCGCATCAGTCCCCGGCTCCCAGCGCAGCGTCGTGTCATTCTCGAGCCTGGCCGCCTCGATCTGCACGGAGCGCGGCGGGGCCGGGGCGCGGGAGAGGACCGCGAGCGTCGCCAGGTTCACGCGCGCCACGTCGGCGGTGTAGGCAAAGTCCACATGGTCCGGGGTGTCCCCGTACTGGACCCCCTTCTCCTCACGCACGTCCTGGTGCTGCCGGTGGAAGTCCTCGGCGGGCTCGGTGAACCTGACCGCCGGATATCCCCTCTCGAGGAAGGGGAGATGGTCGCCGCCCCTCAGGTAGCGGTCCGCCCTGTACACCACGCGGACCTTGAGCGAGGGCACGTACACGCCCGCGATGTCCCGGATCGCCCGGGCGAGCTCGCGGGGCGGGGTGTCGTTCTCTCCGCCCGCCCGCAGCAGGGAAAGAAGCTCGCTGTCCGGCGCGGACGTCGGGGGCACCCCCTGGGCGAAGAGCCTGACCGTCCCGCGGTCGACGGTGCCGTCCTCGGCCCTGCTGCTTCCGATGATGTCGTTGTCGAGCATCGCCTCGATGTCGGCCTTGCGCTCCCCCGCCTCCTTGGCCCAATGCGTGGAGCCGTGCAGGCCCTGCTCCTCGCCCGCGACGGCAAGGAACACGATCGTCGCCCCGAACCGGTAGTGGGACATGACATGCGCGAGCTCGATCACGGCCGCGACCCCCGAGGCGTCGTCGTCGGCGCCGGGCGCCGCGGTCACCGGGTCGAACACGTTGGAGGGCATCGAGTCGTAGTGGCCGCTGACGACCAGGATGCGCCCCGCGGGGTCGGGGTCCGTGCCCGGCAGGGTGGCCACGACGTTGGTGATCCCGACCGCGGCGGGGATTCGGGGCGGCGACGGGGGCTGCTCGAAGCTGTCCAGCTCCACCTTGAGGCGGCCCCCCGCGTCCTTCGAGGCACGCTCGAACTCGGCCCGTATCCAGGCGGCCGCCCCGCCGATCCCGTCGCCGCTCGGCAGGGGGTCGGAGAGCGTGTGCCGGGTCTTGAAGCTCGTGAGCACGTAGACCGACCTCTGGATCCGCTCGGGGGAGACCGCCTTGACCATCTCGCGCACCTCGGGATCCGGATCGGGCGCCGGAGCCTCCCTCGGGGTTTCGGCGGCGACGGCCAGCGGGGCGAATGCCGCGGCGACAAGGATCAGGGCGCAGGCGCGCATGGTAAATTCAGTCAGATGAGGAAGGCGTCGGAGTCAAGGGCCTGGGGGCCGCTTCCCGGTATTCCCCGCCGGCCGCCGGGGGCGGGATTTGCAGTTTTGCGGGGATTGGTCGAATTTCCCGCCATGAATATCGGCATCATCGGCTCCGGCGACGTGGCGAAGACACTCGGCAGCGGCTTCCTCAAGCACGGGCACAAGGTCGTGATCGGCACGCGCGACGCCTCCAAGCTGGGGGACTGGGGAAAGCAGAATCCGGCGGCCAAGGTCGGGAGCTTCGCCGACGCGGCGAAGTCCGCGGAGGTCGTCGTGCTCGCGGTCAAGGGGACGGTCGCCGCGGACGCCCTGCGCCTCGCGGGCGCCGCAAACCTGGCGGGGAAGACGCTCATCGACGCGACGAACCCGATCGCGGACGCCGCGCCCGTCAATGGCGTCCTTAGCTTCTTCACGACCTTCGCGGAGTCGCTCATGGAGAAACTGCAGCGCGAGTTCGGGGCGGCCCACTTTGTGAAGGCGTTCAACTCCGTCGGCGCGGCCTGCATGGTGAACCCGCAGTTCAAGGGGGGGAAGCCGACCATGTTCATCGCGGGCAACGACGCCGCGGCCAAGAAGGCCACCACGGCGATCCTCACCCAGTTCGGATGGGAGACCGAGGACATGGGCGGGGCGGAGGCCGCCCGGGCGATCGAGCCCCTGTGCATCCTCTGGTGCATCCCGGGATTCCGGCAGAACGACTGGGTGCACGCCTTCAAGCTCCTGCGGCCCAACTGAGCCCCGACCGGCGTGTGCTAGGAGCCGCGCATCGCCTCGTCTGCCGCCAGCAGCTCGCCCGCAATCTGGCTCCACTCGGCGTCCAGGCCGCCGGTGTGAACCGGCCGGCCCGCACGCCGGTACCAATATCCGGCATTCCCGGAGTCGCCCTCCTTCCGGTGAAGGTATGCGTGTACCCACGCGCCGTCATCGCTCTCCCCGGACTGCGCCGACTCGTGGGCGGCCGTCCAATCGCCCCGTGCGTCGTGCCAGAGCGCCAGGAGCGCATCGGAGAGGCCCTCGGGGGGTTCTGCCGACGCGGATTGCCTGAATTCGTCGACCGACATCAGCGGAGAATCGCCGTTCGCCCAGCGGGCCCGTGCCAACCCGGCCGCTCAGGGCTTGCCGCCATACGTCACGAAGTCGTCGAGCTCCAGCCACTCGAACCATGTCCCGATGTCGTCGCGATCCGCGGCGTTCTTGCGGTGGACGTCATTGAAGAACGCGCGGGTGTCCGGGACCGTGGGGACCCAGTACTCCATGTTGGCGGACCACGACGCGATCTCGAAGGGCTTGCGCGGGGAGCGGGCCCGGACAAAGGCGAGCATCTGCGAGTCGGTCCGGCCCTTCTTCAATTCGGCCATGAACACCTCGTGGTCGATTCCCGTAAAGCTGAAGAACTGCTGGTCGAAGGGGCAGTTGTAATGGAATTCGCCGCCCTTTCCCGCGGCGACCGCGCGCGCCTTGTCGAGGAGCCTGGGGAGGTGGGCGTAGCCGCCCAGGCGGGTCCGGGGGCTGCGCGGCGGGTGGCGGGTCAGGTCCGGGGCGCTGTAGTTGACCGCTGCCGCAACGGGCTGCGCGGGTTTCAGGTACGAGTCGGATAGTTTCTTTGCCATGGGAGGGAATGGGTTTGGACGGAGACTAAGCCAATAGGGCATCGACCGCAAATCCCCATCCGATCGAGCGGGTGGATCGACCCGCGCAGCGCCCGTCACTCCGGCTTGCGTGAAGGCAGATAGATGTCGGGGCGGATCTCCTTGTGAAACCGCGCGCGCATATCCCCCAGCCACGGGTCGACGAACCGCTGGGCCAGGTTCACCCGCACCACCTTGTGGTCGGGGGAGGCCTTGGTCGAAAAAAGGACGCTCCCATTGGGGTCGATGATCGCCGACTCTACGTCATATCCCGACGAGACGACAAAAAGGTGGTTTTCCAGCGCGCGCGCCTTGAGAAGGTCGAGGTATCCCCCGGCCGCCGGCACCAGGATGACCTCCGCGCCCTGATAGGCGAGAGCCCTGGCCGGCTCGATATATTCCGCGTCCCAGCAGACCATGATGCCAATCCTCCCGAAGTCGGTTTCAAACACGGGGCAGGCGGAGCCGGGCGTGATCCCGCCCTCGATCTCCTCCCTCGGCAGATACACCTTCCTGTACTTGCCCGCCACCCTGCCTCGGCGGTCGATAAGCACCGACGTGTTGTAGATTGCGCGGCCGTCGCGTTCGATGAGACCGGCGACAAGGTACATGTTGTGGCGGCGGGCCGCCTCGCCGAGCCGTGCCGTGCTCGGGCCGGGGATCGGCTCGGCGGTATCCGAATAGGCCTTCGAGTTTCCCTCGTCGAGGAGCTCCTCCCCGAGGCAGACGATGTCCGGCTTTTCCGCGGCGATTTCATCGACCGCCCTGATCCAATGTCCGAGGTTGTCGGGATCGTTCCTGGGATGGAACGACAGAGTCCCTATCCGCACCCACCGATCGAGGGGAGGCTGGGACGCCTCAAGCGCGATGTCATCCCACCACACCGTCCCCTTGGGGGCCCACGCGAGCAGGAGCTCGATGCGGACCGACGACGAACCCTCGGGGGCCGGGGCGTTGAGACTGGAGGCCGTCCAGCCGCCCGACTGGCCGGTTTCGCACGCATAATCGGGTTGCCCGACACGGTTGCCGCCGGAATCCAGCCAATCCAGCCTGGCAACGACCTGGCGGCCCACGTCGGCCACCGAGTCCGCATGGAAATGTGCCGTCAATTGGTAGTTATGCCCCGGGAGGATTCCCGGGACCACACGCGACCATCCCCCGTATTCCAGCGGGTTTCCGTCCCCGGAGATCGCGAGCGCGGCGGGCGAGGAGAGATGCCGGGAGGGATCCGGGAAGCACCTGGGCTGCAGCTCGGCGCGCGGGGCGCACGCCACCCAGTTTGAGCCCAAGTCCATTCTTGTCGCCGGCAGCGCATCCGATCCGCCTGCGAGCGCATGCCCGAGAACCGTCACTAAGAGGATTGAACGGCCAAGTCGCATGGGGGCTTGGCACCGATTAAGGCATGATCGGGAAAGGGAAGCAACATTGCCCCTGTACCGGGGCCGTTTCACGCATCGGCAGCTCCTCGAAGCTGGGGCACTGGACGCTGCAAACGACCCAAAAAACCGGGTCCAATGCAGTGGCTGCGTCGGCAACGGGTCGAAGGCGCGGCAGCACCCACGCCCATCGAGTGAAAAACCTTCACTCAAACCGGGATACAGCCGCTTTAATCCCGGCCTTGACACCCCCCCTCAGGTAAGGCACCTCAGTCAACTCTTAAACGCCACGATACCATGCAACCCACCTTCCGCCCGCATCGCAAGAAACGAGCCCGCAAAATCGGATTCCGCGCCCGCAAGTCCACCCGTGGTGGCCGCAAAGTGCTCTCCACCCGCCGCAGGAAGGGCCGTAAGCGGCTGACGGTCGTTTGATTCTGGGATTTGCTGTCCCCATGCGTCTCCGCCCTGGGCAGCACCTTCGGCGCCAGAACGATATCCGCGATGTCCGACAGCAGGGTAAGCGCATTGACTGCAGGGCCTTCACGATCTGGTGGCTTGCCCGCGCGGCAACCCCGGCCGTCCGCCGCGCGTGCTTTGTCGCTTCGACGCAGGCCGTCGGCAAGGCCATCCTGCGCAACCGCGCGAAGCGCCGCATGCGGGAGGTCTTCCGCCTGCGCCAGGAGCTCCTTCCGCCGTCGTGCGACCTCCTGCTGGTCGCGCGCTCCCTGGCCAACCAGTGGCCCTTCGCCCAGCTTGACCGCGCTTTCGTCGAGGCCTGCGGCCGGATGGCATCCCCACCGGCTTCCGTGAGCCCATGACCCGCCGTCCCCATCAGAGGCCCCACTCGCCCGGGATCGCCGCCACCGCTGCCCTCGGGCTCATCCGGGCCTACCAGCTGACGGCGTCGCCCGTCCTCCCGGCAATCCTCGGGCCGGCCTGCGGGTGCAGGTTCTATCCCTCGTGCTCCCACTATGCGGCGGAGGCCGTGCGGACGCACGGGATCCTGGGGGGCTCCTATCTCGCGGCGCGCCGCATCATCAAGTGCACGCCCTTCCATCCGGGCGGAGACGATCCCGTGCCGCCGGCCTCGCGGTAACCAGAAAAATCCCGTGGACAAAAAGAACACATTCATCGGCGCGTTCCTCTTCATCGCTGCGTTTTTCGTCCTGATCTACAGCCAGAAGTTCGCCCCCCAGCGCCCGGCCCCCGCCCCCTCCCGGACCGAGGCGGCCCAGGCGTCCGCACCCGCGCCCGCCGCCGCCATGCCGCTGGGCCGCGCGCTCGCCGATCAGCCCACCTTCACGACCGCGCAGGCCGACAGGTCGGGCGCGACCGTCACCCGCCTGGTCAACAGCTTCGTCGAGGTGAACTTCACCGATGCGGGAGGCGCCATCCGCAACGTCGCCTTCAGGAAGTATCCCGCGGAGATGAACCGGCCCGACCCCTTCATCTTCAACGAGCTTCATGCGAACCCCATGATGGCGTTCGTCGGCCTGAGCGGCCTCGACCGCGAGACCCGCTACCAGCTCGTCTCGAAGTCGGACACGGACGTCGTGTACCGCGCGGTCCTCGACAAGAAGGTCGAGGTCACCCGCCACTACATCGTCTCCCCTGACAAGGCCGCGGGATCGGACCCCTACATCATCCGGTGCGAGACGACGCTGCGCAACCTGGCCGACTCGCCCACGACGCCGATGCTGGTGGCCCTCTCGATCGGGACGGCCGAGCCGAGCAACGCCCTGGACACGGGCCTGCAGCTGACGACGGAGTTCTCAAACGGCAAGGACCAGACGCTCGTGCGCCGTGCCTCGCTCGAGGGAAGCAACGGCTTCCTCGGGTTCGGCGTCAGCGGGCCGAAGGCGCTCATCGAGGGCTCCGGCCCCATCGTCTGGGCGACGGTGAAGAACCAGTTCTTCGCGGCCATCCTCACGCCCGATGAGCCCGCCGCGGGCCTGGAGACCCGCAGGGTGAAGCTCCTGCAGGACCTGCCCGACGCGGACAAGCGGGCCTACGGCATCACGGCCGACGTCGACTTCAGCGTCGCGGCGATCCCCGCGCACGGGGAGACGACGATCGCCGGCAACTTCTACGTGGGGCCGAAGGAATACCCGCGACTCTCGAACACGGACGTCTTCAGGCGCGACGAGGACCGGATCATGGACTTCGGCAACTTCGTGTTCCGGTTCTGCGCCGCACTGCTGCTCACGGTCATGACGTGGTTCCACAGCTGGACCGCGAACTGGGGGATCGCCATCATCCTGACGACGCTCTCGCTCAAGGTCCTCTTCCTGCCAATCACGCTCGCGCAGTCCCGCACCTCCAGGCGGACCCAGAAGGTCATGCCGGAAATGAAGCTGATAAAGGAGAAGTACAAGGACAACCCGCAGAAGCTGCAGGCGGCGACGATGGAGCTCTACAAGAAGCACAAGATCAACCCGGTCGCGGGGTGCATCCCGATGCTCCTGACGATCCCGTTCTTCTGGGCCTTCTTCACCATGCTGCGCAGCGCGGCCGAGCTGCGCTATGCGCCGTTCCTCTGGGCCCACGACCTGTCCGCCCCGGACACGGTCGGGGCGATCTCGCTGCCCATCATCGGGCTGATCAGCATCAACATCCTTCCGCTCCTCCTGGGCGTCGTTAATTTCGCGCAGATGCACGTGACGCCCCAGCCGGCGGTCGACAACGCGCAGATGAAGATGATGAAGTTCATGCCGATCATGTTCGTCCTCTTCTACTACAACTGGTCCTGCGCCCTGTCCCTCTACTCGACGATCAACGGCCTGTTCACGATAGGCCAGCAGCTGGTCGTGAACCGCGTCCCCGACACGGAGGACACGGTCCCCGTGCGCACGGGGAAGCCGACGAAGAACGTCACCCCGAAGAAGGGCTGAGCCCGGGACGCAGCTCCCCGCCATGGCAGGCCACAACAAGTGGGCTAAGGTCAAGCGGACGAAGGCGGTCCTCGACCTGCGCCGTGGAAAGGTGTTCAGCCGGCTCTCCCGCGAGATCACGATCACGGCCAAGGCGGGCGGCGGGGACCCGGGGGCGAACCCGCGCCTCCGCACCCTTCTGCTGAAGGCCCGCGACGCGAACATGCCCGCCGACAATGTCGACCGGGCCATCAAGAAGGGCACGGGAGAACTCGCCGGGAGCGTGATCGAGGAGCTCACCTACGAGGGCTACGCCCCGGGCGGCGTGGCGACGATCGTCCGGGTGATGACCGACAACAAGAACCGCGCGGCCGCGGACGTGCGCTCGGCGTTCACGCGCTTCGGCGGAAACCTCGCGGGCTCGGGCGCGGTCGCCTTCCAGTTCCTCCACGCCGGGCAGTTCCTGGTCCCGAGGGAGGCGACGACCGAGGACGCCCTGGTGGAGGTCGCCCTTGAGTCGGGCGCCGACGATGTCATCACGACCGAGGAGGGGTTCGAGATCCGGTGCGGCATCCACGTGTTCGACAAGGTCTCGGGCGCGTTGGAGGCGAAGGGGATCAGGCCCGCGAGCGCCGAGATCGCCTACATCCCGACAACGACCGTGCCGGTGGAGGACGTCGAGGTCGCCAGGACCCTCGTCAAGTTCCACGAGGCCCTTGAGGAGATCGACGACGTCCAGCAGGTGTTCTCCAACGAGGAGATGGACGAAGGGGTGAGTGCGGCGGCCCACGCCTAGCCACCGGGGCATGGCGTCATAAGGGCTCCGGCGCCTTGCGTAGGCCCGCCCGTCTGGTTGAATACCGGACGCAATGCACGACGACGTCCAGGCGCCCTCGGCGCCCCCCACCCATCCCCGGCACCTCGCCGCGGACGACGTGGGCATTGTGCAGCCCCGGGACTACACCCACCCCGGGCCCTTCAAGTTCCAGAGCGGCCAGACGATCCAGGGCTTCACGCTGCGGTACGAGACCTACGGGGCCCTGAACGCGACCCGGGACAACGCGGTCCTCGTCTGCCACGCCCTGAGCGGCGATCACCACTGCGCGGGCTGGCACTCCGACGCCGACACCAAGCCCGGCTGGTGGAACAACCTGATCGGGCCGGGCAAGGCGGTCGACACCCGGCGCTTCTTCGTCGTCTGCGCGAACGTGCCGGGCGGCTGCCAGGGGTCCACGGGCCCGAGCTCCCTGGACCCGGCCACGGGGCAGCCCTACGGGACCCGGTTCCCCTTCGTGACGATACGCGACATGGTGCGCGCGCAGAAGCTCCTGCTCGACCATCTCGGGATCGCAGAGCTCCACGCCGTCCTCGGCGGGTCGATGGGCGGGATGACCGCGCTCCTCTTCGCGATCGAGTACCCCCTGTTCACCCGGAGGCAGATCATCATGGCCTCCACGGCGAACGAGAGCGCCCAGGCGATCGCCTTCAATGAGGTCGGCAGGCAGGCGATCATGCAGGACCCCGCGTGGAACAACGGCGACTACCCGCGCGAGGGTGGCCCGCGGGTGGGCCTCGCGATCGCCCGGATGATGGCCCACATCACCTACCTCTCCGACGCGGGGATGGACCGCAAGTTCGGCAGGAGGAAGCGCGAGACGGCCGGCGGGGAGGCGTACACCTTCGACGCCCAGTTCGAGGTCGAGAGCTACCTGCGCCACCAGGGCCAGAGCTTCATCAACCGCTT
>CAYPXZ010000059.1:0-17044 GCA_964414785.1 uncultured Opitutaceae bacterium
AGATGCACATCCCCGACGACCCGCTCTACTACGAGAAGTTCTACTTCACGCCGGGAGACACGGGCTTCCGGGCCTGGAAGACCAAGTTCGGCACGATCGGGGTCCTCGTCTGCTGGGACCAGTGGTATCCCGAGGCGGCGCGGCTGACGGCGCTCCAGGGAGCCGAGATCATCTTCATCCCGACCGCCATCGGCTGGCACCCGCGCGAGAAGAAGGGGCAGGGGGGGATCCAGCACGACGCATGGGAGACGATCCAGCGGGCCCATGCGGTCGCCAACGGGTGCTTCGTGGCGACGTGCAACCGGATTGGGCACGAGAAGCCCGTCAAGGGGCCGGGCATCGAGTTCTGGGGGCAGAGCTTTGTCGCGGGCACGAGCGGCCAGGTCCTTGCGAGGGCGGCCGTCTCCAAGGAGGAGGTCCTGATCGTCCCGGTGGACCTCGCGCAGGTCGACGACACCCGCACCCACTGGCCGTTCCTCAGGGACCGCCGGATCGACGCTTACGCCGACCTGACGAGGAGATTCCGCGACTAGGGGCGCGCGCCATGCCCGCGAGGACCCAGACGCCCGCCGAGCTCGGCTTCAGGATGCCCGCCGAATGGGAGCACCAGGAGGCGGTGTGGCTGTCCTGGCCCCACAGGCTCAAGACGTGGCCCGGGAACTTCCGCCCGATCCCCGGGAAGTTCGCGGAAGTGGCCGCACGGATAAGCCAGCGCGAGAAGGTGAGGATAAACGCCGCCGAGGCGCACCAAGCGCGGGCCCGCAGGCTGATCCGGGAAGCCGGGGCCGACATGGGCAACGTCGAGGTGTTCAACCACCCGACCAACGACGCCTGGTGCCGGGACCACGGGCCGATCTTCGTCAGGAACGCCCGGACCGGCGAGGTCGCGCTGACGGACTGGGAGTACAACGCGTGGGGAGGCAAGTACCCCCCGTTCGACCAGGATGACCGGATACCCTCCCGAATCGCCCGCGCCCTCGGGTTGCGCCGGTTCGAGGGACCGATGGTGCTCGAGGGCGGCTCCATCGACGTGAATGGAAAGGGGCTCCTCCTCACGACCGAGGCCTGCCTTCTCAACAAGAACCGCAACCCTCACCTTGTCCGCGCGGAGATCGAGCAGAACCTGCGCGACTACCTGGGCGTTGAGACCATCCTCTGGCTCGGCGAGGGGATCAAGGGCGACGACACCGACGGGCACGTCGACGACATGACGCGATTCTTCAGCGAGGACGGGATCGTGACGGCGGTGGAGCAGAACAGCCGCGGCCCCAACCACCGGGCCCTGAGCGAGAACCGCGAGAGGCTTCGCTCCCTGAGGACGCCCTCCGGGGGCCGGTTCAGGATCGTGGACCTGCCGATGCCCGCCCCGAGGAGCCAGCGGGGGCACCCGCTGCCGGCCAGCTACGCGAATTTCCTCATCCTGAACGGCGCCGTGCTGATGCCGGCGTTCCGCCAGCCCCGGCGCGACGCCTTCGCCGCCGAGGTCCTGGGGTCCTGTTTCCCGGGCCGGGAAGTGATCCCCATAGATTGCTTGGAACTCGTGTGGGGTCTTGGCACTCTCCATTGCATCTCCCAGCAACAGCCCGCGCGAAACTCATGAAGACCCTAAACCTGGCCTTGGCGTTCGCCGCCGCCGCGCTCACCGCCGGATGCGAGTCCGGCCTCCTCAACGACGATAGCCTTCCCCGGGTCGCCTTGGGGGCCCGCGAGGCGCCTAAGTCCCAGGTCTACCCGGCGGACCAGAAGGCGACCTACGAGGCGGCCCGGTCCGTCGTCGAGCAGATGGGGTTCAAGGTGGTGAAGGGCGGCCCCGCGCAGGGCCGGATCGTGGCGCTAAGCGACATCTCCCGCGGCGACGGAGGGGGCGGCGCCCGGCAGATATCGATGAAGATCGAACTTAGCCCCGGGCCGGGTTCGGGGACCGAATTGGTCCTGTCCCTGACCGAGATCCTGGAGGCGGAATCGGGGGGCCAAGAGGGCCTGGCGACGCAGACGCCGCTTAACGACACGCCCCTTTACGAGGATTTCTTCCGGAAGGTGGAGAAGGCGCTTCAGGCCCCGGCAAAGAATTGACCCAATTCTAGTCGTTTAGGGCCAACATCTTGTGCGGTTTATGATGCCGTATAAGGGAGCCCGCCGGCGTCGATCGCCGCCGGGCCCGGAGAATTCGCCGAAATTGTGCTTGCGGGGTCGGCGGGCCGGATGGGAGGCTGATCGTTCGCGGCATTTTATCGGTCAGACTGGCGTCGCCGCGATGCTCCCGCCGGTCTACAATTCAGTTCAACCGTCAACCCGTGGCCGAAAGGCCTACCGAGGTGGCCGGGACGCTCCGGAGCAGGCGCGCCGACCATCCGTATTCCGCATATGAGTTCATTAATGCAAGAGCTGCTCGCTCAATCCTCCTTCGACAAGCTTAAGGAGGGCGCAATCGTCCCCGGTACCATTACCGAAGTCCGCCAGAACGAGGTCGTTGTAGACATCGGCGGCAAGTCCGAGGGCGTCATCCCCGCAAACGAATTTATCGACATTGGCGACCTGCAGATCGGCTCGACGATCGAGGTCCTCGTCGAGAAGCTCGAGGACCGCAACGGAAGCCCGATCCTGTCCTACGACAAGGCCGAGCAGAAGAAGAACTGGGACAACATCCTGACGAGGTTCCCCGAGGGTTCCGTGGCCACAGGCCGCGTGAAGGCCAAGGTCAAGGGCGGCCTGATCATCTCGATCGGCGTCGACGCCTTCATGCCGGCCTCGCACATCGACGTGCAGCCCCCGAAGAACCTGGACCAGTACGTGGGCCAGACCTACGACTTCAAGGTCCTCAAGATCAACCTCGAGAGGAAGAACATCGTCCTTTCCAGGCGCGAGCTGATCGAGCAGCAGCGCACCGACAAGCGCCGCGCGCTCCTGGACTCGATCCAGCCGGGCCAGTTCCGCAAGGGCGTCGTCAAGAACATCACCGACTTCGGCGCGTTCATCGACCTGGACGGCATGGATGGACTCCTGCACATCACCGACATGAGCTGGGGCCGCATCTCCCACCCGAGCGAGATGCTCAAGCAGGGTGAGGAGATCGAGGTCATGATCATCGAGGTGAACCGCGAGAAGGAACGCGTGTCGCTCGGCCTCAAGCAGACCACCAAGAATCCCTGGGACGAGATCGACCGGAAGTTCCCGGTCGGCGCCAAGGTCCGCGGCAAGGTCGTCAACCTCGTGCCCTACGGCGCGTTCGTCGAGATCGAGCCCGGCGTCGAGGGCCTCGTGCACATCACCGAGATGTCCTGGACCAAGCGCATCACCAAGCCCTCCGAGCTGCTCAAGGTCGGCCAGGAGCTCGATGCGGTCGTCCTCGGCATCCAGAAGGAGGAGCAGAAGATCTCCCTCGGCCTGCGCCAGCTCGAGCCCAACCCCTGGGACATGGTGCGCCACAACTACCCGATCGGCGCCCGCGTCCGCGGCAAGGTCCGCAACATGACCACCTACGGGGCCTTCATCGAGCTCGAGGAGGGCATCGACGGCATGGTCCACGTCTCGGACATGAGCTGGACGCGCAAGGTCAACCATCCCTCGGAGGTCCTCAAGAAGGGCGACGAGGTCGACGCCATCGTCCTGGACATCGATCCCCAGCAGCAGCGCATCAGCCTCGGCATGAAGCAGCTCGCCACGGATCCGTGGTCGGACATCGACAGCTTCTTCAAGATCGGCGACGTCGTCGAGGGCACGGTCACGAAGGTGACCTCGTTCGGCGCGTTCGTTGAGCTCAAGGACGGCATCGACGGCCTGGTCCACATCTCGCAGATCAGCGAGGAGCGGATCGACAAGGTCAAGGACGTCCTCAAGCCCGAGCAGAAGGTCACGGCCCGCGTCATCAAGATCGACCGCGAGGAGCGCAGGCTCGGCCTTTCGATCAAGGCGGCCAACTACAGCGCCGACCAGCTTGCGGCGGAGACCGCCTCCTACGAGGCGCTCAACCGCAGCGCGAACAACGACATGATGAACCTCGGCGACATCCTCGACGAGGCCTCCAAGAAGGGCGAATAAGCCCCAATCGGAGCCAGGTTATTTCGAAGGCCGCCGGCGAAAGCCGGCGGCCTTCTTCGTTTTCAGGGGACCTGGGTCGCCGCGGTATCATCCTCCAACTCGAGGTCGACCGAGACCCGGCGGCCCACGTTGCAGGCGCCTAGCGCAGTCATGACGCTCGCGTTGACGACGACCGCGACGAAGCCGGCGTTCATCCCGAGGAACGGATCGTGCCGCGAGAACTCGAGGAGGCAGAGCGTGGCGAGTCCGGCGACGATCCCACAGCCCACGGCCTGCCCCGTCGCACGCCTCCAGCAGAGGCCCAGGACGAGGCCGGGGAAGAACTGGCCGACAAGTCCATAGCCGAGCTGTAGGAGCCCAACGAGGGACACGCTAGTCCCGAGGGCAAGCGCCAGGCACAGGGCCGACAGGGCGACCACCAAGCCCCGCGCGACGCGCGCCACGTGGACATCGGTGAGGCCTGGGGCGAGGAGCGGCCGGACCACGTTCTTTGCGAACAGGGTCGACGCCGTCAGGAGCATGACCGATGCAGGCACGATCGCGGCCAGCGCGCCCGCGCCCCCGATCATTCCGACAAACCAAGCCGGAAACCTCGCCCGGACAAGCGTCATGACGGCGAGGTCGCCGTTCGCGAGCCCGGGCAGCGTTAGGAGCGCGGCATAGCCCACGAAGAGGATGGCGGGGAGCGTCAGGTTGTAGAGCGGCAAGATGACCATGTTGCGCCTGATCGTCTCGCCGTCCTTGGCCGTGAAGATGGAGGCGAAGCTGTGGGGCCACATGGGCCCGAGTGAGCAGACGAGGACCATGGAGATATACCATCCATGGCCGTAGGCCCCGGTGGCGCCCGGCATCACGAGGTGGGAGGGATGCGTCTCCATCATCCGGGCAAAGAGCGGGCCGATCCCGCCGTAGAGCATCCTGGGCACGGCTATCCCTATGAACACGACCGTAACGATCATGAGGAAGTCCTTCAGGATGCTCACCGCGGCAACTGCCCGGATGCCGCTCACAAGGACAAAGCCGACGATCAGGATCGCGGCGATCGCCATGGCGTGACCCTGGCTGATGGCCCCGTAGCTTGCCACCGAGACGATAATCCCGAGGCCGGTCAGCTGGAGCTGAAGGTAGGGGACGATCGCCGCTATGCCGATCAGCGCGACCAGGGCCGGAAGCGCACGGCCCCCGTAAAGGAGCTGGAAGATGTCGGCCTGGGTCTGGAGGCCGTGCCGGCGCCCAAGCTGCCAGATGAGGGGGTTCACGAAGAAGCCCACGATGTTGGACAGGGAGAGGTAGGCCAGGGCATAGAGGATGGGCGCCCCTTTCGAGTACACCCAGCCGCTGGCCCCCAGGAACGCGAAGGTCGTATAGATCTCGCCCGCCATAAGGAGCCACATCACGAGGACCCCAAAGCTGCGGTCGCCGACGGTCCACTGCTCGAGGCTCATGCGGTGGCCCCGACGTGAAAGGAGCGCGATTGCGACGGCAAGCGCTACGGTGCCCCCGATGATCGCGAGGGCGGTGTTCACGCGGCGGGGCGCTTCACTCGGGGGCGGCGCGACTCGATCCGCTTGGCGGCCGCCAGGAGGAGCGACGTCAGGGGGATCCAGGCCGAGATCCAGAACAGGTTGAACGGCATCCCAAGGACGATCGGATGAACGCGGTCCCACAGTGGGACCGACAGGCACATGCCTGCAAATGGCGCACTGACAAGGCCCAGGGTCCGCCAGAGTGGTTTCCGCATGCCGAGGGCGAGACCGCCGCCCAACGGGGGATGAGTCAAGGCTATTGGCTTGCTTGGAGCCCTTTTCCCCGGCGCCCGATGACAAACTGCACGGCGGAGCCCTAACGCCTGCGTTCCCCCGGCCCGATTGGGCCCCGAAGGTCGCCCTGCGTCAGGCCCTAATGGCCTTCGACTCGATGAACTCGCGGATGACCGTCATGCGCTTGCGCTGGCGGTCCTCCTGCTCGATCTCGTCGGTGTTGCGGACGGCCTCGTTCTTGGCCATCGCCCTGCGCATCTTGCCGAGCGCGATGTACTCGAGCTGGCGGATGCGCTCGCGCGTGACGTTGAACTTCTTGCCGACCTCCTCGAGCGTGAGCTCGCTGCGCCCGTCCAGGCCGAAGCGCATGCGGATGATCTCCGCCTCGCGCTTGTCGAGCGAGTCGACCATGGACCGCAGGTCGGATGAGAGATTCTTGTCCCTGAGGTTGTCGTAGGGGCTCGTGGCGTTCTCGTCGCCCACGATCTCGCCGAAGGTTGACGAGTCCCCGTCCTCCCCGACCGGCGCGTCGAGGGACGCGGGCCGCACGCTCACCGACTTCAGGTGCGCGACCTTGGAGGTCGGGATCTGGAGCTCCATCGCGAGCTCCTCGTCCGTGGGGTCGCGGCCGAGCCCCTCGGACAGGACCATGGCGGTCTTGCGCATCTTTGAGATCTTGTCGACCAGGTGGACCGGAAGGCGGATGGTCTTGGACTGGTTGGCGAGGGCCCTCTTGATGGACTGCTTGATCCACCAGGCGGCATAGGTAGAGAGCTTGCCGCCCTTGCGGGGGTCAAACCGCTCCACGGCCTTAACGAGGCCGATGTTGCCCTCGCTTATCAGGTCGAGCAGCGGCAGGCCGAAATCCTTGTAGTCCATCGCGATCTTCACCACGAGGCGCAGGTTGGCCTTGATCATGTGGTCGCGCGCGGCCTTGTCGCCGCGCCGGATGCGCTTGGCCAGGGATATCTCCTCGTCGATCGTGAGCAGGGCGGTCTTGCCGATCTCCTGCAGGTAGATCTGGAGGTTGCTGCGGTCCATGGGGCCGGCGGGGGCCTCCGCGGGCTCGGGCTTTTCCAGGAAAGAGGGGGGTGCGTCGATCGGGACGGACCCCATAGAGCGCGCGACCCGGTTGTTGCCCTCGTCAGTGTCTGCACCAGCCGTCGAATTCGCGGCGCTGTATTTGGTATGCATTAGGAACCTCTATGTCTGTTGGAGGGTTGAAACGGCTTAATGTTCCCAATCCAGAGCCTAAACCGTTCCGAACGGGCAGACGAGTCGTCCCCTCTGAAGTTGCGGAAACGCCACATTAAAACCGGGTAATTATGGCACAGTCACCCCCGCCCGGAGCGCAAATTGGCGCTCTTTACGCCCTAGTAGTGCGAAGCGATCTCGGCCGCCTTGAGGAGGGCCCCGGCCTTGTTGACCGTCTCCTGGTACTCCGCGTCGGGGTCAGAATCGGCCACGACGCCCCCGCCGGCCTGCACGTACATCATCCCGTCCCTCAGGAGGGCTGTTCGCAGCGTGATGCAGGAATCGAGGTTCCCGTCGTACCCGAAATAACCCAGGGCGCCCGCGTAGAAGCCCCTCTGGACCGGCTCCTTCTCGGCGATGATCTGCATCGCCCTCACCTTGGGAGCCCCGCTCACGGTGCCCGCGGGGAAGGTGGCCCGCATGAGGTCGAAGGCGGTCTTCCCGGCGGCGATCTGGCCCTCGACCTGGGAGACGATGTGCATCACGTGGGAGTACCGCTCGACGAACATGTACTCGGGCACGTGGATGGTGCCATAGGAGCAGACCCTGCCGATGTCGTTGCGCGCCAGGTCGACGAGCATCAGGTGCTCGGCCCTTTCCTTCTCGTCGGCCAGGAGCTCCTTCTCGAGCGAGAGGTCCTCGTCGTGGGTGGCCCCGCGCCTGCGGGTGCCCGCGATCGGCCGGATCTCGACCAGGCCGTCGGTCAGCCTCACGTGGACCTCGGGGGACGCCCCCACAAGGGCAAAGTCGCCCGAATCCAGGATGAAGGTGTAGGGGGAGGGGTTGACGGTGCGAAGGGCCCGGTAGAGGTCCAGCGGCGTCTTCGTGAACGGGCGGGCGAACCTCTGCGAGGGGACGACCTGGATGATGTCCCCGGCGCGGATGTACTCCTTGACGCTGCCGACGAGCGCCTCGTAGCCGGCCTTCGTGAAGTTGCCCGGGGGCACCTCGAACCGGGGCGAGCTTGCGAGGGGCGCGGGCGCCAGCGAACTGGGGCGCCTGAGGATTTCAAAGAGCTCGCGAAGCTCGGCCTCGGCCGCGGCGTGGGCTTCGCTGGCGCCCTGCGGGCCCTCCTGCGTCACGTGGGCGTTCACGCAGAGCCTGAGCGTCTGCTTGGCGCGGTCGAAGATCAGCAGGCTGTCCGACAGCATGAAGTAGATCAGCGGGATCTTGAGCTCGTCCTTGGGCGCCGCCGGCACCGTCGGCTCTATCCGCGTCACGTATTCATAGCTGAGGAACCCGACGGCCCCACCGGTGAAGCGGGGAAGCCCCGGGAGCTTGACGGGCCTGAAGCGCTTGAGCTCTGCCTCGATGAGGGTCAGGGGGTCGCGGGGGGTCGGCACCCGCTGCGCCGGCTTGCCCGTCTCCGTGATCTCGGTCGTCTCGGGCCCGCAGGCAAAGACCTTCCGGGGCCGGCAGCCGATGAAGCTGTAGCGCGAGAGCCGCTCGCCGCCCTCGACGGACTCAAGCAGGTACGCCGGACCGTGCGCCCGGAGCTTCGCGTACGCCGAGACCGGCGTCTCGAAGTCCGCCATCAGGTCGGCGTAGACCGGTATGAGGTTGCCGGTCCGCGCGAGCGCGACGAACTCCTCCCGTGTGGGGTGGATCTCCATGGTCACTCGACCGTTACGGACTTGGCCAGGTTGCGCGGCTTGTCGACGTCGCATCCCCTCTCCACCGCGATGTAGTAGCTCAGGAGCTGGATGGGGATGGTTGCCACGATGGGCAGCACCGCCTCGTGGCAGTCCGGGATCGTGATGACCTCGTCGGCAAGGCCCGGCGGCAGCTCCGCGCCCTCGGTCGTGATTGCGATCACGGGGCCCTTGCGGGCCTTGATCTCCTGCATGCTCGAGACGATCTTGTTGAAGATCTCGCCCCTGGGAGCCAGGAAGACGCTCGGGCACTTCTCGCTGATCAGGGCGATCGGCCCGTGCTTCATCTCGGCGGCCGGGTAGCCCTCCGAGTGGATGTAGGAGATCTCCTTGAGCTTGAGGGCCCCCTCGAGGGCGATCGGGAAGAGGGAGAGGCGCCCGAGGAAGAGGAAGTCCGTATGGTGGGCGAGGCGCTTCGCGACCGCTTTGATGTGCGGGGCCTGGGCCAGGGCTCTTCGCACCAGGTCGGGCGCGGCCTTCAGGGCCTTAACGTAGTCCACCCCGTCGTTGAAGCTCATGTCGCGCATGCGCGCCACGTAGAGGGCAACCATCGATCCGAGGAGGAGCTGGGAGGTGAAGGTCTTCGTCGAGGCGACGCCGACCTCGGGGCCGACGTGCTGGAAGATGCCGCCGTCCGCCTCGCGGGCGATCGTGGAGCCGACGACGTTGTTGATCGCAAGGACGCGGTATCCCTTGCGCTTGGCCTCGCGCAGCGCCGCCAGGGTGTCGATCGTCTCGCCCGACTGGCTGATGACGAAGAACAGCGTCTGGGGGTCGAGCGGGGCGTTGCGGTACCGGAACTCCGAGGCGTAGTCGACCTCGACCGGCACGCGGGCGAATCGCTCGATCAGGTGCTCGGCGACCAGGCACGCGTGCCAGGCCGTGCCGCACGCGCAGAACATGAAGCGGTCGATCTGGCGGAGCTCGGCCGGCGTGAGGTTGAGCCCGCCGAAGAGGGCCGTGCTGCCGTCCTCGGAGAAGCGCCCGCGCATGCTGTTCTCGAGCGCCTGCGGCTGCTCGAAGATCTCCTTCTCCATGAAGTGGGCGTGGCCGTCGAGCGTCGAGTCCTCGACCTTCCAGTCGATGCGGTCCACGACCGGGGAGACGTCGGCCTGGTCGAGCGTCGTGATCGAGAACTCCTTCGGGGTGATGTGGACGAGCTCCCCGTCCTTCAGGTAGACGACGTTGCGGGTGCTGCTGACGAGCGCGGAGGCGTCGCTGGCGAGCAGGTACTCGTTGTCGCCGACGCCGAGGATAAGGGGGGAGGCCTTGCGCGCGGCGACGATCTCCTCGGGGAAGTCGACGCAGAGGGTAGCGATCCCGTAGGTGCCCTCGACGTGGCGGAGCGCCTTTCGGACGCTCTCAAGGAAGGGGCTCTGACCGTCGGATGAGGCGACCCTCTTCGCATAGTGGTAGGCGATCAGGTTGCACAGGACCTCCGTGTCGGTCTCGGACTTGAAGGTGTAGCCCTTCCCGGAGAGGAAGGCCTTGATCTGGCTGTAGTTCTCGATGACCCCGTTGTGGATCAGGGCGAACTTGCCGTCGCTGCTCACGTGGGGATGGGCGTTCGCCTCGGTCACCCCCCCGTGGGTCGCCCAGCGGGTGTGCCCAATGCCGACCGTGCCAGAGAGGCGAACCAGCGTCGCCGCCTTCGAGAGCTGCTCGACCCGGCCGACTGTCTTTACCAGGGACAGGCCTCCGCCCTGGGCAATGGCCATGCCCGCGGAGTCGTATCCACGGTATTCGAGGCGTTTGAGGCCCTCCAGGATGATCGCGGCTGCCTTGCGGCTGCCGACATAGCCAACGATGCCGCACATGGGTGTACTGGGTGAGGATTTGGTGTCCCGCGCGATTTAGTCTCGCGAAAGGACCGTTCACCATAGAAAAGAGAATTCTTATGACCACCCAAAAACGCGTGCTCGCCGTCATTATGGGCGGCGGTCGGGGGACGCGCCTTGCGCCCCTGACCCTGGAACGCTGCAAGCCCGCGGTACCCCTCGCTGGCAAGTACCGGCTCGTCGACATCCCGATAAGCAACTGCATCAACTCGGATATCAACCGGATCTTCCTGCTGACGCAGTTCAACACCGCGTCGCTGCACCGGCACGTGCAGGGCGCCTACCAGTTCGACCCGTTCGGCGGGGGCTTCGTCGACATCCTCTCCGCCGAGCAGACCGAGAAGAGCCTCGACTGGTACCAGGGCACGGCGGACGCCGTGCGCAGGAACATCATCCACTTCAGGAAGTACCCGCACGACCTTATCCTCATCCTCTCGGGGGACGCGCTCTACCGCATGGACTTCCGGGACATCGTCGAGCAGCACCTGGCCACTGGGGCGGACGTGACGGTCTGCGCGAAGCCGTTTCCGATCTCCACCGTCGAGGGGCTGGGACTCATGAGGGTGGGCGACAACCTCTCCATCCAGGAGTTCGTGGAGAAGCCCAAGGATCCCGCGATCATAGGCGGCCTCACGCTTAGCAAGACGGTCGAGGCGACCCTGAAGGGGCCCTCCGCCGAGAAGCGGTGCCTGGCCTCCATGGGCATCTACGTCTTCAACAGGAACGTGCTCGCCGAGGCCCTCGAGAACTCGATGACCGACTTCGGCCGGGAGGTGATCCCGAGCCTGTTGGGAACGAAGAAGATGTTCGCGCACATCTACGAGGGCTACTGGGAGGACATCGGGACCGTGAAGGCCTTCTTCGAGGCGAACCTCGCGCTGGCCCAGCCGCTGCCGCCGTTCAACATCTTCGACGCCACGACCCCGGTCTACTCGTACAACGAGTACCTGCCCGCGGCGAAGCTCAACAAGTGCCGGATCGACAACATCATCGTGGCCGACGGCTCCATCCTGACGGACTCCGCGATCAAGCACAGCCTGTTCGGGATACGCTCCCATGTCGGAGAGGGCTCGGAGCTCGAGGACGTGGTCATGATGGGGGCGGACTACTACGAGACCCCCGAGCAGATCGCCTCCAACGCGGCCCGCTCCAAGCAGAACATCGGGGTCGGCATGAACTGCCGCATCAAGTCGGCGATCATCGACAAGAACGCCCGGATCGGGGCCTCGTGCACGCTGTCGCCCGTGGGAAAGCCCGACGGGAGCTACGCCAACGGGTCGGTCGTGATCCGCGACGGCGTCCTCGTCGTGCCGAAGGGCGCCCACATCCCGCCGGGGACGGTCGTCTAAGGGGTGTCCGCCGGGCCCGGCTGCGCTCCCCGGGCGGGCAGGGCGGGCACCCTGCGCAGGCACAGGTAGAGGCCGACGGCGATCATGAAGAGGGAGTAGAAGGTCCCGCGGCTTAGCCCCAGGATGAGCGACGCGTCGGGCTCGCGGAAGGACTCTCCCGCGATCCGGACGCAGGCGTAGCCGATAAGGAATTCGCCGGCGAGGCGGCCCGGCCGCTCCCGCAGGACGCCGCTCGTCCAGAGGCGAACCTGCATGTAGGTAAGCAGGAGAACCCCCTCCATCGCGGCCTCGTAGAGCTGCGAGGGATGGCGCGGGGGGATCATGTGAAGGGGAGTGCCCGGGGGCATGCTGCGCGGGAAGATGACCGCCCAGGGCACGACGCTGATCCGGCCCCAGAGCTCCCCGTTCCAGAAGTTCGCGAGGCGCCCGAGGAGGAGCCCGGCGGGCGCCGTCGAGGCCACCAGGTCCCAGAGGTGAGCGAGCGGGATCCCGGACGACCGGGAGAACCAGGCGACCGCGACGACGACCCCGAGGAGCCCCCCGTGGAAGGACATCCCCCCGTCCCAGACCCGCAGGATCGCCAGGGGGTCGCTCCCGAAGGTGCGCCACCCGTCGTAGAGGAGGTAGGACCCGATCCTGCCGCCGAGGACGACCCCCATGACGGCCGCCACCATGAAGTCCCCGATCTTGTCGGCCGGCAGGAGCGAGCGGCCCGCCCGGGCGTAGCGCCCGAGCAGCCAGGCCCCGATCAGAAAGCCGGCCGCGTAGGCCAGGCCGTAGTAGCGGATCCCGAACCTGCTTGTGAAGTGGATGAGAAACGGGTCGAGCTGGTCCACCCAGTACGCGATCGAGGGCATCATAGGCGCCGCCCCCGGTCCTGCTTCTGGAGCCTTGTGCGCGCCAGCTCACGCATGTCGACGGCGACGTCGTCCTTGTCGAAGATCTCGCGCCCGAGCAGGTACTCGATGATGTCCTCCATCGTAACGACTCCCGCCGTGGCGCCGAACTCGTCGACGACGACGAGCAGCTTGTTGTGGGTCTTAAGGGAGAGCTGCAGCGCGTTCGCGACGGTCGCGGTCTCCGGGATGAAATGGGCCTCCTGCATGAACTGCTCGACAAGGCCCGCGTCCTGGTCGTGGGCCTTGGCCTTGAGCAGGTCCCGGTTGCGCACGATGCCGAGGATGTCGTCCATGTTCTTGCCGTAGACCGGCATCCTGCCGAAGGGCAGGGTGGGGTGCTCGTTGAAGACCTCGGCGACGGACTGCGAGCGGTTGAGCGCCGTGACGACCGTGCGCGGCGTCATGATCTCGCTCACCCGCACGTTGTCCAGGGAGAGCGCGTTGGAGATGATGTTGGACTCGCTCGCCGAGAGGGTCCCCTCCTCGGCGCCGCGCGCCGCCAGGAGCATGATCTCCTCGTCCGAGCCGTGCACCTTGGCCGGAGGCCCGACGAAGGGCCTCACGACGAGCGCGCAAAGCCAGGTCACGGGGAAGAGCGCCGTGCGCAGCCAGCCGATCGAGTACACGACGTACGGCTGCAGGGTGCGCCGGTGCGAGACGCCGATGTTCTTCGGGAGCACCTCCGAGAAGACGAGGAGCATCGCCCCGAACCCGACCGAGATGGCGATAAGCTGCGTGTCGCTGTAGTAGTGCGCGGCGAGCGCCCCGACGACGACGGAACCCAGGCTGTTCGCGGCCGTGTTGAGCGTGAGGATTGCGGAGATCGTGGCGTCGATGTCGCGCTTGAGCGCCTCCAGCATGGCGCCCCTCCTCGGCCGCGCCTTCTTGAGCGCCTCGATCTCGGCGTTCGTGGTGGAGAGGATGACGGCCTCCGCGAGCGAGCAGAAGAATGACGTCCCAATGGTGAAGGCGATGACCAAGGGCAGCACGAACTTGAACATCGCCCGACCCTAGCGGCCGCGGGCCCGGTTTCCGACCACAAAAGAGCCTTGCAGCGGGCACCCCTTGGGTCGCTAGCTTGGTGCCATGGCCACCCTAAAGCGCACCCCCCTGAGGGATTTTCACGCGGCGCATGGCGCCAAGCTCGTGGACTTTGCCGGGTGGGAGATGCCGGTCCAGTACCGGAGCATCCTGGAGGAGCACAAGAGCGTCAGGAGGGCCGCGGGCCTCTTCGACGTCAGCCACATGGGCGAGGTCGACGTGCAGGGCCCCGACGCCCTCGCGTTCCTGAACGCCCTCGTGACCAACAATGTCGCGAAGATGTACCCGGGCAGGGTGCTGTATTCCCCGATGTGCCATCCGGACGGGGGCGTGATCGACGACCTTCTGGTCTACATGCGCGGCCCCGGGGACTATTTCCTGTGCATCAACGCCGGCAACATACCGACGGACTTGGAGTGGATCCATGCCCGCGCCGCGGGCCGCAACGTGAAAGTAAAGGACCTGTCGGAGTCCTGCTCGCTCCTCGCCGTCCAGGGGCCCAAGGCCCTGGAGATCCTCCAGCCGCTCACGTCCACGGACCTGGGCGCCATCGGGTACTATCACTTCGCGACGGGGCAGGTCGCCGGCGTCGGCTGCATCATCAGCCGCACGGGCTACACCGGGGAGGACGGATTTGAGCTCTACCACGGCGCGGTCGACGACGTCGCATTGGCCAATGCGATCCTCGCCGCGGGCCTGCCCCACGGCCTGGAGCTCTGCGGCCTTGGCGCCCGCGACAGCCTTAGGCTCGAGGCCGGGTTCCCGCTCTACGGGCACGAGCTCACGCGGGAGATCAGCCCGCTGACGGCGGGCCTGGGATGGACGGTGAAGCTCGACAAGGAGGGGGACTTCTCGGGACGGGCCGCGCTCGAGGCCGAGAAGAAGCAGGGGTCACCCCGCAAGGTCGTCTTCTTCAAGACCGGCGACCGCAGGATCATTCGCCCCGAGACCCCCGTGACCTCCGGGGACGGGGCGGTCGTCGGCCGCGTCCTCTCGGGGACCCTCTCTCCCATCCTCTGCGAGGCCATCGGCTCGGCGCTCGTGGACGCCAGGGCGGCTTCCGGCGTCCTTCGCGCCGACGTCAGGGGGAGCCTTATCGAATTGCATCCCGTCAAACCCCCGTTCATCGACCTTAAGAAGAAACCATGAGCACCGCACCGGCCGACCTACGCTACGCAAAATCCCACGAATGGCTCAAACCCGAGGCTGACGGCTCCGTCACGGTGGGCATCACCGACTATGCGCAGGCGGCGCTCGGGGACATCACCTACGTGCAATTGCCCAAGGTGGGGGCGGTCCTCAAGCAGGCGGGGGCCTTCGGGGTCGTCGAGTCGGTGAAGGCCGCCTCCGACGTCTACGCCCCGGTCGGCGGCACGGTAACGGCCGTGAACACGGCGCTCGACAGCGCCCCGGAGACCCTGAACAAGGACCCGTACGGGGCGGGCTGGATCCTCAGGCTAAAGCCCTCGGATACGGCCGAGGCCGGCGCCCTGATGGACGCGGCGGCCTACGCCAAGGCGACCGCCTAGGGTCAGCCCTTGCGCTCCAACTTGCGCCGCTCGGTGGCGCGAAGGACCCGCTTGCGAAGGCGCAGGTTCTTGGGGGTCACCTCGACGAACTCGTCGGCCGCGATGTATTCAATCGCGCGCTCGAGCGAGAGCTTGGAGGCCGGCGTTAGGCCGGTCGCGACGCCCGAGCCCTGGGACCTGAAATTGGTCAAGGCCTTGGCGCGGACGGCGTTGCACGAGATGTCCTCGTTGCGGGGGTTCTCGCCGACGATCATCCCCTCGTAGACCTCCTCGCCCGGGCCGACGAAGAGCTTCCCGCGCTCCTGGACCATCTCAAGGGCGTAGGAGGTCGTGGTGCCGGCCTCGGTCGCGATGATCGTGCCGGTCAGGCGGGTGAGCACCTCGCCCGCGTAGGGGCCGTACTCCTTGAAGAGGTGGCTCATGACGCCGCGCCCGCTGGTGGCGTTGACGACGTCGATCTCGAAGCCGATCAGCCCGCGGGTCGTGATCGTCGCCTCGATCATGGTCGAGTGCGAGAGCTTCTGCATGTTGGTCATGATGCCCTTGCGGTTGGCGAGGTTCTGCACGATCGAGCCGACGCACTCGTCGGGGATCTCGATCCAGACCGTCTCGAAAGGCTCCAGGCGCTGGCCGTTCTCAAGCCTCTCGATCACGGTCGGCCGGGATACGAGCAGCTCGAAGCCCTCGCGGCGCATCGTCTCGACGAGGACCGCGATCTGCATCGCCCCGCGGGCCTTCACGTTGTAGATGCCGGCGGTCCCGGTGTCCTCGACCTTGATGGAGACGTTGGTCTTGAGCTCGCGGTACAGCCGGTCCTTGAGCTGGCGGGAGGTGACGAGCTTGCCCTCGCGTCCCACCAGGGGGCCGTCGTTGACGCAGAACTGCATCTCGAGGGTCGGGGGGTCGATCTGGGTGAAGGGCAGGGCGTGCTGCTCCTCGCTGGCCGCGATCGTGTCGCCGATGTCGATGTCCTCGAAGCCGGAGAGGCCGACGATGTTGCCGGCCCTGCCGACCTCGGCCTCGACGGTGCCCAGGCCCGTGAACTCGCTCACCTTGGTGATCTTCGCCCGGACCTTCTTGCCGGTGGCGTTGCTGATGACAAAGACGTTGTCGCCGAGCCTGGCCTCGCCGCCGAGGATCTTGCCGACCGCGATCCTTCCCACGTAGTCGCTCCAGTCGATGTTGGAGACGAGCATGTGGAAGGGCTCGTTCGGCTTGGCGAACGGGGGCGGGACGTGGTCGAGGATGGTCTGGAAGAGGGGGGACATGTCCTTCCGCTCGTCGCCGAGCTTGTACATCATGTACCCGTCGCGGCCGGAGCCGAAGACGACCGGCGCGTCGAACTGCTCCTCGGTCGCGTTGAGCTCCAGGAGTAGCTCCTGGACCTTGTCGTACATCTGCTTCGGCTCGGCGTTCTCGCGGTCGATCTTGTTGATCACGATCACGACCTTCAGGCCGTGGGCGAGCGCCTTGCGCAGCACGAAGCGGGTCTGCGCCTGGGGGCCGTCGTAGGCGTCCACGAGGAGAAGCACCCCGTCGACCATCCTGAGCGCCCGCTCGACCTCGCCGCCGAAGTCCGCGTGTCCGGGCGTGTCGACGATGTTGATCGTCTTGTCGTGCCAATGGACCGAGGTGTTCTTCGCCTTGATCGTGATGCCCTTCTCCTTCTCGAGGTCCATGGAGT
>CAYPXZ010000060.1:0-16210 GCA_964414785.1 uncultured Opitutaceae bacterium
GTCGGTGAAATGCGCGACCTTGAGACGATCGAGGCCGCGATCAGCGCGGCCGAGACGGGCCACTTGGTCTTCGGGACCCTCCACACGAACAGCGCGGCCAAGACGATCGACCGCATCGTGGACGCGTTCCCGGCGAACATGAAGGACATGATCCGCACGCAGCTCGCGTCGTCCCTCGTCGCCGTCATCTCCCAGGTCCTCTGCAAGAAGATCGGCGGCGGCCGCATCGCCGGCTACGAGATCATGGTCAACACGAGCTCGATCGCGTCGCTGATCCGCGAGAACAAGACCTTCCGCATCACCTCGGACATCCAGACGGGCGCCAACCTGGGGATGATCACGATGGACACGCACCTGATGAACCTTGTGAACCGCGAGCTCGTCTCGCCGGACGAGGCGCTCGAGAAGGCCCAGGACCCGGTCGTCATGAAGGACAAGCTGCTCGCGATGGGCGCCCGGCTCAGGGAGGTCTGAGGGAGCGGGGGCGGATCGCGGGACAACGGCCCCAGGCATGTTCACGAAGGCGAGCGCATCCGCCGGCAGGGAGGTCCTGCCCGGCATCCGGCAGAAGACCCTCGCCCACGGGGAGCGGACGCTCTTCACGGAGTTCCGCCTGGGCAGGGGGAGCACGCTCCCGCGGCACTCGCACCCCCACGAGCAGACGGGATACCTGGTCTCGGGGGCGCTGTCCTTCACGATCGGGGAGGAGACCCACCGCGCGGTCCCCGGGGACTGCTGGTGCATCCGGGGGGGCGTGGAGCACCAGGTTCTCGCCCTGGAGGACTCGGTCGCGCTCGAGGTGTTCTCACCCGTGCGGGAGGACTACCTTCCCGGCGCGGCGGGGGTATCCTGAACCCCGAAAGGGGACCTACTCAAATGCCCACCAACGAAACCCACGGAGATTTCGGCGACATCCTGCGCCATGCGGGGCCGCGCCTTGGACCCATCTGCACGGCCCTGCGAAAGCGGATCGCCTCGCTCGACAAGGACTTTGTCGAGGTCGTGTGGCCCCGCCAGCATATCGCGAGCTTCGGCGTCGGGCCGAAGAAGATGACCGAGCACTACGCGTACATCGGTGTCCAGGACTCATACGTTAACCTGGGCTTCTACCACGGGGCCTCGCTTCCCGATCCCAAGGGGTTCCTCGAGGGCACGGGGAAGAACCTTCGCCACGTGAAGATACGGGAGTCGTCGGCCGTCAAGGACCCGGCCGTTACTGAGCTCCTAAGGGCGGCCGTCATCGACCGCAGGCGCCGTCCTCGTGAAACGTCAGTTTAGGACCACCGTCCCATCGCGACGTAACTCCGCATAAATGCGGCGGTTAAGGCGTTCCGCGCCAACGAGGGCGTGTCTCCTTCCCCTCCCGGTGGAGACGTGGGAGCGCCGGGTTCGGCGATCGGTGAGTCTGTTCCCCTTGACGTCATCATGATGACGGGTACCGTCATCATTCATGAGAACCATAGTCGATTTGCCCGACGATCAACTCGGGGCGCTTGCGCGCTTATGCGAGGAGCAGAAGATCTCCCGGGCGGAAGCGGTCCGCCGCGCCGTTGACCAAATGATCAATGAATCCGCGTCAAAGCGGAAGGATGTCGGCTTCGGCATCTGGAAACATAAACGCCTCGATGGAAGGAAATACACCGAGAAGCTCCGCGGGGAATGGCGTAAGCGATGAGAGCGATAATCGACAGCGATGTCCTCATCGACTACCTCCAAGGCTCGGATAGGGCCAAGAGTGAACTTGAACGGTATTCGAGGCGCGAGATAAGCATCATATCGTGGATGGAAATCATAGAGGGAGCTGATTCGCCGGAGGACGAAAAGGCCTGTCTGGAGTTTTTGTCCGGCTTCGCGGTCCATCACCTTTCTGCCGAGATTGCGAAGGAGGCAGTTAGGATACGTAAGGCCTTCCGGATTCGGCTGCCAGACGCCATTGTTTGGGCGACGGCTCGAAGCGAGGGATGTTTGCTGGTGACGCGTAATTCAAAGGATTTTCCGCAATCGGAGCCCGGGGTGCGGATTCCTTACAAACTATAGTGAAGGCTAACGGGGTGTTCACTGCAGATCGCAATGCCCGCCGGGTCACGCCGCTACAGTGTCTCATTCCGTCCTCGGCAAGCAGGCGGCCTTGGGCAAGGATGGCCGCCCCGTGACCGACGCCCCCATAGACAAGAGAGGCAGCACCGGGATCCGCAGGCTGCTCGTCGCTTTCTCAAGCTCCTACTCCGGCTTTCGCTGCGCCATGAAGCACGAGGCCCTGCTCCAGGAATTGATCCTGCTCGTCGTCCTGGCGCCGGCCTCGCTCCTATTCCGCGTGAGCACGGTCGAGCACCTGCTCCTCGTGCTCTCCATGCTCGTGGTCGTGCTCGTGGAGTTCCTCAACACGGCGATCGAGTCGACCGTTGACCGGATTTCCCTGGAGCTGCATCCGCTGGCGGGACAGGCCAAGGACCTGGGAAGCGCGGCGGTCCTCGTTTCGATCGTGATGTGGGCCCTGACGTGGGGCGTAATCCTGGGGCCCCAGGCGATCCGACTCATCCGCGGCGCCTAGCGCGACGGTCAGTCTGGCAGGCGCTTAACGAGGAGAGGCGAATCCAACCCCAGGAGCTTCTCCGTGAACTCGTCGCCCTCGGGCGCGTTCCTAAGGGCCCGCTGCACGACCCCCATCCGGGCGTCCAGGTTGTCGATCATGGAGACGAAGACCGCCTCGGGGGTGGCGGCCATGACGGCCGCACCCCATTCGGGCTTTCCCTGGTGGCTCAGGATTATGTGCTCCAGGCGCTCGATCCGGTCGGGGTCGAGCTTTGCCTTCAGCGCCGCCTTCCGCACGAGCTGGTAGCCGAGGACGACGTGGCCCTGCAGGATCCCGCGCCGGCCGCGCTTCGAGGCGAGGGTCCCCTCGTACTCGATCGTCTTGCCGACGTCGTGGAGCAGGATTCCCGCCATCGCGAGGTCGGGGTCGACCTCCCTGTAGAGGGGCAGGAGCGCCCTGCAGGCCCGGGCCATGTGGATCGTGTGCTCGAGGAGCCCGTGGCGGTAGGCGTGGTGGATGAAGGTCGCCGCCGGTGCCGTGCGGAACGTTTCCCCGATCTCCTCCATGACGTGGCGGACCGTGGCCTTGAGCTCGGGAAGCGCGAGCGCGTCCGCGAACCCCGTGAACTCCTTCCAGAGGAGCTCGGGGTCCTCGGGCGCCGTCTCGACCAGGTTCGCGACCACCTCGGGCGAGGTGAGTTCGGAGGCGGGGACGACCGAGGCCCTGGTGAGCTTCGGGGAGAACCGCCCCTGGTACAGCTCGGCCTTGCCCTCGACCCGAATGACGGCGCCCTCCTCGGCGGTGCGCACCGCCTCGAACGCGGGGCTGTCCGAGAAGACCGTGCAGGTGAAGGAGCCGGTCCGGTCGCCGAGCTCGATGGCCAGGTAGGGGTTGCCGTTCGAGGCGGTCTTCACCGAGAGCTTCCTTAGGACGAGGATGCTCTGGAAGGTCCGTCCGGTGGACGGGCCCAAGGCCTTCAGGTCGCGGACCGAGGAGGAGGGGGTCTCAGCCATGTTTTTTGACGAGTTGGGTGTACTCCCTGAAGAAGGGGTGGGCGGTTCCGCCGAGGATCGAGTAGAAGACGGTTTCCGAGGGGAGCACGTGCACCCCGGCCCTGGCGAGCGAATCCAGGCAGGTGCGCGCGTCCGCCTCGCGCCTGGCCCCGACGCAGTCCGAGAGGATCGTGACCGCGAGGCCCGCCTTCACGGCGTCGACCGCGGTCTGGAACACGCAGACGGGAGTCTCGACGCCGCAGAGGAGGAGGTGCTCGAGCGGGCGGGCCCCGGTCAGGGCCTCGCGCACGGGGCCCTCGGCCGAGAGGGCCGAGAACGTGTCCTTCGCGTGGACCTCGGGCTTCTCAAGGAGCGCGAGGAGGGTGGGGTCCGTCGCCCCGAGCTTCGCCGGGACCTGCTCGGTGAAGGCGACCGGGATCTGGAGGCCGCGGGCCGCGGCGAGCGCGAACCGGCACCGGTTGAGGACGGACTCCCCGGAGGACACCGCCTTGATGAACACGGGCTGCATGTCCAGGCACAGGAGGAGGGCGCCGTCCACGGGGTTGTTCACGGGAAGTGGCGCTGGCGGGCCTTCACCTGCAGCAGGCGCCTCTCGGGCAGGATGTACGCCGTCAGGTGGCCGCCCATGACGCATCCCGTGTCGATCCCGATCGACCATTTGAGCTTGTAGACCTCGGGCCGGGGGGTGTGCCCGTAGACGACGAAGGGGGGGCCTCCCCAGAGGTCCGCCCAGGAGGGGGCCTCGGGGGCGTCGGCCCTCTTCCTCGGGCGCCCGTCCTTGTCGATCACCTGGATCCGGGTCACGACCTCGGCGGGCTGCTTCTGCCAGGGTTCGCCCGGCAGGAAGCCCCCGTGGACAAAGACCATGTTCAGCTCGGGCTCATAGAACGTGAGCTGCATGGCCTCCATGTACTCCCAGTCCTGGGGGCGAAGGGCGTCGAAGGTCACCAGGTCGTGCTCCTTCATGTACTTGCGGTCGGCCGTCTTTCGGAACTTGAGGAGGCGAAGCTCGTGGTTGCCAAGGAGGGACGTGGCGCCGACCGCCTTGGCCAGGTCGATCACCTTCGTGCTGTCGGGCCCGCGGTTCACCAGGTCCCCCAGGAGCACGACCCTGTCCTCGGTCTTCAGCTCGAGCTGGTTGAGCAGCTCGAAGAATTCATTGTGGCATCCGTGGATGTCGCCGATGGCGATGAGGCGTCCGGTCATGAATTGTTTCGTTCCGCCAGGTGCGTTGCGGCTTGAATTTGCTATCGTCCACCCCTCGGGGGAAGTAAACAAGAAAGGCTTGGGGCGCAGCGAAATCGGGGCTTCGGGCCCCCGGGATGGGTCCCGTGGCGGGACGCGGGCCGATCGTCCGGGCCGGCGGGGCGTTAAGCTGCACCGCCGGGGTCCATAAGATTTCTTCTAGTCGGGCGGCGGCCGAACAAAAGTATCGGCAACGCGGTGGCGGCTCCTCAGGCTCCCGCAAAGACCCGCCCCTTGCGCCCTCCGAGCCAGGCCTTGGCAGGAGGCGGACCGTTACGTCAGCGAAACCCAAACAAACCCCAATACCCTCTGGCGGGCCGGTTAGCAGGCTCGAGATCCCGGTCCGCCAGGCCCAGCGCACCCCCCATAATCCGATGAAAAATCCGAAGCACACCCTCCTGCGGCGCCTTCTTCCCCTGGTAGCGGCCGCGGGCTGCATCCTCGCCCCCTCGCTGCGGGCGACCGACGGCTACTTCACCCAGGGCTTCGGGGCCGTGAACTCGTCGCTCGGCGGCGCGGCGACGGCCGGCAACGACCAGGACCTGGTCGGCAGCATCTACAAGAACCCCGCGACGGGCATCCTGTTTGCCGACCGCACGGCCTCGATCGTCTTCGGCGACATCCTGCCCGAGGCGAAGGTCGACAGCTCGGTCGCCGCGCTCCACTTAAGCGGAAGCTCGAGCTCGACCGTGGCCAACGTGCCGTACCTGGACCTCATGACGACCTGGAAGGAGGGCGACCCGAACACGCTCTATTTCGCGGGGGCGGTGTCCGAGGCCGGGCTTAGCTTCCACGCGGCCACCTCGCCGACGAACCCGATCTTCTTTCCCCAGTCCGGCGCCGCCAACAACCCCTTCGGGGGGGCGTTCGGGGGCTTCGGCGACGTCCGCTCGAGCCTGTACGTGGTGCGGATCCCGATCGGGGTCTCCGTCGCCGCGAGCGACAACTTCTCCTGGGGCTTCTCGCTCGCCCCCTCGATCGGGCGAAACCTCTTCACCCCGGCGGCCTTCGCCGCCCCGGGCTTCGGGGCCAACCTCCACCCGGTCTACGCCACGGTCCAGCAGCAGGACATCAAGTTCGGGTTCGGCGCCCAGGGCGGGCTTCGCTGGAAGGTCGACAAGGACCTCTCCATGGGCCTGTCCCTCTCGACGCCGACCTGGTTCCAGACGTACTCATGGACGATCAAGGACCCCTCGGGCGCCACGCGGAACGTCACCTTTGAGATGAACCGGCCCCTCACGGCGCAGGCGGGCCTCAACTACGACCTCGGGGCCTCGACCCATCTCCTCGCCGACCTGGGCTACATCGCCTACGGCTCGACGCCCGGGTTCGAGCACAGCGGGTTCAAGGCCGACGGATCCATGGCGGGCCTGGGCTGGCAGGATTCCTGGACCTTCGAGCTCGGGATCCAGCACACGCTTGTTGCGGGATTCGTGGTGCGGGCGGGCTACAACTACTGCTCCGACCCGATCCCCGCCAACATGACCTTCTACAACGTGGGCTCCCCGCTGCACATCGCGCACCACGTGTCGATCGGCCTCTCGTACGCCCTCTCCTCGACGGCGACGATCGACCTGTCGTACACGCACGGCCTCTCGCACACCCAGTCGAGCTCGTGGTACGTGCCCCAGGGCGCGGTCCCCGGCACGAACATCACGAGCGAGATCTCGGGCGACGAGTTCGCGGTCGGCACCACCTTCCACTTCTAAACCGGCGGGTTGCGGGTGGTGCTGAGCGCCCCGGTCACCGGGGCGCCCGCCCGCCCGGTTGGCCCCATGGCCGGCCCCAGACGGGGCCCGCGACAAATTTGCTAGCTTCCTAAGGCCATGGAAGTAAACAAGGGAGGTTCCAACGAATGGAATTGAACCTGCAACCCCGGGCCCTGGCGTGTTTCGTCACGGGCCAGCCCTTCGCCGAGGGCGACCGCGTCCTTAGCCTCCTCACGCGGACCGAGACCGGAGCGGTCCTGCGCTACGACGCGCTCGAGTCCCAGGCGGGCTCCCTCTCTCCGGAGGGCTTTGTCGCCTGCCGCTGGGTCCAGGTCTTCAAGCCGCAGCACAAGCAGGAAAACACGGACCGGGCGCTCAAGCTGACGGCCGAGACGCTCTTCCTGACGCTTGTCGACCCCTCGACGGAGCCGACGGCGGAGTCGGACAGGCTGGTGCGCTTCCTGGCGCTCCTTCTGGAGCGAAAGCGGCTCCTTAGGCCCAAGGGCCGGAGCGCCGACGGGTCGAAGGACCTCTTTGAGCACGCCCGGACCAAGGAGATCCACCAGGTCCCCTCGATCGAGCTGACGCCCGAGTTCTTCGTTGCGGTCCAGGGGCAGCTCTCGGTCCTCGTGGGGGAGCCCCGGCAGCCTGAGGCGCCTCCGGCGCCGCCCGCGGAGCCCGCCGCCGTATGAGTCCCCTTCGCCTTGAGCTGCCGGCCCCCGTGACCGGCCGGATCAAGGTCCTCGACGAGCTGAAGGGGGTGGCGATCATCCTGGTCATCCTCTACCACGTGGGCGGGGTCCTGAGCTGGGCGAACGGCCCGCACGGGGAGGCCGGGGTCGACATGTTTGTCATCCTGAGCGGCGTCGGCCTGACGCTCAGCTCCACCTCGGAGGGCGTGGGCCGGTTCCTCGCGCGGCGCTTCTGGCGGATCTTCCCCGCCTACTGGGTCGTGCTGACGGCCCTCCTACTGTGCGACGCCCATTTCAGGGGGCAGCACTACACCCCGGCCGACATCGCCCTCCACTACGCCGGCATCCAGGCGTGGTTCGGCGACCGGTACGCGGTGAGCATCAGCGACGCGTTCTGGTTCGTGACCCTGATCGTGTCGCTCTACCTGGCCTATGCGCCCATGAGGAGGCTCCTGGCGAGGCCCGATAAGCTCCTCTTTGCGGGCGCCGCACTCTCGTTCGCGGTCGCGACCCTCTGCCTGCGCCTCAACCAGCCCGTCGAGTTCGGGCATTTCTCGGTCCGCTTCCCGGGCTTCTTTGTCGGTCTCCTTGCGGGCCACCTCCTGAAGCAGGGGCGCCTGGAGATTCCGCTTTCGATGTACCTGGCCGGTGCCTTCCTGCTGATCTTCTACGCGCCGTACCTGCTCGGGTACATGTTCGGCGGGGTCTGGGTGGGGTTCGCGCTCTTGGTGGGCTATGCTTTTCTCCTCCACCCGCTGCTTCCTGCCGCCGTGCGCTCGGTCCTGGCCTTCCTTGGGGTCCGCTCGCTTGAAATCTTCCTGATGCACCAGGTCCTCATCCGCGAATACAATGTCTACGTGCTCCAGCGGTTCTTCCCGGGAGTGGGCATCACAACCTGGCCGCTGGTCGCCGGGATCTGCGCGGGGCTCGCCGTCACGGTCGCGCTCAGCTCGGGGCTGCACGCGCTCCTGCGGCGCCTGTCGTCGGGCCGGAAGGTCGTTGTCGTCGAGCCCGAGATCTGACGCAGGCCCTGCCCGCAAGGTTGAACGGCACCTTAAACCCATGCAGCCTCCACGCGTGAACCACCCGGATGCCGCGGGCCGCGGCGGGGACGATGCGCGCCTTAGGGCGGGGACGGCGGGATTCCGCCGGGCCAACTGGGCGCTTTTCGCAGGCGGGTTCGCGACCTTTGCGGTCCTCTACTGCGTGCAGCCGCTCCTGCCGGTCCTCGCGAGGGCGTTTGGCGTCAGCGCGGCCTCGAGCAGCCTCGTCGTCTCGCTTGCGACGGGGACCATGGCGCCGGCCATGCTCGCGATGAGCGTCGTGTCGGACGCCTGGGGCCGGAAGGTCGTGATGGGCACGTCGCTGACCCTTGCGGCGCTCCTTAGCCTCGCCGCCGCGGCGGCGCCCACCTGGACGAGCCTCCTGGTCCTACGCACCGTCCTCGGGCTCGCGCTCGCGGGGCTTCCCGCCGTCGCGATGGCCTACCTCTTCGAGGAGGTCGAGGCCGAGTCCCTCGGGGTCGCGATGGGGCTCTACATCAGCGGAAACGCCGTCGGCGGGATGTCGGGCCGGCTCATGACCGGCGTCCTGACGGACCTCTTCGGCTGGAGGGTCGCGATCGGGATCATCGGGCTTTTGGCGGCGGCGGCGACCGTCCTTTTCTGGACGGCGCTTCCGGCGTCGCGCCACTTCCACGCGAGGAGGCTTGGGCCCGGGGAACTCCTCGGATCCCTCGGGCGCCACATGGGGGAGCCCGGCCTTAGGCGGCTCTTCGCCATGGGCTTCCTCCTCATGGGGTGCTTCGTCACCGTGTACAACTACATCGGCTACCGGCTCCTCGCGGCCCCGTACGGGCTTAGCCAGAGCGCCGTTGCCGCGATCTTCATCGTGTACCTGGTGGGGGTCTTCACGTCGACCTGGGCCGGCAGGCTCGCGGGCAGGTACGGGCGCCGCCAGGTCCTGTGGTGGCCGCTCGCCCTCATGCTTGCGGGCGTCGTGCTGACGCTCTTCGGGCAGCTTACCCTTGTCATCGCGGGCATCGTCCTCGTGACGGCAGGATTCTTCGCGGGGCACTCGGTGGCGAGCAGCTGGGTGGGGCGTCGCGCCGAGGGCGCGCGGGCCCTGGCGAGCGGGCTCTATCTTTTCTTCTATTACATGGGGGCGAGCGTCGTCGGCTGGCTCGGCGGCTATGCCTGGTCCGGGTGGGCCTGGCCGGGGGTCGCCGCCGTGACCGGTGCCGTGGCGCTCGCGGGGCTTGCCGTCGCGTGGAACCTGCGCTCGCTGCCCCGCCTTAGGCCGGCCGCGATGCCGGAAACCGAGCCGGCTGAGCCCACGGGCTGAGCGAGGGGCTTGATTCAATGGGTAGGACGTTAAATATCCCAAAAGGGGTAATTACTGATTATATCGATATTAAAAAGCGTAAAAAGAGTAATTAACGATAGTATCTTAAATATCCTAAAAAGAGTATTTAACGTTGATTATCGTCATAATTGATCTAAATTGGGTAATTATGAGCACACAGCTAAAAACCCCGCAAGAGCTCCAGGCCGATCTCGGGGAAGGCATGCGCGCCCTGCGCATTGCGCAGAAGATGACCCAGAAGGACCTGGCCCTGAAGGCGGGGGTCTCGCCGAAGGCCGTTGCGCAGCTCGAACGGGCGGAGGGCTCCTCCGTGGAGACCCTGATCCGTGCGCTCCGGGCATTGAGGGCGACGGATTTCATCGGAAACATGGCGCCGCAGCCCGAGGTGAGCCCGCTCGCCCTCCTGCACTCGCCAAGGCCCCTGCAGCGGGTGCGCCGGCGCCGCCCGGCCCCGTCCGCATGAGCACCCGCGTCATCGAAGTCAGAATCTGGGGGCAGTTGGTGGGCGCCGTCGCGCCGGACCCGAATCTCGGGGCCTACGTCTTTGAGTATGACCCCGCCTGGCGAAGGAGCGGGGTGGAGCTGTCGCCGCTCCAGATGCCGACGAGCGCGGCCCAGCCGGTGTTCGTGTTCCCGGGGCTGGCGGAGTCGTTCATGAAGCTCCCCGGCCTCCTGGCTGACGCGCTTCCCGACGACTTCGGGAACGGGCTTATCGACGCGTGGATGGCCGGGCACGGCGTGGCCAAGTCCTCCATCACGGCGCTCGACAGGCTGGCCTACATGGGACGGCGCGGCATGGGGGCCCTGGAGTTCCGCCCGGCCAGGGGCTCGGCGACCGAGAGCCAGAGGCCGCTCGAGATGCAGGCCCTGGTAGAGGCGGCGCGAAACGTCCTCCGCGGCGACCTGGCGGGAGACACGCACGCCCAGGCGGCCCTCGCCAACATCATCCGCGTCGGCACCTCGGCCGGCGGCGCCCGCGCCAAGGCCGTCATCGCCTGGAACCCGCGGACCCTCGAGATCCGCAGCGGCCAGTTCGAGGTGGACGAGGGATTCGAGCACTGGCTTTTGAAGTTCGACGGCGTCGGCAGGGACCTGGAGCTTGGGATGACGGCCGACTACGGCCGGATCGAGTACGCCTACCATCTGCTCGCGACCCAGGCGGGGGTCGACATGGCGCCCTGCCGGCTCCTCGAGGAGAACGGCCGGGCGCACTTCATGACGAGGCGCTTTGACCGCGAAGGCAACCGGAAGCACCACATCCAGTCGCTCTGCGCCCTGGCGCACCTCGACTACAGGCAGCGGGCGACCCACGCCTACGAGCAGCTCTTCATGGCCATGGTGGAGCTGGGCCTGGGGGACCCGGCGCTCGTCCAGGGCTTCCGCCGGATGGTCCTGAACGTGATGGCGCGCAACTGCGACGACCACACGAAGAACTTCGCGTTCCGCCTTCGCCAGGGGGAAAGGTGGGAACTCGCCCCGGCCTACGACTTCACGCACGCCCACAACCCGAGGGGCGAGTGGACCTACCAGCACCTGCTTGGCGTCAACGGGCGCTTCGACGAGATCCGGCGCGAGGATCTGCTCGCGGTCGGGGACCGCTTCGGGGTCCCGGGGGCCAAGGCGATCCTCGCCGAGACGTCGGCCGCCCTCGAGCGCTGGAGCGAATTCGCGCGGCGGGCCGGGGTGCCCCCGGACAAGGAGCGCGAGATCGCGGCCGATTTCCGGAGGATTTAGCCGCGCCCTGCTCCGAAGCTACTGCACCTCGTAAACCTCGGCGAGGCCGACGCCGGTCGCATTGCCGACACCGGTGAGTTCCGCGGTGTAGGAGCCCGGAGGCAGCGTGACGAGGATGGCTGCATCGGGGGAGCCGCTCGGAAGCGCGAAGGCCCCGACCTGCGAGAAGGCCTGGGCGAGGGTCGCGGAACCGCCCCAGGCGCTGTTCGACTGGAGCGCGGTGTTCCCGGCGTCAAAGAGGATCAGCTGGGGCGCCGCCAGGGGGCTCGAGACCCCGAACGTCGCGAGCGTCGGGCCGACCCCGCGGATGACGACCGTGAGCGGCGTGTCCCCGGTGATCACAAAGCCGGCTATCAGGATGTTGCCTCCGGTCCCGACGGGGGCGCGCGCCGAGATGTTCACGAGGCGCCCCCCGGAATTGTCGGCGCTGGCGTCGTAGATCTCGGCGAGGCCGACCCCGGTCGAACTGGACTGTCCGCTCAGTTGGGACGTGTAGGTCCCCTCGCCGAGGTTAAACTGCAGGGCGGAGTCGGCCGAATTCGCCGCAAGGGAGAAGGCGCCCACCCGGGCGAAGGTGCCGGAAAGCAGGGCGCCGCCTCCCCAGGAGGTGTCGGTGCCCACGGTCCCTTCCGAGCCGAGGACGGTAAGTTTCGGCTGCGCAAGGGCGCCCGTGACGCCGAACTGCGCGAGGGTGGGGCCTATTCCGCGAAGCAGCACCTGCAGCTCGCCATCAAGCGCGAACCCCGCGATCAGGATGTTGTCGCCCGTGCCGACCGCGCTTCGCGCGGAGAGGTTGATGATGCGGCTTGGCGAGGGGTCATAGGCCAGGGCGACCGTGCCCGCGTCTCCGACGGCGACGAAGGTGTCGTTGCCGAGCGCGATCCCGCTCAGGCGCGCGCCGGTGCCCGACGCGTCGGCCAGCCACGTCGTGCCCTGGTCGACTGAGGTGAGGACGGCGCCCGAGAGCCCGACCGCGACAAAGACGCCGTCGCCGTAGGCGACCCGCACGAGCGTCGCCTGGGTCGGCGACGCCTGCGCCGTCCAGGAGGATCCGTCCGCCGAGGTGAAGAGGCTCCCATTGGCGCCGGCGGCGACGAACCCGTGGGCGCCGAACGCGATGCCGTAGAGGTCGACCGGCTGGGGGAGCGGGTGCGCCGACCAGGTTGATCCGTCCGGGGACGTGACGACCGCACCCGCTTTTCCGACGGCGACAAAGCGGCCGTTGCCGTAGGCGACGGCGTTCAGGTCGCTCGTCGTGCCGGTCGCGGACGGCTTCCATGAGGAGGCGCCAAGGTCCGAGGCGAGGCAGGTGCCACCGAAGCCGACCGCGACCAAGCTCGGTCCGCCCTCGGCGATCCCGGTAAGGGTGCCGACCGTGCCCGACACCTCCTGCGTCCCCCCATACGTGCGGCTCGCAAAGGCCACAATGGCGCCCTCGTTGCCGACGGCGACGAGCAGGCCCCGGCCCGGGATGGCGATGACGGAGTTGAGCTGCCCCCAGGACTGCCCCGGGGGGCCGTTGCTTGCGCTCGCGGTCCAGCCGGTCCCGTCGACGGAGCTGTAGGCCGTCCCGTCGAGGCCCACGGCGAGGAACCGGATGCCGTCATAGGCGACGGCGGTGAACGAGGTGCCGGCCGGGAGCGCGGTCGAGGAACTCCAGGAGCCGAACCCGTAGGTGGAGCCGTGGACGAAGAGCGGCGTCAGGTAGGCACTTGCGACCGTCGTGCCGGAGGGGTTCGTCACGGCCACCGAGTAGACCCCCTCGTCGGAGAGCTGCACCTGCTTGAGCGTGAGGCTGGGCGAGGTGGCCCCGGCGAGGGGGGCTCCGTTCAGGCTCCACTGGTAGGTCGGGGCCGTCGTGCTGCTCGCCGCGGCCGAGAGCGTTGCGCTCATCCCGACCTGGGCTGTCTGCGTCAGGGGAGGCGTTCCGATGTAGGGGGCGCCCGTCTCGACGCCCCGTCGCACCGTGTCATTGAGGGTGTCGTCGACGTAGACATTGCCGGCGGCGTCGACGGCCGTTCCCTGCGGTCCGTTGAAACTGGCGGCAGCGCCCGCGCCGTCGGCGGTGCCCGTGGCCCCTGGCGTGCCCGCAAGCGTCGTCACGACCCCGGCGGGCGTGATCCGGCGTATCGTGTTGTTGCCGGTGTCGGCCACGTACACGGTGCCGCTTGCGTCGACGGCGATCCCCCGCGGATGATTGAAGGACGCGCCCGCGCCCGTGCCGTCGGCGCTGCCGACCGCGCCCGACCCGGCAAGGGTCGTCACGACCGCGTTGGGGGTAATCCGGCGTATCGTATTCGTGCCGTAGTCGGCCACGTAGAGCACGTTGTGCGCGTCGATCGCTATCCCCTCGGGGAGCTCGAAGCGCGCCGCCGAGCCGGTCCCGTCGAAGTTGGCGTAGGAGCCCGCAACTCCCGCGAAGGTCGTCACGACCCCGGCGGGGGTGATCTTTCGGATCGTGCGGTTGTCCGCATCCGTGACGAAGACGTTCCCGTTCGTGTCGGCGGCGACCGCGACGGGAGAGAGGAAGCGCGCATTGGCGCCGTTCCCGTCGTTGCTGCCCTCGGCGAATGGGGTGCCCGCGATCGTGGTCACGACCCCCGCGGGCGTGATCTTTCGGATCGTGTTCGCCGCGGAGTCCGCGACATAGAGGTTGCCCGCTGGATCGAATGCCATGCCCGCCGGGTATTCAAAGCGGGCCGCCGAGCCCGTGCCATCCGAGATCCCAGTATTGAAGGCCACGCCCGCGAAGGTCGTCACGACCCCCGCCTGGGTGACCTTTCGGATCGTCGCGAAGCCGCTGTTGGAGACATAGACCGTGCCCGTCGGGTCTACGGCGATCCCCGCCGGGCCGTTGAAGGTGGCCGCCGAGCCCGTGCCATCGGCGCTCCCCGGGTTCCCCGCCGATCCGGCCAGGGTCGCGATCTGGAGGCCCTGCGCCCCCATCGGTGAGGCAAAGGTGACGAGGGCGAGGCAGGCGAGCGCACCGAAGGGGGCCTTGGGGGAGACTGCGGTGAGCTTCATGTCTGGGTTGTGGGGTCGCCGATCAAGTTTCCCCGGACTGGAGGCACGAAGGGCGGGGAAATGCAGGCCGGGAAAGGGGCGGATACGCTGCCTATATACACGCTCTATATTGATCTCGTGCACCCAAATAGGGTGCAATCCGACAATAGTAGGGCGCAGAGCCCGCCCATGAACCCCGGTAATGGGCGGAGCGCCCGGCTCATCCCCCGGGGATCCGGCGTGGCGAGTCCGCCTGAATCTCGGACAGGCAGAGCCGGACGGCGCGCACGAGCAGGTCGAGGGGGCGGGCAGTCTCGGGCGGCCCCGAGAGCGGCGGCAGGTGGATGAAACCACAGGGAACGCCGTGGCCATTCACGGCGTTCTCGTGGCAGGCCCGGAAAAAGACATGGTTGCAAAGGTAGTTGCCGGCGTCCTCCGAAATGGCCGACTCGATCGCCTCCCGTTCGAGGCGGTCGGCGAGCCTGCGCAGGGGAAGCGTCGAGGGGTAGGTGCCCGGGGCCCCTTTGACGATCGGCTGGCCCTCCCGAAGGACGCCGGCGTTGTCGGGGCGGGGGCAGTTGTCCCAGTTCCTCGCGACCGCCTCAAGGCGGACCTGCCCGCTTCGCTCGTTCATGCCGAGGCAGACGACCGCAACCGGGCGCTTCTCGCGGATCAGCCGCACGATCTCATCGCCCGCGAATTCGTACTCCGTCCGAAGGACCGCCGTATCCAGGCCTCCAGCCTCGGCGGCGAGGGACTCCACGACAGCCTGGGAGGAGTTGGTGGCGTGGCTTCCGAATGGGGTGAAGCCGGTGAGGAGGAGGGGCATTGCGAGTTGGTGGCTATGTGAGCCCGCTTCCTGAATTGGAGGATTATTTGGGAACGAGAGCGATACGCGAAATTGAGATCCATATTGTTTCCTGGATGGAGGTTCTCGTGGACATCGACTCGCCCGACTAAGAGGTGACCTAGCCGGGGTCCTCATTGAGATTCACCATTTCCCAACGTTAGAAGTTGGAATTCTTGAAATAGTCGGCTACTCGTATCTACATGTAGATATGCCTTCATTAACTAAACGCGCGAAGCTCTTCCGCCACGGCGGCTCACAGGCGGCACGACTACCTCGCGAATTCAGGCTCCCAGGTAATGAAGCAGCAGTGTCGCGAACTTCGACCGGGGGAGTGTTGCTCGAACCGCTTAGCACCGACTACGAAACACGCCGCAAGCGGTTCATCGCGCTCGCCGGATCCTGCCCGGACCTTGTCGATGTTCCGCCGCATACCACCCCAGACATTCCAAGGGAGTAGTGATGACGTACCTGCCCGACACGAATGCGGTTTCCGCCTACATGCGCGGAGATAGTCCCAAGCTTAACGCAAAGATGGCCGAGGCATTTGGGGAGCTTTGTCTATCTGTGATCGTTCTTGCCGAACGGGAGTTTGGTGTGACAAAGGGGACCAACGCACATGCGCGACTGAAGCTAGCTGAGCTCGCCCAATCGCTCCCCGTCGAACCGTTTACTTGCGACGACAGCACGCACTATGCTGCGATCCGCCACGACCTCGAATCTCTCGGTGTCGGGATTGGGCCAATGGACACGCTGATTGCGGCTCAGGCTCTTCGACTTGGGGCTACGGTCATCACTCGGAACGTCAGAGAGTTTAGTCGTGTACCTGGTTTGAGGGTTGAGAATTGGCAGGATTGACGAGCAACAGACTCACGGCCTAGGCGCGGATGCCCCGATTGGGGTCCTTGCGCCGAATCCGATTCCCAATTCTGCTCGAGTGGCATAAGCATTCGGGTCTTGGGGCCAGTCCCAGCGCCATGAAATTCCAGCACTTCCTCGAGAGGGTTTTTAGCGACTTGACATCCTCCCGGTCTAAGCGGCTTGCGCCGCTTTGGCCGGGATTCCCGTCG
>CAYPXZ010000061.1:0-15558 GCA_964414785.1 uncultured Opitutaceae bacterium
TCGTGCCGCCCACGGCGTGGACGCCGAAGGTGTCGAGCGCGTCGTCGTAGCCGAACACGGCCTTCAGCTTCACGCAGAAGACGAACGGCACGGCGCCGGCAAAAAGCCCGATGATGACCGAACCCGTCGGGTCGACAAATCCGGTCGCCGGGGTGATCACGACCAGGCCCGCGACCGCGCCCGAGCAGAAGCCAAGGATCGAGGCGTGCTTCTTGATGATGAACTCGAGGGCGCCCCACGTGAACGAGCCGACCGCGGTCGCGAGAGTCGTCGTCGTGAACGCGTTCGCCGCGATCGTGTCGGCCCCGAGCGCCGAGCCTGCGTTGAACCCGTACCAGCCGACCCAGAGCATCCCCGTGCCGACCATGCACAGCACCGTGCTGTGGGGGGGCATCATCTCCCGTTTGAACCCGAGCCTCGGGCCCACGATCATGCAGAGGATGAGGGCCGACCAGCCCGACGACATGTGGACCACGGTGCCGCCCGCAAAGTCGAGGGCGCTCACCCGGGCGGCCGGGTTGCCGGCGCCGTTGAGCAGTCCGTCGACGCCCCAGACCATGTGCGCCAGGGGAAAGTAGACGGCGAACATCCAGATGCCGACAAAGACCAGCACCGACGTGAACTTGATGCGCTCGGCGACCGCGCCGACGATGAGGGCCGGGGTGATGATCGCGAACATGAGCTGGTACATCGCGAAGACGTTGTGCGAGACCCAGGCGCCGTAATCCAGGTTCGGCGCGGAGGTGACGCCCCGCAGGAAGGCGTACTTGAGGCCGCCGAGGTACGGGGTCCCCGGGGCGAAGACCAGGCTGTAGCCCACCATCCACCAGATTATCGTCACCAGGCCCGCGATCCCGAAGCACTGGCCGAGGACCGACAGGACGTTCTTGCGGCGCACGAGCCCGCCGTAGAAGAGCGCGAGCCCGGGAAGCGTCATGAAAAGGACGAGCGCGGAGCTCGTCATCATCCACGCGTTGTGCCCCGGCCCGGGGCCCGCCACCTTGGAGGCGACGTCCGCCGTCCGGGCACCGTTGTTGACGTAGGCTTCAAGGTCCGCGACGCGCTGCTCGAGCGTCGGGTCGGCGGGCTTGGCCTCGGCGCCGAACATGCCCGGCGTGCAGGCAAGGAGGGTCAGGGCAAGGGCCGCGCAGGTCGCGCGGAGCCAATGCGTACGGGTGTGTCGGGTTATCATGGAGTTGGGAGAGGGGTATCGAGGCCCTGGCTCAGGCGCTTACCGGGTAAATAAGCGCTCGTTCAATCCTTCTCACGGTGTCTGGGACCCTTGCAAACTCTTAGCGCAGCTATGACGCTTTGGGGCATGAGTGACGAACCCCGTTGCGCGTGAAATCCGACGCACCATTCCTGCCTCCCGACCCCCAGATTGAAGCAAAGGTCCGCTCGCTGGGTGAGCGCCTCTTTGGGCTCATGGACGCCCATCCCACGCCGGGGATCCTCTCCAAGAAGGGGGCCTATGCCCGCATCATGGAATGGTCGATGAAGGACCCGGCCTTCAAGGCCCAGCTGTTCCGCTTCGTCGACGTCCTGCCGTCCCTCGACTCGTCGTCGGAGATCGTCCGCCACCTTCGCGAATACCTTGGGGACAAGGCGGTTGAGCTGAGCCCGGCGATGAAGACCGGGCTCATGGCGGCCTCCTTTGCGCCGGCGATGGTCGCCGGCCCCGTGAAGGCCAACGTGACCTCCATGGCGGGGCAGTTCGTCGCGGGTGCGACCCCGGCCGACCTGGTAAAGAGGTTCCGGAGCAACGCGGCCTCGGGGATTGCCACGACGATAGACCTCCTCGGGGAGACGGTCGTGAGCGAGCTCGAGGCGGATGCCTTCCTGAAGAGGAACCTCGACGTCCTGGACACGGTCGGCAAGGCCGCGGCGCAGTCCGGCGCCCCTTGCTTCAGCGACCAGGGCCCCAAGGGTCCCCTGCCCCGGCTCAACCTGTCGATGAAGGTGTCGGCCCTGACCCCCGAGGTCCTGCCGACCAACCCCGAGCGCTCGATCGCGGCCCTGAAGGAGAGGCTGCGCCCCATCCTGCGCAAGGCCCGCGAGATCGGGGCGTTCGTCAACTTCGACATGGAGAGCTATGCCCTGAAGAACCTGACCCTCGCCCTCTTCCGGTCCATCCTCTCCGAGGACGAGTTCCGCGAGGGCCCGGCCGTCGGGATCGCGGTGCAGGCCTACCTGCGCGACTGCGAGGAGGACCTGCGGGGGCTGCTCGCCTGGGCGAGAAAGGCCAAGCGCCCGATCGTCGTGCGCCTCGTGAAGGGCGCGTACTGGGACTTTGAGACGACGCTCGCCGGCCAGCGCGGCTGGCCGGTGCCGGTCTGGTCCGAGAAGCCCGAGAGCGACGCCAACTACGAGAAGCTCACGGTGCTCCTCCTGGAGAACGCGGACATCGTCTCGCCGGCCTTCGCCTCCCACAACGTCCGCTCGTGCGCGCACGCGATCGCCCGGGCCGAGCGCCTCGGGGTCGACCCGCGCGCCTACGAGTTCCAGGCGCTCTACGGCATGGCCGACGAGCTCAAGGCCGCCCTCATCGCAACCGGCCACCGGGTGCGCGAGTACTGCCCTGTGGGCGACCTCCTGCCCGGGATGGCGTACCTTGTCCGCAGGCTCCTTGAGAACACCTCCAACGAGGGATTCCTGCGCGCGAAGGACGTCGGAGGCGCCTCGCGCGAGGTGCTCCTGCGAAACCCGGTGGACCTCCTCGCGGCCCTGCCTCCCGCCCCGCCGGCGCCCCCGGCGCCCGCGTTCCGCAACGCGCCCAACACGGACTTCAACCTGGAGGAGAACCGCGCGAGGATGCGCGACGCCCTGGCGAAGGTCGCGGGCGGCCTCGGCCGCAGGCACCCGATCGTGATCGCGGGAAGGAAGATCTCCGACCGCGAGATGGTCGCCTCCGTCAACCCCGCGAGGACGTCGCAGGTCGTGGGGCACTGGGCCCGGGCCACCGTGGCCGACGCCGACCTGGCGGTCGCCTCGGCGCGCGCCGCATGGCCCGCGTGGGCCGCGAAACCGGCCTCCGAGCGCGCCGACATCCTCGACCGGGCGGCCTCGCTCATGGAGGCCCGGCGCTTCGAGCTCAATGCGCTCGAGGTCTACGAGGCGGCCAAGCCCTGGATCGAGGCCGACGGCGACATCTCCGAGGCCATCGACTTCTGCCGGTTCTACGCCTGCGAGATGCGCGAGCTCGGGCGCGTCCGCGTCACGCAGGCGACCCCCGGCGAGCGCGACGTCCACCTCTGGACGGCCCGCGGCGTCGGCGTCGCCATCGCGCCGTGGAACTTTCCCCTGGCTATCCTCTGCGGCCTCACGGTCGCCCCGCTCGTCGCCGGCAACTGCGTCGTCATGAAGCCCGCCGAGCAGACGACCGTGATCGCGGCGGCGCTCATGGACATCCTCGCCGAGGCGGGAGTCCCGCCCGGGGTCCTCAACTTCGTCCCCGGCATGGGCGAGGACGTCGGCGCCCACCTGGTCGCCCACCCCGGCATCGACTTCGTCGCGTTCACCGGATCGCGCCAGGTCGGGTGCAGGATCTGGGAGACCGCGGGCAGGACGCTCCCGGGCCAGGCCAACCTGAAGAAGGTCGTCTGCGAGATGGGCGGCAAGAACGCCCTGATCATCGACAACGACGCGGACCTGGACGAGGCGATTCCCGCGGCCCTCTACAGCGCCTTCGGCTTCTCGGGCCAGAAATGCTCGGCGCTCTCGCGGCTCGTCGTGCTCGACGGGGTCCACGACCACTTCGTCAAGCGCTTCGTCGAGGCGTGCGCCTCGATCCCGGTCGGCGACCCCGCGGAGCCGGGGACGGTGGTAGGCCCCGTCATCGACGCCGAGGCCCGCGACAAGATCCTGGGGATGATCGAAGCCGGGAAGAAGGAGTCGAAGCTCGCGTTCCAGTCGACCCTGCCGGCCGGCCTCGCCGAGGCGGGGACCTACGTCCCCCCCACGGTCTTCACGGGCGTCTCGCCCTCGGACAGGATCGCGCGCGAGGAGGTCTTCGGGCCCGTCGTCGCCATCCTGCGGGCGAAGGACCTGGACGAGGCCTTCCGGATCGCGATGGACGTCGAGTACGCGCTGACCGGGGGCCTCTTCTCCCGGAGCCCGAGCGCGCTCGAGCGGGCCCAGAACGAGTACCGGGTCGGCAACCTCTACCTGAACCGGGGGGTGACCGGCGCCATCGTCGAGCGCCACCCCTTCGGCGGCTTCGGCATGTCCGGCGGCGGGACGAAGGCGGGGGGCAAGGGCTACCTCGAGAACTTCCTGTTCCCGCGCGTCGTGGCCGAGAACGTCATGCGCCGGGGGTTCACGCCCCCGCCCGACGACGCGGGAAAGCCCGCCTAGAGCTCGGTGTAGAGCCGGTAGAGGATCTGGGTCCCGAACTCCTCCCACCCGGCCGCGGCGACGCGGTCGTAGAGGATGCGCGCGCACTCAAGGCCGGGCAGGTCGAGCTTCATCTCCTCGGCGGAGGCGATCGCGATCCCGATGTCCTTGCGGATGTGCTTCACGTAGAAGCCCGGTGCGAAGTCCCCCGAGAGGGCCCGCGGCCCCAGGTTTGTCATGGCCCAGCTGCCGGCCGCACCGCCGCTGATGCTCCCGTGGACCCGCGACGGGTCGAGCCCCGCGCGCTTCGCGTAGGCCAGCGCCTCGACCCAGGCCACCATGCCGACGGCGCACGCGATCTGGTTGGCCATCTTGCAGTGCTGGCCCGCACCGGCCGGACCCTGCAGGGCGATGTTCTTTCCCATCGCGGAAAGGAGCGGGCGCGCCCGCTCGAAGGCCGCCTCGGCGCCCCCGACCATGATCACGAGCCTGGCCTCCCGGGCGCCGATGTCGCCGCCGGAGACCGGGGCGTCGAGCGCCTCGAGCCCCCGGGCCGAAGCCTCGGAGGCGATCCTGCGGGCGAGGAGCGGGCTTGAGGTCGTCATGTCGACCAGGAGCGCCCCCTTCCTCGCCCTCTCGACGATGCCGCGCGCTCCCAGGTAGGTCTCCTCCACGTCGCGTGGGAACCCGAGCATCGTCACGACGACATCGGCGGCGGAGGCCGCCTCGCCCGCGGAAGCGTGCCAGACGGCGCCCTTGTCGACGAGCGGCTGGGCCTTCCCGCGGGTCCTGTTGAAGACGTGGAGCGTGTGGCCCGCGGCCATGAGGTGCCCGGCCATGCTCCGGCCCATGACCCCCGTTCCGATGAATGCGACGCTGGTTCCCATGGGGGCTCCTCAGCGGTCCCAGCTGTCGGCGGAATCCGCGATCAGCTGCTTGAGGATCGGGAACCTGAGCTCCCCGTAGTTGAGTGCATAGCGAAGGCGGCCGTCCTTGTATACCCAGGTCGTCGGGATCCACGTGACCGGCATCCCCAGGAGCTCCTTCATCTGCTCGCCCTTCTTCCTGGAGCCGTTCGGGTGCAGGAGCAGCTGGAAGTTCCTCTCGGCTCCCACGCCGTTCTTCTCGAGGACGGCGCGGCCGTCGGTCGGGTTCCACACGGTGACGAACACGAAGTTGACGTCGGGGTTCTCGTCGATGAACCGGCTCCACGCTCCTCCGGAAAGCTCCGAGCGGCAGTTGCCGCACCAGGGCGCCCACAGGTGGACGACGGTGACCTTCGCCGACTTGGTGGCGTCGGCGAGCTGCTGCTCGAACGGGGCCGCGGGCGTGTCGCCCGCGCGGGCCGAAAGGGCCACGGCTAGCGCCGCGAGGGCGGTCAGGAATATTCTGCGGGACATCCCGCAACCGTGGCACAAAACCCGGCGGATTGCGAAGCCTAGGTGAGCCCCAGCCACGCGAGCCCCGCGCGGATCCACAGGGGACAGGTGACCAGGCCCGCCGCCGTGGTCGAGAGTACGACCTGGACCGCCGTCAGGGGCTGGCCGCCGTAGTACTGGGCGACAATGATCGGGAACACGGCGGCCGGCATGGCTGCCTCGACGACCAGGACTCGCTTGAGCTCCACCGAGCACGGAAGGAGCCAGGCGAACCCGAGCATGAGCGCGGGAAGGATCCCCAGGCGCACGGCGCAGGCGCCGAGCGCCACGTTGCGGTGGAGGAGCTTCGAGGGCTCGTCCAGGAACCCCGCCAGGTTGACCCCCGTCATGACCACGCCGATCGGGACCGCGCAGACGCCGAGCGAGTGCGCCATCGACCGGACGAAGCCCGGCACGTACGGTGCAAGGCCCAGGAGGTTGACCGCGATGGCGCCGACGAGCGTGAGGAGCATCGGCGAGACGATCCGTCGCCACCCCTCGAGGGGGGAGGCCCCCGTCAGGACCAGGAGGCCGACGGACCAGAGCGCGAGGTCGACCCCCATGTTGTGGACGAGCACGACCCCCTGGGCCTTCTCGCCCCAGATCCCGCCCACGATGGGCAGCGGCAGGTAGCTGTAGTTGCAGATCCCGGCCGCAAGCGCGAAGGTCCTCAGGCCCGTGCCCTTGGCGAGGCCGATCCAGCGGCCCACCAGGTAGGAGACGCCGAAGCCGCCCGCGGTCGTCACGAAGCCCGCGACCGGGGGCAGGATCAGGTTGGCCGGCTCGCGCAGGGAGCTGTTGCCGATGATCGTGTCGAACACGAGGCACGGCATGCACACCTGGACGACGAGCCGGATCATGCTCGTCTCGGCCGCCCCCTCGATCCAGTGGCGGCGCCGAAGCGCGACGCCGACCGCGATCAGGGCAAAGACCGGGAGGATGAGGATGAAGAGCGCGCCGATGGTCATCTGGCTCCGGGCAGGGATGACGCTTTCGCGCGTGAACGCACGCGAAAAATCGGGCGGGCGCGCCCGCCGGCGGGGGCTAGTCCGCCGGGGGGGCGGACGGCCGCCCGCCGTTGGCGGGAAGCGCGTCGAAGAGCTTCTGCTGGTCCGTGGTCAGCGCCGCGCGGATCTGGGTCTTCGACGTGTCCATGATGGCCTTCATCTTCTGGCGCTTGTCGTCCTTGGAGAGGGAGTCGTCGCCGCGCAGCTCCTTCATCTGCGTCCTTGAGGTCGCGATGATGGCCCCGACCGTCTTCTGCTGGTCGGCCGTCAGGGAGAGCTTCTGGGTGAGCTCGGCGAGCTCGAACCCGGGCCGGCGGTGCCTCTGGCGGGGCTGCGCCGCGCCGTCGGCGGGGCTGGTGGGGGCGGCGGCCGGGGCCGGGGGCGGCACGGGGGGAGTCGCGGCGTCGTCGGCCCGGGCCGGTGCCAGGGTGAGCGCAAGGCCGAGGGAAAGGAGCGAGAGGGATGCGAGGAAGGAGGGTTTCATCGGGGGACAAGACGCTCCGAAGCCGGCTTGGTTACCCGATTTTCCCCGATGATCTTGCCCCCGGGGCCGCGCGCCTGCAGGTTCGGGCGCAATGATCGCGGTTGAGTCCCTCGCCAAGAAATACGGCAACTTCACGGCTGTGCGGAACTTGACGTTCTCCGTGGGGCCCGGCGAGGTGCTCGGGCTCGTCGGCCCGAACGGCGCCGGCAAGACGACGACCCTGCGGTGCCTGGCCGGGATCATCCCCCCCACCTCGGGGAGGGTTCAGGTCACGGGCCACGACCTCGCGCAGGATCCCGTGGGCGCGAAGCGCGACCTCGCCTTCTTCCCGGACGAGCCCCGGCTCTTCGAGTACCTCACGGTCCGCCAGCACCTGGCGTTCGTGGCCCGCATCTACGGCGTGGCCAACCACGAGGCCCTCGCGACGCCGCTCCTGCAGGAGCTCGAGCTCTCCGAGAAGGCCGGCGTCCTGCCGGGCGAGCTCTCCCGCGGCATGAAGCAGAAGCTCGTCATCGCGTGCGGGCTCCTCCACTCGCCCAAGGTCATGTTCTTCGACGAGCCCCTCACCGGGCTCGACCCCCTGGGGATCCGAAGGATGAAGGACTCCATCGTGCGCCGCGCGAGGGACGGGGCCGCGATCGTCCTCAGCTCCCACCTCCTGCACCTGCTCGAGGAGGTGTGCACCCACGTCCTCATCCTCAAGAAGGGCGAGAAGGTGGCCGACGGCACGCTCTCGGAGGTCTCGGCCCAGTTCAGCAACGGCGAGGCCGGCGTGAGCCTGGAGGAGGTGTTCATAAGGGCGACCGGCGGGTCGGAAAGCTGACGGGAAGGGGCACCCATGTTCAGAGCGCTCCTCTACCTGCGGCTCCACTCGCTGCTGAACCTCGCGGTCCAGCGGGTGAGCCGGCTTCGCCAGCCGAAGTACCTGATCGGCACGGGCGCGGCCGTCGCGTACTTCTGGTTTTTCCTCATCCGCAGGACCTACGCCCCGGGTCCGTCCTCGGCCATCGCGGCCCAGGCCATCTCCGGCGTCGGCACGGCGGCAACGGCCCTGATCTGCGCGGCGCTCTGCCTCTTGGCCCTCGGCCGGATCGCGTTCGCATGGATCGCCCCGGCCGACAAGCCGGGCCTGCGGTTCACCGAGGCGGAGATCGCCTTCCTGTTCCCCGCCCCCATCACCCGCAAGGCGCTCATCCACTTCCGCCTGCTCAGCGCGCAGTTCGCCATCCTCTTCACCTCGGTCCTGATCGCCCTCTTCTTCAACCGGTCCGGCTACCTCGGCGGCCACCGGGCGATCCGGGTTGTCGGATGGTGGGTCATCCTATCGACCTTCGACCTCCACCTGAGCGGGACGAACCTGGCGCTGTCGCGCCTGCGCGAAAAGTACCTGCACTTCAGGCTCATCCGCCTGGCCGTCGTCACCACGATCGTCCTCTACGCGGCCGCGGTGTTCTTCTCGGCGTTCGGGAGGCTGCGCGCGTTCGCATCGGACTTCGGGGGCGACCACGGGATGCCCGAGGTCCTCCTGGGGCAGCTGGTCGACGCCCCCGCGTTCCACTGGCTCACGCTGCCGTTCAGGATCGTGCTGGCCCCGTATTTTGCGTCGGGCCCGCGCGAATTCCTCGTCGCGATCGTCCCCGCCCTCCTCGTCCTCGCGCTCCACTACTACTGGGTCTCGAGCTCCCAGGCCCGTTTCGAGGAGGGCTCGATCGCCCTCGCGGAGAAGCGCGCCGCCGTGCGCGAGGCGGCCCTGCGGGGCGAGCTGCCGCAGGAGCGTCCGGTCAAGCCGGCGAAGGCGGGCCCGTTTCCGCTTTCGGAGGAAGGGCCGCCTGAGATCGCGTTCCTGTGGAAGAACCTGCTCTCGATGCGAAATGCGCTGTTCAGCCGCCGGGTGCTCATCATCTTCCTCATGCTGATGATCTGGGCCGCGGCCGCGCTCGGCCCCCTGTCGAGGGGCTCCAGGTCGGGAGGCGGGGTCATCGCGCCGATTGTCGTCATCTTCAGCGCGATGATCGCAGCCTACGCCGTCCTCCTGGGCCCCCAGATCGCACGCCAGGACCTGCGGGGCGACCTGGCAAACGCGGACATCCTGAAGACCTATCCCCTGGAGGGATGGAGGCTCGCCCTCGGGGAGCTGCTCGCCCCCACCCTCCTCCTCACGGTCGTCCTCTGGTGCGCGATCATCGCCTGCAGCGCCGCCTTCGACGCCGGCGGGAGCCTCGAGTGGCTGACCCCCGGCGTGCGGATCACCGTGGCGCTCAGCATGGCGTCGGCGGCGCCGTTCCTGTGCCTCATCCAGCTCATCGTGCCCAACTCGATCGTGGTGCTCCTGCCGGGCTGGTACCAGTCGTCGCGCTCCCGCGCCGGGGGGATCGAGATGTTCGGCCAGCGCCTCGTCTTCGGCGTCGTGCAGCTCTTTTTCGCCCTCCTGGTGGCGGTGCCGGCGGCGGGCGCCGCGGCGCTGGTCATCTTCTGCTCCAAATGGGTGTTCGGCGTCGGACCCTCCGTGGTCCTGGCCGCGCTGGCGGTCCTGGCGATCCTTGCGTCGGAGGCGGTCCTGGGTGTCTGGTGGCTTGGCGAGAGGTTTGAGAAGTTCGACCTCTCGGCGGAATCCCGATGAAGCCGTCGCAGCTCGAGCGGACCGCCGCCGAGGTGGTCGCACGGACCCAGCGCGCGCTCCCGGCGGAGATCCGGGAGGTGGCGAAGCGGGTCGCGGTGCACTTCGAGGGGGCCCCGGCGAAGGACGTCCTGGACGAGGGCTTCGAACCCGACCTCCTGGGCCTGTTCACGGGCAGTTCCCTCGGCTGCGAGGACCAGGGCCAGGGGGCCGCCCCGCCCCAGATCCACCTGTACATGGCCAACCTCTGGGATTTTGCCGAGGAGGATATCGGGGTCTTCCGGGACGAGGTGAGGCTCACCTACCTCCACGAACTCGGCCACTTCCTGGGCTGGGACGAGGACCAGGTCGCCGCGCGGGGCCTCGACTAGGGCCGCCGGAAGTCGGCGGACGGGGGGAACACGCGCCAATCCGCGCTTTCCAAGTCGCCATCACCGTGTTTTAACCAATCCGTCGGTCTTGATAAGGGCCGATGCCTCCTATGTTTAAGATTCCAGCCATGAAGAAACTGCTCTCGCTATCCCTGATCGCAATTCTGGGCGCCGCCACGGTGCACGCCGACGACTCGCACACGCCCCGGACGGAGCTGGTCGTGAGGGTGGAGACCTGCGAGGCGATCATCCGGGAATTCATGGCCAACCCCGCCACCGCCATCCCGCGCGGCGTCCTGCAGAACGCGCGCGGCATCATGATCCTGAGCCAGTTCAAGGCGGGCTTCATCTTCGGGGTCAAGGGAGGCTACGGCGTCCTCATGGTGAAGAAGCCGAACGGCCGCTGGAGCCTGCCGGTCCTGATCGACGCGAGCGAGGCGAGCCTCGGGCTGCAGCTCGGCGCCAAGTCGGTCGACACGGTCTGCGTCCTCACCGACGACGCGACCCCGCGCCTCCTGTTCGCCAACCGCTTCACCATCGGCGTCGACGCGAAGGCGGTCGCCGGCCCGAGCTCGGCCGAGGTCGAGAGGGACGCGACCCGGATCTTCGTCGCACCGGTCCTCGTCTACACGAAGTCGGTCGGCCTCTACGCGGGCGCGACGGTGAAGGCCGGCCACGTGCAGCGCAACGACCCCGCGAACTTCAACCTCTACAACACGAACTACACGATGCCCGAGATCCTCTACAGCGACTGGGTGACGCCGCCCTCCGAGGTGCAGCCGCTCATGTCGTTCGTGCAGCAGATCGCCCCCTGAGGGAGCCGGTGAGCGCCGCGAGGGCCGCCTCGGCCACGCGCTCCTGAACCTCGACCCGGGACAGCCCCGGGCACTCCACGCGCCCGCTGGCGAGCGAGAAGTCGCCCCCGGGCCCCCTGCGGGCGAGCCCCCACCAGGCGTACGGCGCCACGACGCCCCATTCCGCCGAGGGCTCCGCGTAGCCCGTCGTGGCGACGCCGAGGTCCGCGCCGAAGAGCCTGCAGGCCCCGATCGCCATCTGCTCGGCGACGCGGCTTGAGACGCTGTTGACGGCGGCCGCCTCGGCGCGGTCGACGCCGAGCTGGCTCGCCTTCACGTCGATCGTGTAGGCGGTCATCCCGCCCAGGAAGAACCCGGACGCCCCCGAGATCGCGCCGATCCGCGCCTGGAGCCTGCCGCACGTGAGGCTCTCGGCGACCGCGAGCGTGAGCCTCGGCTCGGCGAGCATGAGGGCCTTCAGGTCGCTCATCGTGTGCCGTCCTGGCGGGCCGCCTCGGAGAGCCTCTTCAGGTTCGCGAGCCCCGCCTCGAAGTCGGGGCCCACCAGCTTGTCCATGAACAGGCCGAACCAGCGGTTGAGCGGGCTGCGCCCGAGGTCCCCCTCCATCGACATCACGACGCGCGTCGTCCCGCCCTGCCCGGGCGAGAGCGCCATCGTCCCGCGGGAGACCATCCCCATGTCGGTGAACTCCATCTGGTATTCAAAGTCCTCCAGGGGCCTGAGGGTCGATATGGTCATCTTGCCGTCGCCCTGGCTCTTGCTCTTCCACTGGCTCCAGGAGCCGACCTCGTTGGTCACCGGCGAGTATGAGATCTGCATGGCGGGGTCCCTCGCGAACCAGACGCCCCACTTGCTCCATGCCCTCAAGTCCCCGACCAGGGGGTAGATCGCGTCCGGCTTGGCCGCGACAAGCGACGAGCGCTCGACCCGGTAGTGCCCGGGGAGCATGAGCCCGACGATCAGGAGGACGAGCCACAGGCCGACCAATCCCCCGAAGATCTTCACGAGAATCTTCATGGATCCGATGTTGCGAGAGGGGCCCCCGGTTGCGAACCGATAAATGCCGGGTCAGCCGATCTCCAGTCCCACCGGGCAGTGGTCGCTGCCCATGACCTCGGGGCTTATCCAGGCGCGGCCGAGCGCCGGGCGAAGCTTCTCGGCCGCAACGAAATAGTCCACCCGCCACCCGATGTTCCTCGCCCGGCAGTCGCCCATCTGGCTCCACCACGAGTAGTGCCCGGCACCGCCCTCGAACTCGCGGAACGTGTCCACGAACCCGCCGTCGAGGAGCCTGCCGAAGCTCGTCCTTTCCTCGTCCGTGAACCCGGCGTTGCGCCGGTTCGACCTCGGGTTGGCCAGATCGATCTCCCGGTGGGCGACGTTCAGGTCGCCGCCGAAGACCACGGGCTTCCCCTTTGCCTGGAGCCTCTTCAGGTACCTGCGGAAGGCCGGGTCCCACCTGCCCACCCGGTAGTCGAGGCGCGTCAGGCCCCGCTGCGAGTTGGGCTGGTACACGTCGACGACCCAGAAGTCCGCGAACTCCATGGCGAGCACCCTGCCCTCCCGGTCGTGCTCGGCGACGCCGATCCCGTTTTGGACGGACTTCGGCTTCACGCGCGTGAGGACCGCGGTCCCGCTGTAGCCCTTCTTCTCGGCGCTGTTCCAGTGGACCTCGTAGCCCTTCGGCCACTGGACATGCTGGACGTCGCCCGGGTGGGCCTTCGTCTCCTGCAGGCAGATGACGTCCGCATCGCTCGACTCGATGAAGCCGAAGAGCCCCTTCTTGAGGGCCGCCCTGACGCCGTTGACGTTCCAGGAGATGATCCTCACCGGCTTAGTGCCAGACCCCGAGGATCGCGCCCTGGAAGACGCACAGCGCCACGTCGTGGCCCGCGACGATGAGGAAGTGCCGCAGGCTGCGGTTCTCAAAGAGGGAGTTGGTCCCCGAGCGGGCCGCCACGAGGCCGGCGCCGACGAAGAGCCCCAGCTCGGCGCCCTTCAGGAGGCCGTGCGACGGGTGCGCGGCGATCAGCGCCGCGAGGGTGAAGGTCGAGACGACCGTGCACAGGAGGGCCCCGGCCATGACCACCGGGAAGCGGCCGGAATTGGCCTTCGCGGACTCGGGGGTGATCTTCATCTCCTCCATCCAGGCTTTGACGAACAGGAGCGGTGAGTACCAGATCGCGCCGAGGCAGAAGCCGAGGATCGCCACGACGAGCACGGCGACCGGACTGAGGCTGGCAATTGCATGGATCATGTTTCAGTGGGTTTAGGGGGGCCGGACCGCGGCCCCGGCGCGAAAAGATAGGGGGCGGGCGGGCCGATACAACGCGGATTGCGCCTGCCGTGCATGACACGGTTGGCGCCACCTTCCGGTTGCCAAGCGCGCCCGCCCGCCAAGACTCCCCTTCCCAATGCAGGAGTTCACTCCCATCGCCCTCGGCACGCCGATACCGGACAGCCCCCATGCCGTCTCGTGCAGCCTGCCCACGATGGCCGCGGTGCGCGGCTACGAGGAGAAGGACCCCGCGGTCACCGGGAGCCTGAAGAGCGGCTACCCGAGGTTCGTCGTCCACCCGTTCGCGCGCCGGCTCGGCGCCGTGCTTTCCGAGCGGAGCCGTCTGGCGGGACGGACCCTCTGGCTTGCCTCGTCCGCAAGGATGGCGGGCGCCCTCCTGGCGCACCTGCGGTCGGCCGGCGCCGCCGGGGCGGCGCCCTTCGAGCGGGACGGCGTCCACGGCGTCTCCCATCCCGAGTCCCCCGAGCTCGCGCAGCGGGCGAAGCTCTACCTGCAGAACATCGGCGGCTTCATCTCGTCGCGGGAGGCCGAGGACCGGCTTGCGGCCATGGGGGCCGGCCCCCAGCCCCACGCCGAGGAGACGCTCCCCGGCGAGCCGGCCTCGCAGGTCCTCGGGGCCCTGGGGCCCCTCTTCGCGGGCACCGCCGGGGGCGACCTCCTGATCGCCAACAGCGGGATGAACGCGGTCCACGCGGCCTTCCGCGCCGTCAACCTCCTCCAGGCCCCGAGGGGCCGCACCGCCTGGGTCCAGCTCGGCTGGCTCTACCTCGACACGATCGCCATCCTGAGGAAGTTCACGGCCTGCGCCGGTGACTACATCCATGTCAGGGATGTCATGGACCTGGCCGAGCTCGAGCGCATCTTCGCGGAGCGCGGCGACCGGATCGCGGGCGTCATGGCCGAGGTGCCGACCAATCCCCTCGTCCAGACTCCCGACGTCGCCGCGCTCTCGGCGCTCTGCCGCCGGCACTCGGTCAAGCTGGTCCTCGACCCGTCCATCGCGTCGGCCTTCAGCGTCGACTGCCTGCCCCACGCGGACCTCGTCGTGACGAGCCTGACGAAGTACACCGGAAACGAGGGGGACGTCATCGCGGGCCTGGTCGCGGTCAACCCGGCCGGCCCGGACGCCGGGGCCCTGCGCCGCGGCGCGGCGGACTCGGTCGAGGCCCCGTACCCGCGCGACCTGGCGCGCCTCGCCGCTCAGATACGCAACACGGGGGCCGTCCTCGCGCGGATCGAGGAGAGCACGCCCAAGGTCGCGTCCTTCCTCGCCTCGCACCCGGCGGTCCGCACGACCCACTGGGCGCTGGAGTCGGCCTCGCGGGAGAACTACCTGAGGATCGCGCGCGCGCCCGGCGCCACGGGCGGGGTGATCTCGTTCACGCTCCGCGGCAAGCTCGAGCCCTTCTACGACAGGCTCAGGCTCCCGAAGGGCCCGAGCTTCGGCATGCGCACGACGCTCATCTGCCCCTTCATGTACCTCGCCCACTACGACCTCGTGACGACCCCCGGGGGGCGGGCGGAGCTCGGGGCGAACGGGCTGGACCCGGACCTCCTGCGCCTGTGCGTGGGGATCGAGCCCGCCGACGAGATCATCCTGGCCCTTCGCGAGGCGCTCGAGGGCCCCTAGGCCCCGGGGAACGTCACGCGACGGCCGGTCCGCCCGGGCGGGTCAACCGCATGAACCGGGCGCCGAGCACGGTCGCGGCGACGGCCAAGCCGGCCGCGAGCCCGATCCAGATCCCGGCCGGGCCGAGGCTCCCGCGGATCCCGAGGGCGTAGCCAAGCGGGAGCGCGACGATCCAGTAGGCCACAAACGTGATGACGGCGGGGACCTTCACGTCGGTCAGCCCCCTGAGCGCGGCCGAGTTGATCACCTGCCCCCCGTCGAAGATCTGGAAGATGCCCGCAATCACGAGCAGGAGCGTCGCGACCGGTATCACCCGCAGGTCGGAGATGAACGCGGAGGCGATCGCGTGGCCGAAGAAGAGGAACAGGGCCGTCGCGGCCAGCGACACCGCGAGCCCCATCCCCGTCGCCCCCAGCCAGATCGGGCGCAGCCTCGCGTGCTCGCCGGCCCCGACGGCCGCGCTCGTCCGCATCCCGACGGCCATCGACACCCCGAGCGCCACCATGAAGGTCATCGCGGCGCACGAGAGGGCGATCTGGTGGGCCGCGAGCGGCACCGCGCCGAGCCAGCCCATCATGACGGTCG
>CAYPXZ010000062.1:0-15229 GCA_964414785.1 uncultured Opitutaceae bacterium
AAATGACGGCCGAAGCGCCGCAAGGCGTGGAACAGAATCCGGCTTACCGGCCCCAGAGCTGAAATTTTCATTAATGTCACCCCGTTGAAACGGGCTTGTTTCAGCGGGCAGGTTTAATGGCTCCCGTGAGCCATAACCTGACGACCCACAAACACCGACTCGTTCAATTCGCGGCAGCCCTCGCGGCTGGCTGCCTTTTCATCCAGGGCCTTTGTGCCCAGACCGCAGCGCCGGCCCCCGATGCAAGCCCCGCAGCGGCCGACACCTCGGGCGGCGGCGCAGACAAGGCCGTCCGCCTGACCGAGGTCGACGTCACGGAGGCCCGGGCCTCCGCGCTTACCCAGGCGATCACGGACTCGAAACTCGACACGATCGAGCCCCAGTCCGTCATCAGCGCGCAGACGATCAGCAACACGATCGCGCCGACGGCCGACTACGCGACGATCGCCAACATTGCGCCGAGCATCGTCAACATCGAGACGGAGGGGCCGGGCCTCAGCGAATCGAAGATGCTCTCGATGCGCGGATTCCAGGACGGCCAGTTCAACGTGACATACGACGGGATCCCGTTCGGCGACGCGAACGGCGAGACGCACCACACGACGAGCTACTTCCCCGCGAAGGTCCTCGGCGGCGAAGTCATCGACCGCGGCCCGGGAACGGCCGCGGACATTGGCGAGAACACCTTTGGCGGAACGATCGGGCTCCTCTCGAAGGACCCCCGCGCCGACCGCGCGACCGTGGTGGCGGTGTCGCAGGGCTCCTGGAACACGATGCTCGGCAACATCGAGGTGAACACCGGGATCCTGCCCCAGCTCAACGGGGCCTCGCTCGTCGCGACCTACCAGTACATGAGCTCAGACGGCTACCGGACCTATTCCTACCTGCAGCGCAGCACCTACTACCTCAAGTACGTCCAGCCGATCGGCAAGGACACGACGCTCACGGTCGTCGGCAACTTCAACAACATCAAGTTCAACAACCCCGGGACGGTGACGCAGGCGCAGATCAACGCCTACGGGCGCAACTACGGCCTGGACGCAAACCCCTTCGACCCGAACAACAACTACTATCCCTACAACTACCAGCAGAAGCAGGCGGATTTCGACTACATCGGGCTCAGGTCGAAGCTGGGGGCCGACATCACCCTCGATGACAAGGCGTACACCTATTACTACAACAACGACAGCCATGAGAACTCGGCGGACCCGGTAGCGGGTGGCGCCGTCACAAAGTACCCGGGAGCGGGCTACGCGGGCCCGGCCTACGTGAACACCTCGGCCAACACGCTTCCCAACACCGGGGCGGGAGAGTCGAAGGCGAGCGGGGTCATCAACAACGACGACCCGGGCGGCCGCATCAAGGTGAACGCCTACCGGGCGTTCGGCAACTACCTCGCCCTTGCGCACGGCGAGGATTCCGACCTCGAGGAGAAGGTCGGAGTCTGGACGGAGTACGTGAAGGCCGACCGCTACGCCTACCTCCTCGACTACAGCCCCGCGTACGCCCTGGCCAATCCGCAGGACGCCAGGAAGTTCGGGTTCATCGACCCGACCAACACCAAGGGTTCCTCGTTCAACCCCGGCTACCAGTGGCAGATGCACGTCTACAACAAGACGTTCCAGCCCTACGCCGACGTGATCTGGAAGCCGGTGAAGAACCTGACGATCGAGGCCGGCGTGAAGGACTCGAACTTCACGATCGATCTGGTGGCCCCGGTCAACCAGGGCACCGAGCAGCCGAACTTCAACAACTACACCTACACGAACGTCGAGCCCCACCTCTCCGTCAATTACCTGATCCTGCCGAACTGGTCGGCGTACGTGCAGCTCGCCAAGGGCATAGCCTACCCGATCGTGACGGACGAGGAGAACGTCCCCAATGACGCCAAGGACCTGGCCGCGAACGGCACGCCCTACAGCCCGGCCAACCTGAAGGAGGAGCAGACGATCAACTACCAGGTCGGAACCGTGTTCAAGGCGGACCGGTTCAACGCCGACGTGGACGCCTACCTGATCGACATCAACAACCTCGTTTCGTCGGTGACCGATCCCAACGACGCCACGAACCTCCTCTTCTTCCAGTCCAAGGGGGCGTGGATGAGCGGCGTGGAGGCCGAGGCGACCTACTACCTGGGCGGGGGGGTGAGCGCGTATGCGAACGGCTCGCTCAACCGCGCCGTGTACAAGACGGTCGGCGGGGCGCCCTCCTTCAACGTCGCTTCGCTCGGCACCTTTGGTGGCAACGGCGTGCCCAACTCGACGGCGGCCCTGGGCCTTATCCTCAACCGGGCGGGCTGGTTCGCCTCGGTCGACACCAAGTACGTCGGCTCCTTCGTCATCTACTCGAGCGCGCTCGTGAACCCGGACCTCGGGCTCTACGGGCAGACGTCGACGGGGCAGCCCGGCGGCACGCACGTCCCCGTCCAGTCCGGCACGAGCCCGGGGTTCTGGATGGCCGACCTGGCCGTCGGCTACGCCCTGAAGATGCCCCCGGCCACGCACCTGCACTCGGTCAGGATCAAGCTGCAGGTCGACAACGCGCTCGACAGGAAGGTGCAGGTCCTAAGCTCCGTCGGCGCGACGCCGGCCGCCAATGGCTTCAACGTGCTGCCGACGGTCAACTACTTCCTGACGCTGTCCACCGAGTTCTAAGGCGGACCCACGAAGCGGCCCCCGGGATTTCCTCATCGCGCCCTTGTGCGCGTTGACTCTCCCGCGGGGGCCCCTCCAGGGTCTGTGCTGGCCCCATCACCCCTCCCATGAGTTCAGGATTCCCGAAGCTTGCCGCATTCCTCGCGCTGGCGCTCTGCCTCTCACCGGCGCCTGGGGCCAAGGGCGCAGAGGAGGCACCGCCCCCCGCGCACCGGGTCGTCGTCGTCGTCTTCGACGGCATGCGCCCCGATTTTGTCTCCTCGGAGACGACCCCCAACCTGTGGAGGCTCGCCTCGGAGGGGGTGTTCTTCGCCCACCACCACCCGGTCTTCCTGAGCTCGACCGAGGTGAACGGAACCGCGATCGCGACCGGCGCCTATCCCTCCCGGAGCACCGTCATGGCCAACGTGGAATTCCGCCCGGGGATCGACCCCCAGATGCCGGTTGCGATCGAGGCCCCGGCCAATGTCCGCAAGGGCGACGAGGCGAGCGGGGGCCGCTATCTGGCGGCTCCGACCGTGGCGGAACTCCTCCACGGCCACGGGATCGCCACCGTCATCGCCGGCTCGAAGCCGATCGCGCTCCTGCACGACAGGAGCCGTAGGCCCAACGGCCCCGGGTCGTCGCCGGTCCTCTACGAGGGCGGCGCGATTCCCCCCTCGGCGGAGGCCCCGCTTGGCGCGCTCCTGGGGGACTTTCCCCCCATCGCCGAGGACCAGGACAAGGTCGCGCGCGACGCCTGGACGACGGGCGCCCTCATCGGGTCGCTCTGGAAGGACTCGGTGCCCGCCTACTCCCTCCTGTGGCTGGCCGAGCCCGACTTTTCGCAGCACGCGGCCGGCCCGGGCTCGAAGCAGGCGCTCAGGGCCGTCAAGTCAAGCGATGACAACCTGGGACGCGTCCTCGCTGAACTCGACCGGCGCGGGCTGCGCTCAACGACCGACGTCTTCGTCGTCTCCGACCACGGCTTCTCGACCATCGGGTGGAAGGTCGACGTCGCGGCGGAGCTCTCGAGCGCGGGGTTTCACACGGGCAGGGTGGCGATGGGGGGGCTCAAGCCCGGCAACGTTGTCGTGGTGAGCACGGGGGGCACCTCGCTTCTCTATGTCGGGGCGCACGACCCCGAGCTCTGCAGGAAGCTGGCGGCCTACCTCCAGGTCCAGGACTGGGCGGGCGTGGTCCTTTCGCGGGAGCCGATCGAGGGGACGTTTCCGCTTGCGGAGGCGCACATCGACACGCCGGAGGCCCCGGACCTCGTGGTCTCGCTGCGCTGGACGCACGGGAAGAGCCCGACGGGCGCCCCGGGCCTCGTGACCTCGGACATGGCCCCGTCGGCAAAGAAGGTGGGAAACCACGCGAGCCTAAGCCGCTACGACATGCACAACACCCTTGTCGCGGCGGGCCCTGACCTGAGGCGGGGCGTCGTCGACACGCTGCCCTCGGGCAACACCGACATCGCCCCGACCGTCCTCTGGATCCTGGGGCTCAGGTCCGAGGCGGCCAAGATGGACGGCCGGGTCCTCGGGGAGGCCCTCAGCGTGGATTCTCCACCATTAAGAGGATACGAGATCCGGAGGCTGGAGGCCCACCGCGACACTTCCGGCGGCGCCTGGAGCCAGTACCTGGAGGTCAGCGAGGTGAACGGCGTGAGGTACCTGGATGAGGGCAATGGAGCGTTCGAACCCAGGGCTCGCTAGGGGGCAACGCGCCGTGATTGCCGGGGGTTTTGGGGCGCCATGCGCCCACAATACCCTTGACTCGACCCCCCGCGTTTGAGTCTCTGGCCGGCTCCGAACTTCACATCGACCATGGCCAACACCCAATCTGCTATCAAGGCCGCCCGCAAAGCCGTGCGCCTGACCCTCCGCAACAAGGCCCTAAAGACCCGTCTCAAGACCCTCCACAAGGGGTTTGACGCTGCGGTTAAGGCAGGCGACGCCGCGGTCGCCAAGGCGGCCGGCAAGGCCTACCTCTCCGCGATGGACAAGGCCGTCAAGTCGGGCGTCGTTCACAGGAACGCCGCCTCGCGTGCGAAATCGCACGCGGCGAAGTACGTGCTCGCGAAGTGACCGCGAATTTGGGATGGCTGCGTGCCGTCCCGAATTGAAGACCGCTCCAAGCGTAGAACTGTTTCTTTCACGCTTTGCCGAAAGCGAGTGGGGGGGGATTGTGCGCCCCTGGCTCGAGGCCTCGGCCGGTCACCTCGGCCGCTCGATGCTGGTCGCCCCGACCCGCGGGCAGACCCAGGCGCTCAAGCAGCGGTGCGTCGAGGAGGGTGTCGCCTTCCTCGGGGTGGAGTTCCTGACGCCGGGCCTTGCGCGCAAGAAGCGGGGCGCGCCCAACGGCATCGGCCTTAGCCTCCAGGCGCTCATCCTGAGGAACCTTATCGAGGCGCGCGTTGCGGGGCTCGCGCCGGACGATCCCGCCCGGGGACTCTGGAAGAGCCTCTCGAGTGACCTCGAGGCGGCCCTGGCGGATTTTGACGACCTGATCCGCGGCGAGTTCCGCCCGGAGCATTTCCGCATGCCCGAGCTGCGCGAGGTGTTCGGGGGGATGGCGAAGTGGATCGACTCCCACGGCTACTTCCTGGGCCCCGTCCTGGACGAGGCCGCGGGCGCGGGCCGCCAGGAGGCGGGCGCCCCCCCCGTGGCCGACCGGCTCCTCATCCTTGCCGGCGGAGCGGAAGGGTGGCCGGATTTCTTCGGACTGGCGGCCCTGGCGCGCCGGTGCCCGGATGTCACGGTCGCCGTGGCCGAGCCGGAGTTCAGCGGAAAGGGCGCCTGGGGCGAGGAGTGGGTGACGATCTGGGAAAAGGTGCTCGGCGTCCTCCACCAGGTGGCCGACGCCCCCGACCCGGTCGAGACGTGCGCGCGTGTGGCGGACCTCTGGATAGGCGGCGACGGCTCCGCGGAGCGGGCCGACGTCGTCGTAAGCCCCACCCGGACCGAGGAGATGGAGCGTGTCGCCGACGAGGTCGTTCGCCTCCTGGCAGAGGGAAGCGACAACATCGCCGTCGTCTTCCCGGGGGCCGGCTCGGCCCATGCGCGCCTGGTGCGCATGCTCGAGTCCAGGGGCGTCCCGTTCGCGGACCTGATCGGCGCGGTGGGAACCCCCCCGGTCGACACGCGCATCCAGAGGGCCCTGGTGGACTTCTATGATCGAGGCTGCCGGCTCGAGGAGCTGCTCGCGATGTGGCCCCTCCTGCGCTCGACAAACCTCACTCAGCTAGCCCCCGAAAAAGCCCGCAGCGCATGCCAGAGGCTCTTCGACGACGTCCAGTCGCATTCGGTTGAGCTGCACATCGCCCGGCTCGAGGCCGCTGAGGATTCCGAATCGCTCGAGGTCGGGAGGGTCGCGCGCCTCCTGCTTCCCGGCTGGCCCGAGCGGCTCCCGCCCGCGGAGGCCCTCGGCCTATTCGGCGCGGCTGTGGGGCGCCTAAGGCTCGCCGAGCCGGACGGCTGGCAGGCGCTCCGCGAGTTTGCCGCGAGGGCCCCCGAGCCCGTGCCCGCCCGTGCCTTCCTCGAGGCCATCCGAGCCTTCCTGCCTGAGAAGGGTCCCGTCGCGGGGCAAAGGAGCGGCTTCTCGCGAGTCACGCTGACGACCTGCCGCCGCGCCGCGGGTGTGGCGTGGTCGGACTCGATCTTCGTCGAATCCAACGCCGGGGTCTGGCCCGCCCGGCGCGAGCCCAGCTGCTGGCTCGGGGACGACGCGAGGCGCGAGCTCTGCGCCGGCCACGGCAGGTTCCAGCTCGTGCTCCCCACGAGCGACGAGCGCGCCGCGCTCGAGCGCCGCCTCTACTGCGCGATCGCCCGCGACACGCGCCGCAGGGTGCTCTTCACGGCGGCCCTCGCAAGCGAGGAGGATCCCGAGGTCCGGCTCGGGCCAAACCTCTGGCTCGAGCGGGTGATGTGGGGAAAGGGGCACTTCTCGTCAGGGGCCGCCGGCTCGGAGGCCTTCGAGCGCCTGGCGACCGTGCGGCCGCTTCCGGCGCAGGCCGCGCAACCGCCTCTCGAATGGGGGAGGATTTGGGCGCGCAGGCGCGATCCCGCGGCGCCCTTCGACGAGTTCTTCCTCGGCGACCCCTCGGGCGCCAGGAGGCCCGGCCACCTTTCCGCGAGCCTCATCGAGCGCGGCGTCAAGGACCCGGCCGCGCTCTGGTTCGACGGCGTCCTCGGCGTTAGGCGGGTTGATTGGAAGCCCTTCGCACGGGCGCGCCGAAAGGCAGTCGGCACCGCGGTCCACCGCGTCCTTGCCGCGGCCCTTCGCGGGGCCCCGGTCGAGGGGAGCTTCTCGGCGATCTTGGACCCGGTCGCGGCTGAGTCGAGGCTGCGGGCCGAGCTGGCGCGCCTGCGCTGCGGCTGGCCTGCGGACCGCTACTGGGATTCGTTCCACCTGGAGGTGTCCAAGGCCGCCGGCGAGCTCCTTGCCAAGGTGTACGGGCTTCCGCTCGCCGCATACGGCGCGGTCGAGGTTTCGATACCGCCCGGCGCATGTATCTCAATTTCAGATACGGAAACCCTCAGGGTGAGCGGCCGGATGGACCTTGTCCTTTCGGACCGGCCGGGATGGGAGGGGTCCGCGGTCGAGATCGTCGACTTTAAGACCGGCGGCGACGCCAAGCTCTCGGCCCAGCGGATGGAGACGGGCGGCCACTCGCTCCAGCTTGGCGTCTACCTTGCGGCGGCGCGCTCGGTCGGCGCCGCGGGCAACGTCTGGATGCTTAAGCCCGACGAGAGGGCGATGAGCATCGGGATGGCGGACCTCGACCGGGCGACGGCGAAGTTCCGCGTGATCGGCATGCACCTCTCGCGCGGGCTCTACGGGGCGCGCACGGCCGACCGCGACGAGTACACCCACATATTCGAGTGGCCCCTGGCATGCGCGCCGGTCGCCTCGGCGGTCCTGGAGAGCAAGTTCGCGCTCACCTTTGGCCCGGGAAATCCGGAGGACGGCGATGAATAGGCTCCCGTCCGACCAGGCGGCCAGGGACCGTTTTACCGGCGAGTGGTCGGTGAACCTGGCCGTCGTCGCGAATGCGGGCTCGGGCAAGACGACGGCGATATCCAACCGCCTGGCTGCAATGGCGATCGACCCCGGCGGCGCGGAGATGCTCGGCAGGACCGCGGTCGTCACCTACACGAAGAAGGCCGCCGCCCAGATCGGCCAGCGCGCCCGCTCGGCGCTCCTGCGGCGAATGGCCGAAGGGGGCAAGGCGGACGTGGAGTCGCTCTCGCGCCTCGACCGCGTGTTCTTCGGGACGATCCACAGCTTTTGCCTGCTCCTTGCGCGCCGCCACGGCAGCACGATGGGCATCCACCTGAACCCGACCCTGGTGGCCGACGACGAGGACGCCCACTGGCAGGAGTTCCTCGAGCAGGACCCGATGGCCTTCACATCCCTTGGCGCCCCCCAGGTCGACGCCTTCCTAAGGCACGCGCCCCTCGACCAGATCTTCGACCTGGCAAAGGAGCTGGACGCGGCGACCTCGCGCGGGCTCCTGAAGGGCAGGCCGGATCCCGTCCCCCCGGGTCCGTCGCCGGAGGCGCTCGCGGAGATCCTCGCCACGGTGCCGGCGAGTCGGGGCAAGGGGTCCGATGCGCTCCTGCGCAACAAGGAGGCAGCCCTGGCGTGGGACCGGCGCTTCCGCGAGGAGACGGGGCCCCTCTCGATCGCCAGGCCCGAGGGAACGGCGGCGGGGATAAAGGACAAGTACCGCAGGCTCTTTGCCCCGATCAAGGGTTGGCTCGCGCAGGCCGGGGGCATCCTGGCGGCGGAGCTCTCGCTGCGCTACCGCGCGTGGAGGCTCGACCGCGGGGTGCAGACCTACGCGGACCAGGTGGAAACCGCCCGCTCGATTCTCGACGATCCGTCCATGCTCGAGCGGGTACGCGCCGAGGGCTGGAGGGTGCTGTTGGACGAGGCCCAGGACACCGACCCGAAGCAGTTCGCCGTGCTGGTCGAGATCACCCGGCCGCCGGGGGCGCCGCCCGAGACATGGCCCTCGGGGGCGGGGGAGGGCCCGCGCCCGGGGCACTTCTGCATGGTGGGCGACGCCCAGCAGGGCATCTACTCGGCGCGCGCCGACATCAGGAACTTCCAGCGGCACGTGGCCGCGTTCGAGACGGGAAACGGCGGGGAGAAACTCACGTTCGGCGTGACCTTCCGCGCGCCTCGGCGCGCGGTCCGGGTCCTCAACGGAACGCTCCCTGCGGCGTTTGGTCCTGGGCGCGAGCACAACATGGGCCTGCCCCCCGAGGAGGGGGCGCCGGCCCCGTGCCTTCAGGTCCCCTACGAGGCGCTAGTGCCGGGTCCCGGCAACCTCGAGGGCGCAGCCTGGCTCCTTCCGATCCCGGCGTTCGCGGCTCCCGGACGGCGCGGGGCCGCCGACAGGAAGCTCTCGCACGAGGCGCGGGAGATCTCTGCCCGGCTCAGGGCGGGCGGACCCGGCTCGGTCGGGGCGACGCGTTGGGGTGACGTCTGCATCCTCGCGCCGCGCACGGCGTGGCTTCCCCTCATCCGCGACGAGCTCGAGGCGGCGGGGATAAAGACGGCGCTCCAGATGAGGCGCAACCGCAACGGCGACAATCCCGTCTACGCCTGGGTCTGCGGCCTCCTGGCTGTCGTGTGCGACCCTCAGAACACCTTTGAATGGGTCGGTGTCCTGCGCGAGGTGTTTGCCATAAGCGACGCCCATATCGCGCAGGCGCTCGCAGGGGAGGGGGGCTTCCGGTGGGACGATCCGGCGGGATGGCCCGGCCAGGTGGCCGAGGCCGTCTCCGTCCTTGCGCCGTTCGTCGACCGGGCGGACGCCGAGGGGGAGCCCTTGGAGCGCTTTGCGTGCGAGCTGACGGAGGCGTGCGGCCTCGGGGCGAAGGCCCGCTGGGTGGACCCGGAGGGCGGGCTCGCGGACGAGCTTGCCCGCCTCTTGGCGCGCGCCGCGGAGCTCGGCCTCGATGGCGCCGGCCCGCGCGGCTGGCTGCGCGACCTGCTGGGGTCCATCGATGAGTTCCGGGCCTACGGCCGGCCGGCCGGTGATGCGGTCAACCTGATGACCTCGCATTCGGCCAAGGGACTGGAATGGCCGGTGGTGATCCCGGTGGGTCTCTGGCGATCGATCGGGTCGCGCGAGCCCGTGGGGCTGAGGATGGTCGCGGGCAGGGACGGGTCGCCGCGGATCGTCTTTGACAACGAGGGCGTGGCCGCCGACACGCGCGAGTCCCTCGAGCGGGAGCGGCTGCGCGAACTGGTGAGGCTGCTCTACGTGACGCTCACGCGCCCCCTGGGCGCGCTCGTCATCCCGTGGTCCACGGAACCCTTCGAGAACCACAGCTTTGCCGACCTCTGGAGCCTGGATCCGTCGCTGCTCGACCCCATTCCCCCCGCCGCCGCGGCCGCTCCCGCGCCGCCGCGGACGGAGACGCCCGCCGCACCCGTTGGCCCCGCCTTTACATCCGGACTCTCCGCCCCGGTCCGGCCGTTTCCGAGAAGGATCCTGCCCCACGAGCTTGCGGTTCTCCCGGACCTTTCCCGCGCGGTGCGCCACGAGGCGTCGGCGGACGAGCCCGTGCCGGCCAGGACGGTCGTCGATCCCCTTGAATACGGCGTCTGGTGGCACGAGACCCTGGAACGGATGCCATGGGAAGGGGACTTGGCCCGCGTCGACTCCCATGGAGCCGCGTCGAGGGCCAAGGCCGGCGAACTCGGGTTCGAAGCGCGTGCCTCGGAGGAATGGGACCGACTGCTGGGCAGTGAGCCCTGGCGCGTGATGAGGGAGACAAGGTGGACGCGCCTTGCGGAGGCCGGGATCTTCTCTCCCCTCGGCCCGGACGGCTGGATCGACGGCGTCATCGACCTGGTCCTCCACGATCCCGCGGCCGGGCAGCTATGGATCGTCGACTGGAAGACCAACCGCCGAAGGGAGGGGGAGGGGGACGAGGCCCTCCTCGCCCGCCTGGCCGACGAGTATGCGATGCAGCTCAGGGCCTACGGGTCGTGCGCCGCGGGGTTCTTCCCGGGCTGCGCCGTCAGCCTTTGGGTCTATTCGACCGTGGCGGGCACGTGGTCCGCCGTGGCGGTCCAAGGGTGATCCCGGACCCGGGCTGGCGCAGGAAGTTTGCACTCGACAGGCCCGCGGGCGAATCGCACGTTCGTCGGATCAATTAATTATGGGAAATCTCAAGAAGAAGCGCCGCCTCAAGATGAACAAGCACAAGCGCCGGAAGCGCTTGAAGTCGAATCGCCACAAGAAGCGTACGTGGCAGAAGTGAGTCGAACCCGCCGCGCCCTACGGCGGGTTTTTCGTTTGAATAAAGGGTAAATGGCTAAGGGCGCGGGATTAATGCCTTATTTCGCCTTGTAAATGGGGTCATTACCTACTGTCATAGTCTTCGAGTCTCCGCAAACCGGTCTCATTACCGTGCGTTATGGCATTGGTAATGGGCTATCTATCACTTCAACGCCCCATGTTTTTCTCGAAAAAGACGAAGGGTTTCTTCGTCGAGATCAACGAGAATTCGGTCCTTTTGGCCCGAACGACCTCGGCGTCGACTCCTTTGGAGGTCGAGGACCTGAAGGAATGCGCCTTAGGCGACGAAGCGGCAATCACCGAGGCACTTAAGCAGCTTCAGCCGAGGCGGCCCCCGAGCGGGTATGTCCACGCCACGGTCGGGGTCTACCCGCCCAAGCGCGTGGTGAGGAAGCACACGTTGGAGCTCAAGAAGATGAAGGAGCAAGGCTACATGGCCGACGTCCTGACCCAGCAGCTGCGCATCGAGCAGGACAAGTTCACGATAGCGCTCATCAACGCCGGGGACGGGGCCGACTACGACATGGTCAAGGCCAACCAGAAGGAAGTGGTGTTCTGCGGAGCCCCGAACGACGAGATCAACGCCGCGCAGGAGGGCCTTCTTAACCTCGGGATCTACCCCGAGCGCTTGGAGCTTGGCAGCGTCGCGACGCTCGGAGCCCTTGTCGACTGCCTCGGATTTGAGAAGTCCAAGACCCCGACGCTCGTCCTCGACGTCGGCAATGACACGACCCACAGCTTTATCATCTCGGCAAACGGCATCGAGGCATCAAGGCCGATCCCGCAGGGGCTGGAGGCCATGGTGCCGGTCGTACAGAAGGAGCTCGGCCTAAAGGACGAGGAATCCGCAAGGAAGCTCTTTCGGTCCAACACGTTTGATTTCACCGGCATGGGCCCGCTCCTCATCAAGAGGCTGCTCAAGGAGCTCCAGAGCTCGATCGGCTTCTACGAGGTCCAGACCGGCCAGTCCGTGGGCCAGGTGCTGTGCATCCAACTCTCGCCCAAGCTCGCATGGCTCGAGGGCTCGCTTGCGTCGTCCCTCGGCATCGCGTCGATGAAGTTCGACCCGATTCCCTGGCTGAGGTCGCGCAAGGTGGTTGTGCCCGACGCGCTCTCGAAGACGGCCGGCGATTTCCGGTGGTTCGGGCTCATGAGCCTGATGGTTCACTACAACGATCAACATGGCAGCCCCGCAGACGAAAAGAAGTGATGCCGCGCAGGAGGTGCCGCCGTGGCACCCCAACCTGCGGATCTTCGAGAACCTTCCCGACACGAAGGTCGTCCGCACTGCGTTCTTCGTCAACGGTGCGGCGATCCTGATCGCGATAGCGCTCGCGCTGGTCCTCGGGTTCCAGGAGTGGAAGCTTTACGAGGTCGGCAAGCAGATCAACGCCTGGCAGCGCCAGATCGACCAGGACACGAAGCAGAGCGCCGAGGCCGTCGCACTGTACCAGAACTTCAAGATGGAGGAGGCGAAGACCAAGGAGGTCGCCGACTTCGTTGCCTCCAAGCCCGTGCTCAGTGATATCATACTCCGGATCGGCCAGGTAACGCCGAAGAAGATCGCGCTCGACGGGCTCGACTTCAGGGACACGGGCGTATCGATCAGGGCGACCGTAAAGGGGGCGCCGGACCGTGCGAGCGGCGACGCGGCGGCCTATGAGAAGCAGCTTCGAACCGACAAGGTGCTCGGCCCCATGTTCCGCGACGTCAACCTGCTCACGATGAGGCGCAACACCTCGTCCGGGCGCCTCGTGATTGAGATCTTCTGCGAGTACACGAAAGGAGCGAAGAAGACATGAGCAACGAGGAAGTCCTGCTTTTCCTTCGGAAGAACGTGATCTCGGTCGCGTGCGCGCTCCTGAGCATCGCGATGGGCGTCACCTGGTACATGCGCAGCGACCTCCTGCCCGAGGCGGAAAAGGTACTCACCGACAAGCAAAAGCAGGGTGAGCTCCTGGCCGCGAACATCGAGGACTCGAACCAGCTGAAGGAACAGTTCACGGCGATTGCCGCTTCCAACGAGGCCATCGCGAATCGGATGATCCGCGTCGGCCAGCTGGCCGAAAACCAGCAGTACTTCTACAGGCTTGAGAGCGAGACGAACACGAAGCTGGCGGACCTGCGCCAGATTCCGTGGACGCCGCCCGGGAAGACCGCTCCGAAGACGAGCTTCACTCCCGTGGGCTTCGGGCTGACCGCGCAGGGCGACTACCCGCAGCTCATGGATCTGCTCCGGCGGCTGGAGACGGGCGAGCACTACTGCCGCGTCATCACCTGCACGCTGCATCCCCTGACCGAGATGCGCGGCGGCCAACTCGGCATGACACTCAACATCGAACTCATGGCGGAACAATGAGGCGCGCGCGCTACATCCTCCCGTCGGCCCTCGGCGCGCTTGTCGCGGCCCTCGGCATCCTTGTGCCGTGCGCCTCGGCGCGCGTGGAGTCGGAGATCGTCCCCGCCGACAAGAGGCACGTTTCGGTGGACAAGGCGGCCGCAATCGCAAAGCAGGCGAAGCCCGCCGCCTTGCCCGAGACACTCAACCAGCCCTTCGCGCCCCCGGGGTTCGACCTGACGGACGCGGAGGAGGCGGCGGCGGCCGCAGCCGCGGCGAGGCTCGCAAGCGCCGGCACCCAGGGCGCTCCGGTCGTGATGTCCGACCACCAGCTCCTCGAGGAGATCGTCTCGAAGGTCAAACCCGGCGGAACGGTCTACGTGGGCGGCAAGCCGCTGCTCATGTTTGGAAGAAAATTCGTAAAAATAGGCACGCACTTCACCGTCACGTATAAGGGGAGTGACTACGACCTTGAGTTGACCCAGATTGACGGCACAAATTTCACACTGCGTTACAAAAGCGACGAAATCACCAGGCCAATACAACCAGGAAAGTCACCATGAGAACCCGCCTTTTCCTCCTTACAGCCATGCTTGCTATCTTGGCAGCACCCACGCCGGTGAACGCACAGGCGAAGGCGGCCCCGAAGTCGGCCGTGCCGCCGCCTGAGGACGGGAGCTCCCCGGCCAAGGCGCAGGCCGCCGCCCCCGCGCCCGCCGCACCGGCGGACACCGATGTCTCCATCAAGGATTCGACCGCAGCCGCTCCCTCCAAGAGCAAGGACTCCGCGGGCCGCGACACGCTCTCCGTCGACTTCCCCGACGAGGAGATCCGCAACATCCTTCGCAACGTGGCCGAGCTCTTCGACCTGAACATCGTCGTCCCGGAGACCCTCCAGGGTAAGACCTCCGTCAAGCTGCACGACGTGACCTGGCACCAGATCTTCCAGGTCGTCCTGACCCCGGTCGGCTACACCTACGTGGAGGATGGCAACATCATCAAGATCGTCAGCAACGAGAGCCTGACCCAGGAGCCCGTCTCGACCGAGATCTTCGTGATCAACTACGCCAAGGCTTCCGACATCCAGCCGACCCTGGCGTCCCTCGTCGACGCGGCGGCCGGCGGCAAGATCGTCATCGACGCCCGCACGAACAGCCTCGTGATCACCGAGCGCCCCTCCCGGATGAAACGCATCCGCCCTGTCATCGAGCAGCTCGACCACCCGACGGACCAGGTCATGATCGAGTCGAAGTTCGTCGAGATCTCGAACAACGACATCAGGAACATCGGCGTCAACTGGAGCTCGCTGTCCGGCTACGCCATCTCGGCCAACCAGGGGGCGAACGGCGTCTTCAACTACGGCAACTCGCACGGCACGGGGACGAACCTCCTCAACCAGAACCAGGCGGGGACGACCGGGACCGCCAACGCCACCAACGGCTCGACCAGCGGCACGACCGGATCCACCGCGCTGCAGAACACCGCGACGAACGGGACGAACAATTCGACAACGAACGGCGTTGCGACGAACACCGCCACGACGACGACGGGCTCCAGCATAACGAACAACACGGGGAGCAACTCGAGCACGACCGTGGGGAACTCGGTCGACAACGCCATCAACACGGCCACAAGCCTCGCCAACAATGTCACCGTGGCAGGCCAGACGACAAACGTCCTTTCCGCCGTCTTCAATGCGGACCAGTTCAAGCTCGTCCTCTCCGCCCTCCAGCAGCTCAACAGCGCGAAAATCGTGTCCAACCCGACGATTGTCACCCTCAACAACACCGAGGCCTCGATCAACGTCGGCCAGCAGTACCCGATCCCGAGCTACTCGTTCAACCAGCAGACGGGGACGTTCCAGGTTGACGGCTTCGTCTACAAGGACATCGGCATCATCCTGAAGGTGACGCCCCAGGTGAACGCCCGCGG
>CAYPXZ010000063.1:0-14555 GCA_964414785.1 uncultured Opitutaceae bacterium
CCTTGAAGTTGCGGTTCGAGGAGCTCGCGCAGAGCTGGTCGCCGACCAGCTTGTCGGGGTTCATCGCCAGGCACATGGAGCAGCCGGCGTTGCGCCACTCAAAGCCCGCGTCGCGGAAGATCTTGTCGATGCCGAGCTCGGCGCACAGCAGCCCGACGCCCTGCGAGCCGGGGACGGCGATCGCCTTCACCCCCGGCGCCACGTGCCTTCCCTTGATGAAGCGCGCGACCTCCTGGAAGTCGCTCAGGCGCCCGTTGGTGCACGACCCGAGGAAGGCGACGTCGATCTTGGTCCCCTTGATGGGGGCCCCGGGCTTGAGCTTCATGTAGGCAAGGGCCTCCTCGATCGAGCTCCGCTCGTCGACGCTCGTCGCCTTTGACGGGTCGGGCACGACGCCGGTGATGGGAACGCCCTGGCCGGGGTTGATGCCCCAGGTGACCGTGGGCGCGATGTCGGCCGCGTCGATGCGGACGACGTCGTCGTAGGTGCAGCCGGGGTCGCTCGCCACGGCCCGCCACCGGGCGACGGCGGCGTCCCAGGCGGCGCCCTTCGGCGAATAGGGCCTGCCCTTCAAGTAGGCGAAGGTGGTCTCGTCGGGGTTCACGTAGCCGGCGCGGGCGCCGCCCTCGATCGACATGTTGCACACCGTCATGCGCTCCTCCATGGTGAAGCGGTCGAAGACCTCGCCGGCGTACTCGTACGCGTAGCCCGTCCCGCCGTTCACCCCGAGCGTGCAGATGATGTGGAGGATGACGTCCTTCGCGTAGACCCCGGCGCGCAGCTTCCCGTTGACCTCGATCCTCCTGACCTTCAGGCGCCCGAGCGCCATCGTCTGCGTCGCCAGGACGTCGCGGATCTGGGTCGTCCCGATGCCGAAGGCGATCGCGCCGAACGCCCCGTGCGTGCTCGTGTGGGAGTCCCCGCAGGCGATCGTCGTGCCGGGCTGCGTGATGCCCTGCTCGGGGCCGACGATGTGGACGATGCCCTGCTTGCCGGTCGAGCGGTCGAAAAACGTGATGCCGAACTCAAGGCAGCTCCTCCTGAGCTCCTTGATCATGGCGTCCGCGAGCGGGTCCGCATAGGGCTCGCTCACCTGGTCGGTGGGGACGATGTGGTCCACGGTCGCGAAAGTGCGGTGGGGCATCGCCACCCTAAGGCCCAGGTCGCGCATCATTCCGAAGGCCTGCGGGCTCGTGACCTCGTGGATCAGGTGCGTGCCGACGAGGAGCTGGGTCTGGCCGTTCGCCAGCCTTCGCACGGAGTGGGCGTCCCAGACTTTCTCGAAAAGGGTCTTTGGCATGGCCCCTTTATAACATGGGGTTGCATTGTACGGGAAATACTTGTTTGGCTATCAATGATGCCCCGGGAGTATCAATTCCCCTTTGAGCTGCGCCACCTGGTCTATTTCCGGGAGGTCGCCAAGCGCCTGCACTTCAGGAAGGCCGCCGAGGCGCTCGCGATCGCGCAGCCGGCGCTCAGCCGGCAGATCGCCCAGCTGGAGGCGGCGCTCGGCGTGCGCCTGTTCAACCGCTCGAGCCGGCGCGTCGAGCTGACCCCGGCCGGCGCCGCACTCGCCGAGCGGATCGAGCCCGTCCTGGCGGCGCTCATGCGGGTGCCGGCCGACATGCGTGCCGTGTCCGAGGGTCGCGTCGGGCGCCTGCGGGTCGCGTTCACGGGCCTCGCCATGGCGACGGTCCTCCCGGACATCCTGAGGGGCTTCCACCGGAGGTTTCCCGGGATCCGACTCGAACTGAACGAGTCCCCGACCGCCCTGCAGATTGCCGCGCTTCAGGCCGGCGAGATCGACTGCGGGTTCTTCCACCCGGACGGACCCTCCCCCGGGGTCTCGACGACCCTCCTCCTCAGGGAGCAGAACGGGGTCCTCCTTCCGGCGGACCATCCCCTGGGACGAAGGAAGGCCCTGCGGCTCAGGGACCTGGCGGACACCCCGTTCGTGCTCTTCCCCAGGGCCAACAACCCGGGCTTCTACGACAGGGTCCTCTCCGCGTTCGCCTCGAGCGGCGTGGCCCCCCGCATCGCCGAGGAGGTCTGGCCCCGCTCGAACGGGGTCGGGCTCGTGCGGGCCGGCGTCGGCGCCACGTTCGCGGCGCCCAGCGAGGCGCGCCACCTCCCCGAGAAGGTCATCTTCCGCCGGCTCTCGGGGCCGACGCCGGAGAGCAGGCTCGTGGTCGGCTGGCGCAGCGCCCCCGCGCCCCAGCCGGCCCTGGCCGCGCTCCTGGAGGCGGCCGCCCGGCACGCCGCCGTCTAGGCCGCCGCGCCGACCCGGTCGTCCAGCCGGAACGAGCGGACGGCGAGGACGATCGCAAGCAGCATGAGGACCGACGCCTCGTAGAAGGCTATCCCCGGCAGGTGCCAGCGGGCGTCGTCGCCGATGCACATGCCGAAGCTCCACGCCCCGAAGACCGGCGCGAATATCCCCGCCAGGCTCGTGAGCCCCGAGAGGGACCCCTGCACCGCCCCCTGCTCGTTAGGCGGCACGTGCTTGGTGATGAGCGCCTGGGCCGACGGCCCCGCGATGCCGCCGAAGGCGCCGATGAAGATGAGGCCGTAGATCATCCATCCCCGGGTGGCGGTCCCGTAGGAGGCCATGATGACGACGGAGACGAGGAGCCCGAGGACGAGCCCCCTCCTCTCCCCCGTCCAGCCGATGATCCGCTTCACGAGCCCTCCCTGCACCACGACGCTCATGATGCCGGCAAACGTGAGCGAGAGGCCGACCTCCATGGTCGTCCAGTGGTAGCGGTAGCCCATGTAGAGCACCCAGATGCTCTGCATGATCGTGTTTCCCACCATGAGCAGGAAGTACATCCATGCCAGGTCCACCACCCCGCGGAACCGCCGCAGCGCGAGCAGGGAGCCCACCGGGTTCGCGCGCTTCCACGAGAAGGGCCTGCGGTTCTCGGGGGCCAGCGACTCGGGAAGGACGAACGCCCCGTAGAGCCAGTTGGCGGCGACGCAGCCCGCCGCGACGAAGAACGGGAGCCTTAGGCTGTACCTTCCCAGGAGCCCTCCCAACGCGGGCCCGATCACAAACCCGAGCCCGAAGGCGGCCCCCACGAGCCCGTAGCCCTGGGCCCGCTTTTCAGGGGGCGTGACGTCGGCAATGTAGGCGTTGCAGGTCGCCAGGGCGCCGGCCGTCGCCCCGGAGATCACGCGCCCCACGTACATCCAGCCGATGTTGGGGGCGAGGCCCATGACGACGTAGTCGACCGCGGTCCCCGCGAGGGCGATAAGGATGACCCTTCGCCTCCCGAAGCGGTCCGAGAGCGAGCCGAGGATCGGCGAGGCGATGAACTGCATGGCCGCGAACACCCCGACCAGGAGCCCGTACGAGTCCGAGCCCTGCGCGACGTTGCCCCCGTTGAACTGCGTGACGAGGCCCGGCAGGACCGGGATCAGGATCCCGAAGCCGAGCACGAGGAGCACCAGCGTGACGAAGATGAAGCCGAGGGCGGGCTTGCGCGGCGTGGTGGCTTCCATCGCCCCATGATCCGGGCGCGAGGGGCCTTTGGAAAGCCAAAGTTGGACCGCCGGTTGGAATGCGGGGCTGGCGGCTACGGCAGGCGGTACTCGAGGAGCGACGGCGACCCGTCCCTGGAGACGAGCGCATACCTCTCGCCCGCCGCCACGGTGGCGGTGAAGACCGCCTGCTTGGGCACGTAGGCCGCCGGGCGGGCGACCGGGGCGATAGAGACCCGAAACGCATGGGTCCCCGGGGCGGCAACGACCCCGGGATGGGCGTCGATCAGGAATGGCACCCTCTCCCTAACCGCGGGTCGCCCGTCAACCTCAAGCAGGACAAAATCCAAGTCGTTGCGGACCGGCGGGGACGCGCGCGGCGCCGAGACGATCTCGTCGTCAATAACCGCCATCCCGGAGTAGTCCCCGGCGCAGCCCCCGCCGGCCAGGAGGACGGCGAGGGCGACGGCGAACGGGGGGCGGTGCCGCGGCTACATGGACCAGAGGGGTCAGTCCTGCAGGCGCCCCATGAGCTTGTCCACGTCCATGGAGAACTGGGTCCCCGGCTGGACGTCCAGGGCGATGCGCGCGCGCTCGACGGCCTCCCTCGCCTGCGGCCTCATGTGGATGACGGCGAGGTGCTCCGCGAACGCGGCCACGATCTGGTCGAAGAAAAGGGTCCCGGCCCCGTGGCCGAACTGGGCGAGGATCGCGTTGTAGGTCGCGATCTGGTCGGCGGGCGCCTGCGTGGCGAGGCTCCTTGCAAGGATCGCCGAGGCCTGGCGGATCGCCAGGTCGGCGCGGTCGCCCTTGAGCCGGTCGGCGAGCCCCCGCTCCTCGTAGTCGGCGAGGCTCGTCTCGCCGCGCGCCCTCAGGCTCTTGCAGACCCGGTCCACGTACCCGACCACGAGGTCCGGGTAGCGCGGGGAGAAGGCCAGGGCCGCCTCCCGGTAGACGGCCTCCTGCCTGGGGGCGTCGACGCCGAGCCTCGAATTCGCCGCGATCAGGGTCTCCCAGGCGTCGAGGTTGCGCCTCTCGTAGTTGACGGCCTTGCGGGCCGCCCTCGCCGCGTTGGCCGGGTCTCCCGTCTGCAGGAAGTCCACCGCGAACTCCTGGTGCACGCGCGACTGGGCGAATGCCGGCAGGGCGCGGAAGCGCTCGGAGAGGAACTGCAGCTCGTGGTCCGAAATCTGCGACCAGGTCTGCGGGTCGATGGCGATCCCGGTCACCAGGCGCTGCTCGGCGTAGCGCCCCGCGTCGAGGCGCCACTTGTGGCTGCCGTCCAGGAAGCCGAACCAGGCGTGCCGCCCGTCCTGCCCGGAGCCGAAGAAGAGGAGTGTCGGCACCCCGCGGGCCTTGCCCACCTCGGTCGCAAAGTACGCCTGGTCGATGCAGATGCCGCCGGAGGCCTTGATCGCCTGAAGCGTGTAGGGCCCGTCGGACCAGACCATCCCGGCGTCGCTGCTCGCCCGGTCCCCGCGGTACTTGATCATGAAGTAGGCGCTCTCCAGCTGGTCCAGGGGATAGGGCACGTTTGACAGGGACCATGCGAGCTCGGGAGCGGGGGCCGCCGCGTCGACCACGAACTTGAGCTCCTCGGCGCGCAGCCTGCCCAGCCTGAAGTACGTGTGGCCCAGGGCCTCCTCGCGGGTCAGCCGCTCGAAGGCCTCGGCGGCGCTCGGCAGCTTTCTCCTCAGGAGCCCCTGCGCCACCTGGATGTGGGGCCAGTAGGGCGGCGGAGGCACGTCGTAGACCATCGCGATCGCAAGGGCCAGCGACGCGTACCTAGCGAACTTCTCGGGGTCCGCGTGGTGCAGGCCCTCGAGGATGATCAGCATGTTGGGGACGTGGTCCACGTTCTTCACCTCAGAGAAGAACTCCTCCGAGAAGGCCTCGTTTGAGAGGAGCCATGCCTTGAGCCCCTGCGAGACGTTGAGCCCGATCGGGTTCTCGCCCGGGTGGTACTCCCCCGCGACCCCCTCGTAGTTGAGGCGGGCCGCCGTGATGGCGTCCATCCACCCGCTTATGAACACGTTCTCGGGCTCGGAGAAGAGGAGCGCCCAGCGGTAAAGGTGGTACCACGCCTCGGCCGCGGCGAAGCGCTCCTGCGCGTAGGCGAGCTGCGCCGCGGCCCTGAGCGGGGGCACGACGGCGGGCCATCCCGACGAGCCCGCCGTGTCGAGGATCGAGGCGATCCGCGCCTGGGTCGGCGGATTGCGGCTCTCAAGCTCAGGGATGGGGACGCCCTGCCCCTGGGCGGACGACGCCGCGGGGGCCGCAAGGCAGGCGGCCAGGAGCAGTGCCCAGGCGAGCTTTAGGCGAGGCGGGCCCATGGGAGGCGCCCCAGACTAGAACCGGAGCCGGGCCCGGCTGCGACTGAAAACCCCGCTCCCGGTTTGACGGGGGGCGGGGTTTTGCTCAACGGCGGTTGGCCGTCTTTTTCTTCAGGGCGCCACGCCAGTGGTGGCGGGAGGCGTCTTTTGCTTGAAAGCGAGAACTTCGCCGTCTCGGGCGACGAGGACCGATTCGCCCTCCTTGATCTCCCCGCGCAGGATGGCCTCGGCCAGCGGGTCCTCAAGGTAGTGCTCCACGGCGCGCCTCAGGGGCCTGGCGCCGTACTTCTCGTCGTAGCCCTTCTCGATCAGGAGCTCCTTGGCCTCGGGCGTGAACTCGAGGGTGATCTTCCTGTCCACGAGCCTCAGGGCGAACTTGCCGACCTCGAGCTCGACGATCGCCGTCAGGTCCGCCTTGTCGAGCGGCCGGAAGAAGACGATGTCCGAGATCCTGTTCAGGAATTCCGGCTTGAACACGCGCTTGGCCTCCTCGAGCACCTTCTCGCGCATCTTCTCCGCGTCGTTGAAGCTGGAGGTGGCGGCCGCAAACCCCATCGAGGTCTGGCGCTGCAGCAGCTGCGCGCCCACGTTCGAGGTCATGATGATGATCGTGTTTCGGAAATCCACCGTGCGCCCGAGCGAGTCGGTGAGGCGGCCGTCCTCCAGGATCTGCAGGAGGATCTGGAGCACGTCGGGGTGCGCCTTCTCCACCTCGTCAAAGAGGATGACGGCGTAGGGCCGGCGGCGGACGGACTCGGTCAATTGCCCGCCTTCTTCGTAGCCCACGTAGCCCGGGGGCGAGCCGATCAGGCGCGAGACGGAGAACTTCTCCATGTACTCGCTCATGTCGATCTGGACGAGCGCATCCTGCTTGCCGAACATCTGGGCGGCGAGCTGCTTGGCGGTCTCGGTCTTGCCGACGCCGGTCGGGCCGACGAACAGGAAGGAGCCGATCGGCCTGCGGGGATCCTTCAGGTCCGCCCTTGAGCGGCGAAGCGCGCGGGCGATGGAGCCCGCGGCGACACCCTGCCCGATGACGGACTTCTGGATCTCCGTCTCCAGGTTGAGGAGCTTCTCGCTCTCCTTCTTCTCCATCCTCGAAAGCGGAATCCCGGTCCAGTCGGCGACGACCTGCACCATCAGCTCCTCGTCGATCGTGACGCGCTTCTCCTCGCGGGCCTTCTTCCACTGCTCGGTCGCCTGCTCCTGCTTGGAGCGGAGCTGCTTCTCCTTGTCGCGGAACTTGGCCGCCTCCTCGAAGTGCTGCTCGCTGATGGCCTTCTCCTTCTGGGCGCACACCTCCTCGATCTCCTTGGTGAGGCTCTCGATGTCGGGCGGCCTGGAGAGGGCCGCGATGCGGGCGCGCGAGCCCGACTCGTCCATGACGTCGATGGCCTTGTCCGGCAGGAAGCGGCCCGTGATGTAGCGGTCCGAGAGCTTTGCGGCCGTCTCGAGGGCCAGGTCCGTGAAGATCACCTTGTGGTGGTCCTCGTACTTGCCCCGGATCCCCTTGAGGATCGTGATCGTGTCGTCGACGGAGGGCGGCTCGACCTTGACCGACTGGAAGCGGCGGTCGAGGGCGCTGTCCTTCTCGATGTACTTGCGGTACTCGTTTAGCGTCGTCGCGCCCACGCACTGGAGCTCGCCGCGCGAGAGCGCGGGCTTGAAGATGTTGGAGGCGTCCATGGCGCCCTCGGCCGCGCCGGCGCCCACGATCGTGTGCAGCTCGTCGATGAAGAGGATCACGTTTCGGGCCCGCTTGATCTCGTCCATCACGGCCTTGATCCGCTCCTCGAACTGGCCGCGGTACTTGGTCCCCGCAACCATGAGCGCCAGGTCGAGGGTGATGACCTTCTTCTCGAATAGGATCTCCGGGACGTTGCCGGCCGCGATCTCCTGGGCGAGGCCCTCGACGATCGCGGTCTTGCCGACGCCCGCCTCGCCGATCAAGACGGGGTTGTTCTTCGTGCGCCTGCACAGGATCTGGATCACGCGGCGGATCTCGGCCTTGCGGCCCACGACCGGGTCCATCTCGCCCTTGCGGGCAAGCTCGGTCAGGTCGCGCCCGAACGCCTTCAGGGCCGGGGTCTTGACCTCCTTCTTCTCCTCGGACTGGGCGCCGGGGCGCTGGGGGTTGCCTGCGGCGGCCTCCTCGCCCCCGCCCTCCGCTCCGCCCGAGAACTGGGGGTCGAGCTCGCGCAGGATCTCGTTGCGCGTGCGCTCGATGTCGACGTCGAGCGACTTGAGGACGCGGGCGGCGACGCCCTCTCCCTCGCGCAGGAGCCCGAGCAGGATGTGCTCGGTCCCGACGTACGAATGGTTGAGCGCCTTCGCCTCCTTGCCGGCCAAGGCAAGGACCTTCTTCACGCGCGGGGTGTAGGGAATGCTCCCCTGCGCCTTCGCCTCCTGGCCGGTCCCGACCTGCTTCTCGACGGCGGCGCGGACGGTCTCCAGGTCGAGCCCCATCTTCTGAAGCACGCTCACCGCCACGCCCTGTCCCAGCTTGATCAGCCCGAGCAGGATGTGCTCGGTCCCGACGTAGTTGTGGTGAAAGCGGTCAGCTTCCTTCCGGGCCAGCGCCAGCACCTGCTGCGCGCGGGGGGTGAAGTTATTCATCGGTTCCTGCGACATGGGTCTTGGTGCGATGGGTCAGTTGTTGCTGTTCGACGATAAAGTGAAATCCGGGCGCGTGAAATTGGCAAACTCGGAACGCAGTCTCTCCGCCCTGAGGAGGTCCCTCTGGCCGGCCTCGAACTCGCCCTTCTGGGAGTATTGCAGGTGCCCGGGCTGAGCCTCGATGAAGAGGCGGTCCGTGACCGAGCGCCTCGAGTCCGGGAAGACCCCGAGGTCGACGCCAAGCCGGATGAGCGAGAGCAGGTTCATGGCCTCGTTGGAGCTTAATACGTGCCCGTTCTGCAGGATTCCGTAGGCGCGCCCGATCTTGTCGAAGAGCTTGCCGGAGTCCGCCTCCAGGAGGCGGGCGCGGGCGTTGAGCTCGTGCTCGATGATCGACTGCAGGACGCCGGCCAGGCGCTTGAGGATCTCCTCCTCGGACTCGCCGAGCGTCGTCTGGTTGGAGATCTGGAAGATGCTGCCGCAGGCGTCCGAGCCCTCGCCGAAGAGGCCGCGCACCACCATGCCGAGCTGGTTCACGGCGCGCACCACCTTCTCCATCTGGTTGCCGATGACGAGCGCCGGCAGGTGCATCATGGCCGAGGCCCGCATGCCGGTGCCCAAGTTGGTCGGGCACGCCGTCAGGTAGCCGAGGGAGGGGGAAAAGGCGTAGTCGAGCGAGTCCTCCAGGGCGGAGTCCATCTCGTTGATCGAGGCCCAGGCCTTCTTCAGCTGGAAGCCCACGCGAAGCATCTGGATCCGAAGGTGGTCCTCCTCGTTGATCATGACCGAGAAGGCCTGGTCCTTGCTGATGACGACGCCGCTGCCCTGCTTGGAGCCGCTCAATTCGCGGCTGATCAGGTGGCGCTCGACGAGAATCCGCTTCTCGAGCTCGCCCAGTTCGCCGACCCCGACCGCCAGGCCCCGCTTCATGACGGGGTTCGAGGTGACCGCGGCGCTGCAGGCCTCCAGGATCTTCTCGCGCTGGGCGGGCTTGGCCCAGCCCGGGAAGGGCTGCCCGGCCAAGTTTCGCGCAAGGCGTATCCTCGTCATCAGGACGATGGCCGACTTGCTGCTCGACGAATCGGTCAGCTCCGACGGGGTGTCGATGAGGGATCCGATGGTCATGGCCTTAGCGCTTCTGGCCGACGGCTTGCCTGACTTGGTTGATCTCATCGCGGCAGCGGGCTGCGTCCTCGTAGCGTTCGGCCTTGATCGCCTCGGAGAGGTCGACCTCCAGTTGTGTGAGCTTGTCGTAGAGCGACTTGCGCTCGAGGGCCCGCTGCGGGACCTTGCCCGAGTGGACGATGCCCTTGTGCATGCCCTCGAGCATCGGGTCGAGGATGCCCTTGAATGCGGTGTAGCATGCGGGGCACCCGAAGCGCCCCTGCTTCTTAAAGTCGGACGGCGTGAAGCCGCACTGCTCGCAGCGCACCCCCCCGGGCGTCGTGTCCGGGTTGAGCGAGGCCTTCAGCAGAAGGTCGGCGAGCGAGAAGCCGCTCGGGTCCGTGACGCCCTTCTCCTGCGCGCAGTCCTCGCACAGGTCCACCTTGTGCACCTTGTTGTCCAGGATCTGGGTTAGGTGCACCGTGGCGGGCTTCGAGCAGAGATCGCACTTTAGCGGGTTGGCCATGGATTATCGGTTAATGGGTATGCACCAAATGTGCCATGAGCCGCCCCATTGGGCAAGCTGCTCGCGCATTCGGGTTACTAAGTAACATTACGGCCCAAATCGACCCGTCTCAAGCGCCATTGAGGCGCAATGGGTGGCACACCTCAGATGCGCGTCCCCTCGACGAGGACCCGCCTCCGGAACTCGGAGAGGACCTTGCGCGTGATGGGGCCGGGGGTGCCGGTCCCTATGACGCGGCCGTCCAGCTTCACCACCGGGATCACCTCCGCGCCGGAACCGGTCAGGAAGCATTCGTCGGCGCACCACAGGTCGTAGCGCGTAAGGTTGCTCTCCCGCAGCGGGATGCCAAGGTCCCTGGCGATGTCGATGATCGTGCTGCGGGTGACCCCCTTGAGGGCCCCCTGGGTGGCCGCCGGGGTCAGCAGCTCGCCCTTGTGGACGATGAACACGTTGTCGGCGGTCGCCTCTGCGATGTAGCCCTGGTCGTTGAGCATGATGCCCTCCAGGGCCCCCGCCTGCCTCGCCTCGATCTTCCCGAGGATGTTGTTGAGGTAGTTGAGCGACTTGACCGTGGACGGGAAGGCCCCGGGGCCCACCCTGCGGGTGGGCACCGTGACGATCGCCAGGCCCTTCTCGTAGTGCTCGGCCGGGTAGAGGGAGATCTTGCTCGCGATGACGAAGTACGAGGGTTTCGAGCAGAGCCACGGGGCCAGGCCCAGGTCGCCCACCCCGCGCGTCGCCACCAGGCGTATGTACCCGTCCGTGAGCTTGTTCACGCGGCAGGTCTCGCAGACGGCCTCGCTCCACTGGGCGCGGGTCAGGGGGAGGTCCAGCATGATCGCCTTCGCCGACCACTCGAAGCGCTCGAGGTGCTCGTCGAGCCGGAACACGTTCCCGCCGTAGAGGCGTATGCCCTCAAAGACTCCGTCCCCGTAGAGCAGACCATGGTCGAAAACCGACACCTTGGCGTCGGCCTCGTCCACGAATCTGCCGTCCAGATAGATCTTCATAGGCCCCCATCGTAGGATTCAGGCCAAAGTCTTGTCGAGTTCCTTGAATTCGCCTTTTTTTGCCGTAATTGTCGCCGCCCATGTCGAACGCGCCCTTCGCGCCCAGCGCCAACACCACCTTCGTGATCGGGCACCGCAACCCCGACGCCGACTCCATCTGCTCGGCGATCGCGTACGCCGCCTTCAAGGAGGCGTGCGGGGAGAAGGGCTACGTGGCCGCGCGCTGCGGCAACTCGAACGCCCGGATCGACACGATCCTCTCTCGCTTCCGCCAGCCGCTTCCGGTCTACCTGAGCGACGTCTGGCCGAGGGTCAGGGACATGATGGAGACGAACTTGGTCACGGTCCCCGAGGACGCGACGTGCGCCGAGGCCCTGGAGCTCATCGACCGCCACGACATCGGGCTCCTCCCGGTGGTCGACGCGGGCCGGCGGGTCGTGGGGACGATCTCGCTCCCCCACCTGGGCGGCATCTTCATCCCCAGGGTCAGCAAGCCGAAGCTCATGCGCCAGGTCCACGGGACTCTCGGCAACATCGCCCGGGCGCTCAAGGCGACCGTGATCCACATCGTCGACGAGGCGCGCCCCGAGGAGCTCTACGTGCGCCTGGGGACGATGGACATCCGCTCCTTCTGGAAGGTCTCGGAGCGCGAGGGGATACCGGCGGAGAGCTCGCTGATCATCGTGGGTGACCGGCGCGACATCCAGCTGCGCGCGATCGAGCTGGGGCTAAGGGGGATCATCGTCTCGGGCAGCGTCCCCGTCGATGACGAGGTTTTGGGGAAGGCGCGCGAAAAGGGGGTGAGCATCATCAGCAGCCCCTACGACTCGTCGACGACCGCGCTCGTCGTCCGGACGGCCTCCAGCATCAACCGGGTCGTCGACCGCAACTACGGGTCCGTCGGGCGCGACGCCCGGATAAGCGACGTCCGCCGAAAGATCGCCACCCACCAGGCGCCCGCCCTCATGGTCCTGGACGAGGACGGCAAGCTCGCGGGGATCCTCTCCAAGAGCGACATCCTTAAGCCCATCCAGACGCGGCTCGTCCTGGTCGACCACAACGAGATCTCGCAGGCCGTCCCCGGCGCCGAGGAGGTCGTTGTCACCGAGATCATCGACCACCACCGCCTGGGCCCAGTGAACACCCAGGCCCCGATCCTCTTCATCAACGAGCCCGTGGGCTCGACCTGCACGATCGTCGGGGACATGTTCCGGCGCGCAGGGCTAAGGCCGGGGCCCGAGGTGGCCGGTATCATGATGTCGGGCCTCATCTCGGACACGCTCCACCTGAACAGCCCGACGACGACCCCGAAGGACGCGCAGGTCCTCGCCTGGCTTGCCGGGATCGCGGGCGAGGACCCGCGGCTCTTGGCCGAGGCGATCTTCTCGTCGGGCTCCGTCATCCAGGCGAATACCCCCGAGGCGATCGTCCAGGCCGACCACAAGGTCTACGAGGAGGAGGGCGTGCGCTTCTCGGTCTCGCAGGTGGAGGAGCTCGGGTTCGGCAGCTTCTGGAACCGGGCGAAGAGCATCGCGGCGGCGCTCGCCGAGCTGCGCTCGAAGGAGCGGCTCTCCTTCGCCGCGCTCCTTGTCACCGACGTCAACACCCAGAATTCGCTCCTCCTCGTGAAGGGGGACCCCGAGCTGATCGAGCGGATCACCTACGCGCACGTCGAGAAGGACGAGATCTTCGACCTGCCGGGGATCGTCAGCAGGAAGAAGCAGCTGATCCCGTACCTGACGAGCCTCCTCCGGGAGATCCGGGCCTAGGGCGACGACGAGGCCTCGAGCTCGTGGAGGCGCGGCCCGAACACGTCGCCCAGGTGCAGGCCCGCCGAGTACACGACCCACGCGAAGCCGACGAGCGCCACGAGGAGCACGACCGAGGCTATCCTGTGGTGTGCCTCGAAGTGCTCTAACGAGCGCATGTAGGCGCACAGGGCGAGCACCGCGGCGACGATGATGACCGCATCGACGCTCGCCCGCTGCCAGTAGCTGCCGCCCAGGTGCAGCCACATCCCGAACTCGTCAAAGGTGAGCGCCATGGCGACCCCGTAGATGAGCGCCGTCACCTCGGCGCCCCGGCCGACCGGCCGGCGGAAGACGGCGTACCCGCCGTTCGCCGCGAGCAGGAAGATCCCGTAGTTGAGGTGGTGGACGTGCGTCCCCTGCAGGAAGAAATAAAAGTTCGGGACCTCGTGCGCCATGATCAGGAACACGAAGGCCCGGGCCAGGATGAAGGTAAGGATGAAGCCAAAGAGCGCCATCCGGGCCAGCTTGTGGAGGTTCACGTGCGGCGCTGCGTGCTCGGGGGTCATGACCGGGCCGAGCAAACCCCGCACCGCCCCCGGGCGCGACCCTAAATGTGGATCGCCTCGCCGAAGGAGGACGCGGCGGCCTCCATCACGGCCTCGCTCAGGGTCGGGTGCGCGTGGATCGTCTGGTGGACCTCGTCGACCGTAGCCTCGAGCTCCATGGCGAGGCTGTACTCGGCGATCAGCTCGGTCGCCTCGGAGCCGATGATGTGCGCCCCGTAGATCTCGCCGGTCTTCGAGTCGGCCACGACCTTGACGAAGCCCTCGGTCTCGGCGGAGGCCACGGCCTTGCCCGACGCCGTGAAGGGGAACTTGCCGATGTTGATCGCAAGGCCCTTCGCCCGGGCGGCCTTTTCGGTCAGCCCGATGCTCGCCACCTGGGGCTGGCAGTAGGTGCAGCCCGGGTAGCTCTTGATGCGCTTCGGCTTTCCGTGGCCGAACATGCCGTTGACGGCGCTCATCGCCTCGTACGTGGCGACATGGGCGAGCCAGGGGGGCCCGATGATGTCGCCCGCCCCGTAGATGCCGGGTATCGTCGTCTGATAGTCGTCGCCCACCTTCAGGTAGTTTTTCTCGAGCTCGGGCTTTAGCGTAGGGGCAAGGACCCCCTCCAGGTTCGCCACGACGCCGATCGCCGAGAGCACGACCTCGGCCTCGACCGTGGACTTCGCCTCGCCCGCCACCAGGTCCACCTTGACCGAGCCCTTGCCGACCCTGAAGTTCTCGCACTTGGTGCCGACGTGCATCGTGATGCCCTGCTTCTCGAAGGAGCGCTGGAGCGTCTTTGAGACCTCCTCGTCCTCGACCGGAAGGATCTGAGGCAGCATCTCGACGAGCGTCACCTTGGACCCGAAGGCGTTGTAGAAGTACGCGAACTCGACCCCGATCGCGCCGGCCCCGACGATCACGATCGACTTCGGGAACACCTTGGAGGCGAGCGCCTCGCGGGAGGTCATGACGCGCACCCCGTCGAAATCAAGGCCCGGGATCCTGCGCATCTTGCACCCGGTCGCCACCATGATGTTCTTCGTGCGGAAGAACTTGCCCTTGTGCTCGCCCTGCGTGATCGAGACCATCCCCGGGGCGTCCACCCGGCCGGTGCCGACGAAGTAGTCGACCTTGTTCTTGCGGAAGAGGAACTCGACGCCCTTGGCCATCTGGCCGGCCACGAC
>CAYPXZ010000064.1:0-14278 GCA_964414785.1 uncultured Opitutaceae bacterium
GCCGCTACGGCATGGGGTACTACCTGAACGACCACGACCAGACGCAGGACGTCTACGCCGCGCTCACCTACCTGCCGACGAACAAGCTGACGGTGGACGCCTGGGTGCAGGTCTACGAGGACAGGACGAACGAGATCGCGGGTGTGAGCCGCGTGACCGAGGACTTCATCAAGAACGGGAACTACATCGCAGGCCCCGCGATGCCGACGACGACGGGCCCCACGGCCTATTTCGGCTATGACATCATTACCTACCCGAACCCGCCGCCCTTCACCTTCGGCAGCCAGGCGGACGGCTCCTACGCGATCGTGAACCCGGCCACGGCCCACACGGTGAAGCTCTCTCCGGACGTGGCGCTCATCAACGCCTCGGACGTCGCCAGGGCGTTCGCGGCCCAGGGCCAGCTCAAGGCCACCCTGGAGCTTTCCCCCGACTCGTCCCTGGTCAACCGGTTCTTCTTCAGCTCCGGGCACTCGAACAAGTCGGAGGAGGTCGGCTACAGCGAGTACGTGCCCAAGGACATCTCGGTCCAGGACAGGATCGAGTACCGCGACAAGTTCAGGGTGTCGGTCTTCGACAACAGCGTCATTGCCGGCCTCGACTTCAAGTACATGGCGCTCACGTCCTACCAGGACTACCAGACCGAGCCGGTGGGCTATTACGACCTGTCGCAGCCCCTCTCGCAGATCATTTACCCGGGATACGCGTTTGAGAACAACACCTGGGGCGGCGGCCTGCGGGTCCCGGGAACGACGGGCTACAGCGCGGCGCCGGGCACCGTCGCCAACGTTCAGGAGACCGAATGGGACAACGCGGCGTTCATCCAGGACGACATCAAGCTTACGGAAAAGCTCACGCTCACCGCCGGGTTCCGGGAGGACAACATCTCCGTCCATGGGAAGAACCCGCCGTTCGTCCAGTACGGCTACTACAACAGCTTCTTCACCTATATCCCGCTCGCGGCGCCGGTCTACATCCCCGCGGGGGGATCGTCCGCGACCTACACGGGTTACGACCACAGCAGGAGCGTCGTCGATCCGTCGTACTTCTTCAGCCTGACCTACAAGCCGACCGACGACACGACGTTCTACGCGACCTACGACCATGTCGACGCGGTCCTCGGGTCGTCGAACTTCGGCGGCGTCGACGCCCAGTACCTGGACCAGACGCTCAGCACGAAGAGCACGCTCTACGAGGTCGGCTTCAAGCAGAGCCTCCTCAAGAACACGCTGTATTTCGCGGCCGACGCGTTCCAGCAGCTGAAGTACGGCTCCCAGATCACGGGCGGCAAGTTCCCGATCAAGGACAACGGGCTCGAGTTCGAGGTGGTGTACCAGCCCAACAAGATGTGGAACTTCAACGCGAACCTGACCTATCAGGACGCCACCGCGTACGGCGTCTTCTACCAGTCCTCCGGCAACTACCTGGACGCCTTCTCCTCGCTGACGCCGGTCGACGGGAAGGTCGGGACCAACGTGGGCGCCCCGAACTTCACGCTGTACTTCCCCCCGGGAGGGCGGATGCGCGCCCCCGGCATCCCGCAGCTCCAGATCAACGCGTTCATGGAGTACACCTCCCCGAGCGGCTGGGGCGTCGGCGCCGGGCCCCAGTACATGGGCAAGGGCTACGCGAACGACCAGGACACGCTCTACATCCCCGCGCAGGTCGAGGTCGACGGGTACATCTTCTACGGGAAGAAGAGCTGGGACGTCCGAGTCAACGTGAACAACCTGCTCAATGCGAGGCTCCTCGACCCGATCGACGTGAGCTATGCCGGCAACAGCCTCATCTTCGTGCGGCCGCCGATCAGGGCCTCCATCACCCTGAGGCTGCACTACTGAGCTAGCCAACCCGGCCATCCGGCCCCACGATTCACGGCAGGCTGCGGTCCTTACCCGGGTCGCAGCCTGTTTCGCCGTCACGACACCCCCCGATGATCAGGCCCTTCGACAACAACCTGCCCCGGCGCCTTCGATTCGGCAGGGGCGTGAGCGGTGAACTTGCCGCGGAGCTTCGCCGGCTCGGATGCGCGAGGCCCTTCTTCATCACGGACGCCGGCGTAAAGGCCGCGGGGATCCTTGCCCGGGTCACGGGGCCCTTGGCCGTGCAGGGGATCCGGTTCTCCGTCTTCGACGCGACGGAGCCCGAGCCCCCGTTCGCGTGCGTCGCCGCGGCGCTGGCGCTCGTCCGGGGCACTTTTGATGCAGACGTCGTCGTGGCCCTGGGTGGCGGGAGCGTGATGGACACGGCGAAGCTCGTTGCGGCGACCCTCCAGGACGGGCGCGAGGCGCCGCTCCTTGCCGGGATCGGCAAGGTCGGGCGGCGGCCGCTCGCGCTTGTGTGCCTGCCGACGACCTCGGGCACGGGGTCCGAGGCGACTCCGGTCGCCATCTTCACGGACCCCGCGACGGGTTCCAAGGTGGGGGTCGTGGACCCATGCCTTGTCCCGGACGTCGTCCTTTTGGATCCCGACCTGACCGACGGGTTGCCCGCGCTTCCGACGGCCGCGGCCGGCATGGACGCGGTCGTCCACGCGCTGGAGGCCTTCATCGCACGGACGGCGACCCCGCTCGCGCGAGGCCTGGCCCTCGAGGCGGCGAGGAGGCTCGGTCCGGCGCTTCCTGCGGTGTGCCGCGACGGCGGGGAACGCCCCGCGCGCGACGCGATGCTCCTCGGGGCAAACCTAGCGGGCTTGGCCTTTGCGAATTCCTCGTGCTGCGCCGTCCATGCGCTCGCCCTTCCGCTCGGAGGTCGTTTCCACATCGCCCACGGGGTCGTGACCGGGTGCCTCGCGGCCGAGACCATGCGGCACAACCTGCCCTCGATCCGGGATGATGTCGCGGTCTTTGCGGGGGCGCTCGGCTGGGAGGACACGGATCCCGACAGGTTTCCCGGGCAGATGGCCGCCTTGGCAGAGTCCATAGGATTAAGGAAGGTGCTGCTGGCGGCCGCGGTTCCCGCCTCGGCCCTCGCGGACCTCGCAAAGCAGGCGGTTGCCAACCGCCGCCTTATGGATCCCAATCCCCGTCTGGTCACCGAGGAGGATGCGGTCGGCATCTACCGGAGGACGCTAGGGCATCAATGACTGACGATATTCCATCGCTTCTCTCCAGGCTCGGCGTCCGTCCGGGTCTCTCGATTGACGGCCGCCCGGCCGAGGGCCGGGCCGGGACGACCGCGATCGTCAACCCGGCGACGGGAATGGAGATCGCCGTCGTGTCGCTCGCAGGCCCGGATGATTTCCGCCTTGCGATCGACGGCGCGCAGCTGGCCTTCGAGCGGTGGAGAAGGGAGCCGGCCGCCGGGCGGGGGGAGGTCCTCAAGCGGGCGGCGGCGCTGCTCCTCCAGAGGAGACAGGAGGTGGCGAGGCTCCTGACGCTCGAGCAGGGCAAGGCGCTTGCCCAGGCCCTCGCCGAGGTCGACTACGCCGCGAGCTTCTTCCAGTGGTTTGGCGAGGAGGCCCGCAGGCCCTGCGGCCGGCTCCAGCCCCACCCGCAGCGCGGCCGGGAATACCGGGTGAAGCTGGTCCCCGCCGGGGTCGCGGGACTCGTGACCCCCTGGAATTTCCCGCTGGCGCAGGGGGCGAAGAAGATCGCCGCGGCGCTCGCCGCAGGCTGCACGGCGGTCTGGAAGCCCTCGGAATTGACCCCGCTTGTCGCCCTGGCCCTGGGATCCCTCCTTCAGGAGGCGGGGCTTCCTGAGGGCGTACTCCAGATCCTCCCGGCCCTGGGGCCCGTTGCCGGCGAGGCGCTCACCGCGGACGCCCGGGTCCGGGTGCTGTCGCTGACGGGCTCGACGGCCACGGGCCGGACGCTCGTGAAGGCGGCGGCAAAGCACCTGCCGCGCCTCTCCCTCGAGCTTGGAGGGAACGCGCCCTTTATCATCCTGCCGGATGCGAACCTCGACGAGGTGGCCCCCGAGCTCGTCAGGCTGAAGCTCCTCTGCTCCGGCCAGGTGTGCGTGACCGCCAACCGGGTCTTCATGCCGGTATCGCTCGAGAAGGCGCTGATCGAGAAGCTGGCCCCGCTCTGGGGCGCCCTGCGGGTGGGCAACGGGCTCACGGAGGGGGTGGACGTGGGGCCGCTCATCCATGCCAAGGCGTGCGAGCGCGTGCGGGGCCTGGTCGAGGGCGCCTGGGGCGCGGGGGCCGAGCTCGTCGCCGAGAATCGCGGCTTCGAGGCCGATCCCGCGCTCGCAAAGGGCAGCTTCTACCCGCCCCAGATCTTGAGGGGGGTGCGCGACGACATGCCGCTTGCGCGGGAGGAGGTTTTCGGGCCCGTCATGGCGCTCCTTGGCTACTCGGACCTTTCCGAGGCCGTCTCGAGGGCAAACGCCACCGCGGCGGGCCTCGCCGCCTACGTCTACGGGACGGACCTCTCGCTCGCCAACGCCGTCGCGGAGGAGCTCGAGGCCGGTATCGTGGGCGTCAACGAATGGCGCCCGCTGCGGGCGGAGATCCCCTTCGGGGGAACGAAGGCGAGCGGCCAGGGCTGGGAGGGAGGCGAGGAGGGGCTGCGCGAGTTCTGCGAGCTGAAGGTCGTGGCCACCCCGAGCCCGTCCATGCCGGCGCCGCCCAAGCCCGGGCCGCGCTGAGGTTTTCCGCGAACGGCGAAGCATGACCTCCCGGGTCTTTGGTTTGCTGCCGTCGGGCGAGGCCGTCCAGGCCCATACGCTGTCCAACGAGGCCGGGGCCTCCGCCGAGGTCCTGAGCTACGGGGGGATCCTTAGGTCGCTCCGCATGCCCGACGGCGCGGGTCGCGTTGCGGACGTCGTGCTCGGCCTCGGTACGCTTGAGGGCTACCTTGCGGGCCATCCCTACATGGGCGCCATCGTGGGGCGCATTGCGGGAAGGGTCAGCGGGGGGCGCCTCCTTGTCGGAGGCCGCGTCGTCTCCCTCGACTGCAACGACGGGTCCAACCACCTGCACGGGGGGCGCCGGGGGTTCGACAAGCGCCTCTGGACCGCAACCCCGGTGCCCGGGAAAGCCGGAGCGTCGTCTGTCAGGCTCTCGTACGTGAGCCCCGACGGCGAGGAGGGCTACCCGGGCAACGTCGAGGTTTCGGTCACCTATACACTCACGGCGGAGAACGCCCTCGTCTTTGAGACGGAGGCGAGGTCTGACCGGGCGACGCCGCTTAGCCTCACGCACCATTCGTATTTCAACCTGGAGGGCGAGGGCACCGGCCCCGTCCTCGGCCACGAGGTCCAGATCCTCGCCGGGGAGTATGTCCCCGCGGACAGCGCCCTGACGCTCCAGGACCGCCGGGAGCGTGTGTCGGGGCGGAGTGCCGATTTCAACCGCCCGCGACCCCTGCGGGATGCGATCCCGGGGCTTCCCCTGGCGCACGGCGACCTCTACCTGCTCCGCGCCCAGGACGCGCCGCAGCCGAAGGGCCCTCTCCTTGCCGCGAGGGTCGTGGAACCCCGGACGGGGCGCATCCTTGAGGTGTCGACCGACGAGCCGTGCCTTCAGTTCTACTCGGGGGTCGGGCTGGATGGCTCCCTGGTCGGGAAGTCCGGCAGGCCGTACGGCCGGCATGCCGGCCTTTGCCTGGAGTGCCAGGGCTATCCCAACGCCGCAAGCGTGAGCGGGTTCGGCGACATCATGGTGTCGCCGGAGCGCCCCCTTCGCCGGTGCACGGTCTATGCGTTCTCCACCGTCTCGCCCGCAAGGCGATCCCGCTGAACCTTTAGGTTTTCCAACCCCCATTTGACCCACCACGATGGCGAAGTCCCCTCCGACGGGAGCAACAACCCCCATGAGCACCAATCCCGATCCCTTTGGCGAGAAGCGCAGAGAAGCCGCGAGCCTCGAATGCGAGTTCCAGGGAGAGAAGGTGCCGATGATCCTGCGCCACGAGGACGTGCGGCGTGCCGCGAAGGACTGGAAGACCTTCAGCTCCGACGCCCCGTTCCGGGTGCCGATCCCGTCGGAGGAGGGCGTGAGGTCGATGAGGCAGCTGCCGATCGAGACGGACCCGCCCGAGCACACGGAATACCGCGAGATCGCGGAGCCCTTCTTCCGCCGGCCCAAGGAGCCCGCGGTGATCGCCAAGGTCGAGGCGCTCATCGACGGGATGATTGCGGAGGCGCTCACCCGGGACTCGGTCGAGATCGTGCGGGAGTTTGCGCTTCCGCTCCAGTCCCGCGCGCTCACGTACCTCCTCAACATGCCGGAGGACGAGGCGAAGATATGGATAGGCTGGGGGACCCACGTGTTCCGTGACGGCGCCCCCGGCGAGAAGAAGGGCGCCGCGCTCGACGCCTACCTGCGCCGTCAGTTCGACCGGGCGGAGGCGAACCCGGGCGAGGACTTCTTCAGCGCGCTGACGAAAGCGACCTTCCGCGGCCGGCCCTTGACCCGGGAGGAGATGATGGGGTTCGCCAACCTGACCTTTGCCGGCGGGCGCGACACGATCATCCACACGACCTCCTCCGTCATCGCCTACTTCTGCCACCACCCCGAGGCGCTCAAATTCCTCAGGGACGATCCCTCGAGGATCGTCCACGCGAGCGAGGAGTTCTTCCGGGTCGTCACGCCCCTTACCCACATCGGGCGCGTCTGCCCGGTCGAGACGGACGTCCACGGCGTCACGGTCAAGCCGGGCGGAAGGGTGTCGCTCTGCTGGGCGTCGGCCAACCAGGACGAGAAGGCCTTCGACTCCCCGCAGGAGGTGCGCCTCGACCGGAAGCCCAATCCCCACGTCGCCTTCGGCATGGGGGCCCACGTCTGCCTCGGCGCCCCGCATGCGCGGCTGCTCCTAAGGACGCTCCTCCAGAAATGCACGGAGAGGCTGTCGGGCGTCACGCTCCTCGAGGCGAAGGAGCACGTCGAGAACGAGGAGCGCTACCAGCGGGCGGTGGGGTACGAATCCCTTAAGGTCAGGCTCCTGCCGCTCTAGGCGGGCTTGGTCGGCTTCTGGACGGGGACGTGCGCCGCCCGGCGCAGCACCTCGGACTTGGAGGTGCCGAGGCTCCCCGCGATCTTGTTCAGGCGGACGACCTCGACCTGGGTGAGCACGGTCTGGCGCGCCGTCCCGTCTCGGTCTACCCAGGCGACGAGGTGGGTCTTCTGGCGCGAGGCTTTGACAAGGTCCCTGAGGAAGGCCTGGTCGTCTTCGGGTAAATCCATGCCTGCACCAAGCGGGCCCGGAGGGGTAAGGTCAAGGCCCGGGGAAACCCAGCCGCGGGTTCGGCGGGGAAGGAATGCCCTATTTGGCCCCGAGCCGCGCAAGGAGCGCCGTCCGCAGGTCCTGGGTCCTCCAGTAGTTCTCGGCCACCTTCTGGATGGCCGGGACGATGGCGGGAAGCAGCAGGTCGCCCAACAGGTTCTTGAAGCGGGGCCTGGTGTCCTCCTGGAGGAACCGGGTCATCCGTGGGGTGATCTTCCCGAGTTCCCTCCGGCCCGCGAAGTCCTGCAGGTCGGCGACCAGCGCTCCGTAGGTGTTGAAGGTCGCCCTGGGGTTGTAGAGAAAGGGGCTAGCGGCATTCAAGGGCGCGCGGAGCCAGGCCCTCCTCCCGCTGTAGGTGTAGCTCTGGACGAAGTCCCCGGCCCGCTCCTTCATGATGGCGTTGAGCGCGAAGGCGTAGTCGACCGTCATGAGCCGGCGGGCGCCGGCCTCGGGGTCTCCTCCCCGGATCGCATCCGCGAGGCGGGCGCGGGCCTCGGGCGAGACGGGGGTCGTATCGAGGACGAAGCCGGCGGTCTCAAGCGCGAAGCGCTCGATGACGACCGAGATCATGGTCCTGACCAGCGTGCGCGACTCGGGCTGGAGCTTGATCGCCACCCGCAGCGTGGGCAGAAGCGTGTCGATGGCCTGGTCGCCGTGCCCGTCGATCGCCTGCAGGCTCGCGATCGCAATCGCCTGGTGCGAGAGGGTCCGCATGACCTGGAACGAGATGATGTCCGAATCCGCGCTCGGCGGGGTCAGGTCGCCGATCCGCTCATAGGCGTCCAGTCCGTCCCACCACGCGCGCTCGGGGGCGAGCGCGGCCCAGTGGGCCTCAAGCTCGGCACGGTGGAGGGTGAGCATCGCCCGCCACTTCGCCGGATCACGGTTGTTCCAGTCGGGGTACGGGTTCTTGAACGGGGGCTCCCGGAAGTTCTTCGCAAGCGGCTGCTGCTTCCCGTAGGTCATAAGGAGGGCGAAGCTTTCGCGGGCCGAGGCCGGGGCGAGGGACGCATCCATGATTGGGACCGGTTGGGTGAGGACGGGGTCGTCGTGGGCCAGGTAGGCGAGGATGCCGAGAATCGCCGCGGTGCCGACGGCCATGGCCCGCCAGGTGGCGAACCTGAGCCTCCAGGCCGCAACGAAGAGGGCGGCGGCCAGGAGGAGGATCGGAGTGATCAGAATCCCCGCCACGAGCCATTCCTTGGCGTTCCGGAGGGAGGACTCGTTGAAGGGGAATCCCATCAACGCCACGATGAAACCGTGAAGCGGGGGCGAAATCGCGACGATCTCGATGGCGAGAAGCAACGCCGCCGCCAGGGCCAAAACGGCGAGTGCGGCAAACCTGAGGATGCGAAGAGTCGGTGGCTCGGAAGGCTCGGGGTCGGGGGTGGTCATGGGTGCGGTGGGGTAGGGCGACCGATTGGACTCTATAAGGAAATGCATCTGTTGGCCTCGAAAGTCGACGCGTCAATTCCGTCGGTTATCGAACACGGGCTCATCACGAGACCGCATTACCGAAAGACCCGGCCACGGAGTTGAAGCTGGGTACATCTGCACCAAGGGAAGGCTGCTAGCCTTTCCCGGACCGGCCTTTTCGGGCACAACAGGTATCCACCGCCAATCCATCCCTGTCGCCAAACGCCTGAATTCTCTTCGAGCGAGAGATGCTCGAACCGGCTTCGCTGGGGGGATATTTTCGGTGTCGGGTAACACCCTATAGCGCCCCTGCGGCATCTTGGCCTAAAGTCGGCGATGCCGACGCCGGAGAGCGGCCCCCTGGCGGCAGGCCGCGCAACGCCAGGGTTGCCACTCTGGCACCGGCCAATCCGAACCCATCGACCCAAGTCAGGGAAAATCAAAATGGCAAAAAACGTTGCAGATGTATTTGTCGAGACGCTTGTCGCCGCAGGTGTCAAACGGATCTATGGCGTAGCCGGAGACTCGCTGAACGGCCTGACGGAGGCCATCCGGCAAAATGGCGCGATCGCATGGATTCACATGCGGCACGAGGAGGCCGCGGCGTTTGCCGCCGGGGCCGACGCTCACTTGACCGGCACCATTGCGGTGTGCGCCGGCAGCTGCGGTCCCGGGAACCTGCATTTGATCAATGGGCTCTTCGACTGCCACCGCAGCCGCGTTCCGGTGCTGGCAATCGCAGCGCAGATCCCGAGTCGCGAGATCGGCAGCGATTTCTTTCAAGAGACCCATCCTGAGAGAATCTTCATGGACTGCAGCCACTTCTGCGAGCTCGTCTCCCACGAGAGCCAGATCCCGCGCATACTTGGGATCGCGCTGCGGACCGCGATGACGAGGCGCGGCGTCGCCGTTGTCGTGATGCCTGGCGATGTGGCCCTGTGCAGGTGTTCCTCGGCGCCGCTTTCCCTTGGTATCCTGGGGGCCGCGTCGATCGAGCGCCCTTCCGACCTGGATCTGGGCAAGGCCGCCGAGATGCTCAATGGCGCGGAAAGTGTGACCATCTTGGGCGGCGCCGGCTGTGAGGGGGCCCATGCGAGCCTTATCGCGATGGCCGAGATGCTGAAGGCACCCATAGTCCATGCACTTCGCGGAAAGGAGTTCATCGAATATGACAACCCCTACGACGTCGGCATGACGGGGTTGATTGGGTTCTCCTCCGGCTATCACGCGATGATGAACTGCGGCGTGCTCCTGGTGCTGGGGAGCGACTTTCCCTACCAGCAATTTTATCCCAAGGACGCGAAGATCATCCAGGTCGACCGACGCGGCGAGCAGATTGGACGGCGGGCACGGGTGGATCTGGGATTGGTCGGCACCGTGCGCGACACGCTGGCCGCGCTTGGACCGCTGATCCGGGAAAAGACCAAGCGCTCGCATCTGGATCTGTGTGTCGATCATTACAAGAAGGCCCGGAAATCGCTGGATGACCTGGCAACCGGCAAACCGGGCCATACCCCAATCCATCCTCAGTTTGTCGCCAAGGTCTTGGATGAGGTTGCCGCGGATGACGCGGTGTTCATCTGCGATGTGGGCACTCCCACCATATGGGCGGCCCGATACCTGCGAATGAACGGGAAGCGCCGGCTGCTGGGCTCGTTCACACACGGCTCGATGGCGGCCTCCGTCCCCCAGGCCATCGGGTCGCAGGTCGCGTTTCCGGGGAGGCAGGTGGTCACGCTCTCCGGCGATGGCGGGCTCGCCATGCTTCTAGGCGAGATATTGACGCTGCCGCAGCTGAGGCTTCCGGTAAAGATGGTGGTGCTCAATAACAGTTCCCTCGGCCTGGTGGAACTGGAGATGAAGACTGCGGGTTTGGTCGCCTTCGGCACGGACTTGGTCAATCCCGATTTCGCCAGGCTGGCGGAAGCAGCCGGTATTCTTGGCATACGGGTTGAACGGCCCGAGGAGCTGCGCCCGGCCCTGACCAGGGCTCTCCAACATGACGGGCCCGCCCTCGTCGATGTGATTGTCAATCGCCAGGAACTTTCGATTCCGCCGGGCATCAGTGCGGAGCAGGCGCTTGGTTTCGGGCTTTACATGGTAAAGGCGGTGCTGAGCGGCCGTGGCGACGAGGTGATCGATCTCTTGAAAACGAACCTCCTTCGCTGACGGACGGTTCGATCCAGGAGCTTTCGCAGCGCCCGCGTGGGCCAGGGCCCAACCTACTTCCTCGGCGATTCGCCCGACGGCGCGCCGGCAGGTGACGCCGTTTTTCGCGCAATCCGAATGGCGGCCACGGCCGCCACGAGGAAGAAGGTCAAAATGGCCACGATCATCCAAAGATTCACCTTTGTCGTCCGCTTATGCACATTCACTTCGGGAAATCCGGTGCTCTCCTTGTCGATCGACATCCAGCTTTTGACACCACGCGTCTGCGTCAGTGCCCGCCCCGGGCGAATAGGTTCCGTTGGCCCCAGGGAGGTTTGCCAACGGTGCTGCCAGCCCGAGAACCATGCCGGCGGTTACCGGTATAGTTGGGAGCGAGCGGCTCCATGGAGTCGGGTAACACCCCATACCTCCCGCCGGCCTCCTGGCGTACGCTCGCCCCTGAAGATGCCGGAGGTACATGCGCTGTCCGAGACGTCGGCAGAGTTCCCAACAAACCCGAACAGAGCCTCTCACGACCATCATAGGGACAACGAAGGGTCGCGGCGACTCGGGCCCGAGTTCTCCAGGACAAGAAAAAGGACCACCAATGCCTCAAGGCGACAAATCAAGCTACACCGATAAACAGAAGCGCCAAGCGGAGCACATCGAGGCCGGCTACGAGAAGAAGGGGCTCGGCGTGAAAACCGCCGAATCGCGCGCTTGGGCTACCGTCAACAAGCTGACCGGCGGCGGCAGAAAATCCGGGTCTGGAAGGGGAAAGGGCTGAAATGAAAAGGACGCTACCAATCCAACCGATCTCGGAGCGGTTTCCTGCCTTGGAGGAACAGGAAATAACCTTCATGATTCACGCCCCCGAGGCCGGAGTGGTAAAGCTGGCGGGCACGTTCAACGGTTGGCACCCGGAAGCCAACCCGCTTGAACGCTCGGGATCCGGAGATTGGATCGCACGGTTGATGCTCAAGTCCGGTCAGTATGAATACCGATTTGTCGTGGATGGCGTCTGGACCACCGATCCGGGGGCTCCGAAGAGCACGACAAATCCCTTCGGGGAATTGAATTCGGTCCTAGTCGTGGGATTGGACGACAGGACGGACCTTCTGTGATGTGATCAATGTATCCTAGGTCGAGCACTCGGGTGCGGAATAGCATGAGCTTCGCTGCTCAGCGGCTCAGTGCAGGGGAAAGGCTGCGGCTAAGGACGTGATTGCCGCCATGTTCCGCCAATGGCAGCGGGAACGGCGTCCGGCTTCAATCGAGGCGTTCCAATATGAATGATTTCCTGTTCGCCCGCTCGCAAATGGCGATGTCGCTGGCTTTCCATATCGTGTTCGCCGCGCTGGGAATCGGGATGCCGATGCTCATGGTCATGGCTGAGGGGGCCTTCCTTCGCACCGGGCAGCCGGCATATCTCGAACTAAGTCGACGGTGGGCGAAGGGCACCGCGATCCTCTTCGCAGTCGGTGCGGTTTCGGGCACGGTATTGTCGTTCGAGCTCGGCCTTCTCTGGCCGGGCTTCATGGGCAAGGCGGGGGCGATTATAGGCATGCCCTTCTCCCTTGAAGGATTCGCCTTCTTCACCGAGGCCATCTTCATCGGCATCTATCTTTATGGGGCGAGCCGTCTCTCGCCTTTGCTGCATTGGCTGGTCGGTGTCGTTGTCGCCATAAGCGGCATCCTTTCCGGCATCTTTGTCGTGACAGCGAATGCATGGATGAACGCACCGGCCGGCTTCAGGCTGGTCCACGGCCAGTTCACCGAGATCGATCCGGTCGCGGCCATGTTGAACCAAGCGAGCCTTCATGAGGCCCTTCATATGACCCTGGCGGCCTTTGTGGCGACCGGCTTCGCGGTGGCCTCGGTGCATGCCTTTCTCCTGCTCCGGAATCCGTCGAGCCTGTTCCATCGCAGCGCCCTGGCCCTGGCGCTTGCGGTCGCGGGCATCAGCATCCCACTTCAGATCGCAAGCGGAGACCTGAGCGCCCGCGTCACGGGCCGGCTGCAGCCTGCCAAGCTGGCGGCGATGGAAGCCCTCTACCGGACCCAGGCGGGAGCGCCGGTTCTCATAGGGGGCATGCCCGACGATGCGGCGCGCACGGTGAGGTATGCGCTCACGATTCCGCACGGGCTGAGTCTGCTGCTTGCCGACGACCCATCAGCCAAGGTCGTCGGACTGGAGGAATTCCCGCGCAACGACTGGCCCAATGTGCGGATCGTTCATTGGTCATTTGACCTTATGGTCCTCTCGGGCTTTGCGATGCTGGCCGTGGCGGCTTGGTCAGGCTGGCACATGCTGCGGAGACATCGGCTGGCGGACCATCCGCTGCTCCTGCGCGCTCTTGTCGCCACCGGGCCGCTGGGATTTGTGGCGATCGAGGCCGGCTGGGTGGTCACCGAGGTCGGTCGGCAACCGTGGATCATCTACAACCTCCTGCGGACGAAGGACGCCGTTACGCCGATGCCCGGAATTGCGGCTCCCTTCTTGGCCTTCACGATCCTGTATCTTGTTCTCGCCTTTGTCGTCTTCTCCCTCCTGCGCCGCCAATTCCTGGAGACAGATGGGGCGGTTGCCAAACCGGTGAATGCTGCGTGATGACATGCTAGAACTCGTTGTCACCGTCTCCCTATTGTCGTCGCTCATCTTGTATGCGCTGACTGGCGGCGCTGATTTTGGCGGCGGCATGTGGAATCTGATGGCGGCAGGGCCGCGCGCCGACCGGCAACGCAAGGCGATCGCGGCAGCGATCGCGCCCATCTGGGAAGCCAACCATGTCTGGCTTATCCTCATCGTGGTGGTGCTCTTCACCGGGTTCCCGATGGCCTTTGCCGCGATGATGACCGCATTGAACATCCCGGTCACGCTGATGCTAATCGGCATCGTGTTGCGCGGATCGGCCTTCATTTTCGGCGACTACAAGTCGCAGTCGGCCGATGCTCAGCGGCGTTGGGCCGTAACATTCGGCACCGCCAGCGTGGTCACGCCGTTTTTGCAGGGAGTGATTATGGGCGCGCTAGCCACCGGCGAGATTCACGTCGTGAACGGTCAGGTGACGACAGGCTTCTTCGCGGGCTGGCTGACATTCTTCGCCGTCTCTTGTGGCGTGTTTGCACTTGGCCTTTTTGCATTCTTGGCGGCCACGTACCTGACGCTCGATGCGAAGGAACAGCCCGACCTGCAGAATGATTTCCGGTTGCGGGCTATCTGGTCCGCGCTGGCCCTCTGGCCAATGGCCGGAGCCGTTTTTCTCGCCTCCCGTCAAGGCGCGCCAGCGCTCTTTGGCGGATTGGTAAGTTGGTGGGCGGCGCCCCTGCTTGGTGCCACGTGCCTGATCGCGGTCGGCGCGCTCTTGGCCCTGTGGTGGCGACGGTTTGCAATGGCGCGCGTGGCGGCTGCAGGTCAGGTGATGCTCATCCTCGTTGGCTGGAGCCTGGCGCAATATCCTAACCTCATTACGCCGGATGTTACGGTCGCGGGAACCCATGCACCGGAGGCCACGTTGCGCCTCCTGATCATGGCATTGGCG
>CAYPXZ010000065.1:0-13139 GCA_964414785.1 uncultured Opitutaceae bacterium
TGATGACCTGCCTCGCCCTGGCGGCGAACCTCGCCCTGGTCGCGATCGCATTCGCCCAGAGCGAGTGGCTCGAGCGCAAGGTGGGCCAGACCGGCCTGAGGGCCGTGTCAAAGATCATCGCGCTCCTCCTGGCCGCAATCGCGGTCCACTTCGTTCGCCGCGGGTTCACCGGCCCCTGAGCAGGGCTCAGCCCGCGAAGGTGGTCAGGAGGTTGGCGTAGATCTTCGCGGCCGAGACCAGGTCCTTGACGCGCGCCTTCTCGTCCACGGCGTGGATGTCGTCCCCCCCGGGTCCGTAGCCGAGCGTGGGGATCTTAAGGTGGTGGGAGAAGAAGTGGATGTCGTTGAATCCGGTCGAGACATGGAAGACGGTCGGCCTGCCGCGGACCTGCGCGACGCTCGAGGCCATGGCCTTGAAGAACGGGTGTGACGGCTTCGAGAAGCAGGAGAAGTTCTCGGACACCTTGGAAACCGTGATCTTGCACCCCGGGATCCTCCTCGCGGCGGCCGCGAGGTAGGCGCGCAGGTCGCGCTCGGCCGCGGCGTGGTCCTCCACGGCGAGGACGCGGCGGTCGATCGAGAACGAGGCCTGCGCCGGGACGGTGTTGATCTTCCCGCCCTCTCCTGAGGAGAACACACCGCCCACGTTGATCGTCGGGCGCATCGTGACGCCCTCGGGAGTCAGGAAGGTCCTGCGGCCGATGCGCTTCTTGTAGGCCTCGAGCTCCAGCACGAGGGCTGACATCTTCTCGAATGCGTTGACGCCCTCCTCGGGGGTGGAGCCGTGGGCCGCCCGCCCGTGGACCGTCACCTCGAGCCAGAGCGTCCCGTTGTGGCCGCAGCACACCTGGCTGCCCTCGGCACCCTCCATGACGATCGCGTAGTCGGGCCTGATCGGCGCCTCGTCGACGACCCAGCGGGTACCCAGGAACGAGTCCGTCTCCTCGTCCGCCGTGAACGAGACCTCCACGTTCACCAGCGGCCTCGAGCGGGTCTGCCTCAGGGCGTCGAGCGCCGTGAGGAGGCTCGCGATCGAGCCCTTCATGTCGGCGGTCCCCCGGCCGTAGATCAGGCCCTTCTCGACCGCTCCGCTAAAGGGGCTGCCGTGGCGCCACGTGCCGGACACCGGGACGACGTCGTAGTGGGCGTTGAAGTGGACCGTCTTCGTGGCCCCGGGTGCCCTCAGCTTCCCGAGAACATTGTAGCGGGGGTAGCCGTGCTGCCACGCCGGCAGGCTCTTCTGAAGGAGTTTCCTCGGGATCGGAAAGCGCCGCGCCGAGAGGCCGACCTTGGCGAGCTCCCGCGTCAGGAAGCCGGTGATGGCCTCGTAATTCTCGCCAGGAGGGTTGACCGTCGGGATTCCGACAAGGCGCTGGAGCCTACCGAGGAGGACGGGTGTGTTTCGGTCGATGAAGGTGTTGAGCCTGTCCATCCAAGCAGCATCGCCAAACGGGTTGCCCACGGGAAGCCCGGAATGGCGTGCAATTGCCCGCAACCTTGTCTATCTCATTGCCCATGAACGCCGAAGCGGCGGAATTGATTTCGAGGATGGGGATGGTCCCGCTCCCCGGTGAGGGGGGCTTCTTCGTCCCCACATGGACGAGCACCCGCACGGGCCCGGACGGGAGGGCCGCCGGCTCGGCGATCCTCTTCCTCATCACCCCGCGGGATTTCTCAGGCCTCCACCGGCTGCAAACCGATGAAATCTGGCATTTCCACGCGGGAGACCCCGCGGAACTGGCCCTCCTCGACCCGGCGTCGGGCGACTGCACGATCCATACCCTGGGCCCGGACGTGACGGGAGGCCATGCGCCGCAGGCGGTTGCCCCCGCCGGCGTCTGGCAGGGCGCCCGGATCGCACCGTCGGTAGATTCCCCCAGGCGCGGGTGGTCGCTTTTCGGCTGCACCCTGGCGCCCGCCTGGGAACCGCGGGAATTCGAGCTGGGGAGCCGGGACGTGCTCCTGAGCGAGTTCCCCTCCCATACCTCGGTCATCCTGGGACTCACGCGCTAAAGCCGGACCCCGCGCGTCCGCAGATGTTTTTGACAGGGGAACCCCGGGGGCACAGGGTCCGGAACTATGACCCTGGCCGACCAAAGAAAGGATTATGCGCTCGCCGGCCTGTCGGAGGACGATGTCGCCCGCGACCCCTTCCGCCAGTTTGAGAAATGGTTCCAGGAGGCCGAGGCTGCCAAGATCACCGAGCCGAATGCCGCGGTCCTTGCGACCGCGACAAAGGACGGCAGGCCCTCGGCAAGGATGATGCTCCTCAAGGGGATCGACGGACGGGGGTTCGTTTTCTACACGAACTACAGGAGCCGAAAGGGCATGGAGCTCGAGTCCAACCCCCGCGTGGCCTTCATGTTCCCCTGGGTCGCGCTCGAGCGCCAGGTCATCATCGAGGGCGCCGTCACGAAGGTGACGCGCGAGGAGAGCGACGCATATTTCCACATCCGCCCGAGGGCGAGCCAGCTCGCCGCCTGGGCGTCCTCGCAGAGCGCGATCATCTCGGGACGCAACGTGCTCGAGGACGCGATGAAGGCCGCCGAGAAGAAATTCGATGGCGTGGACGCACCCCTTCCCCCGCATTGGGGGGGGTTCAGGATCATCCCCGAGACGGTCGAGTTCTGGCAGGGACGGCGCAGCCGCCTCCACGACAGGCTCCGCTACCGGCGCGAGGCGGACGGATCCTGGACCATCGAGCGCCTGTCGCCCTGAGGGGGCGCGGGTGGCCGGCAACCCATGATCTACCTGATGCGCCACGCCGACGCGGTCTCCGACGAGGAGGATCCGGAACGGCCGCTGAGCGCGAAGGGACGCGGCCAGGTCGAGCGCGTCTGCACCGTCCTGCGGAAGTCTTCCGGGTTCAACCCCGCGGAGGTCTGGCACAGCCCCCTCGTCCGCTCCAAGGAGACGGCCGAGCTCCTGGTGCGGGGCCTAGGGCTAAACGCCACCCTCGTGCTCACCGCCGGGCTCACGCCCGACGACGACCCGGTCCCCCTGGCGAACCTCCTCAGGGCGGAGGTGCGCGACATCGCGATCGTCGGCCACGAGCCCCACCTCGGCGTCCTTGCCTCCGTGATCGTCCACGGGCCCCACCAGCACGGCATCTTCTTTCCCTTCTCGAAGGCGGGCCTGCTCGCCCTCTCCTCGGACGGGAAGAAATGGCGGTCCGAGTGGATCGTGCGGGCGCCATGATCCTCGAGGTCCTGCCGACCCGCACGGGCGGCGCCGCGGAGAACATGGCGACCGACTTCATGCTGCTGCAGCGCTACCCCCGCGAGGGCGTGGCGCGGTACCGGCACTACGACTGGCGCTCGCCCTCCTTCACGTTCGGCTACAGCCAGAAGATCTCGTTTGTGCGGAGCCAGCTCCCGGCGGGGGAGACGTTCGACCTCTGCCGTCGCCCCACCGGGGGCGGCGTCGTGGACCACCGCGACGACTGGACCTACTCCCTCGTGATCCCGAGGGGGCACCCCTTCGAGGAGGCGCGCGCGACGCAGAGCTACCGCGCCATCCATGAGGCGCTCGCGGGCGCCCTGGGGGCGGTTGGCGTCCCCGTCCTGCTTAAGCCCGTCGCAGAGCCGTCCCCTGCCGGCGAGCCGGGCGGCCCGGCCGGCGTCTGCTTTGAGCGGGCCGAGATCTTCGACGTCGTCCACTCGGCGACCGGCGCAAAGATAGCCGGGGGTGCCCAGAAGCGGAACAAGCGGGGCCTCCTCTTCCAGGGCTCGATATGGCGCCCGGCCGCGGGGGCCGCCTCCGTCGACTGGGAGGGCTTTTCCGGGGGTTTCGTAGAGCGGCTGGCCGCCGCGCTGGGCACTCAGGCGACGCCGACGCCGTGGCCGGACCTGAACGAGGAGGAGGTCGAGGGCCTCGTGGAGCAGTACTCCTCGCCGGAGTGGATGGAATTCCGCTGACGGCCGCCGGGGGGCCGCTCCCGTTCGGCGCTTGAGTCCGCGGCGCGGCGGGGGTTGGTTCAATCCCCATGGCGCGCAATCCGGACACCATCGCGGCCCTCGCGACACCCGTGGGAACCGCCGCACTCGCGCTGCTTCGTATCAGTGGTCCGGATACCATGGCGCTCGCCGCGGGGATCCTCGGCACCGCTCCCCCACCCCGGGTCGCGACCCACGGCGACTATGTCGACCGCGGCGGCCAGGTCGTGGACGACGTCGTGGCGACCCTCTATGCGGCGCCCAATTCCTACACGGGCGAGGACTCGCTTGAGATTTCCTGCCACGGCAGCCCCTACATTGCGCAGAAGATACTCGCCGACCTCCTGGCACGGGGCTGCCGGCCGGCCGGCCCCGGGGAATTCACGCAGCGCGCGTTCCTGAACGGCCGGATGGACCTGAGCCAGGCCGAGGCGGTCATGGACCTGATCAACGCCCGAAGCGACCGGTCGCTCGCCGCGGCGCGTCAGGTCCTGCGCGGTGCGCTTGGCCGTCACATGGCGGGCCTCGTGGACGGCGTCCTGGGGGCGCTCGCGACCGTGGAGGCGTACATCGACTTCCCCGACGAGGACCTGCCCCCGGAGGACCGCAGGCAACTCGAGGCGAGGGTCCGCGGTGTGCTCGAGGGGGCGGAGCGGCTTCTCGCCACGGAGCGCACGGGTGCGCTGCTCCGCGAGGGGATCACGACCGTGATCCTCGGCGAGACAAACGCGGGGAAGAGCTCGCTCCTGAATAGGATGGTGGGGAGCGAGCGGGCGATCGTCAGCCCCGAGCCCGGCACCACGAGAGACTTCATCGAGGAACGCGTGAACGTGGGCCCGCACGGGCTGCGCCTCGTCGACACGGCAGGCCTCAACCCGGGGGCAAAGGGGCTGGAGAGCCTCGGGGTGGCCAAGACGCTTGAGCGCGCGGAGCGCGCCGATCTCTTCGTCCTCGTGCTCGACTCCACGCGCCCCACCCCGCCCCTGCCGCCGGAGGTCCTTAAGCGTATCAGTCCTTCGAATACCGTGGTCGCGCTCAACAAGGCTGACCTGCTTGCCGGCGGCAAGGGGCCCGCGACCCCTCCCCGCGCCGGCCTTGCGGCCGTGTCGGTCTCGGCGCTCAGCGGCTCGGGGCTCGACGGGCTCCGCGCCGAACTTGAGCGCCTTGCGGGAGGGATCCAGACGACGGTCGGCGAGGAGCAGATTGCGATCAACGTGCGGCACGCCCATTACCTCGCCGATGCCCGGGAATGCCTGGGGGCTGCGCTGGAGAAGATCTCGGCCCACGGTGCGGCAGAACTCGTCGCGAGCGATCTTCGCGGTGCGCTGGGAGCATTCGGGGAGATCTCCGGCAAGGTGGACAACGAGCGCATGCTCGATCAATTGTTCGCATCATTCTGCATTGGGAAGTGACGGGGGCGGCGTGGGTTTGGCGCGCGGTCCCCATTGGGACCCGACGTAAAACGATATATAACACGTTGTATACTAACAAGAAACACTTTGACGTGATCGTCTGTGGCGCAGGACACGCGGGTGTTGAGGCGGCGCTGGCGGCCGCGCGGTCCGGGGCCACTACCCTGCTCCTTTCTGGCAACATCGACACGATAGCCCAGATGAGCTGCAATCCCGCGATTGGCGGCCAGGCCAAGGGACAGATCGTTCGGGAGATTGACGCCCTGGGTGGTGAGATGGCGATCAACACGGATGTCACCGGGATCCAGTTTCGGCTGCTCAATGAATCCAAGGGACCGGCCGTCCAGTCTCCCCGAGCCCAGTGCGACAAAAAGGCCTACCAGTTCAGGCTGAAGCACACCCTGGAGCTCCAACCCAACCTGACCCTGTTCCAGGCCACGGTGACCGGCCTACTCTTCCATGACGGCTCGGTTGTCGGCTGCAGGACCAACCTGGACATCGACTTCAAGGGACGGACCGTGGTGGTGACGACTGGAACCTTTCTTCGCGGCCTCATGCACATCGGCCAGAACAAGAATGAAGGCGGACGGCTCGGGGATTTCAGCTCGAAGACGCTCTCGGCCAGCCTAATGGAGTTCGGGATCGAGCTCCGACGGCTGAAGACCGGCACGCCTCCGCGCATTCTGGGGCGCAGCATCGATTTTGGGAAGATGCAGGAGCAGAAAGGAGACGCGAATCCGACCTTCTTTGCGTTCCACGACACCCGCGATCCGGAGGATTTGTTCCACGTGGAACAATCCGGCGAAAGGCGCATCGGTTGGGTTCCCGGGACCGAGCAGGTCTCTTGCTGGATGACCCATACCACCGAGGTCACGGCCCAGATCGTCCGGTCCAATCTGCACAAGTCTGCCATGTACAGCGGCGAGATCCAGGGCATCGGCCCGCGGTATTGCCCGAGCATCGAGGACAAGTTTGTCCGGTTTGCCGACAAGCCACGGCACCTGCTGTTCCTTGAGCCCGAAGGCCGGACGACGAACGAATATTACGTCAATGGGCTTTCGACGTCGCTGCCATTCGATGTCCAGCTGGACATGGTCCACAGCATCCCGGGCCTCGAGCACGCCCAGCTCCTCAGGCCGGCCTACGCGGTCGAATACGATTTCGCGCCCCCCACGCAGCTTTTCCCGTCACTGGAATCCAAGCTCGTGCGGAATCTCTTCCTCGCAGGCCAGATCAATGGCACGTCGGGGTACGAGGAGGCAGCGGGGCAGGGGTTGGTCGCCGGAATCAACGCGGCCAACAAGGCGAGGGGAGCGGAGCCGCTCATTCTGGGGAGGCATGAATCCTACATCGGCGTCCTTATCGACGATCTCGTTACCAAGGGTACCGATGAGCCTTACCGCATGTTCACGAGCAGGGCAGAGCACCGGCTCCTCCTGAATCACGGAAGCGCGGAGCTACGACTCGCGCACCATGCCGAAATCCATAACCTAATCACCAAGAGTCGGTTGGATCGGATCAGTGACAAGGCGTCCCGAATCACCGAGTGGACCCGATTTCTCGAGACAAATCGTTATCAGGGAATAACTTGGGCTGGTAACGTCCGCAAGTCGGGGCAGGGGAGTCCTCTCCCGGAAGATTTTCTCGCGGAACGCCCCGAGGTACGCCAAGAAGTGCTGTATCGCATTGTTTATCAAGGGTATCTAGAGAGAGAAATGAGGCAGGTCGAACGCATGCGGCACGTGGAGAAGATCCGGATCCCGCCGACCCTTGACTACCTCACAATCCCGGGACTGCGGAAAGAAAGCGCGTTAAAACTCGCTAATATTAAGCCTCTTACGCTTGGACAGGCCAGCCGGATGAGCGGCGTGAACCCCACGGATATAAGCCTGCTGATGGTGGCGATCGGCGCGGGCAGGGAAGGGGACCCCGCCGCTTGAGGGCGAACCGCCTGCCGGAGCGCCTGGCCCTCGTCGGGGAGCGGCGTGACGCCCTGAGGCATCTGCTCGCCGACCTGATACCGTCCGGCTCCCGGGTCGTCTGGGAGATCGGGAGCGGGCACGGCCATTTCCTCACAGCCTACGCCAAGGCCCATCCGGAGAAGCTGTGCCTGGGCATCGACATCTCCTCCGACCGGATCGCGCGGGCGGGACGAAAGCGCGAGCGCGGCCGCGTCGCCAACCTGCACTTCATCCGCGCCGACGCGGAGGACTTCCTGGCCTCGCTTCCGCAGGGCGTGCGCTTCGCGACGATCTTCATCCTCTTCCCGGACCCGTGGCCGAAGAGGCGCCACCACAAGAACCGCGTCGTGAATCCGGATTTCCTGGCCCGCGCCGCGGCCCTGTCGCAGAAGGGCGCTGGGCTTTTCTTCAGGAGCGACTACGAGCCGTATTTCAAGGCGGTTGCGGCGATGCTGCGCGACCATCCCGACTGGGAAGAGCGCGGCGCAGGGGCGTGGCCGTTCGAGGAGCCGAGCGTGTTCCAGAAGCGCGCGCCGAGGCATTTTTCCCTCGAGGCGCTCCGACGTTAGGTTAGAAGATCGGCATGAGGAGGAACGTCGCGATCCTGGTCTTCGACGATGTCGAGGTGCTCGACTTCGCGGGCCCGTTCGAGGTGTTCGCGGTCGCGGACGAGCTGGCGCGGCACGGCGCGTTCAACGTGTTCACGGTGGCGCCGCGCCCGGGCACCGTCAGGGCCCGCAACGGGCTCAAGGTCGTCCCCGACTACGCGGTCGAGTCGTGCCCGCAACCCCACGTACTCGTCATCCCCGGAGGATTCGGGACGCGCTCGCTCGCGGGCAATCCTGTAATCATAGAGTGGATACAAATGCGGGCGTGCGCCGCCGAGGCCACCATGAGCGTGTGCACCGGGGCGTTCCTCCTGGCGAAGGCCGGCCTCCTCGAGGGCCTCAGGGTCACGACCCACCACGAGGCGGTCGCCGAGCTCCGGGCGCAGGCGCCCGGGGCGATCGTCGACCCCGGGGCTCGCTTCCATGACAACGGTTCGATCCTGACGGCTGCGGGGATCTCGGCCGGCATCGACTGCTCGCTTCATCTCGTCGGCCGACTCCAGGGCGCTGGGGCCTCGGCCGCGACCGCCGCCTACATGGAATATGGGCCCGGGCACTGATTCCGGCCGGGAGGGCAGGGGCCTTGGCCTCGGCCTTCTCGGGGTGCTCGGCTTCAGCCTGACGCTGCCGATGACCCGCAGGGCGGTCCTCGAGCTGGACCCCGTCTTCGTGGGCCTGGGCAGGTCCATGATTTCCGCGGCGCTCGGGACCGTGGTCCTGGTGTGGAGGAGGGATCCGTTTCCGGGGATTCGGTACGTGCCCCGGCTTCTTGCGGTCGCGCTCGGCGTGGTCGTCGGTTTCCCGCTCTTTTCGACGCTCGCGCTGCGCCAGGTCCCCGCGTCCCACGGCGCCGTGGTCACGGGCATCCTCCCCCTGGGGACGGCGCTCTTTGCGGCGCTCAGGGCCCATGAGAGGCCCTCGGCGGCCTTCTGGGCCGCGTCCGTGGCGGGAACCGCGACAATCGTCGGGTTCGTGGTCATGGAAAGCGGGCTGCGCCCGACATCGGCCGACCTGCTGCTCGTCGCCGCCGTGGCCACATGCGCCTTCGGCTACGCGGAGGGGGGCCGGCTGTCGCGGGAGCTTGGGGGGCTTCGCGTGATCTCCTGGGCCCTGGTCCTGGCCTCGCCCTTCCTCGCGGTTCCGGTCGCCTTCGCGGCCCTGGGGCACTCCCTGCACGCCTCGGCGGGGGCGTGGGCCGCCTTCGCCTACATGGGCGTCGTCAGCATGTTCCTGGCGTTCTGGGCCTGGTATGAGGGACTCGCCGCGGGGGGCGTGGCGCGCGTGAGCCAGATGCAGCTCCTGCAGCCGTTCCTGACAATCGGGGCCTCCTGGCTCATCCTCGGGGAGCATATCTCGGCGTCCACGCTCGTCGCGGCGCTGATCGTAGTTGCCACGGTGGCCATTGGCAGGCGCGCTACGGTGACTCTAACGCGATGAGCACCACCGCCAGGCCATCCCGGATCGCCTTCATCCTCGCCTTTGCCGCGATCTACCTGATTTGGGGCAGCACCTACCTCGGCATCCGCGTCGCCGTGAGGACGATGCCGCCCTTCCTGATGGCCGGGATGAGGTTCGCGGTCGCGGGCTCCATCATCTTCGGGTTCCTGAAGCTCAGGGGCGAGGCCTGGCCGACGGCCAGGCAGTGGAGGGACCAGGTGATCATAGGGACGTTCCTGCTCCTGGGCGGAAACGCGCTCGTCTCATGGTCGGAGCAGACGGTCCCCTCGGGCATCACCTCGCTGATCCTCGGGGCCTCCCCGCTGGCCATGGTCCTCCTGGACTGGGCCCGGCCGGGCGGCAGGAGGCCCACGGTCGGCCTGGTCATCGGGGTCGCCGTGGGGATCGCCGGGGTGGCGCTCCTCCTCGGCCCCAGCGCGTTTCCCGCGGGGACCCGGCCGCCCACGGTCGGCATCGCGGCCCTGTTCCTTTCGAGTGTCAGCTGGTGGACCGGGTCCTTCTACAGCAAGCACATCAACTCCAAGACGCCGCTCATGATGGCGGCGGCCATGCAGATGCTGGGTGGCTGCGTATCCATGCTGTTGACAGGCTTTATATTAGGGGAGGGGAGCACCCTCCGTTTTGCCGCCATCAGCCCCGGTTCCTGGGCGGCCTTCGCCTATCTGGTCATCGCCGGATCAATCGTCGCCTACCCGGTCTATGTCTGGCTCCTTGAGCACAGCACGCCGGCCCTGGTTTCCACCTACGCCTACGTCAACCCCGTCGTCGCCGTCGTCCTCGGATGGGCGATCCTCGACGAACCCCTCAACCTTCGCATCCTTTTGGCAGCCACCGTCATCATAGGCGCGGTCGCCATCATCACCATGGGGCGGGCCCGGACCGTGGAGTAGCCGTTATGCCTCCATTACGGGCGGTCCTAGCGCCGTTTTTTAGGTTTCGGTTGTTGACGGAGCAAGGGCCCCTTGCCTACGACTACTCGTTTCAGGATCCCCAGCTGCCTTCCCGAACCATGTCCCGAGTCACCAAGCTCGCCCTCATCTTCGCGTCTCTCTCAACCGGGGCCACGGCGTTTGCGGGCGGCGTCGAAACCGCGGCCCAGCCGCTGTTCAAGATCGGCGCGCTGCCAGTCACCAACAGCATGGTCACCAGCTGGGTTGTGGCCCTGATCCTCATCATCGCCATACGGTTGGCGGTCAGGCGTCCGAAGCTGATTCCAGGCCGCGGCCAGGCCATTGTGGAGACGCTCCTTCAGGGCATCTACGACCTCACCGCGCCGATCGTCGGCCCGAAGGTGGCGAAGCCCACGTTTCCCCTCCTCATCTGCCTGTTCACCTTCATCCTGATACAGAACTGGAGCGGTCTCCTCCCTGGGGTCGGCACGATCTACATGATCGACCACAAGTCGGGTGAGTGGATGGAGCTTATCCGGCCGGCGAACGCCGACCTGAACGGCACGATCGCCCTTTCTCTCGTCGCGATCTCCTGCTGGTTCTACTTCATCATGAGGTACGCGGGCCCGATGCTCGTGCTCAAAGACATCTTCGGAAACAAGGCGGACAAGAGCGAGGTCCCCGCGATTATCTACTACCCGCTGTTTCTGGTGTTCTTCCTGATAGGCATCATCGAGATCGTCTCGATCGCGTTCCGCCCGATTTCCCTCTCGCTTCGACTTTTCGGAAACGTCTTTGGCGGCGAGAGCCTGATGCATGCGATGAGCGGCATGCAGAAGTGGGGGCTGCCGGCCCCGTTCTATGTCCTCGAGCTCCTGATCGGCTTCGTCCAGGCCTTCGTGTTCACGCTGCTGGTGAGCGTCTACATCGGGCTCATCTGCAACCACGGGGACGACCACGGCGACGAGCACAAGGAGACATCCCACTGAAACCCTTTTCCGCCGGGACCGTGCCAAGCGCGCGGACGGCGGAGATCCACCAAATAGAAAGCACACATCACAATGACCCACATCATCGCTGAAATGACAGGAAGCATCCAGGGCGGTCTCGGCTGCCTTGGCGCCGCAGTCGGCGTAGGGCTGGTCGGCTTCAAGGCCGCCGAGGCGGTCGGCCGCAACCCGGGCGCCTCCACAAAGATCCTGGTCCAGGCCGTCATCGGCATGGCCCTTGCCGAAGCCGTCGCGTTCTACGCGCTCTTCATCAAGTAAGGAACCCCCGAACCCCCGCGCCGGCGCACGCCGCCGGCGCGGTCCCCTTTACCACCCAACGCCATGCTTACCCACCTGCTCATCCTGGCCGAGGCCGCCGCGCCCGAAGCCGCCCCTGCCGGCAACGCCATCAGCAAGATCACGCAGGAGTTCGGCATCAGCTGGCCCTTCATCCTGGCGCAGGTCCTCAATTTCTCGATCGTCGCGTTCCTGCTCTGGAAGTTCGCGTTCAAACCCGTCCTTGCGACGCTTGACGAGCGCCAGAAGAGGATCGCCGACGGCCTGAGGTACACCGACGAGATGAAGGCCAAGCTCGAGGCGGTGCAGCAGGACAGCGTCGCCACGGCGAAGCGCGCCCAGGCCGAGGCCTCCAAGGTCGTCGACGAGGCCCGCAAGACGGCTAAGGAGTTCCTCGACAAGCAGACGCAGGAGGCGGCAGTCAAGGCCGGCGAGATCCTCGCGAAGGCCCAGCAGGTCATCGAGCTCGAGAAGAAGAAGATGCTCGCCGAGGCCCGGACCGAGATCGCCCACCTGGTGGTCGAGACGACGAAGCGCGTGCTGGCCAAGGAGCTCTCCGAGGCGGACCGCTCCCGCTACAACGAGTCCGCCGCCCGCGAGCTCACGAACGCCTGAGCGGCTGACCGACCCGCCGAACTTTAATCCATGGCCTCCCACGCGAAAGTAGCCCAGCAGACGGCCCGCATGCTCTTTGGCATGAGCGTGGTCGACGGGGCCGTCTCGGCCGACCGCGTCGCCGGCGTCCTCGAGTACGTCGAGAAGCACAAGGTCGCCAATCCGGTCATGGTCCTGAAGGCCTACCACCGCCTGGTCGCCGGCGAGCTCGCCAAGGGCGTCGCCCTCGTCGAGCACGCGGGCGCCATCAGCGGAGCGACGCTCGCCGCGATCTCCTCCGCGATGAGCCGCAGGTACGGCCGCGCGGTCACGGCCACGGCCAGGCCCAACGCGGAGCTCCTCGCCGGCATGCGCGTGCGTGTGGCCGACGACATCTACGAATCCTCGATAGCCGGACAGCTGGCCGCCCTTGGCTCCTCCGTCTGACCCGCACCCCTTAAAACGAAACCCGCCTCCCAACTCCCGATTATCGCTCCATGAGCACCGTCCTCGAACAAATCGAACAGCAGATCGCCAAGCTCTCCAGCAAGGCGGTCAAGAAGAACACCGGCACGATCCGAACGGTCGCGGACGGAGTCGCCAAGATCGACGGCCTCTCGGACGTCATGTACAACGAGATGGTGCAGTTCCCCGGTGGGGCGATCGGCATCGCGCTCAACCTGGAGGAGGACGAGGTCGGCTGCGTCATCCTGGGCGACGTCTCGCAGCTCAAGGAGGGCGACGAGGTCACGACGACGGGGCGCCTCCTCTCGGTCCCGGTCGGCAAGGCCCTGCTCGGGCGCACGGTCGACGCGCTGGGTAGGCCCGTCGACGGCAAGGGACCCATCGACTCGAAGGAGACCTATCCCGTCGAGAAGATCGCCCCCGGCATCATCGTCCGCAAGTCGGTCTCGCAGCCGCTCTTCACCGGCATCATGGCCATCGACTCGATGATCCCGATCGGCCGCGGCCAGCGCGAGCTGATCATCGGCGACC
>CAYPXZ010000066.1:0-12596 GCA_964414785.1 uncultured Opitutaceae bacterium
AGTCGTTGCCGATGCAGGTGACGAGGGACCCGTCGGAGGAGAGGGCGACGGCGGGAAGTGAGCGGCGCTTTCCATCGAATCGTCCGACCAGCTCGGTCGCGAAGTGCGCCGCCTCGGCCGCGCTGCCCCCGTTGCCGCAGATGTAGATGCGGCCCCCGGCGCGCAGCGTGCCGATCAAAAGCTCGGCCGCGGCGTCGATTGCGGGTCGGATCCCGGCCAGGGATTCAAGCGTCCTGACGGTGTCGGAGAGGTTCTTCTCGAACGTCATTTGTGAAGCAAAGTGGCCTGTGGACTTGCCCGCGACAGTATTTTTCGACGTTTTGGAGCGATTCCCTTCCCCCCAAACCAGGTACCCGGGCGCCCATGCTCATCCGCAGGCTCACGCTGAGGCATTTCCGCAACGTGCCCCTCGCGGCGCTTGCCTTCTCGGGAAGGCGCCAATTCTTCGCCGGGGCCAACGGCCAGGGGAAGTCCAACCTCCTGGAGGCCGCGGGATGCCTGACGGCGCTTCGCTCCTTCAGGACCGCGGACAGCAAGGTCCTCGTCATGCACGACCAGGAGGAGGCCGGGATCGCGTGCGAGGTGGAGCGCGAGGGCTCGGGGCGCGAGAAAGTGACGATCAAGATCCGGCGCGACGGCAAGGAGCTCTGGTATGACGACACGCGCGTGGCGCGCCTGGCGGACCACGTCGGCCGGTTCCCGACCGTCGTCTTCTCCTCCCAGGACCTGCAGCTGATCAGGGGCGCGCCCGCCCTGAGGCGGCGGTGGCTCGACCTGACGATCTCGGCGATGGACCGCGAATACCTCGCGGCCCTCCAGGCCTACAGCCGCGCGCTGTCGGAGCGAAACGCCCTCCTGAGGCGGCCCGTCCCCGGGGTGGCGGCGCAGCTTTCCGCCTTCGAGCGCGCGATGGCCCCCGAGGGGGCGAGGATAGTCCGGCTAAGGACCCGCTGGGTTGCGGAGCTGGCCGGCGAGACCCATGCGGCCTACGGGCGCCTGAGCGGGGGCGCGGAGCCGGCCACCCTAGAATACGCCTCCGCCCTGGAGGGCCTCGGGGAGGAGGGCCTCCTCTCGCTCCTTGAGGCGGGCAGGGAGCGCGACATGCGGATGGGCGCGACCCTCAATGGGCCCCACCGCGATGAGCTGAGGTTCCTTGTGGGCGGCACCGACGCGAGGGACTTCGCATCGGAGGGGCAGCAGCGAAGCGTCACCCTGGCCCTGCGTCTGGCCCAGGCCGCCTGGTTCCGGGCGAGGAGCGGCGTTACGCCGGTCCTCCTCGCCGACGACGTCCTGGGCGAGCTCGACGCGGGTCGGCGGGAGCGGTTCTGGGCCGCGCTCGATCCGCAGGCCCAGGTCATTGCGACGGGCACGCAGCCCCCCGACAGGTCGCTCGGCGACTGGCAGCTGTTCTCGGTTGCCGGGGGCGAATTCTCGCCCGAGCCTGAATCCATGGAGGCAGCCGATTGAACTTCCACGCCTGGGAATGGGTACTCGCCGTGCTCGGCGCCCTCCTTGTCGGCGTGGCGAAGACGGGGATCACGGGACTAAGCCTGCTCTTCGTCGCGATCTTCGCCTCGATCATGCCGGCCCGGCGCTCGACCGGCCTCGTCCTTCCGCTCCTCATATTGGGGGACATCGTCGCCTTCTCGGCCTACCGAAAGCACGCCCAGTGGCGCCATGTCTGGAGGATGTTCCCATGGGCCGCCGTTGGCGTCGTCATCGGCGCCCTCATCATGGGCCGGATGGACGACCGGCTGACAAGGCTGGTCATGGGGGCAATCGTGGTGGGACTGGCGGCCCTGCACCTGGCCAGGCGCGCCCGCGCGCCGGTCGACGAGGACGACCACCCTGCCTGGTTCGCGCCAGCGATCGGGATCCTGGCGGGATTCACGACCATCGTGTCCAACGCGGCCGGCCCCCTCATGGTGATTTATCTTCTCGCGATGCGCCTTCCCAAGATGGAATACATGGGAACCGGGGCCGCGTTTTTCCTCATGCTCAACCTCTTCAAGCTTCCCTTCATGGTGGGGCTAGGGCTCATCACGGGGGGCAGCCTTGCCCTGAACCTCGCGCTCGCCCCCGCCGTCATCGTGGGCACGGTTCTGGGGCGGTGGCTCCTGGGGCGCATCAACCAGCGCCTCTTCGAGAACATCGCGATCGCGCTCACGCTCGCGGCGGGCGTGAGGATGTTCCTCTAGGCTGAGTCAAAGGGACCACCCTGCATGGCGCGAATGACCTCACGGCAACTCTGGACGGCGAAACTGACCGGCAATCCCGTGCCGGGGCAGGCGGCTGCCAGGGGACGGGCGGCCGGGGCGCAGGCGCCCGCCCTAAAGAGGGCCTACGCGGGGCTTGTCCTGGGCATCGACCCGTCGCTTCGCGGCACGGGACTGGCACTCATCGACTTCCAGCCCGGCAGGGCGCCCGTCCTCCTGCGCTGCAGGACGGTGAAGGTCCCGGCCAAGCGCCCGATGTCGGCCGCACTCGCGGAGATCCACCGCGCCGTCAGGGAGTTCCTCGACGCCACCCCGGGCGTCCGCCATGTCGCGCTTGAGCAGACGATCTACGTCCAGAATTTCCAGACCGCGCAGATCCTCGGCGCCGCCAGGGGCGCCGCGATCGCGGCCGCGGCCCTCCAGGACCTGCCCGTCTTCGAGTACGCGCCCCTTCGTGTGAAGCAGGCCGTGGCGGGGTCGGGCAGGGCGAGCAAGGAGCAGCTGGCCCGCACCGTGAGGTCGCTCCTCGGGCACGCCCGCTCGCTGGCCTTCGACGAGGCGGACGCGGCGGGGGTCGCCCTCTGCCACGCGTACACCTGGCAGCCCTGAGGCTTGGGTTTGGCTAGCCGAGGACGGCCTTGAGCACCTTGCCGAGGTCGGTCACCCGGTAGGGCTTCGTGAGGTAGCCGCAGAAGCCCATGTCCAGGTACTGCTTCGCCATCTCCTCGTTGTCGTAGCCGCTGGAAACGATGGCGCGCACGTCCGGATCGAGGTCGTGGAGGGCCCTGAAGGTCTCCTCGCCGCCCATCCCGCCGATGACCGTCAGGTCCATGATCACCGCGTCATAGGGCCGCCCGATGTTCAGGTAGCGCTTGTAGAGGGTGAGGGCCTCCTCGCCCTTCTTCGCGATGTCGAACTTGTAGTCGAGGCTCTGGAGCATCGCCGCGGTCAGACTGCAGATGTGGTCGTCGTCGTCCATGAACAGCACGCGGCCCGTGCCGAACCTGAGCGAAGGCGCCGGGCGCGCCTGCACCTCCACGGGCTGGTCCGCCATCGGCAGGAAGATGCTAAACGTCGTGCCCTCGCCGACCACGGACTGCAGGCCTATCTCGCCGCCGAGCTTGCGCACGATCGACAGCACGGTCGCCAGGCCGAGGCCGGTCCCGTGCTTCTTGGTCGTGAAGAAGGGGTCCCAGATCTTCTCCAGGTGCTCGGGCTTAATCCCGGCGCCGTTGTCGCGGACCTCGAATTCGACGTAGTTGCCCGAGGGCAGCGACGCGATCTGCCCCTCCGCGATCCGCGCGTCGGCGGCCCTGAGCTGGACCCGCGCCTTGTGGGGCGCCGCGGGCATGGCCTGCAGGGCGTTCACGATCAGGTTCTGGAAGACCTGCAGGATCTGGGGGCGGTCGACCTTGACGGCTCCGACGCCGTCGGGGACCTGCACCGCGATCTCCGCGGTCGAGCCGGCCGAGGCGATCTTGACCGCGTCCTCGAGGATGTCCTTCGGCGAGCACACGGTCATGACGCCCGATCCGCCCTTCGTGAAGGCGAGCAATTGCTTCGTCAGCCCCTTGGCGGCCATGCACGCCCTCTCGGCGTCGCCCAGCTTGGAGCTGTCCCGGTTGTCCTTCGCGAGCGAGAGCCCGCCCAGGATGGTCGTCAGGAGGTTGTTGAAGTCGTGCGCGATGCCGCCCGCCAAGAGCCCAAGGGATTCGAAGCGGTTGGCCTTGATCAGCTCCTCCGGGGTCAGGGTCATCTCATCGGGATTGCGGAACACGATGACGATGCCGTGGGGCCTGGCGTCGGGGCCGTAGGAGGCGCGGGCGGTCCAGACGACCGGAACGGGATCCCCTCCCGCGACGACCACGGCATGGTCCCCAATCAGGGGGAGGGGACCGGTCGCCGAGAGCACCCGGTCGGCGGGGTTGTCGCCCTGCTTTCCGGTCTGCCGGTCGACGAGCGAGAAGATCTGGTCCAGGGGACGCCCCGCGATGGAGTCGGGCGAAAGGCGAAGCGTGCGCGCCGCCGAGGCGTTGGCGAAGAGCACGGCCCCTTGCCCGTCGGTCGCGATGACGCCCTCCGCCAGGGTCGAGAGCACCTCGTCGAAGAGGGCCTTCGTCGCCAGGTCGACGGCCGGCTCCGGGGCCTTGGGCGCCGCCTCGGGCGCCTTCGGCGCCTGGGACCCGTCGGGAAGGGGGTACGCGAAGCCCACGACCCGCGCCAGGGTTCTCTTGCGCGTGAGGGTGCGGGTGAGCCCGAGGAGGGCGGGGAACGTCTTCCCGTCCTTGGTGCGCAGATGGACGATCCTTGAGAACGACGACTGGCCCGGGGCCTGCGCCAGGAGCCAGGCTTCCAGGCCACCCGGGCATTCGTCGGGGGTCAATACGTCGGAGAGCGCCGCGGGGCCGTTTGAGGGCGAGGGAAGCCCCCCCACCAGGCGCAGCCACGCCTCCGAGAACCAGGACGACTCCCCCGTGAAATCCAGCTCGAATGCCGCGAGGGACCCCTCGTCTACGAGCGAGTGCAGGCGGGCCTCGCTCGCGATCGCCGCCTCCTCGGTCTCCTTGCGCTCGGTCGCGTCCACATGGACCCCGATCACCCGCTCGAGTTCTCCCGCGGCGCTCACCAGTTGCAGGCCGACGCAGTGGATCCAGGCCCAGTGGCCCTGCCGGTGCCTCATCCGAAATTCGACGGAGAACGGCCGCGCCCCCACCTTGAACTTGCGCCCCGCCTTGTCGGGGGCGGCCGCAGAATCCTCGGGGTGGAGCAGTCCCAGCCACGCGTCGTAGGTGTCGGCCAGTTCGGCGTCCGTGTAGCCGAGCATGCGCTTCCAGGCGGGGGAGTAGAGCACCTTGCGCTCCTTCAGGTTCAGGTCGAAGAAGCCGACCGGGCCCTTCTCGGCGAAGAGCTGAAGCGCGGCAATGCGCTCATCTGCGGAGGCGGGGGCGAGCGCGCTCGTCTCCAGCGGCGACTCAACCACGACGATGAACCCTCCCATGGGTCCCATTGCCTTTTCCGCCCGCACCGCCATCGGGCGCGGTCCGCCCTCGCGCGGCTGAACCGAAAGGATCGCGCGCTTCTCCAGGAGCGCCGCAAGGAGGATGTCCCACTGGGCCTCCTGCATCTCGGGCTCGTCGCTGACGATGTCCAGGGCGAAGAGGTCGGGGAAGAACTCGCCGATCAGTTCGCCGGCCCCGGCCTGCCACAGGAGCTTGGCCTCCTGGTTGGCCGACGTCACCTTGCCTCCCGCGTCGAGCACCAGCACGGCCACGCGGGCTGTCTTTAGCCCGGCGTTAGGTATCGTTAGAGGCGGGGTGATCGAGGTTTCGCTCACAATGGGCCACTATCCAGCCACTTTTGCACACGATTTGCGAGAAAATCGATATAGGACGGGTGGTCGTTCGGACACAAGACTTTTTCAAAGCTTTCCCCTCCAGCTTCTAAGAACGTTTCTTTGCCTGCCATTGCGATTTCTTCTAGTGTCTCAAGGCAGTCCGCCAGGAAGCTGGGGCAGATGACCAGGAGACGCTTCACCCCCGCCTTGGGCAGGCGCACAAGCTCGTGGTCCGTGAAGGGGGTTAGCCACGGCTCCCCGGCCAGGCGCGACTGGTACGACATCGAATACTTGGCGCTGTCGAGACCCGCGCGCTTTGCGAACTCCGCCGTGGTCCTGACGCACTGGGCGCGGTAGCACGTGGCGTGGGCCGGCGAACACGTTGTGCAGCAGTCGGCGACGACGGTGCAGTGCGCATGCGAGGAGTCCGCCTTCCTCAGGTGCCTCTCCGGTATGCCGTGGTAGCTGAAGAGGAGGTGGTCGTAGGGCTGCGCCAGGGTCGGGGACGCCACCGCGACCAGCATGTCGATGTAGTCCCTGTCCCCGTAGAACGGCTGGACGCAGGTGATCCTCATCCCGGGCGCCTGGGCTGCGGCCTCCTCGTAGATGCGGGCGACGACCGTCTCCCAGGACGCCATGGCGTAGTGGGGATACTGGGGGAAGAGCAGCACCTCCTCGCAGCCCTCGGCGACGAGGGCCCTCACCGTGGAGGCGATCGAGGGGTTGCCGTACCGCATCGTGATATGGACAGGCGTCCCGGGCCCCAGTCTCGCGGAAAGCTTCTCCCGGACGCTTCGCGAGGTCGCGATCAGGGGGGAACCCCCGGGGGTCCATACCTTTGAGTAGGCGTGGGCCGTGCGCTTGGGCCGTGTCGGCAGGATGACCGCCTCCAGGAGGAGCCAGCGCAGGGGCGCCGGGAGGTCGATCACGCGCTCGTCTCCCAGGAACTCGCGCAGGTAGCGCCTGACGTCGGGGACCGAGGTGGAGTCAGGGGACCCGAGGTTGGCGATTAGTACGGCGCGTTTGGGCATGCGCCGATTCCACCCGCCGCAACGAGCACTCGTCAAGCCGCGCCTCTACAGAATTGTATGCGCTGGATGAGCGCGTGCACGTTCTCCGGGGCGATCCGGTCCGTCACGACCGTGCGGGGGAAGTTGTGCTCGAGGTCCAGGCGGACGCCGTCCTCGGCGCCCGGGCGCACGAAATCCTCGACGAAATCCATCCCCCCTCGGGCGCGTATCCACCGGTAGTAGGGGTCGGGGTCCTCCGACTCGATAAGGACGTCGTCCCTTAGGAAGATATGGCAGTAGAGCGTCAGGTCCCTGAACGACGAGAACCACGTCGGGGGATTCACGAGCTGGTCTCGGATGATGAGCGTCATGCGCGTCCTTTCTTGGGCGGTACTGCGGCTAATATCCCGGGTTGGCTCGATTTTTTCGCGTCGCTGCTGTGGACAGGCTCCCCACGGCCAGTATAAGGTCACAATCCGACATGACTTCACCGCGCAAGCCCGTATTGCTCATCATCCGCGACGGCTGGGGAAAAAACCCCCACCCGGAGCAGAATTCCACCAACGCGACCCACCTGGCGAAGAAGCCCTGCGACGACATGCTTCACGCCCGGTACCCGTTCACCCTCGTGCGGGCGAGCGGCCTCGACGTCGGGCTGCCCGACGGGGTCATGGGCAACAGCGAGGTCGGCCACGAGAACATCGGGGCGGGCCGCGTCGTGAACCAGGAGCTGGTCAGGATCAACAAGCTCTTCACCGACGGGATGCTGGCGACAAACGCGGTGTGGCGCGGCGCCGTTGAGCGCGTCCGCACACGCAAGTCTAACCTCCACCTGATGGGCATCGTCTCCGATGCCGGCGTCCACGGAATGCTGGAGCACCTCTATGGCATCCTGGCCCAGGCCAAGGCGGAAGGTCTGGCCCCCGACAAGGTCTTCATCCACGCCTTCACGGACGGCCGCGACACGCCGCCCTCGAGCGGCATCGGCTACGTCAGGCAGGTCGACGCGAAGTGCCGCGAGATCGGGATCGGCAGGATCGCCTCCGTGTGCGGGCGATTCTGGGCCATGGACCGCGACAACCGGTGGGAGAGGGTGTCCCGGGCCTACGGCCTGCTCACGGGCAGGAAGGTCGAGGCCACGGCCCCGAGCGCAGAGGCCGCCATCCAGGCCTACTACGACAAGCCGCTGAGCGCGACCCAGGCCGGGGACGAGTTCGTGACGCCGACGGCGATCGTCGGCAAGGACGGCAAGCCCCTTGCGGCCATCTCCGACGGCGACGCCGTTATCTTCTACAATTACCGCGGCGACCGCCCCCGCGAGATCACCAAGGCGTTCGTCATCGACGGGTTCAAGGAGTTCGACCGCGGCCCCAAGCTCGACCTGTACTACGCCACGATGACCGAGTACGAGACGGGCCTGCCGGTCCACGTCATCCTGCCAAAGCCCGAGAAACTGAAGAACATCCTGGGCGAGGTCGTATCCCGGCTGGGCCTGGCCCAGTTCCGCTGCGCGGAGACGGAGAAGAACCCCCATGTGACCTTCTTCTTCAACAACTACAGGAAGGATCCCTTCCCGGGCGAGGACCGCGCGTGCCCCCCGAGCCCGAAGGTGGCCACCTACGACATGAAGCCCGAGATGTCCGCGCTCGAGGTCACTGCGGCCGCCAAGGCGGCGATCCTCTCGGGGAAGTACGCCCTGATCGTGGTCAACTTCGCCAACCCCGACATGGTGGGCCACACCGGCTCCCTCCCGGCCGCGATCAAGGCGGTGGAGACGACCGACCGGGCGGTCGGCGAGCTTCTCGAGGCCCTGGGCACGATGGGGGGCAGCGCCGTGATCGGCGCCGACCACGGCAACTGCGAGCAGATGTGGGACACCGTGAACAACATCCCCCACACCTCCCACACGCTCAACCTGGTCGAGTTCTTCGTGGTCGGTGACAAGTTCTCGGCCGGCAAGACCCTGATGCGCCAGGGCGGGCGCCTTGCCGACGTGGCCCCGACCGTCCTTTACCTCATGGGCATCCCCAAGCCCTCGGAGATGACCGGGGAGTCCCTCGTCCTCGACTGAGGGCCCGGTTGCCCAAAATTCGGGTTGCTCCCGCGGGCCCTCGGCGGCTTTCTCTCACATTTGCACGCTAAAGAGAGCCCATGAAACGAACCCACCATTGCGCCCAGTTGAAGGAGACCGACATCGGCTCCGAAGTGTCCCTGTCCGGGTGGGTCGACTCGATCCGCGACCACGGCGGGATCATCTTCATCGACCTGCGCGACCGCAAGGGCGTGACCCAGGTGATGTTCGACCCGGCCGGCACCCCCGAGGTGAGCGCGCGGGCGGCCCAGCTCAGGCCCGAGTCCGTCATCAGCGTCGCGGGCAAGGTCGTCCCGCGCCCCGAGGGCACGGTCAACGCGTCCCTTCCGACCGGCACGGTCGAGGTCGAGGCCACGGTCCTCGAACTCCTGAACCACTCGGAGACGCCCCCGTTCCCGCTCGATGACGCCGGCGGGGACAAGGTCAACGAGGACCTGCGCCTGACCTACCGCTACCTGGACCTTCGCAGGCCGAAGATGCGCCGCAACCTCCAGGTCAGGCACCGGGCGACGAAGTCGATCCGCGACTATTTCGACTCGCAGGACTTCATCGAGGTGGAGACGCCGGCGCTGTTCAAGAGCACTCCCGAGGGCGCCCGGGAATACCTTGTCCCCTCGAGGATCCACGCCGGGCAGTTCTACGCGCTCTCGCAGTCGCCCCAGCAGTTCAAGCAGATCCTCATGGTGGCGGGGGTGGAGAAGTATTTCCAGATTGCGCGCTGCTTCCGGGACGAGGACCTGCGGGCCGACCGCCAGATGGAGTTCACCCAGGTGGACGTCGAGGCCTCGTTCGTCGACCGCGAGGACATCTACACGCTCTTCGAGGGCATGCTCAAGAAGGTCTGGAAGGACGTCCTCGGCACCGACATCCCGACCCCCTTCCCGAGGATGCAGTTCTCCGAGGCCATGAACCGGTACGGCGTGGACAAGCCCGACGTCCGGTTCGGCCTCGAGCTCAAGGACTTCTCGGAGACGTTCAAGGCCTCCACGTTCAAGGTCTTCCAGGGCACCGTGGCCTCGGGCGGCGCCGTCAAGGCGCTCAACGCCAAGGGGCTCGCCGACATGACCCAGGGTGAGCTCAAGTCCCTGGAGGAGGTGGCGAAGAGCCTAGGGGCCAAGGGCCTCGCTTTCATCAAGGTCGAGGGCGGCGAATGGAAGTCGCCGATCGTGAAGTTCTTCTCCGACGCGGAGAAGGCCGTCCTCTCGAGCGAGCTCGGGGTCGCCGACGGCGACATGATCTTCTTCGCCGCGGCCCCCTGGGAGAAGGCCTGCGCGATCCTGGGCCGGATCCGCCTCGAGGCGGCGGCGCTTCTGCAAAAACGAGGGAAGCTCGAGGTGAGGCCGGACGACTGGAAGTTCCTCTGGGTCGTCGATTTCCCGCTGATGACCTATGACGAGGACCAGAAGTCCTATGTCGCGACCCACCATCCCTTCACCGCGCCGGTCGCGGAGGATGCGGCCCTGATCGACACGAACCCGAAGGCGGTCCGGGGCCAGCACTACGACATCGTCCTGAATGGGATGGAGCTGGGGGGCGGCTCGATCCGCATCCACCAGCCGGCGCTCCAGAAGAAGATCTTCGAGGACGTGCTCAAGATCCCCGCGGACGTCGTGGAGAGCCGCTTCGGCTACATGCTCCGGGCGTTCACGTACGGGGCCCCGCCCCACGGGGGCATCGCCTTCGGCCTGGACCGCATCGCGGCGCTGCTTTGCGGCACGAACAGCATTCGCGACGTGATCGCGTTCCCGAAGACCCAGAAGGGCCAGGACCTCATGGCGGGAAGCCCCACCACGGTGACCCCGCGCCAGCTCAAGGAGCTCCACATCGCCACCGTGGCGGTCGAGCCCCCCTTGGCATAGTGCGTGCTTAAATGGTCGCATGGCTACGAGATAAGCCTCAGTCTGCCCGGGAAGCACCTGCCGCAGGAACCCCGTGCTTGCGCGATTCTCCGAGCATCCTTACTCTCCGTACGTCGATCCGGTATTTCCAATCCCCACCTGAATGAAACTCATCATTGCCATCATAAAGCCGTTCAAACTCGAAGAGGTCAAAGAGGCTCTGGCCGAGGCCGGAATCGAGGGAATGACCGTCACCGAAGTCAAGGGCTTCGGGCGCCAAAAGGGCCACACGGAGATTTACCGCGGCAGCGAGTACACCGTTGATTTCCTACCGAAGGTCAAAGTTGAGATCGCCGTGTCGGACGACATGGCCGGCAAGGCGGTCGACGCGATCGTCAGGTCCGCCAAGACCGGCAAGATCGGAGACGGCAAGGTGTTCCTGGTCCCGCTCGAGGAAGTGATCCGCATCCGCACCGACGAGCGCGGCGAGGCCGCCGTCTAGGCCGGCCTCTTCTTCTCGGAGAGGGACCTCAGGCGGACCTCCTCCTGGACCTTTGCGACGAACTGGTCGACAGGCGCGACCCCCTCGTCGCCCTTGGCGCGGCTGCGGACGCTGACGGACCTGGCCTCGGCCTCCTTCGCCCCGAGGACGAGCGTATAGGGGACCTTGTCGATCTCGGCCCTGCGCACCTTGGCGCCCAGCTTGTCGTTGTGCTCGTCGATCGAGGCGCGGATGCCCGCGGCCCTGAGCTGCGAGAGGACCTCGCGCCCGTAGTCCAGGGTCTTCTCGCTGATGGGGACGAGGCGCACCTGCTCGGGCGACAGCCAGACGGGGAAATCCCCGCCGAAATGCTCGATCAGGACGCCGCAGAACCGCTCCATGGAGCCGAAGGGCGCCCTGTGGATCATCACCGGCCTGTGCGGCTGGTTGTCCGCCCCGCTGTAGGTCAGGTCGAAGCGGATCGGCAGGTTGTAGTCCACCTGCACGGTCCCCAGCTGCCACTCGCGCCCGATCACGTCCTTGACGACGAAGTCGATCTTGGGCCCGTAGAACGCGGCCTCACCGGGCTCCTCCGTGAAGGCGACCCCGAGGGTCTTCGCGGCCTCGCGGCACGCCGCCTCGGCCTTGTCCCAGTTCTCCTTCGCCCCCGTGTACTTGTTTGAGTCCGGGTCGCGAAGCCCCACGCGCACGCGGTAGTCGCTCATGCCGAGGGTCGTCAGGACGATCTTCACGAGCGAGAGGCACCCGAGGAGCTCGCCCGCCACCTGGTCCTCGGTGCAGAAGAGGTGGGCGTCGTCCTGCGTGAACCCGCGAACGCGCGTCATCCCGTTGAGCTCGCCGGACTGCTCCCAGCGGTACACGGTGCCGAATTCCGCGAGGCGCACGGGCAGGTCGCGGTAGGAGTGGGGCTGGGACGAGAAGATCTTGATGTGATGAGGGCAGTTCATCGGCTTCAGCATGAAGCCGTCGAGGAGCTGATCGTCGGGCTTCACGCGGTCGGGCGTGATGGTCTCGATCCCCGTGCGGGCGTTGACCTGGGCCGCCAGGTGCGACGACACGGCGTCAAGGCGGGCGACCATCTCGGCGCACGAGCACCCCTCGCGCAGGATCTTCGCCAGGGACTCGTTCTCCACGACCGGCGTGAACTGCGACTCCTTGTAATAGGGGAAGTGGCCCGAGATCTTGTAGAGTTCCAACTTGCCGATGTGGGGGGTGAAGACCTGCGAATACCCCTGCTTGCGCAGCTCCTCGCTGATGAAGGTCTGGAGCTCCTGGCGTATGATGGAGCCGTTGGGGGTCCACAGGATGAGGCCCTGGCCGACGTCCTCGTCGATGACGAAGAGCCTCAGGTCCTTGCCGAGCTTGCGGTGGTCGCGGTGCCTCGCCTGCTCGACCTGCTCCATGTAGTTGGCGAGCTCCTCCTTGGTCGCGAACGCCGTGCCGTAGATACGCTGCAGCTGCTTGTTCTTCTCGCTGCCCCGGTGGTAGGCCCCGGCGATCGAGAGCAGCTTGAAGGCCTTCACCTTGGAGCTGTAGCGCACGTGCGTGCCCGCGCACAGGTCCATGAACTCGCCGTTCTGGTAGAACGAGATCTTCTCGCCCTC
>CAYPXZ010000067.1:0-12572 GCA_964414785.1 uncultured Opitutaceae bacterium
CCCAAACCTTCTGATCCGTAGTCAGATGCTCTATCCAATTGAGCTACGGGTGCGTGTGGAGCCCGACAAAAGAGCAGGCAAGCCCCCCTAAGGGCAAGCGCGAAGTGCGGCTCTAGGGGGCCTTCCGCCAGTCAACGAGCTCGAGCTGCAGCATCTTCCGGTCGTTGAAGAAATTCCAATTGAGCTTCACGGCGAGGTCCACGGGGACGCCCGTCGGGGGGATCCGGTCGGCCATCTTCCACGCCACGCCGCTCAGGGCGCGGCCGCGGGAATCCTCGATCCAGAACCGGAAATGCCGGACCTTGAAGGTCTCCGGGCGCCTTCTGAAGGCGACCCCCCGCAGGCCGAATATGGGCTCGGAATTCCCCTGGCCGTAGGGGTGGAGCGCTTCGAGCTCCTCCATGAGCGCCTCGTTGACCTGGTCGGTCGACAGCCATGCGGAGATGTTGAGCCTCGCCTCGGCAAGTTCCGCCCCGACCTGCTCCCGCACGGCCGCCGCAAACCGCTGCCTGAATCCCGCGAGCTCAACCTTCGGGAGCGAGACCCCGACGGCCATCGGGTGCCCCCCCCAGCTGGTGAGGCCCTCCGGGCACTTGGCCAGGATGTCCACCAGGCTGACGCCGTCCACGCTGCGCCCGGATCCCTTCGCCATGTCTCCCTCGTTGCCGAGCACGATGCAGGGGCGGTTGTAGTGGCGGGTCACCCGCCCCGCGACGATGCCCACGACCCCGGGATGCCATGCCTCGCTAAAGAGCACGATCCCCGCGTCGCCGACGTAGTTCTCCTCGATCATCCTCTCGGCCTCCTCGGTGATCTTGCGCTCGATGTCCTGGCGCTCGCGGTTGAACAGGTCGAGCTGGACGGCCGTATCGCGCGAGAAGCCGGCGTCGTCGCTCAGGAGGAGCTCCACCGAGAGGGCCGCGTCCGCGAGCCTTCCCGAGGCGTTTATCCTGGGCCCGAGCCTGAAGGAGATGTCGACCGGCTGGATCGGCTGGTTGCTCGAGATGCCCGAGACGTCCATGAGCGCGCGAAGCCCCGGGCGCGCGGTGTCCTGCAGGATCCTCAGGCCGTTCTTCGCGAGGATCCGGTTCTCACCGAGGAGGGGCACCAGGTCGGCGATCGTCCCCATCGCCACCAGGTCCAGGTGGTCCCGCAGCTTGATGCGCGCGGCGACGGGATGGTTCTCGGATCGCAGCTGCTTCAGGAGCCCGTGCATCAGCTTGAAGACGAGCCCGACTGTGCAGAGGTGCTGCCAGGCGGGCTGCGCCGCCTCGCCCCCAGGGCCCTCGACGTGCGGGTTGATCAGGAGTCCCTGCTGGAGCGTGCGCTCCTTCGACCTGTGGTGGTCGACGACCAGGACGTCTATCCCCTGCCCCACCAGGTAGGCCACCTCGTCGTGGGAATTCGTGCCGCAGTCGAGCGCGATGAAAAGCCCCGGGCGTCCGACCTCGAGCGCGCGGTCGATCGCGCTTCGCGACAGGCCGTAGCCGTCCTCCGAGCGGCGCGGGACCACAAAGCTGGGGTCCAGGCCGAACCGGCGGAGCACGATGACCAGGAGCGCCGTGCTGCTGACACCGTCCACGTCGTAGTCCCCGAGGACCACCACCTTCTCCTGGCCGAGTATCGCGGCCTTCAGCCGCTCCACGGCCGGCACCACGTTGCCGACGAGAAAGGGGTCGCCCAGGCCCGAGAGCTCCGGCCGCAGGAACTCGGTCGCGAGCGCCGGGTCGCTGTGCCCCGAGCGCAGGAGCAGTTCCGCGATGACAGGGCTCACGCCCGCGCCCTTGCTCAGCAGCTCAGCCTCACCGGCCGGGATCGGCGTGTGGACCCAAAGCATCTGGCCTTTGGCCCGGTTAACGTGAAGCCTTGCTCGAACCCGTCCACTCGTACTTCGGCGCCACGTCGGAGTGCGCCTCGACGTGCTTGCGGTCGCCCTTGTGCCACCAGTAGAAGACCTGAGAGGCGACGAAGATGGCCGAGAAGGTGCTCGTCACGATGCCGACGAGGAACGTGAAGGAGATGTCCTGGAGGACGCCGCTTCCGAACATGTAGAGGGAGAGCGCCGCGAGGAACGTGGTCGACGACGTCATGATGGTGCGGGCGAAGACCTTGTTGATGGCGGAGTTGATGATGTCGCGCAGGGAGCCGGTCGGGTTGAGCTTCAACTCCTCCCTGATCCGGTCGAACACGACCACCGTCTCGTTGATCGAGTAGCCGGCGATACAGAGGATGGCGGCCACCATGGGCGCCGAGAACTTGTGCCCGGTCAGCACGAAGATGCCGATCGTCATCAGGATGTCGTGGAGCGTGGAGACCATCGCGCCGACGCCGAACCCGAACTCAAACCGGAATGCGATGTACAGGAGGATGGTCAGCATGGAGACGCCGACCGCGAGCGCAGCGTTGAGCATGATCTCGCGGCCGATCGAGGCCCCGACGTGCTCCTCGCCCGCCTTGGTGAAACCCGCCTCGGGATACCGCTTCTGGAGGGCGTCAAGGAGCACCTGCGACTTGCCCTCGGCGGTCTCGACCTTCAATTGGTCGCCGCCGCCGCCCAGCGCGCTCTCGTAGGCCATGTTGATCTCGCCGATCTTGGCCGCCTCGGCCACCTGGCGGATCTTGGCCTCGTCCACGCGCTCGTGGTAGCGGACCGTGACCACGTCACCGCCCGAGAAGTCGATCCCGAAGATGCGGTTGCCCTGGTAGAACACCATCCCCAAGCCGAGGAGCACGATGAACCACGACCCGGCAAAGGCGGGCACGCCGTACTTGATGAAGTCCACGTGGATGGACTTGAGCAGGTGGCGCATCGTGATCTTCTTCACCGTCCCGGAGTCGATCAGCATCTCCATGATCAGGTGCGCCGTGATGAGGACGGAGAACATCGTCGAGAGGACGCCTATGGCGAGCGTGACGCCGAACCCGCGGATCGGCCCGGTTCCGAGCCAGATCATGATCGCGCAGATGATCAGCTGCACGATGTGGGCGTCGATGATCGTCATCAGCGCCTTGGTGTAGCCCATCTGGTTCGCGGTGGAGAGGGACTTGCCCGCGGCGAGCTCCTCGCGCATGCGCTCGAAGATCAGGATGTTGGCGTCGACCGCCATGCCGATCGTCAGCACGATGCCCGCCAGGCCGGGAAGGGTCATCGTGGCGCCGATGTTCGCCATGACGCCCAGGATGATGACAAGGTTGACCGCGAGGGTCGCGACGGCGACAAGCCCGCCCGTCGAGTAGAACGTCACCATGAACCCCGCCACGAGCGCCAGCCCGATGACCGAGGCCCTGACGCCGCTTGCGATGGCGTCCTCGGCGAGGGAGGGCCCGACCTCGTACTGGGTCATGACCTTCAGGGGCACGTCGAGCGGGTTGTTCAGGTCGTTGGCGAGCGTGAACGCCTCGCGCTCGGTGAAGTAGCCCGTGATCTCGGCGTTGTCGCTGTCGATCTCCTCCTTGACGGTCGGGACCGAGCAGAGGGTGCCGTCCAGGACGATCGCCAGCTGCCCCAGGCGCCCGTTCGCGCGGTCCCCGGTGGCGGCGATCTCGCGGGTGATGCGGGCGAACTGCTTGCGGCCCTCGCTCGTGAAACGCATCGCGATCAGCGGCTTGCCGTACGTGTCGTGCTGCACGGTCGAGTAGGCGATCGCCTCGCCCGTCATCTCGGGGATCCTCTTAACAAAGTACTCCTCGGCGGTGTCCGTCCCGTCGGGGCGCTCGTGGTCGTAGCTCTTGACCTCGTAGCCGGGGGGGATCTCCCCGGGGCGCGCGGTCTCGGGGGTGGCGTACGGGTAGACCACCCGGAAATCGAGGCGGGCGGGCTTCTTCACCTCGTCCAGGACGTCCGGATTGTCCTTGGTGTTGACGCCGGGCAGCTGCACCTCGATGCGGTTCGTGCCCACCGCGCGGATCAGGGGCTCGGCGACGCCGATCGAGTTGATGCGGGCGCTGATGATGTCGATCGCCTTGGTGAGCTTTTCGCGGCGCGCCGACTCCTCGTCGTACCCCGCGGTCTTCGTTCCAAGGTCGGCCTCGAGGGTGAACCCGACGCCGCCGCGCAGGTCCAGCCCCATCTGCAGGCGGGCCCTTGAGCTGTCCAGCAGGTACTTGAGCAGGATGTCGTTGCGCTTGCCGATGTTCTTAAGCGACTCCTCGAGGCGTACGTTCGGGAAGAACTCGCTCAGGTCGATCTTCTGCTCCCGGCCGATCTGCTTCAAGGCGACGAACTCGCTCGGCGCGGACCCGGCCTTCCATCGCTGGGTGGCCTTGGCCATGAGGGCGTTGAACTCGTCGTTCCTGGCGGTGGCGTGCGCCTTTACGTAATCAGCGAACTCGATGTTCCTGATGGGCATGAGCGCGAAGATCGCCCAGCCGAGTATCAGCAGGCTTAGGCCGATCTTCCAAAGGTTGCGTTTGAGCATGTCAGATTTGGGTTTGTTAAAGGGGTTGGCCGCGTCCCACCGCGGTCGCTGCGCCAGGGGGGCGCATTCGCCCGCCCGGGGGGCGGGTTCGGGGGCCTAGGAGGACTTCTTCTCCTCCGCGGAGGGCTTCTTCACCACCGAGAGGATGAATCCCTTGCCGACCTCGACCTTCGTGTTCTCTCCCACCCGCACGACGAAGCGGTCGTCCTTCACGTTGGTGATCACGCCGTAGATCCCGCCCGTCGTGACGACCTCGTCTCCGGATTGTAACGTGGAGAGCATCTTGTCATGCTCCTTCTGCTTCTTGCGCTGGGGGGCGATGAAGAGAAAGTAGAAGCCTGCAATGAACAGCAGCCAGACTATGATCATCGAGGGCGGGAAACCGGCGCCGGCGGCCGGGGCGGCTGTTTGGGCAATCATTTTAGTCATTTCGTATTGCGTTCTTATAAAGAGAAAACACGCATCTAACTGAATCCACACTTGTGAAGGCAAGCCCTCATTGGCCGGCCCTCGCCAAAAACTTGAAAAGCAAATCCGCATCCGCCTGGTCGGCAGCAAAATCCGAGGAGCTCTACGGGTTCAAACGCTGGGGTTCGGGCCACCTCTCGGTCGACACCGAGGGCTTCGTCAACGTGCAGCCGCTCAAGGACGGGCGGGCGATCCGGGTCCTGGACGTGGTCTCCGAGGCCCTGGGGATGGGCCTGAAGGCGCCGATGGTGATCCGCTTCCAGGACCTGCTGCGCCACCGGGTCGTCCAGCTCAACGAGGTCTTCCGCAAGGCCATCAAGGAGGAGGGCTACAAGGGCGACTACAAGGGGGTGTTCCCGATCAAGGTGAACCAGCTTCGGGAGGTGGTCGACGAGATCGTGGCGGCGGGCCGCGACTACAACTACGGCCTGGAGGCGGGCTCGAAGCCCGAGCTCATGATCGCCCTGGCGATGCACGAGGGCCCGAACCGCCTCATCATCTGCAACGGCTACAAGGACCACGACTACATCCGGCTCGCCCTCCTCGGTAGGAAGCTCGGAAAGCGCGTCATCATCGTCGTCGAGCAGCTCTCCGAGATCGACGATATCATCCGGATTTCAGAGGAGACCGGGGTGAAGCCGATGATCGGCTTCCGGGCGAAGCTCCAGACCCGCGGCGAGGGCCGCTGGGCCCTGTCCACGGGCGACAACGCGAAGTTCGGCCTCAACACGGCAGAGATCCTCTTCGCCTGCGAGAAGCTGAAGGCGGCGCACCTGAAGGCGTCGCTGCGCCTTTTCCATTTCCACATCGGCTCGCAGGTGCCGAACATCATCACGATCAAGAACGCGGTCATTGAGGCGACCCGCTTCTACTGCCAGCTTGCGAAGATGGGGTTCCCGATGGGCTACATCGACGTGGGCGGGGGCCTCGGGATCGACTACGACGGCTCCCGCTCGAACTTCGAGAGCTCGATGAACTACTCGATGGAGGAGTACGCCCGGGACGTCGTGTTCAACGTGCGCGAGATCTGCCGATCGGCGGGGGTCGCCGAGCCCGACATCGTGAGCGAGTCCGGCCGGGCGGTCGTGGCCCCCCACTCAATGCTCGTCGTCGAGGTGTTCGAGCGGATCAACAAGCGCGAGTCCCTCGGTAAGCAGCATCAGCCCAAGGAGAAGGAGAAGATCGTGACGGACCTCGAGGTCCTCTTAAAGAACCGTCCCAAGCTCGGGCGCCTGGAGCGCTTCCACGACGCCCTGCAGAAGAAGGACGAGGCCTTCTCGCTGTTCAACCTCGGCTACTTGGACCTGGAGAACCGGGCCGCGGCCGAGCAGATATTCTGGCAGATCTGCGAGCAGATCGCGAAGGAGGGCGAGAAGGCCGGCTACCAGCCCGAGGAGCTCCACGACCTCTCGAAATTGCTCGCCGACCAGTACGTCTGCAATTTCTCGGTCTTCCAGTCGCTGCTCGACCACTGGGCCCTGAAGCAGCTCTTCCCCATCGCCCCCCTGCACCGCCTCAACGAGAAGCCGACCGTCAACGCCATCCTGGTCGACATCACCTGTGACTCGGACGGGAAGATCGGCAGCTTCATCGACCTGCAGGACGTGAAGGACTACGTCGCCCTGCACCCCTTGAACAGCAAGCCCTACTACCTGGGCATCTTCCTCACGGGGGCCTACCAGGACATCATGGGGGACCTGCACAACCTCTTCGGCAGGGTCAACGAGGTCCACGTGTTCCTCGAGGACGACGAGCCCAACGGGTTCTACATCGAGGAGGCGCTAAGCGGCAGCCGGATCGCCGACGTGATCGAGGGCGTCCAGTACCAGCAGGAGGACCTCTGCCGCAAGATGAAGGCCCAGATCGATGCCGCGACCCGCAAGGACATGGTGAAGCCGCGCGAGGGCGTCAGATTGCTGGAACTTTACGAGAGCCAGATGCTCAATAAGACCTACCTCAACATCGAGAGGTCCGGCAGCAAGAAGAAGCCAAAAGTATGACATCCTCCCCCGCGCGCGTCCTCCTCGCGGCGCTCGGCCTAGGCGCCGCGGCCGCCCACGCCGAGGTCGCCACGTACCGGGACAAGACCGCCCCCGTTGAGGCCCGGGTCGAGGACCTGCTCTCGCGCCTGACGCCCGAGGAAAAGCTCTCGCTCCTTGGGGGCGACCGCGAGTTCTTCATCCGGGCCATCCCCCGGCTCGACCTGCCCGAGGTCAAGATGGCCGACGGCCCGCAGGGGGTGCGCAACTACGGCCCGTCGACCGCCTACCCGGCGACGATCAGCCTCGGCGCCTCGTGGGACCCCCAGCTCGCCCACGAATTCGGGGCCTCGATGGCCAGTGACGCCCGCGCCCGCGGGGTCTCCATCATGCTCGGGCCCGCCGTGAACATCAACCGGGTGCCCCAGAACGGCCGCAATTTCGAGTACCTCTCCGAGGACCCCTACCTCGCGGCCTCGATCGCCGCGCCGATCGTCGACGGGATGCAGTCCCAGGGCGTCGTCGCCACGGTGAAGCACTTTGCGGCCAACAACCAGGAGACCGAGCGCGGAACGATCGACGCCCGGGTGAGCGAGCGGGCGATGCGCGAGATCTACCTGCCGGCGTTCGAGGCCGCGGTGAAGCAGGGCCATGCCTGGGCCGTCATGTGCGCCTACAACAAGCTGAACGGCACCTACTGCAGCGCCAATGACTGGCTCAACAACCGGGTCCTCAAGGGCGACTGGGGGTTCAAGGGCGTCCTCATGTCGGACTGGGGCGCGGCCCATGACACCCTGGGGGTCGCAAACGGGGGCCTCGACCTCGAGATGCCCTCGGGCGCCTACATGAACCCCGCCTCGCTGGCTCCCCTCATCGCCTCGGGCAAGGTCCCCCAGGCGACGATAGACGACAAGGTGCGGCGTATCCTCAGGCTTGAGGTCGCGAACGGTTTCCTCGACAGGCCCCAGGCCCTCCCGACCCCCAAGGACGACCCCCGGAGCGACGCGGTGGCCCTGAAGATCGCCCGCGAGGCGGTCGTGCTCCTCAAGAACGACCGCGGCGTCCTTCCGCTCACGGGCAAGAAGATCAAGCACATCGTGGTCCTCGGGCCCAACGCCGAGGCCAACCCCGCCGGCGGCGGCTCGGGCCATGTGGGGCCCTTCCATTTCGTGAGCCTCCTGGAGGGGCTCCGCAAGGAGGCGGGACCCAAGGTCCACGTCGACCTCATCCCGGGCCCGGGTCCCGGACTCCTGGAGCGGGTCTCCAAGGCCTCGTCCTACGAGGGGCCGCTCAAGCTCGATTTTAGCAGGAGGGACGCGGGTGAATGGAAGGTGGTCGCCACGGTTCAGGACGGCCAGATCAGCCACGACTTCGGCTCGGGGCCCCCTGCCCCGGGGGTCGCGATGGAGAACCTGGCGGCGCGCTGGACGGGATCAATACGTCCCAAGGCCTCCGGAAGGTACCTCTTCATGATCCAGAACCACGGCAACGCGGTCGTGCACCTGGACGGCCGGGACATCATCGTCAACTGGTTCAACACGGGCGACATGCTCTACGCCTACGCGGCGCTCGAGGCCGGCCGCTCGTACGCCCTCGAGGTGACCTCCGTGTACGACAACGTGGGGTCGCCCGCCGTGCGCTTCGGCTGGTGCCCGGCGCCCGAGCTCATTCCCGCGGCCGACGTGGCCCGGGTGCGCTCGGCCGACGCCGTCGTGGTCTCGGTCGGATTCAGCGCCGCGACCGAGGGAGAGGGCTCGGACCGCAGCTTCGGTCTGCCGGACAACCAGGCCGAGCTCATCCGGCAGGCGGCCTCCCTGAACCCGCGGACCATAGTCGTGATCAATTCGGGAGGCGTCGTCGGCACCTCCGACTGGATCGGGAGCGTCCCGGCGGTCCTCCAGGCGTGGTTCCCGGGCCAGGAGGGCGGCCGCGCCCTGGGCGAGATCCTGACCGGCAAGGTGAACCCGAGCGGGAAGCTCCCGATCAGCTACGCGAAACGCTTCGAGGACACGGCGGCCTTCGGGAACTATCCCGGCTCCGGCGGCAAGGTCGACTACGCCGAGGGCATCCTGGTCGGCTACCGCTGGCTCGACACAAAGGGGATAGCTCCCCTCTTCCCCTTCGGTCACGGGCTAAGCTACACCACCTTCAGCTACGACAAGCTCCATGTGGAGCCCACCCAGGACGGGCACTGGTCGGTGACCTTCGACGTCTCCAACAACGGGACGGCGAAGGGCGACGAGGTCTCGGAGGTTTACGTCAGCCCCCCCGTCACCTCGAAGGCCCACCGGCCCGTCCGGGAGCTTAGGGCCTACAGCCGCGAGACCCTCGCGACCGACCAGACGATCACCGTGACGATCATCCTCGACCGCAGGGCCTTCTCGTATTTCGACGAGGCCAAGGGCGACTGGGAGGTCGAGCCCGGCTCCTACACGGTCGAGGTGGGCCAGTCGTCGAGGAAGATCCTGCTGGCCGGGCCGGTCGAGGTCGACTGAGCCCCGCCCCTAGCGCCACTCGTGCCGGGGGTAGCGCCTCGAAAGCTCCGGCTTTATCTTCGGGTAGATCTCCCTCCAGAACGTCGTCAGGTCGTCCGTGACCTGCAGGGGCCGCTGGTTGGGCGCCAGGACCTCGATCTTCACCGGCACCCGTCCCTGGCCGAGCGAGAACCGGCCCTCGATCCCGTAGAGCTCCTGGATGCGCGCGCTCAGCACCGGGGGGCCCTCCTTCGCATAGGTCAGGCGCGACTTCCGGCCGTTTGCCATCGTGAGCCTTTCAGGCACAACCTTTTCCATCGCAGCAAGTTGCTCTGAAGTAAGCCAGTCCCTAAGGACCGGCATGACGTCCTTTCCCTTGACCCCGCGGGCCGAGGTCTCGCCGTAGCAGACCTGCTCGACGAGCGTCAGCCGGTCCGCCGCGCTGACCGCGTTGACCTCGTACTCGGGAAACCATTCCGCAAGGCGGTTGACCCGCGTGATCCACTGCTCGACCGACTCGTCCCAGGCGTCGATTGCGATGCGCCCCGCGGCCACCTCCCGGGCGAGGAGCGCGGCGGCCTCGTTCGAGGGCACGTCGTCGGAGCCCGACTTCGACTCGAGGACGAGGTCCCTGAAGCGCTTCTCCCGGCGGGCGACGACGCGCTTGGCCGAGGCGTCATAGGTCACCTCCCGAACGTCCCTCAACTCGCCGGGAAACATCTCGCGCAGCCACGACTCCTCGACGGCCGTCGCGATGTTGAGCAGCACGCTCACCTCCCCGCCGCGCCCGCCCACCTCCGTGATCTCCGCGGCCACCAGGAGCGAGGCCTTCCCGACCGCGCTCTCCCGCGCCAAGAGACCGCGGCGCCCGTGGACCAAGTCGCAGCGCAGCGTGCTCGCGTCGAGCCTGTGCCCCAGGTGGTCGGGGAAACCCACGAGGACGCACTTGCGCACCTCGGTACCGTCGACCCGGCGTTCCGAGGCGTCCAGCCCCTCGCCCGCTGCGATCTCCAGGAACTGCTCGAAGAGGGGTCCGACCTGCCGGGCCGCCTGAGCGTGGACGCCTATCCTGCGGCAGGCGTCCAGGGAATACCCGCTTCGGTCCGCGTAGCGCCACGCGCGCATCAACAGGAAGAAGTCGCTCTCGTGCTCCTCCCCGAGGAGCTCCTCGCGGGCCTCCTCGACCTGGCGGGGGACGCCGCGCAGCAGGAAGTTGCGGCCCTGGGTCAGCGCGGCCATCATGGCGACCGGCCGCACGCATCCCCGCTCCTGCGCCGCGAGGAACATCCGCGCGTACCGGGGGTGGACCGGGAAGCGCAGCATGCGCCGGCCGACCTCGGTGATGGCCCCCCGGGGGCCGGCGAGGGCCCCCAGGTCGGCAAGCAGCGACTCGGCGCGCTCCAGTCCGCGCGGATCGGGCTTCTCGAACCAGTTGAACGCCGACAGGTCGTCGATGCCCGACGCCTTCAGGGTCAGGACGACCTCCGAGAGGTCGAGGCGCTTGACCTCCGGCAGCTCGTGGACGGGGCGCTGGCCGTGCTCGCGCTCCGTCCACAGGCGCACGCACACCCCGGGCGCCGTCCTTCCCGCCCTGCCTGCGCGCTGGTCGGCGCTCGCCGCCGAGATCTTCTCGATCAGGAGCGTGTTGATGCCGCGGTCGGGGTCGAAGCGCGCGCTTCGCGCCAGGCCCCCGTCCACGACCGCCGTCACCCCGTCGATCGTGAGCGAGGTCTCGGCGACATTGGTGGAGACGATGATCTTGCGGGTCGTGGCGCGCGCCACGGCGAGGTCCTGCGCCTCGGGCGGCAGCTCCCCATGCAAGGGAAGGGCCGCGAAGCCCCGCAGGACCCGGCTCCCCTGTAGGGCCTGGATCGTGCGCGCGATCTCGTAAGCGCCGGGCATGAACACAAGCAGGTCGCCCTCGGTCGACGCCGCGATCCGCTCGCACTCCCTGGCGGCCACGTCCCACACGGGATCGGCGTCGAAGTTCACCGGCTTGGCGAGGTATTCGATCCGGACCGGGTACGTTCGCCCGCGCGAGACCAGGACCTCGCAGGGGGCCAGGTAGGCCTTGAGCGCCCCGGCGTCGAGCGTCGCCGACATGACCAGGATCTTCAGGTCCGGGCGCGCCGTGGCCTGGATCCTCATCGCCTTGGCAAGCGAGATGTCCCCGTAGAGGTGCCTCTCGTGGAATTCGTCAAAGACGACGGCGCTCACCCCGCGCAGCTCCGGGTCAAAGGTCATCTGGCGAAGGAGGATTCCCTCGGTGACGAAGCGTATCCTCGTCTCCCGGCTCACCCTGGATTCCAGGCGGATCTGGTAGCCCACGGCTTCGCCCAGGCGGCACCCCACCTCCTCGGCCACGCGCCGAGCGAGCATCCTCGCCGCGAGCCTGCGCGGCTGCAGGACGACGACCTCGCCCCCTTGCAGGAACCCGTGGCGCAGCAGCATCTGCGGGACCTGGGTCGATTTTCCCGAGCCCGTCGGGGCCTGCACGATGGCCCGCCCGCTGCCCCTAAGGGACGCGAGGAGCGAGGCCTCCAGCTCGTAGATCGGTAGCTCTCGGGGGGACATGGTGCGATGTGAATAACCGGTGAACTAAGTTGCTCTCAGGTTATTCACAGCAGCGCAGTGTGAGGGGTTTGTGGATAAGAAAAGCTTCACGAAAACGTAACGGCGGCGCAACCTCTGCACGTTCCTTGATAGAACAGTCGCAGCGCGAAGGCCTGAAAAACCCTTCGAAAGCACGGCTGAGATAATCCCGGGCGACCGGGGAAAGGACGGTGGCAGCTGGTGCCGCCATCCCCTCACCGCAGCAATGCGGAGGCAGGCAATATCACCAGTTCCTCTGGCCGATGTCATGATCGGTCAGTAACATGAACAAAGGAGCTGAGCGGCAAGGCGTGATTAGAAACCGCGTCCGAGCCGAGTCAGGCACACGGGAGGTTTCGAACCGGGTGCCGACGCAGTTACCCAGAGGGTATGGCTGCTACTGCGCAGACCAGAACGCAGTCGCGTTTCCCGGCGGGACGACCCCGCCAAAAGGCCCGGATCGGTAAAAACGACCCGGGCGCGTAAGGGAGACGAGACGGCGGGGAGCGAGCGGGCCAGGCAAAGCCCGCGAAAACTCCTCAATTGGGCGGCGTGTAAATCCGCGTCACCCAACTGCAAAGCGAAAGCAGCCTGAGAGTTAAGAGGTCAGACCCGTAACGCGGGGCAAACGATCGGCCAAA
>CAYPXZ010000068.1:0-11679 GCA_964414785.1 uncultured Opitutaceae bacterium
ACGCAACCTGTCTCAATAGGACAGACTTGCGAAATGGTCGGGGCGGTCAGATTCGAACTGACGACCTCTACGTCCCGAACGTAGCGCTCTACCAGGCTAAGCTACGCCCCGACTTGCTCGCGTGAGAGATGAGTAGGCTCGGGCTGTGCGGCAGTCGCAAGCAGAAAAGATCTCGGGCTGCACAGCCTATAGGCCTGTAAGAGCTCGAAGGCGCTGTGTCGTTTGGTCCCGGTCCAATCTTGAGGCGGCGACATCAAGTGTTAGATCCTCCCATGGCTGGCCATCCACCTGTGGCTCAATCCCATTTAGGCGAAGAAAGATTATGCATGCGCCCAAGGCCGCACGCTTGTTTCCATCAACAAATGGATGGTTGCGACAAAGGAAGAAGAGATATGCGGCAGCGACTTCGGCTGTGTCGGTATAAACGGACTCACCTCCGAAGCTCGCTTGAGGGGCGGCAACGGCGGATTCGAGCAACGCCATCTCCCGGACTCCGTCAGAACCGCCGAACTGGCTTATGGCCTCAGCATGAATCTCAAGAACGACAGCAACCGTGAGATGATAAAGATGACTGCCTGGCTTCGCGCTCACGCCAGGCGCCGCATGGTGCGGGCGTAATCCTTCATGGTTTTCTTGATGGTCTTCGAGATCTCCTCGGCAGAGGGCTCCTTGCGCAGCGGCGTGATGGTTATGGTACCGCCTGCGTGAACTTCCAGATTGACCTCGTCGCCCGTCCTTAGATGGGCGAGTTCCATGAGGGCAGTGTCGAAAATAATCCCCTGTGAATTGCCGACCTTGGAAATCGTTTTGAGCATGGGGTAAAACTATGTATTACTAGCTCCGGTGTCAAGATTGTCGGCGCGGGTTCAATCCCCATTTCCCTCATAAGATTTCACAGCAACTATTGCAAAGTATTGATGGCTAAGAACCATACTCCACGTCCCGAACGTAGCGCTCTACCAGGCTAAGCTACGCCCCGACTTGCTCGCGTGAGAGACGCCTAGGCTCCGAGCCGGTGAGGGCCGCAAGCAGAAAAAGGCGCCTTTGTTTCCTCAGACTGCTCCGGATTGAGCCGGCCGAATCCCTTGCACAGTCTAGGCGCCGGGCCGCGCAAAGAAGGTGTCGAGGATTGCCGGGTCCTTGAGCTGGTCGGCGTGTTTGCGGATGACGGCCTCGAACTCAGGACTGTGACGAATGGGGCCTACAGCCTGCTCGATCAGAAAATTGCCGGTGAGATATAAGCCGGGGCTCGACAGGACGGCGTCGATGGCGGCGCTGGCCTCGGCTGGCAGGCCGAGTTGCGCATAGGCGAAGGCTATCTGGCGCTGGGCGTCGACGTAGGAAAAAAGGTCGCGCTGCGGATCCATGGCCGCCCCCGAGGCTGCAATGGCTTTCAAAGCGGCGTCACGATCTCCCAAGATGGCGTGGTAGTATGCCTGCTCCCCCCATCGTCTTTCGGCGTAGGGGTCGTTAGTCGGTACGTCCTTCAGCAAACTCTGAATGTAGGATCGGGCCAGGGTGTCGTTGCCGAGACCGCGCAGGGCCATGGCCCGATCCAGCGTTGCCTGTTCGGAGGACGGTTCCGTGGGGTCATAGGCCGCACCGATCTTGGACAAGCTATCCAGCATCTCCTGATAGTGATCAGTAAATTGGAGCAAATAGACCATGAGGCCGGGATACAAATCGGGAGTCGCCTTGAATTTGGCATAGAGGCTCAGTGCGGGTTTCGGGGATCCGGTCCAGCCCACCTCCATTTCGGCAACGCACAGGTCCAGATATTGGTCGAGAACCTGCGTTGGGATTTTCGGGTAATTCACGCGGCCCTTGTGATTTTTCAGGAATGCGATGAGTTCCGCGGGGCGGCGGGCCGCTCGAAAAGCGCTCGTCCATTGACGAACCTGACCCGCATTAACCACATCGGGGGCCTTCTCCAGCACGGCGATCGCGGCGGGCGCCTGGCCCGATTTTAATAGGGATTCGGACAACTCGACATGAGCCCACGCATCTCGCGCCTTCCCCGCGGCGATCTTTTGCTCCTTGTCCGCGACCACCCTGCGCAAATAGGCCACCGCATCATGGGGTCGCCCCATTCGGTTGAACAGATGCACACCCATCTGTTCCTGCGCAAGGAGATCATCCGGGTCGACGAGCAGGGCCTGGTTCAACGCCAGACTTATCTCGCGGACGTAATCCGGATCCAGGTTGTCCTCGACTACACCGGCATAGGATTTCTGGCTCATGATCAGGGCGCAGTGCCCGCGGGCAAAGGCGTTGTCGGGATCGATCTCGCGAAACCGCGTCAGCAATTCGATCAGGGATCGGTAGCCTTCGACGGTTTCTCCTTCGAAGAAGGCGACCTCCATCCGGTGATCCTCCGCCTGCAGCCTGGCGGTCGCGGCCGCAAGGAGCCCGGCGCTTTCACCGGAAGGTGGCCGTTGGTCGCGAAGGCTGCGGTAGATGCTGAGCGCCAGCTCAAATGCGAAGGTTTTTTGCTGAACCGCGGGATCCTGGGTCTTGTCCGCCACGTAGTCGAAATTCCGTGATGACACATGGCGGTCGGAGGCCACCTCGATCACCTGAAGGGTGAGCCGCGGCTCGTCGCCCACCTTTTGCACGCTGCTCTCGACGATGTATTCCACTCCAAGTTGGCGGCCGATGACACGCAGATTCGCGGATGTGTCCCGATACTGAAGCACGGAGGTGCGCGAGGCGAGGTCGAGCGGCTTCATGTCGCTTAGCTGATTGAGCAGCTCCTCATGCAACCCGTCGGCTCTGTCCTTCCACGCCTCGGCTCCGGGCAACAGTTTGAACGGCAGCACGGCGACAGAGCCCGCGATGTAGGGCCGCGCGTCGGTGAGGGACGCGGGGGCAGGAGGCGAGGTATCGGCAACCGCGCCGTGCCGCTTCACGAGGAAAACGGCCCCGGCGATAATGGCTGCACCGAGCACGACAAGCGAAAGGGAAAGCCGACGTTTCCGTGGGGTCTCGGATGCCGCCGGAAGCGGTGACGCGGTCGCGGCTTTCCGAGTCGGCGGCGACGCTGCAGGACCCGCAGAAGTGAGTTTTTTGACTAGGCCGATGAACTCCGGGTCCGGTTCGCCATCAGGCAGGCGCGTCCATTGGGCCTTCCTGAAGGAGTCGGGAACGGAAGCGCCGGTGTCGGGGGTGCCGTCGATGATGACGGGGACAATGAAGGCCTTTCCCGGTGCCATGAGGTGGGAGCGATCGTCAGCGAGTTTCCATTCGAGCCGGAAGTAGGCCTCATCGCGGGATTGCGTCGCTTGTGAAATGACCGGGATGAATAGGGTGCAGGCCTTGATTTGGCCGCGGATCTTCGAATCCCACTGGTCGCCGCCGCGCAGTTCGCTCTGGTCAAACCACACCTCGATACCGAAGCCGCGCAAGGCTTCCGCTATGCGCCGGGCCGCGAATGCGTCCTCGCGGGCATAGCTTAGGAAGACGGCGCGATTCGAAGGAGCTGGTTGGATATCCGACATCGGGCGGTGGGCGCCATCATGGATGACGGAGCCGCAACGACTTGCGAGTTCATTGTTTCCGGTCAGCGATTCGATGCCATATATTGAATCCGCATCACCGCAAAACCCATCCTTTGGCGGACATAAGGAGATCGGCTGTGCACCGACAGGCTACGACTGGACGTTGCGTACAAATATCACGCCGGAACAACGGTCTTCACATCTTTGAAACGCTGCAGGTCCCCATCGAACGAGGCGATGCTGCCGCCATCCTCGGCTGCAGCGGCCGCCAAATATCCATCCCCAAAGTCCACGTTCGCGCTGATAATCCGTTCGAGCGCATCCAGCACGCGAGAGCGGCAATCGACGTCGATCGCATCGGATTGGATCAGTGGGCGTAGCTTCGCGGCGGCATCTGGCTTCGTGTGCTTGTAGACTCGTGCTAGCACGTAGAAGGTTTCGGCAACCGTTACGGGTGAGATAGCGAGGCGAACCTTCTTGGCCTTCGCATTCTCAAACAAGCGAGCAGCGGCAGGGGATTGCGATGGGTCATCGTTTCGCAGGAAGCGAAGCACGATGTTTGCGTCGAGATGGAAGCGAGGCGTCACCCTTGAGCCCTTCTCTGCTTTTCGTGCTTGGCCCACCCCAATCGAGCTTTGTCCATTTCGTCCGGATCCCGGGCTTGTGAAGTATGAGCTGATCCTAGAAGCGACATGATGTCGGGAACCGGCCTGACCTGGGCGCTGCCATCGGGCATGTCCTCCCACACGACCTCTGCCGATTTCCAGCGGGCACGAAATTTAGCCGGAATTGTAGTCTGTCCTTTACTAGAGATGTGAGTCTTTACCATGGAGGTATAGATTTACCAAATTACGATTGTCGTCAAGAGACGTGTTCCCTTGGTCTCCTCAGTTCATCCCAAAGGGGAACGATCCGGCTCCCTGAGTCCATTTCTTGACTGAATTTCACACAAAAGATTGTGTGATTTCACAGCCGCTATTGTAAGACGCTGATGGTTAACAACCATCCTCTACGTCCCGAACGTAGCGCTCTACCAGGCTAAGCTACGCCCCGACTTGCTCGCTGAAGGGCAACGGTCGCCGCTGGTAGGGGAGTCGCAAGAAGAAAAGCAACGGCAAGTCCAGGTGGCTGGAAGATTGAGAATCTCCGGAGCCCTAAGGGAAACGGGAATCTCCACAATTGCTCTTTGGCGATCACATGCGTCCGCATATATCGACCTTTGAATCGCGCGCTCTAAAAGCTCTAGGGCGGACGGTCTCTCCAATTGCATCTGATTACCGGCGCGCGTATCCGAGAGGTCAGCGGGCGTTTCTAACGAAAGCGCGAACCTGATCGTGGGTCCCATAGAAGGAAAAAACAAAGACCCCGCCTTCTCGCTGGAACACTAACCGATGATCGAGTGCATCGCGGCACTCGATAAAATCACCAATGACTCTTAGGCCAATTCCGCCGTGTAAGTGGGGACGCCCATATGACTCGGCTGCGGCCCGCATGGTGTTGAGGATGGATGCCAGGCGCTCATCTGATAGGCCTCTCAAGCACCGCCGAAAAGATGCGGTGGTCTCTAGCTTCACTCCTTCAGATCGGCGATGCTTGAGACACTGCGAATAGTTCCAGCACGCCGCTCCCGCGCAATCTGGCGACGGATTCGAGCGCCTGCGACAGCGACCGCTTTCTCGTCCAAGCCATACTCTTCTTTTGCGTAGGAGGAATCGGAGGTTGCGAGAGCGAATGGCAGCGCCTTTCGGCTAGCAATCTGGGCAAAAAGCGCGTTGACGGCATCCGAAGGCTTCAGCCCGAGCCTCGCCAGCACACGCCGGGCCGACGCGGCATTCAAACGGTCGACTCGCGATTTAAGCACGATAGTGGACATGGAAACAAAAGGGCCCTAAATGGGGCCTCCGTCAAATTAAATGGAATGCCGGAGCACCGATCCCAGCCTTTCTTAGATTGCACAGAAAAAACCGTCCGATTTCACAGACGCTGTTGTAAGTGGGTGACGGGTAACAACCATATTCTACGTCCCGAACGTTGCCCTTTACCAGGCTAGCCTCAGGGCGGGTTAGGGTCGCAGGCAGAATTAGGCCCGATCGGTGTACCCTTGCTCTTGATCGCGCCTAGTCCTTGCCCGTGCGGATGGCGCGCGAGTTCTCGCGGATGAGCTTTGCCACATCCTTTTGGCTCATCTTTCCGGCAGCCAGCACCAGCATCCTATCAACCGCCCTTGGTTAAGAGAGTGTGAGCTCGATGCCGTTTAATCCAAGGAAGACCGCCGCGCAGACAAAGGCCGTACGCGTGTTGCCATCGCTGAAGGGATGGTTCTTCGCGATCCCATGGGAGTAGACGGCCGCGAGCGCGGGGAGGTCGGGTTTCTCGCAATGGAAAAGATTCGAGGGACGGGCAAGCGCACCCTCTAGGGCATTCTCGTCGCGGACCCCCGCCAGGCCTCCATGCTCGCGAAGCTGCTCCTCATGGAATGCCAGGACCTCAGTCCGGCTTAGCCAATCCGGCTCTTTCACTTTGCCAGTTCCCTGAGCGTGTTGCGGTAGTCCCTGACCACGTCCTTATAGATCTCCATAGCCCGGGCAAAGTTTGGATCGTGCGCCACGACCCGGTAGCCCTCCGGTCCCTGGGTGAGGTACACGGTGTCCCCTTCCGCGACATTCAGGTTGCTGAGGACCTCCTAGGTGATGATCACCCCAACGGAGCTGCCGAAGGGGCGTAGTTTTAGGGGGTGGTTCATCGCAGGTTATAATTAAAGTAATAACCCGGTGCCCATGCTGTTAAGTTGCCGAACGGACCGATTCGCGAGTGACCCGGACAGCAAAAAGGGGCCGTCAAAGGCCCCTTTGATCAGAGCTTTGAACCTTCGACTGAAGGCTCAGCTGTTGTCCTTGGGCGGCGGAGGGGGGGGCATCTTGGCCATGGCGCTCTGGTCAGCCCTGTTGGCGATGATGTCCGTGTAGCGCTGGATCTCCATCTCCGCGTTGTGCTTGGCGACCTCAGCCAACTCGATCTTCTTCGCTAGCTCAAAGGCCTCGCGGGTCATCGTGTCCTTCTGCTTGTGGAGGTTGTCCAGCTCGATGGTGAGCTCGGAAACCTGCTTCGCATAGGTCTCGGCGTTCGCGTTGGCCTTGTCCGTCTCCGTCTTGATGCGCGCCATCTCGGCGTTGTACTTGTCTTCCTTCTCCTTGGCCGCCTTGGCCTCCTCGGCCTGGCGCTCGGTGTTGCGGCGATCGGCGTCCTCCCGGGCCTTGGCCTCGGCGATCTGCTTCTTCTGGTTGGCCTCGGCGGTCTCCCTGGCGACCTGCTCCTTGTGGGCGGCCTCGCGGGCCTGCGTCTCAGCCCTGCTGGCGAAGTAGTAGAAGAGGAATATTCCCAGTAGCGCTGTAGGGAACAACACGTAGAGCCATTTTTTCATGTGTCTGCTTTTTTAAGGTGGGGTGGGGGGCTTACTTCTTCAGGGCGGCTGCAGCGGCGAGGGCCGCGGCCTTGGCGGTCGCCGCGTCCGCCGCGGCGATCTTCGTCACGACCTCGGAGAGCTTGGCCTGGTTCGCGATGGCGGCGTTGGTGTACTCCTTGATGAACCCGATCTCCTCCTTGGAGCGCTTCTCCTCGGTATCGAGCTTCTTGATCTCGTCCTTGGCCGTCTCGACGTCCTTGGTGAGCTTCTCGACCGTGCGCAGGAGCTTCTGGGCCTCCTGGTCGGCCTTTTCGGCCTCGAGCCTGGCGTTCTCCTTGGCGTCCTTCTGCGTGCGCTCCTTCTCCTCGCGGGCGAGGCGCTCGGCCTTGCGCTGCTTCTGGGCCTCGATGGCGTCGTGGATCGCGTGCTCGCGGTTCTCGGCCTCGAGCTTGAGCTTCTCGATCTTCTTCTCCTTCTCGGCCTGCAGGACGAGCGCCTGCTTGGCCTCGTACTGGGAGCTGAAGTTCCAGTAGTAGCCGTAGAAGATGCCGAGAACGACGATCGGGATAATTAAATAGATTTTGGATTTCTTCATTTTTATTCCGGAAGATGTTATTTGTCGGCCGATGCGGTCGGGGCGGGCGCCTTCTTGGCGTCCCTCTCCTTGATGGCCTCCTCGATCGCGCCCCTAAGGCCCAGGGCCTGGTGGTCGGGCTTGTCGGTCAGCTCGATGGCCTTGTCGATGGCCGCCTTGGCGTCCTCGAAGTTGCCGAGCTCGTAGGCCATGTAGGCCAGGAGGATGTAGACGGGCTGTGCCTTGGCGAGGTGGCCCTTCCCAACCGCGGCCTTGCAGTGGTCGAAGGCCTTCTGGTTGTTGTCCATCATCAGGTAGACCTGGGCGATCTTGAACTCGAGCTCGCCGTTGGTCGGGTACCTGCGGGCGGCCTCCTCGAGGACCTCGATCGACTTGAAGTCCTGGTTGATCTGCTGGTAGGACGCCGAAAGGAGCAGCCAGTTCTCAAGCGACGAGTCGATCGTGTTGTTCTCGAGGCCGCTGTAGAGGAGGTCCGAGGCGATGCCGTACTGGCCGATATTGTAGTAGAGGGTGAAGAGCGTGTAGTTGTCCCTCGGGGACTTCATGAAGCCCAGGGCCTGGGCCCGCTCGATCGTGTTGATGGCGCGGATGTTGTAGCGCCTCACCATGTCGGGGTTCTTGTCCTTCGGGTCCTGGGCGAGGGCCATGTAGAACATGTTCAGGTCCTGCCAGTAGGTCTTGTTGTTCGGGTTCCTGGAGAGCAGGAGCTCGAGCACCTCGGAGGCCTTCAGGTAGTCTACTTCCTGCTGGAGGGTCGCCAGGAGGAACACGTAGACGCTGTCCTTGGGATGGGTCGTCATCAGCAGGGTCTTCTCGACCTGCTTGCGGGCCTTGTGGATCAGCGCGGCGTCGGGATGGGCGGAATCCTTGGCGACGGCCGCCGCGTAGAGCAGCTGCGCATAGTAGATGGAGACGTCCTCGGTCTGCTTGGTCGTGACGCCGAACCAGCGCTCGATGTACCCGATCGCCTTGGCGAAGGCCTCGTTCTGGAGCTCCTTGTCGGTCTTGGCCGCATCTGCCTGCTGGTAGTAGAGCTGGGAGAGGAAGTAGAGCATGTCCGCCTCCTGCTTCGCCTGGAAGTAGTGGTGGCGGTCGGCGATCGTGAGGGCGGTCTCCAGGGGCCTGATCGCGGCGGGGTAGTCGCCCTTCTGCGTCAGGATCTGGGCCTCGGTCTCGTTGAGGAACGCCTGGTCGTAGCTCTCGGGGGTCGCGTCGCGAAGGAGCCCGTCGACCAACTTCATCGCCCCGGACCAGTCCTTGTCCTTGATCAGCGGCTCAAGCTTGGCGAGTCCGTCGCCCGTGTTGTCGGAGAGCTGGGGCGCCTCCTCGTGGGTCTGCTCGTCCTGGGCGTGGAGCGCCACCGGGGCGGCCAGGAGGAACGCGATGGCCGATAGGCCAAGGCCAAGGTAGGCGGGGCGGTGTAAATTCGAAGGCACGGTCTAGTTGTCCTCGTTGAGTGTAAAGACGATCGGAACCTGCATGTGCGTGAACACGGCGTGCCCGTTCTTGCGGCCGGGCCGGAACTTCCACTTGCTGACGGCCTGGACGGCGTTGGCCTCGAACTCGCGCTGGGAGGAGTGCGCGGCAAACGCGTTCCTCACGTCGCCGTTGGTGTCGACGATGAAGTCCACGAGGACCTCGCCGGAGATGCCGGCGCGGCGCATCTCAAAGGGGAACTGGGGGCGCGCCTGGAACTTGGCGACCGGCTGCTGGTCGAGCTTCGAGATGTCGAACACCTCGATGCCGGCCAGGCCCGTGCGGGTCTCGGGGATCTTGACGATGTTCTTCGAGATCGCGGTCAGGTCGGGCGGGGGGGGCTCGATCTGCTGAACAAAGGAGTCCGGGGTGACGACCTGGGGGACGTCGTTCTGCATCGGGGGCGCGATGTCCTGGGGAACCGGCGGCTGGTCCTCGACCACCTCGGGCTCATCCGGCTCGATCTTCGGCATCACGATCTCGATCTTGATCTCCTCCTCCTTGACCTTCGGCTTCGGCTTAAAATGGGTGAAGTTCCCGCCCCACGCCAAGACGAACTCGAGCGTGATCGTGAATATGAATCCTATGATAAGGTCGCGGCGCATGTGTCGTTTTGAGTTCTGGCGGCGGTTATTTGCCCGTGTCGCGAACGCGCGTCTCTATGGACACCTGCTCGATGCCCGCCTTGCGGACCTGGTCCAGGGCGTAGACGGCCGGCCCGAAGTGGGCCTTGTTGTCGCCGGCGATGAGGACCCTGGGCACGGAGACCTGGCTCTTGTAGGAGTGCAGGCGGGGCTCAAGCTCGCTCGCGCCGATCGGCTCCTTGTTCCAGAAGTAGGTCCCGGTGTCCGAGACCTGGAGCGTCACCATGTCGTCGTCGGGCTTCTGGGGCGTCGACGGGGTCGCGACAGGCAGCTGCACGGGCAGGGACTGGATCCTGCTCAGCGACAGCGTGAAAAGGACGAAGGTTGCGAGCAGGAAGAAGATGACATCGATCAGCGGTATGATCTCGATGCGCGCCTTCTTCTTGTCGCCTTCCATTCTGGAACTTCCGCCTGCCATAGTGGGTGTGGGTAAGGAAAAACGTTGGGGGTTGAACTTAGGCGCTGGGCTTTGCGGCCCTCGTCTCGATCAGGACCTTCTGGATGCCGGCCTTGCGGACCTCGTCCAGGGCGTAGATGACGGTCGAGTAGGAGGCCTCGGAGTCGCCGTTGATCAGCACCCTCGCGTCGTCGGGGTGCTCGATGTGGAACGTCTTGAGCCTGATGAGGAACTCATCGAGCGTCACGGGATCCTTGTCCCAGGCCATGGTCCCCTCCTGGGTGACCGTGATGGTCGCCGTCCCGGACGGGTCGCGCGGCTCTCCCGTCTCGGACTCGGGCAAGGCCACGTGCAGTCCCTGGGACTTGTTCAGCGAGAGCGTGAAGAGCACGAAGGTCGCGAGCAGGAAGAAGATGACATCGATCAGGGGAATGATCTCGATGCGCGCCTTCTTCTTGCCTCCGCTGCCTCGGGAACTGCTTGATCCGGCCATGGTAGGACGAGTCGCGGCCGGCTCAGTGCGTGGTGGAGGACTCGTTCTTCTTGATCAGGATCTCAAGGGCGTGCGAGGCGTCGGCGATCTCCTGCTTGGCCTGCTCCGTGCGGGCGTTCAGGTAGTTGAAGGGGAAGAGACAGGTGACGGCGATTCCGAGGCCGCACATGGTAGCGATCAGCGCCTCGGCGACACCGCCGGTGATCGTGCCGGCCGCGGCACCGATGTCGCTGCCCGCCGAACCGAGGGCTCCGAAGGTCCTCATCATGCCCGTGACCGTGCCGAGGAGGCCGAGGAGGGGGGCCGCCGTGATGCAGGTGTCGAGGGTCGCCATGCCCTGCTGGTAGCGGGCGAGCTCCTGGGCGGAGGCGCGGAAGAAGGCGTTGGAGAGCGAGTCCGTGTGCTTCAGGCTGTAGACGACGATGCGGGCCACCGTGTCGTCGCTCTTCTTGCCAAGGGCGAGGGCGCCCTCGATGTCGTTCTTCTCCACCGACTCCAGCATCTTCGAGACGACCTCGGGCTCGCGCTGGCTGTTCTCGCGGATGATGAAGAGCAGGCGCTCGACGATCACGGTCAGGCCGACCGTCGCGAGCAGGAGGATGGGCCACATGATGGCGCCGCCGGCGGCGAACAACTCCATCGGCGTTTTATTGAGTAGAACAACGAAGGCTAAGCTATGGGTGATCATGGTTGGAAGGGGTGGGCTCGGGGGTTGGGAATTTCTTTGGTTTTTTCGGCCAAATGTTTCGCGGAGAAAGGTGCGATTTTGGCGGTCGAGGTTCTGCAGGAACCGTGCCGCAAATTCTATGGGTATTCTTGGTTTGCTGTTCGCTACCCGTGATCAGGTTGGGGGGTAAAATTGGATAAGGTTAAAGCAGGGAAAGCGGATGAGTGTTCATCGAATCTGGGGTGTCAACCCACATTTGTCATACGGACAAATAAAACCTAGCGGGGGTCGGCTGCAACATCGGGTTTTCAGAATTTTTTTGAACGATTTCCCGTGGGAATGGCGCTCGGAATTGAATCCGTCCTTATAGGTCGCATAACACCGATTCAAAATTGATCCCTTCAGGATTGCGGACGAAAGGTGACGTCGAAAATTGGCTGCCCGGCTAGGACTCGAACCTAGACAAAACGAGTCAGAGTCGTTTGTGCTACCATTACACCACCAGGC
>CAYPXZ010000069.1:0-10803 GCA_964414785.1 uncultured Opitutaceae bacterium
AGTCGTGCCCGAGCCCGCGCAGCGGGCTTTGGAAGAGGTGGCTGTGCGCCGAGATGAAGCCCGGGGCGACGAAGGCGCCCCCGGCGTCGAGCACCCGGCCGGCGGCAGCCCCCGCCGGCGGCTCGCCCGGCCCCAGGTCCGAGATCCTCCCGTCCGCGCCGACCACCATGTAGCCGCGGTAGGGCTCCGATCCCCTCGCGAGCGTGATGAGGAGCGCATTGCGGACGAGGAGCTTGTCCCCGGCCGCGGCCTGCGCGGCGGCCGCCAACGCAACCGCGCTTAGGAGGGATAGGGACGCAAGGAGGAGCCGGGGAGGGCTTCGGCGGGTGCGGGGGGCTTCGGGCATGAGGGGGCTTCGGCTGCCCGTTGCGTCGCACGATCCATGCCATGCGGGGCCTCCCCTGGGCCCCTGGAAAGAGGGATGTTGTGCGGTTGGTCCAAGCCCTGCTTACGTCCGGCGATGGAAGACGACCCTGCCCCCCGCCGGACGGCCCACCTGGTCTACGGCCTCGACGACCGGCTGCCCCCGGGCCCCGCGCTCCTCGTCAGCCTCCAGCAGGTCTCGGCAATGGTGGTCGGGGTGATCACGCCGGCCCTCCTCCTGGCCAACATCCTCAAGTTCTCCGCCGCGGACACGGCGTACCTGACGAGCATGGCGCTCCTCTCGGCCGCGTTCGGCACGTTCCTGCAGACGACCCGGATCGGGCCCGTCGGCTCCGGCCTCCTGAGCGTCACCGGGACCAGCTTCGCGTTCCTGCAGCCGCTCATGCAGGCGGGGCAGGCCGGCGGCCTCGCCCTCATGTTCGGCATGTCGCTCGCGGCGGCGCCGGTGACGCTCCTCCTGGCGCCGTTCCTGCCGAAGCTCAGGCGGATGTTCTCGCCGCTCGTATGCGGCGTCGTCGTGCTCCTGATCGGAGTCTCGATCATCCCCGAGGCCATGTACGGCATCGTCGCCCCGGCGGGGCCGGGCGCGCCCTCGTGGGCCGGGGCGGCCGTTGCGGCCTGCGTCATCGCCGCCGTCGTGGCAGCGCAGGCGGTCGGCCAGCCGTGGACGCGCCTGTCGGGGATCCTCTTCGGCGTCGTTGCGGGCTACGCCGTGTGCGCCCCCTTCGGGTGGCTCCACGCGCCCCCGCCGAGCCCGTCCGGGTGGCTCACGCTCCCGCGGCTCGTCCCCCACGGGCTCGCCTTCCGCTGGGAATTCCTCCTGCCGTTCGGGTTCATCTACGTCGTCTCGGTGATCGAGTCGCTCGGCGACATGACCGCGACGGCGCAGCTCTCCGGCCTCGAGACACGGGGGGCGGAGCACGGGCTGCGCATGCGGGCGGGGATCCTCGCCGACAGCGCCACGACGATCGTCGCGGCCCTGATCGGGTCCTTCCCGAGCACGACCTACGCGCAGAACAACGGGGTCATCCAGATCACCGGGGTGGCGAGCCGGCACGTCGGCCGCTGGATGGCGGCGATCCTGGCCCTCCTGGCGATCTTCCCCGCGGTCGCCCGCTGGGTCACGGCCATGCCCCCGGCCGTCCTGGGCGGACTGGCGCTCATGCTCTTCGGCCTCGTGTCGGTCGCGGGCCTTCGCCTCATCTCCCAGGCCGGGCTCACCCACCGCAACGCCCTCGTCATCGCGCTTTCCCTGGCGATAGGGATCGGGGCCCCGTCGCAGGCCGCGTGGCTGGCGACCCTGCCCCAGGTCCTTCGCACCCTCCTTGAGTCCGGGGTCGCCGCCGGCGGCATGGCGGCCCTGGTCCTCAACCTCGCGCTCCCGCTCGACCAGGAGTCCCCCGTGGCCTTCGGCACGGAGTGACCCGGGCCCCTAGAGCCCCAGGAACGACCCCACCTTGCCGCTCACGTAGAACGCCATGAGGGGCTTTCGGATGATCCAGGGGACGCCCGCCTCGCCGAGCATCGTGTCGATCCTGTCGCAGGCCCGGTCCTTCAGGCTCTGGCGCTCGTCGGTGGGGAGCTTGGAGACGTCGAAGCCGTTGTAGGCCGGGTCCAGGGGAAGCGGCGCCCCGGGGTCGTAGGCAAAGGGCCCGAGCGTGGGCCCCGCCGCGGCGTTCTGCCCCGCGATGAACGCCTTGGCCTTGTTCCTGCCCACGTCGTAGTCGTGCTGGCGGATCCCCTGGTCGAAGAACCCCGCGAACGCCACGAGGGACGACCCGGCGAGCTCGCTGTCGGTCGCGGTCACCGAGAGGATGTACATCTCGTCGGACTCCGCGAGGTCGGCCGCGAGCTCCAGGACGAGGATCGACCTGAGCCACGCCTCGGCCGCCGGCGTGCCCCCTGCGGACGCCGCGAGCGCGTCGTATTCCGGCTGGAACTGCACCCTGAGGCGGTCCGTCGCGTCCGCGACCAACGCGTCGGTGAGCGCGGGGTCCATGCGCTGCAGCTCCACGATGTAGGCGGTCGCCGCCTGGGCGATCGTCCCCACGACGAGGCCGTTTCCCATCAGGTCCGCCTGGAGCTGCAGGGCCCTCCTGTTGAAGACGGAGACGTCCTGGTTGACTTTCTCGGCCATGATCCAGTCGTGGAAGCGCGCCTGGTTGAAGACCGCCCCGACGAGCCCCTTCGTCGTCACCAGGAAGTTGGCGTTCGCGCCGGTCACCAGGTCGGCGGGATCCGAGATCGACGACGAGCGGGCGCCCGGCGCGATATAGAGGTAGAAGCGCGACTCCGACCCCAGGTGGTTGTCGATCTGGTCCACGAAGTCCTTGGCCATGCCGAGCGGCTCGTTCTGGAAGACGCCCCCGTCGGTGTAGGCGAAGCGCATGCCAAGCGGCGGGAAGTCCCCGGGCGCCGTGTCGGGATAGTCCGAGAGCTGCCTCTGGAGTTCCCTGACCCGGAAGGCGTACGGGAAGGCCCCGCACGCGACCGCGGCCTGGCGTATCTCCTCCCACGTGGCGAGGGTGTCGCTCCCCGCGCCCGGCGCCAGCACCCGCCGGAACTCGTCCTGGTAGCGCGTGTAGACGAACTTCCCGCCCGTGAGCTGCGCCTGCCAGTAGTCCACGCCGTCCAGGTTCGAGAGGGCGAGGCCCAGTCGAAGCGGCCGGGTCGGGTCGATCGCCGGGTGCGGGTTCGGCGCGGGCGGGGTCAATCCGGAAGCATACCGCCCGGTGATGTACTTCTGGGAGATGGCCTCGACCAGGTCCGACGACAGCATCGACTTCGAGGGGTCCTCGTCTGGCTGCTGGCCAAGGAGCCCGGTGAGGCTCACGTCGACAATCCACGGGTCGTGGAGTGCGTTCGAATCGGCGCCCGCTAGCGCGTCGCCGTCGTACAGGAGCTTCTGCGCCAGGATGGCGGCGCACATCCCGCCCGCCGAGGCGCCGGTCACCACGTCGATGTAGATCTTCCCGTCCTCGGAGGAGGCGGACCTGTTCTGGGCCGCGACGGCCTGGAGCACCTCATAGAGGACGCCCGCTTCGTAGCTTCCGAGCGACACCGCGCCCGAAATCGTGATCGATAGTCTCTTGGGCATGGGGATGGGTCGCGTCTTGGACCTTGGGTTGAATGCCCCTTTGCGGGCGAGCGGTCACGCCGGTAATCTACGGGAATCCCCGTAACCGCCTACGGATATCCACGCTGGGCCCGACCCGGGGTCCTTCGGGCTCGACGGCCGGCGCGCACTGGCACATCCCTTGCTGGCGCCGCGCTATGATCCGCATCGAGACAGACACGGGCTGGACGCTCGTCGAGCACCGCGAGCACGCCCGCCTGGCGGGCCGCTTTGCGCGGCGCTGGGGCAATACGCTGTTCGCCGCGCCCGAGCCCCGGGAGGACCTCCTTGTCGCCGTGACCCGCCATGACGACGCCTGGGCCGCGAGGGACGAGGTCCCCTTCCTCACCCGCCAGGGAAAACCCAGCGCCTTTTCCCAGGAGCTCGTCGGCGCCTACAGCGCCTTTGAGGAGATCGACCTCGCCGACTACCTCGCCGTCAGGGGGCGCGCGGCCGAGGTCGTCGCTGCGGACAACCCCTATGCGGCGGTCGTCATCTCCATGCACACGGTCGACCTGCTGACGGCGCAGGCGGACCTGAGCGGCCTATCCGAGGCCGACCGGGAGCTGCACCGCCGGTTTGTCGAGGACCAGCGGCTCAGGCAGGCGCAGCGGATCCGCGAGCTCGCCCAGCGCGCGGACTACGCCGAGGCCGTCAGGCCCGCCGCGCTCCAGCGGGCGCTCGAGTTCCTGCAGGCCTGCGACAGCCTCTCGCTGACGGTATGCTCCCGGTTTCCACGGCCGATCCCGCTCAGGCACCGCCACCCGCGCCGCGACGGGACGCTCTCCCCGATCGAATGCACGCCGCTCGGCGCCGACACCTACCGGCTCTCCCCGAGCCCGTACGACGCCGACGCCGCGCCCTTCGAGGTCCCGTGCCGCCACGTGGCGGGCCGTGTGTTCGCCGACCAGGCCGCCTTCCGCGCGGCCTACGCCGCGGCGCCCGTCTCGGCGCTCGCGATCCGGATCCTGCGATGAACCCGCACCCGCGCCGCCGATAGCCATGGGAACCCTCCGCGACGTGATCGTCCTTGCGGGCCCCGGCCTCGAGCCGTGGCGCTGCCGCCGGTTCGGATGGAAGGCCGACACGGTGTCCGAGGTCGAGAGGGTCGAGCCCGCCCTCGCGATCGAGAACGGCTCCCTGGTCGTGATCCCGGGCCTCTGGAACAGCCACACCCACATGGGGGATTCCTGCCTGCCCGACGGCGCGACCGGCCTCACGCTAGAGCAGGGGTTCTTCCGGCCGGACGGGTTCAAGTACCGAAGGCTCGGCCGGATGGGCAGGCAGGAGCACCTGCCCCACGTCGTGAACCACCTTCGCTACATGGCGCGCACGGGCACGGTCGGCCACATCGACTTCAGGGAGCAGGGGCCGGCGGGGAGCGAGCTCCTTCGCGAGGCCTCGCGCCTTACCGGCGTGGAGTCGGTGATCCTCGGGCAGTTCTCGGGGGTCCCGTTTGACGCCGCCGCGCTCTCGGCCAACGCCGCGGCGCTGCCCCCCGAGGCCCGGCGCGAGCTCGAGGCCGTCCTTCGCGTCGCCGACGGGTTCAGCGAGAGCACGATGAACGACCTGACCGACGCGGCGTGGCGCGAGATCCGCGCGCTCACGCAAGGTCTCGGCAAGCTGAGGGCCATCCACTGCCTGGAGAACGCCGGCTACCGGGACGTGAGCCTTGCCCGCACGGGCCGCGGAGACCTGGCCCGGGCGCTCGAGCTTTTCGACCCGCACCTGGTCGTGCACATGACCGTCGCGCAGCCCGAGGAGATCGCGCTCCTTGCCGCCCGCAAGACGACCGCGGTCCTCAACCCGCGCGCCAACGCGAACCTCGGCCTTCCCCTGCCTCCGGTTCGCGCCCTCATGGAGTCCGGCGCAAACCTCCTCCTTGGCACCGACAACGGGATGCTCAACAGCCCGAACCTCTTTGCCGAGCTCGACTTCACCTACAAGGCCGCCAAGAGCCAGTACGGCGACGCCGTGCGCCCCGATCCGCTCGCAATCCTGAGGATGGCGACCTCCAACATCGGGCCCGCGCTCGGAGGCCTCGGCCCCGGATACCTCGCCGAGGGCCTGCCCGCGACCTTCGTCGTGCTCGATTTCCACCAGCCCCACTTGAGGGCGTCGCAGCACGTCCCCGCCTCGGTCGTGACCCGGGTGACCCCCGAGGACGTCCTTGCGACCTACCGCCTGGGCAACCCACTCTACAGCTCGGACCGATTCTCCCCGGGCGCCTAGCCCGCCGGGAGCCGATGGAGCCATGCACCACACGATAGACCGCGACCAAAGCTGCAACCGGTGGAACCGCGACATTCCCACCGTCCTCACGGTCGAGCCCGGCGACACCGTCTCCCTCGGGATGAGGGACTCGAGCGACGGCCAGGTCCGCCCCGGGATGACCGCGGCGGAGTTCGCCGCGATCGACCGGTCCCGCATCCACGCGCTCACCGGACCCGTGGCCGTCGCGGGCGCGGAGCCCGGCGACGCCCTCGAGGTCGAGATCCTCGACTTCAAGCACGAGGGCTGGGCTTGGACCAGCGTCATGCCGGGGTTGGGGCTCCTCGGCGACGAGTTCACCGCGACCTACCTGCACACCTGGAGGCTCGAGGGGATGGCGACCCGCAGCATCCCGGGCGTGACCCTGGACCTGCACCCCTTCTGCGGGATCATCGGCGTGCAGCGCGCCGAGCACGGCGAATTCCGGACGCGGCCGCCGGGCCCCTTCGGGGGCAACATGGACGTCAGGCACCTCGGCGCGGGCGCTAGCCTGTGGCTGCCGGTCTTCTCGCCGGGCGCGGGGCTTTGCGCGGGCGACGCGCACGCGGCCCAGGGGGACGGCGAGGTCTCGATCAACGGGATGGAGGCGCCGATGACGGTCACGCTGCGGATCCACCTCCGGAAGCGCCACCCGCTCGCCGGTCCCTACGCGGTCGTGCCGCCGGCGCTGGTTCCCGCGCGGTATTCGCTGAAGCCCTTCCACGCCTTCATCGAGTCGCACGAGGATCCCCGCGAGGCGGCCCGCGCGGCGGCCCGGCGCGCGATCGCGTTCCTCGTCGAACGCCTCGGGCTTTCCCGCGAGCTCGCGCTCATCCTGTGCAGCGTCGCCCTCGACCTGAAGGTGAGCCAGATCGTGAACGGCCCGGTTGCGACGATCACGGCCTACCTTCCCGAGGCCATTTTCGATTGAGCGCGCGCGCCAAGCTGTCAGGACCTTCCCCATGGATCCCATAGAGGCCAGGCTGGAAAAGTTGGGACTTACGCTGCCGGGGTGCCCGGCGCCCGTGGCGAGCTACCTTCCCTACCGGATCAACGGCAACACGCTCATCCTCGCCGGGGTCATCAGCGCCCGCGACGGGGTCGTGACGCACGCCGGCCAGGTCGGCCGGGACCAGACCGTGGATGCCGCCTACGAGGCGGCGAAGGTGTGCGCGCTGAACACGCTTGCCTCCATCAAGGCGGCCCTGGGCCGGCTGGACCGCGTGCGCGAGTTCCTCTACGTCGGGGGCTATGTGAACGCCGTGGCGGGGTTCGACCAGAGCCCCCAGGTCATCAACGGCGCAAGCGACCTGTTTGTCGCGCTCTACGGGGACCGCGGGAGGCACGCGCGCGCCGCGATCGCCGTCGCGGGATTGCCGCGCAACGCCTCGGTTGAGATCCAGGTAACGGTGGCGATCGACTGAGGCGCGGCGCCCGTTAGTGCGCGGGCCTGCGTTCCTCGGAGATTGCGACCCACCAGATCCAGGCGATCAGGATTCCCTGCAGGGGCAGACGCAGCCAAAGGAACAGCGGAGGGAAGCTGGATCCCGGCATGTGGCCCATGAGGGCCACGTGGAGGTTGGCGGGGAAGACGGCCACGATGAACCCGATCAGTCCCCATCCCGAGGCGATCCTCAGCCTCGGGGCGAGGATGCAGGTCCCCCCCACGATCTTCCAGATCCCCGCGACCAGGTTCAGGGTCGAGGGCCAGGGGATCCAGAGCGGGATCATGCTGATATAGAGGTCGGGGACCCGGAAATGATTCAGGCCGGTGGCGATGTAGTAGGCCGCCAGTATCCACCTGAAGAGGGTTTTTTTCATCGGCTTCGCCTGCAGGGACGGGGGTCGCCAAGGGAAGGCGAGGGCCTTTCCCCCGGCCTAGCGAATGACGTATAAGCCCGGAATAGGTTCCGCGCAACCGCGGCCTGGGCCCGTCAGGTCGCGATCCCCCGAAGGAAGATGTCCACGCAGGACGCCCGGTACTCGTCCGCGCCGTAGTCGTGCGCGTTCTTCAGGGTCGTGCGGCGAAGGACGGCCGAAAGGATCGTGCCGGCGAAGATGTCGGCGGCGGCGGCGGCGTTGAGATCGGGCCTGGCCTCGCCGATCCTGCACGCGCGCTGCAGCCTCTCGACGAGCGCCGAGCGCATGGGCCAGAAGATCCCCTTCAGGGCCTGGTGCTGGCAGACCGCGTGGCGGTGGATCTCGCCGATCATGGTGCGGATGAGCGGCAGGTTAGCCATGAGCAGCTCCTCGTACCGGCTCGAGAATCCCTCAAGGTCGGCGCGCAGGCTCCGCCGGCCCGCCGGGCCCGGCGAGGCCGACCGGGTCTCGCCGAACGCGCTGCCGACAACCGCCTCGATCAGGTGCTCCTTCGTCCCGAAATGCCTGAAGAGCGTCACCTCGTTGACGCCGGCCTCCCGCGAGATGGCCTTGGTCGTGGCGCCGTCGAGGCCATCGCGCGCGAAGACGCGCGCGGCAGCGGAAATGAGAAGCTGTTTTGCCGGGGGGCGCCGGCGGATGACCCGGGGTGGGGTGGCCATGCAAGTGCTCACTTGCATAATCTTGGAACATCGTATTAATTTCAAGGGTCAAATAGCCGATTACCGACATCCCGTGAACCCGACCGACCGCAACATCATCTCCGTCCCCCGCCCATGATGGCCCCCGTCATCATATTGGGAGCGCTCATGATGTTTGTCTTCTGGGACACCTCGGACAAGCACTAGGAGGGGTTTGGCCTTGCCCGGGAGGGCGGCTCCCAGCAGGTTCGCCGGTCTTCACGTGAAAATCGGATTTCTCGGAGGCAGCTTTGACCCCGTCCATTTCGGCCACCTGCTGGCCGCGCAGGACGCATACGAGCAGCACAAGCTCGACCGGCTGATCATCGTGCCGGCGGCCCAGGCCCCCCTGAAGCCGAACGATGCCCAGTCCACGTCGGCCGACCGGCTCGCCATGGTCCGGGCCGCCACCGAATGGGACACGCGCTTCGAGGTCTCCGACATCGAGCTCTCGCGCGGAGGGGTGAGCTTCACGATTGATTCGGCACGGCATTTCAGGGCGCTGTACCCCGACGACGAGCTCTATTGGGTCATCGGCGGCGACCAGCTCCCGAAGCTCCACCTGTGGAAGGACATCGAGGAGCTGGCGAAGATCGTCGAGTTCATCTTCCTGGAGCGGCCGGGCTACCCGGTGAAGGCGACGCCGAACGTTCCCGGCCTGAAGTTGCACCGCTGCGATGGCCACTTGCTTGCAATCAGCTCGACCGAGCTGCGCGATCGGACCCGCCGGGGCCTCTCGCTCGATTATTTCGTCCCGCACAAGGCGATTGTTTACATCCGGGAAAAGGGCCTGTATCGGGAACTGCGTTGAAACTGAACAAAGACGAATCCCTGGACCTCGCCAGGCTGTGCTGCCGTGCCCTCGAGGAAAAGAAGGCGGGCGACCTGCGTGTGATCGATGTCACCGAGCTTTCGTCCATCACGAACTACATCGTCATTGCGACGGCGACCTCGGAACCCCACGTGCGGGCCCTCCGGGTCGAGCTGGAGAAGGCCCTCGATGGCTCCAAGACGCGCATCGTTGGCGTTGACGGGTCCGGCGAGAGCGGCTGGGCCGTCATGGATGCATTCGACGTCATGGTCCATATCTTCACCTCGGACACCCGCGCCCGGTACCGGCTGGAGCACCTCTGGCGGGACGGGAACGAGATCTCCGTCGAGGGGCTCCTGACGGGTAAAAATCCCCCTAAACGGAAGGCGCCGCCTGCCAAGGCGAAGGCCAAGGCGAAGCCTGCGGCGAAGAAGAAGACACGTAAATAGCCTCAGGCTAGAATGTTGGGTGGTTTTAAGCCCCGGGAATCCCGTGCAAAACGCGGTTTTCGGACTACGAGAAACTACGTAGTCTATTGCTCATTCGTGGCTTGAACGAAACCGGCCCGGGTATAGTGTCTTAACGCCCGGATTTCGGGCATGTATATAATAAAACGATAACAAACATAACGTTAGGAAGACACATGAAAAATCAAAATCGAGGGTTTACCCTCGTTGAAATCATGATCGTCGTGGTGATCATCGGCTTGCTTGCGTCGATGGCCATCCCGGCGTTTCAGAAGGTTCGTACCAACTCGCAGGACAAGGCTGTCCTGAACAACGCTCGGCAGCTTTCAGGAGCGAGCGACCAATACTACCTGGAAAACGGTGTATCGTCGGTGATCCTCTCCGACCTGATTGGTCCCACGTCATACATCAAGGCGTTGAACTCAGTCGCCAACGAGACCTACCCGACGGGCTTCACCCAGGGTCAGACCATCACAATCACGAGCGTCGCGGGTTCGCGCACGATCACGTATTCACCGTAATCAGACAGAGCTGTTAATCATAAAACTCATCCAGCCATCATAAGGATATATCAATATGCAAAAGATAAACAATACCTCCAAGGGCTTCACCCTTGTCGAAATCATGATCGTCGTCGTCATCATCGGCCTCCTGGCCGCCATGGCGATTCCCGCGTTCCAGAAGGTTCGCACCAACTCGCAGGACAAGGCCGTATTGAACAACGCCCGCCAGCTCTCGGCCGGTGCTGACCAGTACTTCCTCGAGAACGGCGTCTCCTCGGTGATCCTTGCGGACCTCATCGGGCCGACGACCTACGTCAAGGCGCTGAACTCGGTCGCCAAGGAAGTCTACCCGACCGGCTTTACCCAGGGCCAGACGGTCACGATCTCCAGCGTCGCCGGTGTTCGCACGATCACCTACGCCCCGTAATCGGGTCGTATTCTTGCATCCATTTTCCAGCGGTAGAACAGGTTATACCAAAATTGCCCAAGTATTGGCGCATTCGGGCGCCTATGGGGACTTACACGTATTTACACTTGTTTTAACTTGCTGGAAAGTGGGGCAAGTTTTTTAATCACGCGTCTAGAAAACCGTTCGAACGGAGTCCCGTTAATCATTCAGTATATAAAAAATAGGCATCAAATGAAAATCACTAGCAACAATTCCAAGGGCTTCACCCTTGTCGAAATCATGATCGTCGTCGTCATCATCGGCCTC
>CAYPXZ010000070.1:0-10180 GCA_964414785.1 uncultured Opitutaceae bacterium
AGACCTTCGACGGCACGTTCATCTTCATCAGCCACGACGTGTACTTCATCCGCGCGCTTGCGCAGAACGTGCTCCACGTCCACTCGGGACGGCTGACTCCGTACGCCGGCGACTACGACTACTACCTGGAGAAGTCGCGGGCGAAGAACGAGCGCGCGGCGCTGACCGCGGGCTTCACGGACGCGAGGCCGGAGCAGAACGCAAAGGCCCCCGAGGCGAAGCCGGGAGCAGCCCGGGCGCCCGAGAAGCGCCCGAACGCCTCGGCCATCAAGAAGCTGAGGGTCGAGGTCGGGCACCTCGAGGAGGAGGTGTCGAAGCTCGAGGCCAAGCAGAACGAGCTCGCGGCCGCCCTTGAGGCGCCGGAGACCTACTCGGAGCCCGGCAGGGCGCAGCACCTGAACCGGGAGCTAAGCGCCATCGTCGACCTCCTGGGGACCGCGACCGCGGCATGGGAGAAGGCTGCGGCGGAGCTGATCGAGCTCGAGAAATAGTCCCCGCTCAGACGATCTTGCACTGGATCGGCGTGTCCTCGTCGAACAGGTAGACGGCGCACAGCCGGTGGTACCCGTCGGCGATCTCCACCTTCCCGTTCGGGCGGTCCCTGACGAGGAGGATGGGCGAGAGCCCGCCGCCTTTTCGGATCTTGGTCGAGTCCTTTTCCACGTGCGAGTTGCCGGCGCCCAGAAGCGGCAGCCGGGAGGCCCGGAAGATGTCCTTGGCCTTGAAGGGGCGCACCCGGGCACCGCGGAGCTGCCCCACGAGGGCCCCGGCCGCCTTGTCCGTATAGAGGAGGCTCAGGTAGGACTCGGCAGCCGCATAGTCGTGCTTGTCGACTTCGGGCAGCCAGCGGATCTCGGTCGGTTTCTTAGTTCCCATGTTTGTGGTCTCCCAGGTCCCGCCCTTGTACCATATTTCAGGGATCCCGCGAGCCCGCACGCGGCCCCCGGGTTCCGCGCCGGAACCCGGACCCCGGAACCTAAAGGTCGCGGAGCCCGAGCCGGCGCGCCGGCAGGAGGAGGATCACCGCCGCCAGGGCAAAACCCGCCTCCACGACAAGGGCCAGGAAACGGAACGGGATCGAGAGGAGCCAGAGGATCGGCCAAACCGCGATGAAAAGGAGCGCAAGCGGCCAGCACACGGCCAGGAGTATGGCCCAGAGGAGGATGGCGATAAGCAGTTTCATGGCGGATTGGGAGCTTTCCACCCTTAGAACACCGCCTTTTTGAAAAAGTTTCACGGCAACGCAACCGGGAGATCCGGCGCCGATGCCGGGGACGGCTTGGATCGCGCGGCTAGCCGGGGGAAGCGGGCCGGATCTCATCCAGGAACCCCTCGTCCCAGGCGATGGCCGTGAAGGCGCTGTCGACCCTAGGGTCGCTGCATCCCACGTAGAGGTTCTTCAATCCCCACAGGAACGTCCGATGTGCAGGAAAGCCCGGTTTTCCGATGTTGGGGGCCAGCTCGTTCCATGCCCGGATCCTCTCCTCGCCCGAATCGGGGCGCTGCAGGAACCACCGGGCTATCGCCTCGTCGGAACCCTCGCGCTCAATGGCCGCCAGGATCTCGTCCTTCGTGAGCTTGAAATGGGCGAAGAACACCCCGTCCGTCGCCATGGGGCTGCAGAAAGGGCGCTCGAAGTCGGGAGCCAGGGTCCCGCCAACGTGATGGCGCGCCTTGTCGATGAAGCGGGGCAGCCACATGCACCCTGCCAGCGTGTCCCGGGGACGCCTCAGCTTCATGCGTCTGGGCCATCCTTGAGCAGAGCGGCAATCGAAGCGATTGTGGCCATCAGCAGCCACGACACGAGGGGTACCACCAGGAACATGAACGCCGGCTTCGCCCGCGGCGGCCCAAGGGCAACCTCTCCGTAGGCCACGAGGGAGCCCGCCGCAACAAGCAGCATCACCAGGTGGAGCATCGTCCGGACTCGGACCGTCCTGTCCTTCGAAACCGCATCTGCCGTGTAGAGGCCCACGAACGGGGAAAGCACCCAGATCGTAAAGAGAATCTGCAGGAGACTCGACGGGTTGTGGCGGCCCACCTGAAGCATGAACCCGATCGAACCTAGTGCGCCGGCCACGGTCGCGACCAGGGCCGCGATGCGAAGCGTCTCACCTACCCGTCGATTTGAGCCTGCAGGGTTCATCGCTCCCGTGCCCTCCAGGTGCCGTTGAGGCCCATCGGGCTAATACCCATACTTCTCCGGATCCGCCAAGACGGTCGTGGCAATCCACTCGGCCTGTTCGGGGGTAAATGCCGCCTCGCAAAGGACCGCGATCATCTCGGGCTTTTCATGGGCGGATGCGGCGTCCTCCCACTTGGACAACAGGCCCAGTGCGTAGAGCCTCTGGTTGACGGTCATCTCAGATAGCTCGGCTGCTGTGGGGCGTTCCGCCATCAATGATCCTTTTCCCGGAGGTTGGAGCGGCCCGCGGCGACGGAGGCGGCGACTCGCACGCCGGCGAATGATGCCCCGGATGCATCCGTCGAATCCGAAAGTTGCCTCGGCGCGATCATTTCTTTGCTGGGAGGGGTTCGAGCACGACGATGAGCAACGTGGCGATCGGCCCGATGAAGAGCGAAGCAAACCACCAGCCAAGCCTGTCGCGCCCCTTGGTCTGCGCCAAACCCGCGTTGATAAGGGCAAGGGTGAACCATCCAACCCCGAATTCCCTCTGGTGTTCAATCATGGTGCGAACCGCGGGTATTGCTGGTGCCGATAGCCTATATAGGCAGCGCTAAAGAAGGGTCCGCCTCCTACCGCGATAGAGGCGCGACCGAGTTCGCTGCGGGCGCGGTGACTTGCACGGCACGTTGATGCCGACGTCCCCAGTCCGCGGTCGAACAACGAGAAACGGCGAAAAGCTTCCGATCACGGCGCCCACCGCAATATATAGCGGAAGTGATCCAAGCCCATCCGGGACGAAAGATCCAAGGATGAAGCACGCGGCGCTTGCCAACGCCAAAACGATCATAACTCGGGCGAGAGAAATCGTCTCGTCGCACTTGGTCTTCATGGGCAGGGAGAGAGAGAACCGCCTTTGCTGGCGGCGGTCGAGTATGAACTGGGTCGCTGGGGCTGCTCCTATCAGAAGAACCCGCGACTCGTCCCGGGGGGCGGACCTGGCGCTTCGTTTGCCCCTACCCAACTGTCACGCGTCGAAGCGCCTTCGAACTAGTGAGCTGCGCCGTCCCGGGTCTCAGGCCCCTGCTTCGCATAGTTGTCCATCAGCTTGCCAACCGCGGCCGCCACCGCCTTGCCAAGCCCGTCCCGCAGAAGCTCCGGTTTTGCGGCATACTCCTCCAGCGTCTGCTTGGGAACCGAGAAGTTAAGATGCGAGCTGTTCTCGGTGTCCTTCCACACCACGCGGCCCGCCGGATCCTTCATGACCACCATGACCATCGCCGTGGGTCGCAGCGCCCATTGGTAGGGGCTGGGGACCATGAAGCCCCAGGTGGGAACAATGAGGGTGGCCTGGCCGTCGCCCTTCGCGTCGACCACCTTGAAAAGATGCCGCTCCCCTGCCTGGCGGGCGAACTCGTCGCGGACCAGCACCTCCACCTTGATGTTGTTCTTGTCCATGATCGCCTGCAGCTGTTCGGCGGGACCGTTCGGGGTCGAACCCTGAACCGCGCCGGCAATACCCCCGCCCACCGCGCCGCCCAGAACGCCGCTGATCCCCATGGTGAGCGCCTGTCCCATGGTCACCACACGAATTGGGCCCTTGGGAACCGATGGGTTCACCGTGATGGTCTGGATGTTCTTTCGGTCGACCGTGGCCATATCGACCGAAGAAGCGCAGCCGCCCAGAAGGAGGCTGAAGATGAGGACGATGGGGAGGGGTTTATTGGGTATGTGCATCTAGAGAAAGTGGCACTGCCTTCGGTGGATTCGTCCAAGGAGGGCACGACACGTGCCTCGCATGGGGTCTGCTCGGCGGCCGAGCCGCATCCGATGGTCGGCCAGCCTCGCTCACTTCAAGAATATTGGAGAGTCGACATAGAACCGCAGCAACTTCCATTGCCCATTCTTCTCGATCAACCTGATTTGAATCGTAGCCGACCCCTTATCAAATGTGGCTTTGGCCACATAGTTTGCCGTGATCACCTTTCCCTCTGCCGACGTGAAGACGATATTGGAATTACCCTTTGCTTCCTCGTATTTCACAAGGGAGCCGAGCTGGCTGAGCTTCTTGAAGAGCAGGGACAATTCCTCGGCCGAGACCACCTTCAGCAGTTCCGGCGACGCTCTCTTGAGCAATTCCGCCTCCGACCACGTGCTGACGATCGGCGGCACGTTGGCATCCACGTATGCCTTACTGGAGGCGTCTAGTTTCGACCCCTTGTACGCCGCAAAGCCGATGAAGACCCCCATCGCCACGAGCAAGACGGCGAAGACAACCCCCAAAACCACGAAAAATCTCTTCATGTTAGAGGCTAACGGCGCTGCTCTTGGCCGGCGCGAGAAGCGCCAAACAAGAGGGTCGGATCCGACGATCGGTTAGCCTCTTCGGATAAGTTTTCGAAAAAGTTCATAGAGCAGCCAAATGGGGATAGAGATAAAGATACCGAGGACTATATTTAGCCCGGTAAGTCTGCCGACTTCGATATGATTCGGGTTCCAAACTGCTTCCAATAGAAACAGTAATGCGATCGAGGAGAATCCAAACCATAGATAACGACGAGCCCCGCGGGCTATAGCATTCTCTGCACTCCTGATATTGGCTTCATTTCCGATGCGGCCAGGACTCCTTGATTTGATCAATTCCGCCGCTCTCTCCACATTCTGATCGTCGACCTGCAGCTGAATCAGGAATGGGCCGCCCAGACCATCCAACGCCGAATCGCGATTCAGTAGATTCACGACGATGCCTTCGGATTCGAGCATCGACTTATCTATTTCAGCCTCAATCGGCTTTCTGTAGGTGAGAACGGTCTTCAAGTTGAGCATGCCCGATTGGGGCCCATTTCCAAACATTTCACAGCAACGGGCGGCCCGCCGCCAGGCATTCCTTTATCGGTAGTGCTTAGGCGCTGGTTCGGCCGTAGCAGCTTCATTCGCGAGCGCTCGTTGTTACCGTTCCCGCACTGGTGAAGGTGAAGATCGCGTCGAGCGATGACTCGGTCGCCTCCGGTTCCCCTAACACGGGGGACCCATCTTTCCCCGGCTCCATCGGGACGCTCCATCCAGGTTCAAACTCCCAGCTGAGAACAGCTGCCTCGATCGCGCGGTAGAATTCGTCGTCGAACTTTGTCGGTGTTGAGAATTCATACATACTCGGGCTTACGGCGGTCACGTGCCCATCCTTCGCTATGTCGATCCTCACCGCGAATCTCACGGCACCGGTATGCGCGGCCAGAGCCTTTGCCGGGTAGACCGGGAGGGTAAGCGGCTCCATGGGCTGCGGTTTCACGAAGCCGGTCATGCTCTTGGTGATCTTGATCATTCCTACGCTCTTCGGCCCGTCCGGATTCTCTCGATCAACAAACACAACGGATGCCGATCCTGAGGCCTTTTCCGTGTTGGGAAATGCGGCGCCGTCCCACGAGCTTGCTCGGTGATGTTTGCAAGCCGCTAGACCCCCGAGAACGACCGCCCAGGATAGCGCCCTTATCGATCTCCATGGCTCCATGGGCCAAGCGTTGAGGCTACCCGTCATTGGAAATGGCGCGGCTCCCGTCCCGCATGTGACTTGATCGAGGGAAAGGCCGTTCAAATGGATTTTCTCGGAGATTCTCCATCCGGGAAATATGTTTCGGACACCCAACGGACCTTATCCGATGATCTCGTCTATGAGTTTTGCGGGTGGGCGGCGACTGTCGCCGATCTCGATCGCCCGCCCGAGCATCTCGGTCGCCTCCCTGAGGGCCAGCTCGCTATTCGCATGGATCCGGTAGAGCGGAGTCCCGACCTTCAGAGGGTCACCCACCTTCGCGAGCCTGTCGATACCCACTGCCGGATCGACCGGGTCCTCGGCCCTTGCGCGGCCGGCGCCTAGCTGCAGGGCGGCAAGGGCGACCCCAAGCGCATCCACATCGGTCACGAATCCGGCCCGGGTGCTTGCGACCTCTTTGATGATCTTCGCCTGGGGAAACCTCGATGGATCGTCCACGACCCGCGTATCCCCTCCCTGGGCGATGACCATCTCTTTGAATTTCCCTAGGGCGGCGCCCGATGAGATGCTGTGCTCCAACCTGGCGCGCGCCTCCGAGGAATCCTTTGCGGCGCCTGCGAGTACAAGCATCTCGCAGCCGATGGCATAGGTGACCTCCATCAGGTCGGGGGCGCCCTCGCCCCTCAGGCACGCGATCGACTCGATGACCTCGACGGAATTGCCCACGGCGTGCCCGAGCGGCTCGTCCATGGAGGTCAGGACGGCCCGCGTCGGCTTCCCCATCGCCTTGGCGACCGTCGTGAGCGCGAGCGCGAGCTCCCGGGCGCGGGCCTTCTCCTTCATGAAGGCGCCCCGGCCGAACTTCACATCGAGCACGAGGACATCGATCCCCGAGGCGAGCTTCTTGCTGAGGATGCTCGCGCAGATGAGGGGGATGCACTCAACCGTGGCCGTGACGTCGCGAAGCGAGTAGAGCCTGCGGTCGGCGGGGGCAAGCTCGGCGGTCTGCCCGATCAGGCACAGGCCGATCTCCCCGACCTGTTTCCTGTATTGGTCTATGGAGAGGCCGACCTTGAAGCCCGGTATAGACTCAAGCTTGTCGAGGGTCCCCCCGGTGTGCCCGAGGCCGCGGCCGCTGATCATCGGGACCGCGACCCCGCAGGCGGCGACCATGGGGGCGACGTGGAGCGAAACCTTGTCCCCGACGCCGCCCGTCGAGTGCTTGTCCGCCTTTCGCGCGCGCACCGAGGAGAGGTCGGCGACCGTGCCCGAATTGAGCATGGCCTCGGTGAGGAGCGCCGTCTCCCCCGGGGTCATCCCCTTGAGGTAGATGGCCATCAGGAGCGCGCTCAGCTGGTAGTCCGCCCACGAGCCGTCGGTGGAGCCCTTGACGAAGGCCTCGATCTCCGCGCGGCTCAGCTCGCCGCCGTCGCGCTTGCGCGCGATCACATGTTGGGGAAACAGAACGGTGCCCATGACACGTTCCCCTACGTGGGGAACGCGCCAGAGGCACGACAAATCACTTCTTGTGGCCGAAGACCGAGCGGGCCATGTCGAACGGGGCGCGGGTCAGCTTTGCGATCGTCGACTCCGACTCCCTGGCCATCTCCGCCTCCGCCTGCTCGAGGGCGGCCCTGGACTCGAGCTGCATGATCCTCAGTTCGCGGGCGGCAAGCGCCGTCTCGCGCTGGTCCAGGGACTCGAACTCTCCCTGAAGGGTGATCCTGTCGTCGCGCAGGTGGGCCTGCTCGGCCTCCAGGAGGGCGCGGGCCCGGTAGAGCTTGTCCCAGGCCTCCTGGAGGGAGGCCTGGCCATAGGGTCCGGCGATCCGGCGCTCCTTCGGGACGATGTCGTCGGCCTCCATCGGGGGGTTGCTCTGGGGACTGCGGCGCTTGAGGCTGAGGTCCGGCCGAATCACGGACTGGAACGGGACGCTTGTAGTGCTCATGGGCTGCGTTTTTGGAGATTCATTGACGTTTTTTTTCCTGGGCATTTCACCCTAGACGTCGATTAGACCATATCCAGTTGCGCGACGCCATAGGTGGGGGGGCCTTTTACGGGCCCTTTACCAAAAACCGCCCCGTATTCGGACGGAATTTACATTCAGGTCCTGAAGAGCACGCCCTCGCTCCGGAACATCCGGACGCACAGGGCGAGCGCCGCGGTCGCGTAGAGCGCGGTGGAACCGAAGATGACGCCGATGTAGCCCCAGTGCCAGACCCCGGAGAGCATCTCCTTGCAGACGAGTGAAATGTTGAGGATGGGCACGAGCGCGAGGCGCAGGTTCAGGTCGATCCCTGGGAGGACCCCGATCGCGACGGGCACGATCACGACGAAGGTCATGGGGGTCAGGTAGCTCTGGGCCTCCTTCAGGCTCTTCGCGAACAGGGAGACCGAGAACAGCACCGCGGAGAAGAGCACGGCGACGGGCAGGATCATGGCGAGGACACCGAGGATGCCGAGCGGGTCGATGGACGGCAGGTTGGCGGCCGCGGCGCCCTTGGCCCCGGACTTGATCGAGGAAGCGACCAGGAGGAGCGTGACCGCGAGGGAGGCGAGCGACGACATCACGGCGAAGAGCGAGCCCGTCAGGACCATGAAGAACTTGCCAAGGACGATGTCGGTCCTCGCGGCCGGGCAGCACAGGAGGGTCTCCATCGTGCCCCGCTCCTTCTCGCCGGCCGTCAGGTCCATGGCGGGATACATCGCCCCTATGAGGCACAGGAAGATGATGAAATAGGGGACGATGCCGCCGAGGAGGTTCCCCCCGACCTTCTCGGGCGGCGCCACGTTGACCTGGTCGACATCGAACGGGTGCGCGAGCGAGGCCGGCACCCCGCGGTCGGCGAGGAGCCTCGACGTGGCCCGGTCGCGCAGGCCCGTGAAGAAGTCCCTGAGCTGCTCCGTGGCGAAGCCCGACTTGAGCTCCCCCTGGTAGTCGTAGAGCGTGATCTTGGGCGCCGATCCCAGGTCGAGCGCCTTCTCGAAGCCCTCGGGTATCTCCACGGCGGCGCGGACCTTCTTGTCCGAGATGAGGGCCTTCCAGTCGGCCGAGGCCGGCTCGACCCTGAATTTCCCGGTCTTCGCGAGCTCGGCGCGCACGCCGGGCGAGTCGGCGCCCCCGATCACCATGATGCGCGGCACCTCCTCCTTCGCCTTGGAGACGACGACTGTCGCGATCTTGCCCATCCCGAAGATGAGGCCCGGCATGAAGAGGGTCGGCACGACGATCATCGAGATGAGCGTCCGCCGGTCGCGCAGGGTGTCCTTGAGCTCCTTCGAGTAGACCGTGCCTATGGTGCGCCAGTTCATCGGGAGGCCTCCTGGGCCACGATCTTGACGAAGCACTCCTCAAGGTCGCTCTCGCCCGTCCTCGCCTGGAGCTCGGCAAGCGTGCCCTCGGCCCGCAGCGCGCCCCCGTGGATGATCCCGATCACGTCGCAGAGCTTCTCCGCCTCGCTCATCACGTGGGTAGAGTAGATCACGGTCTTGCCGCGCCCCCGGCAGTCCCGGACGAACTTCACGATCGCGCGCGCCGTCATGACGTCGAGGCCGAGCGTCGGCTCGTCGAACATCAGGACCTGGGGGTCGTGGACGATCGTCCGGGCGATCGAGGTCTTCTGCTTCATCCCGGTCGAGAGCTTGTCGCACCGCCGGTCGAGGAACTCGCCCATGTCGAGCTCCTGCGACAGGACGCCGATGCGCGCCCTGAGCGCGTGCTCGCTCATCCCGTTCAGGCGCCCGAAGTACGCGATCATCTCGCGGGCCGTGAGCCGGGCGTAGAGGGCCGTGCTCGCGGCGAGGAACCCGATGTTGGCGCGGACCCGGTCCGGCTCGCGGGCGACGTCATGACCCGCGACGATGGCCGTTCCGCTGGTCGGCCTGAGGAGGGTCCCGAGCATCCTGAGCGTCGTCGTCTTCCCGGCGCCGTTGGCCCCCAAAAGGCCGTAGATCCTGCCCGGCTCGACCCGGAACGACACCTGGTCGGCTCCCCGGATCTCGCCCCGCTTCCTGTCGTGAAAGACCTTCGTAAGCAGGCGCGCCTCAATCATTGCTTGGGAATGGGCGCAACTGGCGCCGTTACAAGCTCATCCTGTCCCGGAACTCCTGGGCCTGCCGCCTGCTCAGCTCGACCTTCGCCCCGCCCTTGAGCTGCACGAGGAGCCCGCTGCTGAACCAGGGCTCGATCCCCGCGATCCAGGCGATGTTGATGATCTGGCGCCGGTTGGCCCTGAAGAAGAACTTGGGGTCCAGGCGCTCCTCCATGGCGTTCAGGGAGCGGAAAAGCTGCGGCTGGGCGTCCCCGAAGTGGACGCGGGTGTAGTTGCCCTCGCTCTCGAGGAGGCGGATCTGGCCGACCTCGACAAACCAGCACCGCTCGCCCTCGCGGACAAAGACCTTGTCGGTCGCCTCGAGGGTTCCCGCGCGCGCGGCCTTCGCCGCGCCCCGGGGCGCCGTCGACGGGATGCGCTCGATCGCGGCCGCCAGGCGCACCGGGTCCACGGGCTTCAGGAGGTAGTCGAGCGCGTTCAGCTCGAAGGCCTTCACCGCGAACTCGTCGTAGG
>CAYPXZ010000071.1:0-9923 GCA_964414785.1 uncultured Opitutaceae bacterium
ACGCCGCGGTCGGCTCGTTGATGATGCGCAGCACCTCGAGGCCGGCGATCTTGCCCGCGTCCTTGGTCGCCTGGCGCTGCGAGTCGTTGAAATATGCGGGGACCGTGATGACGGCCTGGGTGATCTTCTCGCCCAGGTAGGCCTCGGCGTCGGCCTTCAGCTTGCCCAGGACGAACGCGGCGATCTGCTGGGGTGCGTACTGCTCGGACTTGTCGCCGATCTTCACCTCGATGTACGCGTCGCCGTTCTTTCCCTCGACGACATTGAAGGGCATGTTCTTCGCCTCCTCGCGGATCTCGGAGAACTTGCGCCCGATCAGGCGCTTTGCGGAAAAGATCGTGTTGCGGGGGTTCGTGACGGCCTGGCGTTTTGCGGCCTGGCCGACGACGCGCTCCCCTGTCTTCGTGAATGCAACGACCGACGGCGTCGTGCGCGCCCCTTCGGCGTTCGGGATGACGACGGGCTCGCCGCCTTCCATGACGGCCATGCAGGAATTCGTAGTGCCTAGATCAATGCCTAGAATACGGCTCATGCATACCTGTCAGCAGTGGGCGTGCCTCTATCCCGATTGAATTGCTACCGTTTCTCCATCAATTGGTTAAAAAAACTTAGGCCTGAAGCCAACCTCTCCAAATAGGGTCATTTTACGCCATTCTGTCCCAAAATCCGGGCGATTGGGACAGGCCTTGTCCCACCGGCGCCGTGCCACCCCGGCGGGCCGGCTAGGCTTTGGACCCGGTCGTCGCGATCCCCCGGATGAACGTCTTCTGGGCAAGGAGGAAGAGGACGATGACGGGAAGGATGGTCACGGCGCTCGCAGCCATCAGGTAATGCCACTGGATGCCGCCGTTCTGGGACTGGTAGCTCTCGAGGGCCAGGGCCAGCGTGTACGTGTCCTTCCTCGTCAGGTACAGGAGGGGGCCCAGGAAATCATTCCACGCAAAGATGAAATGGAAGAGCGCCGCGACGACCAGGACGGGCGTGCTTAAGGGGACGATGATCCGCCAGAAGATGCGCCACTCGCTGCACCCGTCTATCCGCGCGGCCTCGCTGAGCTCCTCGGGGATCGTCCGGAAGAACTGCCGCATGAGGAAGATGTTGAAGGCGCTCCCAAACCACGTCGGAAGCCATAGCGGCAGGAGCGTCCCGATCATCCCCGCCGCCTTGAACACCCCGTAGAGGGGGACCATGAGGACGGGGAACGGCACCATCATGGTGGCAAGAGTGAGCGCAAAGAAGGCGTCGCGGCCGCGCCACCTGAGGCGGGCGAAGCCGTACGCGATGATCGCGTTTGAGAACACCGTCCCAAGGACGCCCAGGACCGCGACCGTCAGCGAGTTCCCGAGGAAGGTCCAGAATCCGACGCGGTGGCGGTCGGCCTCCGCGTCGCCGCCCAGGGCGGCCAGAGCGCGGGGGTAGTTCTCCCACCTGAACTTGACCCGGGACTCGACCTGGTCGCGCGGCAGGATGTCCCAGACCGGGTCGGCGCCCCCCTCTCCCAACCTGCGGTCAATCCTCTGGGTCACGTGCCACGAGCCGGCGGCAACGGGATGCACGAGCGTCCACTCCCCCGCGCCGTTCCCGAGCTGGTTAGCCCCCAGGAATCCGAGCTTCCCGGCGGCGTCCCCAGAGAGGTACCGGACCACGGCCCCCGGCTGCGCCACCTGGAAGTCGAGCGTCACCTCCATGCGGCTCCCCCAAAGCCTCGCGGTGTGCGCCCTGGGGACAAAGGACAGGGGAAGCGTGAGCGTCTGCTCGATAGGCTTGAGCGACGTGCTGATGAGCCAGATGAAGGGAAGGACGAACGCGACCGAGCACGCGAGGAGAAGCGCCTGCACGATCCTGCGGGAAGTCTTGTGGTCGCGGGCCATCGTCAGAGTGCGTCGTCGGCGCTGCCGCGGGAGAGCCGCGCGGCGACCCAGGTCAGGAGCGCCGTGACGAGGAAGAGGATGTAGGCCATCGCGCTCGCGTAGCCCATCCGGATGTCCTGGAACGCCGTCGAGAAGAGGTAGATTGAGTAGAACAGCGTCGATCGCTCCGGGTTGCCGTCCGACGCATTGCCGTTGCCGTTCGCCGCCTCGGACATGATGTAGGCCTGGGCGAAGAGCTGCATGGCGCCGATCAGCGCCATGATCGCGTTGAACGCGACGACGGGGGCGATCGTCGGGAGCGTCACGTGGCGGAACCGCTGCCACGGCGAGGCGCCGTCGATCTCTGCGGCCTCGTAGAGCTCGTGGGGGACGTTCTGGAGGCCGGCCAGGTAGATCACCATGGCGTTTCCGGTGCCCCAGAAGCTCATGATGATGAGCGCCGGCTTCGACCACGTGGGGTCGGCGAGCCAGGCGGGCCCGTGAAGGCCGAAAGGCGCCAGGAGCGGGTTGAGGACGCCGTTCATGAGCCCGTATTCGCCGTTGAAGATCCAGAGCCAGAGCATCGCGGAGGCGACGACGGGTACGATCGAGGGCATGAAGAAGAGCAGGCGGAAGAAGGACCGGCCCCGAACCTCGCAGTTGAGGAGAATCGCCAGCCCAAGGGCCAGCGCGGTCCCCAGGGGAACCGAGAGTCCCGCGTAGAAGAGCGTGTTGCGCAGTGACTTCCAGAACAGGCTGTCGTGCACCAGCTGCTGGTAGTTCTCTAGGCCGCACCAGACCGGCGACTTGAGGATAGAGTAGTCGCAGAAGCTGTAATAGAGCGACGCAGCCACGGGATAGGCCGTGAACGCCAGGAGGCCCAGGATCCACAGGCTCGTGAACCCAAGGCCGGCCCTCATCTGCTTCTTCTCGGCGCGTGTCATCGCAACGGGGTCTCCCCAAGCGCCGCCCACTGCCCGTGGCGTTCAAGGCTCTTTCGGTATCGCGCCCAGCTTTCGTCCAGGCGCGCCTGCGATTCGCCCAGGGCCTCCTCGGGAGTCGCATCCAGGAGGCGCACCCGGTCGTACGCCGAGATAATCTCCCGGTAGTACTGCTGCCAGATCCCCATGTCCGGGACGCTGGTTGCCCGAGGGCTCGCGGCGAGCCTGCGCATCATGGCGATGTGCGGATGGGGGTTGTGGTCCGTGAAGAAGGGGCTCCACACCCGCAGGGGCGAGATCTTCACCTGGAGGTAGTCGAGGAGCTCCGCGCCGCCCAATTCCTCGCGGGTCCTGGCACCGGGGTTCGACGAGTTGACGTACTTGATGAATTCCCAGGCCTCGCGCGGGTGGCGGGCGCCGCGAGGGATCGTCAGGACGTCGGCCTCCGCCATCGCAAAGTCAGTGACCCCCGGCACGGCCTCGGGCCAGGGCCCCACCCCGTAGTCCAGGCCCGGCTTATACTGGTGGATGTAGTTGTCGTAGAAGACCCCCTGGAAGACCATGGCGATCTTGCCCGTGAAGAACGGGGCCGAGGGTGATGCCCAGGGGCCGAACTCCGACGACAGGCGCTTCACGTTGTCCAGGCCGTAGTACTGCGTGAAGGACTGGATCCAGGCGAACGCCGCAACGTTGCGCGGGTCGGTGGCCAGCGTGACCTTGTGGCCGTCGTAGAGGCTCCCTCCGAACCAGTTGCAGAAGATCCACGGCCACCAGCCCGGATCCTGGGGAAGGAACCCGACCTGGGTGAGCCGTCCCGTGGCGGGATCGTGCTTGGTGAGGCGGTGGGCGAATTCGTTGAGCTCGGCGAGGGTGCGCGGCGGGCGCTCCGGGTCCAGACCCGCCTCGCGGAAAAGGGTCTTGTTCCAGTAGAGCGCTTCCACCGCTGGAGTGCTGATCCCGGCGTAGATGTGCCCGCCGTGGGAGCAGATGCGCGCATAGACCGGGTAATACCGGGCGAGCCACTGCTCGTTCGTCATGCCCTCGGCGCGGATGAACCCGTCCAGGGGCTGGAGGGCCTCGGCGTCAGCGAAGGTGGCGATGTTCTGCTCATGCAGGCCCGCGACATCGGGCGGATCGCCTCCCGCCGTCGCCACCAGGGTCTTCCGGTCGATCTGCGACGTGGCATAGTAGTCCACGATGATCCGGTCCTGGGACGCGTTGAACCGGTCGACGACGGTCTGGACCGCCTGGCCCTCGAACCCGACCCACTTCTCCCAGTAGGTGACGTGCACCGGGGCGGCCGCGGCGGGCAGGAACGCCGCGAGGAGGAGCGGCAGGCAGGTCTTGGGTCTCGGGGTCAAACAGGGGCGGATTTGGGTGCGAAGGGGGCGGGGTCGCGGGCAGGACCCGGCTGAAGGGCAGAGTGGACTTAGCCCTAAATTGAAGTTTTTCGACCAGATTCTTGATTCTGCGGCCAATCACCCCAAATTGCGCCGGAACATGGAGGTCGAGATACAGGTTCCCGACGAGGTACCCGTGATGACGCTGCCCAACCTGGCGTTCTTCCCGCAGGCGCTCCTCCCCCTGCACATCTTCGAGGCGCGCTACCGCCGGATGCTCCGGGACGTCCTGGAGAGCAACCGGATCTTCGCCGTGGCCTGCCTCGACGAGGGAGCCGAGGCGCAGAGCCTCAAGCTCGAGCCCCCGCACCGGGTCGCCTGCATCGGCCTCGTACGCGCCTGCCAGGAAAACGACAACGGGACCTCCAACCTCCTGCTCCAGGGTCTCTGCCGGGTCTCCATCGAGTCGATCGTGGCCGACAGCCCCTACAGGCGGATCCGTATCCGCGCCCTCGCGAGCGAGCCCGGTGCGGCACCGGGCGAGAACGCACGGCTTCGCAGGGAGCTCGCCCGGCTCATCAAGCTCAAGTTCCAGCTCTCCCCCGGAGGTTCAGAGGGAATGACCGAGATGCTCAAGTCGGTCGAGGACCCCGAGATCTTCGCCGACATCGCGGCGTTCAACCTTTGCGACAGCGCGCCCCTCAAGCAGAGGCTCCTCGAGACCCTGGATGTTAACCGCAGGCTCGTCATGCTCTTGCAGGTGCTCCGCTCCGAGATCGACGCAGCCTTCCTCCACAGGAAGCTTCAGGGCGGCCTTCCCGACGACAGGATCCGCAGCAACTGAGCGAGATGCCCGCGGCAGATTCGCCATTTTTTAGCATGATTTGGCGAAACAAGAATCGGCTTTGGGCGTCAATCAGTTCAGGCAATATGCGTTCCCCTTGAAATCCGTCGTTTCACTTCCCTCCGTTCAGGTCGTCTCGCCCGAACAGGCGAAACGGGTCCTCTACGTCGACGACATGCGGGAGCTCAGGGCCGTCGCGCGACTGGCCCTAACGCGGGTGGGCCACAAGGTCGAATGCGCCTGCGACGGCGGGGAGGCTTTCGAGTTGGTGAAGGCGAACCCCGGTGTGTTCGACATCGTCATCACGGACCACCACATGGACACGGTAAACGGCCTTGAGCTCGTGATGAAGCTTCGCGAGATCAGCTACGGTGGTGTGATCGCCGTCGTCAGTTCCGAGCTCAACGCGGACGTCGAGGTCGAGTACCGCAGGCTAGGGATAGAGAAGATCCTCTATAAGCCGGTCGAGCTGTCCGCACTCCGGTCCCTGGTCCTGGAGAGCTGAGGCGGGGGCTCCGGCGCCCTAGGCGCCATTAGATTGGGAGAAGGTTGCATTTCACGACTCTGCTATCGTCCCCGGCGGGGGCTTAGCGGTTGAAGGCGCCCGCCACCGGGTCTTTGCTCTGTATGGCTCCAAGAGCATGCACCCTTTAATCACACGCGGTGTAGGTTTCCGGGGCAATCCTCTCGCACCGCTGGAGGACGCCCGGAAAAGGGGCAGGTTGACCCTCGAGGCCTATGGCAGAGGGGATTTCCCTGGCAGACGCCTGCCAGAAACGGACCTGATTGAAGTCGAATCGCTGGGCGTCTGGGACGCGCATGTGGAACAAACCTGGAGCCTGGAGCTGAATTCAGGGGACGGAATCATCCTGTTTTTTGTCTTGGCCGGAGCGCTCCCGTTTTCGACGGGCCAAAGGACCGAGGAGCTTGAGGCAGGTGATTTTGCCATCATGATGCCCAACGAATTGGGCCTGATTGGAGATCCCGTCGTGGGGCCCTCAAGCTTGGTATGGGTCATCCTCTCCGAAATCGCCCACGACACGGTCAACGGGCGGGAATTGCCGTCGTGGCTCCTGGTGGACTTGGCTTCGCTCGCCTCGCTCGATGCCATGCAGGCCATGGGCAACCGGCGCTCATGGAGGGCTGACATGGAAATCAAGTGGGCGTTTGACCGGCTGTGCCAGTTCTGCCGTACCGACGACGACCATTCGAGCGCTTGCCGGCTGAAGGTCGCCCTCAATTCGTTGTTGATGGCCGTGACGAGCTTTACTTACAGCCCAGGCATTGGCGCAGGCCTCGTCGCAGGGCTCGGCGAAGGGACCCACAAGGGCCAGAAGGTCCGCGCGTTCCTGGACCAGCTCCAGGCACGGTGCGACGAGGCATGGACACTGGAGTCGATGGCTGAGGACTGCGGACTCGGCCGGAGCGCCTTCACGACCCTCTGCCGGCAGGACACCAACATGACCCCCATCGAGTTCCTCACCTCATGCCGATTGAAGCGGTCCCGGGAACTGCTCCAGAATCACCGCGAGATGAGCGTCACCGAAGCCGCCTTTGCCTGCGGGTTTCACTCGAGCCAGTACTTCGCGACGGTGTTTCGGCGCGCCTACGGCCAGACCCCAAGGGAGTGGCGGTCGAAAAATCCTCATTGAGGGTGGCCTCGCGGCCCGGGGTGCGCCGCAGGACCACGGTCCAGGCCGGGGCCTGATCCTGCCCCGCCTTCAGGGGCAAAGATGCGCGGCGTCCCGCGGCCGGGTGGGAGGACTGCCCCTCCCGGGTTGACCGTCGTCTCGTCGCGTCAGGCGGTCGGCGCGGCCGATCTGAAAAAAAGAAGAAGTCCGGCGGCTTTCGCCGCCGGACTTCTGTCTACACTCGCCCTTAGTCCCTAAGAACCAAGGTTTGGGGCGTTTACCTCGCCCCAAAGGGTTTGGCTTAGAAGTCGAACGAGTTTTCCAGCGACCAGCCCATGCCCTCTTGGATGCGGGCAAGTGCCAGGCTGCCATCCGGCTCGTAGCCAGCCGCGGTGAGGTGATCCTTTTCACCCACGCTGCGGAGGTTGAGCTGTATGCGCCAGTTGACGTTCCGGTAGATCTTGCGGGAATACCCGACCCACGCGTCGAGGTGGGTGTCGTTCGAGCCCTTGAAGGGCTGGTTTACGTCCAAGCCGCCCTGGGTGACCGCGAGCACGTTGGCGTAGTTCGGGTCAGACGAGTTCACGTTGTTGAAGTTCGGGTTGTACTTGTACCCGAGGATGCGCGCAGCCTCGATGCGGAGCGCACCGCCGATGAACACGCCCTTGGCGACACCGCGGTCGAACGTGTAGGTGGTGATGGCGTTCAACCTCCAGGGCGCGACTTCGGGAGCCTCGTGACCCTGGTCGTTCAACATAACCGTGAACGGAGCGACGATGGAGGAGTTCCAGTCGGCACCGAGCGTTCCGCAGCTATTGCACCACATGCGAATCTGTCCACCGGGACCGTTCATGAAGCCGGTCATCTTGGAGATGAAGGCCTGGGCGGCGGGGTCGACGTTCGAGTGCGTTGCGTTCACCTTCGAGTAGTTGAGGGTGAGGTTCCAGTTCCTCGTCGGCTGGGCCGAGAGCTCGAGCTCGATACCCTTTGACAGGTTGTCGACCGTCGTGACGTGGTCTCCGAAGTTGGAGCCACCGCCCGTGTTCGGGGCCGTCAGGTCGTTGTACCCATTGAGGAACCCGGAGGAGAGCTGGCCGCTCGCCTTCGCAAGTGAGGGCTTGATCGGGGGCGAGACGTTGTAGCTCGAGAAGAACGCATCCGGTACCGGGAAGTTGAGCCAGGCGTTCACGATCGCTGCCGAGGCGGCGTTGGTCGCGACGTACTGGGCGCTGCCCGTGGTGTAGCCACTGCCTGCGCCGTAATCCCAGTAGTTGGTGTTCGGGGTGTGACCCTCGAGACCATCCTGGAGGGCGGCGGCCCAGCCGTAGCCCCAGATCAGGCCGTCGGCGATGAAGTAGCCGTTGCTTCCCAGCCCGGCGATCGAGTTGCCGTTCGTTCCGGCGAGGTCGGCGTTCTTCACAAGCGTCTTGAACCAGTCGACCTTGAGCGAGAGCTTGTCGTTCAGGGCCGTCGCGGTGAAGCCGTATTCCGTCGTGTTACCGACAGCGTTCGGGATCGGCGTACCGGCCATGCTGAGGCGGGCCGCGTCCGGCTTGAAGTTCTCCGAGCGGTTGCCGAAGATGCTGAACGTCATGTCATAGGGCAGCTTTGACATGAGCGCCTTCGGGAAGTGGTACACGCCACCCCAGGTCTTGCTGATGCCCGAGACGTCCGTGCGGGAGGCAAGGTTGTCGGGGTAGTCGAGGCTCGTGATGCCCGTAACCGTGTTCGTGTAGGCGTTGGACTGGTAGTCCGTGATCGTGTCTTTGCGCCAGCCGAGCGATGGGACCAAGTCACCGTCGAGGAAGTAGCCCTGCCAGGTGATGCCCTTCGACTCGTCGATGTAGCGGCTACGGTTGCCCGAAACCACCAGTGCCGAACGGTCATCCGGGTTGGCCCAGCTCTCGTAACCGAGCGGGATCGTCTGCCAGCCAACGTAGTTGGCCGGGTTCTGGAACTGTACGCCCTGATTCACCGAACCGTTGGACGTGTTCGTGTAGGTGTAGGGGTCCGCCGGATTGACATAGCCCGGGGTGTTCGGGTCCGTCGGCTTGTTCCAGGTCGAGTTGAAGTTCAGCGCCGTCTCCTGGTGGGGAGGAGCGATGACGTAGTTGAGCGAGTTCAGGTTCAGGCCGTGGGGGGACGAATAGCCCTGCATGGCCGGCCCGATGTAGGCGGCCCACTCGAAGCTGCTCGTGGAACCCACCGCATTGGCGAAGCCGCCCGACGGGGCGCTGTTCCTGGCCTGGAAGTCCTGGGTCGTGGCATATTCACCGAACTGGAAGTTCGAGTTCACAACCGTCGTCTTCTCATAGAGGCCCGTGAAGTCGCTCTTTCCGAGGATCTTCGAGAGCGTCGAATTTCCGAAGAAATCCGAAGCGCGGAGCTCGCCGGTCGGCGTGAACCGATAGGTCTGGCGGGTCGTCGTCGTCTGGTAGTTGTTGTCCTCACCACCGGAGGCGGCCTGCGCAACCATCGGGCGTCCGGCGTTCGGGTTCAGCGTACCGTTGGCATAGGTGGCGTTCACGTCTACCGTGATCGCGTAGTTCTCGCCTTCCAGCCAGGGCTCTGCGCCTTCCGTGTACTTCTGCTGGTCGTAGGAGAGTTCGAAGCCAAGGCGGTCGTCGAAGAACGTCTGGTCGACCGCCAGGTTGAAGGCGGTCCAGTTCTTCCACTCGTGCTTGTTCGGGCCGTCCAGGAGCTTCTTGTAGAAGTTGAAGATCGTCGGATCGGTCAGGACCTTGTCCGTGTAATAGACGCCGCCGGGGATCGGGAGGGTCGGGATCCTGTAGTTGGCGGGGTTGCCGTTGCCGGGCGTTGCGGCGTTCGTGCCGATGTAGCCGGCGATGAGGCTGAACGGCGGAATGGAATTCGGCCGGAAGCTCGAGACGCCGGAGACGTTATTGTAGGTCGTGCCGCCAACCGTAATGGAGCTGGGCGTACCGACATAGGTGCCGTTGGAACCGCCGTTTGCCTGACCGGCAATGACGAAGACCGGCGTGCCGCTCGGGGTCAGGGCGTTCGGGACGTTGTTCTGGGCAACGGGTGTCGCCTCGAAGTAATTGATGACGTCGGGCCAATAGACGCGGCCCTGGGCCCAGCCGCCGAGGCCGGAGAAGTACGCATTGTCGATCGGGCCGCCGTTGCCGCCAGGCAGGTTCGCTGCCCCGCCCGCGGGGTTGACGTTCTGGTTGCTGAACTGGTTCTCGATGATCTTGTTGTAACCGGGGTTCGTGACGCCGCCGATTGTGATCGAGTTCTGGAACCAGGGCGTGATCTCATCGGTCGGGGGCAGGTCGCGCGGGTTGTCCGAGGTC
>CAYPXZ010000072.1:0-9672 GCA_964414785.1 uncultured Opitutaceae bacterium
TCCGAGGCGCAGGTGAAGGGCGCCACCTCGGGCATGTGCCCGGCGAAGCCGCCCTTCAGGTCGCGGACGAACTGCTCCCGGATCCAGCCCGTGGGCATGACCTCGCCGAACTTGAGGAGGCTAAACTGCGGCTCGACGCCATAGCCCGGCGCCGTGGTCGACGCGCCGGATTGCGCCGGGCCCAGGAGGAGGGCAACGGTGGCGAGGAGGCCCTGGGTGGAGAGGACACGGGTGGCGAGGGACTTCATGGGTGGCGGCGGTTTCTCGGGTGGAAGGTGGGGAAAGTCGGCGGGATCGTCCACGGTCGCTCAAAATTCGTCATAGGCAACCTGCTCCGGGGAGACCCCGATCTCGGCCAGCATCTTGGTGCAGGCCTTGACCATCATGGGGGGGCCGCAGAGGTAGTACTCGACGGCCCTCGGGTTGGGGTGCCCCTTCAGGTGCTGGCCGAGGACGACCTCGTGGATGAACCCGAAGTGGCCCTGCCAGGCGTCCTCGGGGAGCGGCGAGGAGAGGGCCAGATTGAACGTGAAGTTCGGGTGCGCGGCCGCGAGGCCCTTGAAGTAGTCCTCGTAGAAGATCTCCTGGCGCGAGCGGGCGCCGTACCAGAAGCTGACCCGCCGCGCGGTCCCCTCGGTCTCCAGGAGGTGGGACAGGTGGGCGCGGAGCGGCGCCATCCCGGCGCCCCCCCCGATGTAGACCATCTCCTTGCCGGTCGGCTTCACGTGGAAGTCGCCGAAGGGCCCGATCGCGGTCACGGTGTCGCCCGCCTTCAGGTTGAAGACGTAGGACGACCCGACGCCGGGTGGGCAGTCCTGGCCCGGGGGAGGGGTCGCGATCCGAACGTTGAACCTGAGGAGGCGCTCCCGCTTGCGGTTGCTCGCCATGGAGTAGTTGTTGCGCCGTGCGGGCCCCGGGTTCCGGGCGACCAGGTCGAAGAGGTGGTGGGTCCGCCAGACGGAGGCGTAGGGCTCCGGAATGTCGAACTCGCCGAACCGGATCAGCTCATAGGAGGGGATGTCGAGCTGCAGGTAGTCGCCCGGCGTGAAGTCCATCGACTCCGAGGAGTCCGCGTGCTCGAGGACCAGCTCCTTGATGAAGGTCGACACGCTGTTGTTGGAGACGACGCGCAGGCGGTAGGTTCGGGGGGTGCGCATGCCGGACCCGCCGGGCCGCTGCACGTTGATGAAGATCCTGCCTCCCCGTTCCTCTACGGGATAGGTGGCGAGCCCTCGGCAGATGGGGGTCCTCGCGGGCGACCCGTCGGCCAGGTTGAAGCGGCCGTTGTGCTTCGGGCACTCGATGATCCCGCCCTTCACGAGGCCGTCGGAGAGGTGGGTGTTCCCATGGGTGCACATGCCGTCGATCGCAAAGAGCCTGCCGCCCTCGTCGCGGCAGACGGCATAGCTCCTCCTCGCGTGGTCGAAGCGGATGACGTCGGCCGGCCCCACCTCGGCGGCGGCGCAGACGGGCACCCAGCCCTGCGGATCGGTCGCGGGGTTCCCGACCGTCGCGGAGCCGGGGTCCGCCTTGCGGCCCCTCGGCTCCGGGAGTTTGCGCTTCACGCAGAACGCGGGGTCCCTGACCTGGTGCAGGAGCGAGGGGACAATCTCGCGCCAGGCGGAGAGCAAGCTCGGGTACGGCGTCGGCATGTCGTCCTTCACCGCCTCGTGGAGGCGCGGCAGGGCGTGGTAGGGCACCAGCGGGAACATGTGGTGCTCCACGTGATAGTTCATGTTCCAGTACAGGTAGCGGTGGATGAAGTTCATGTGCACCGTCCTGCAGTTGAGGCGGTGGTCGAGCACGTTCTCGGCCAGCCCCGCGTGCTGGGTAAGCCCGTAGACGGTGACGAGCCACGCCCCGTAGATATTGACGAGGCCCACGTAGAGGAGCGGCAGGATGCTGCGGGTGTAGAGGGCGAGGCCGATCACCGAGGCATAGATGAGGACGCAGATCCGGGCCTTGCGGTAGATCCTCGGGAATTCGGACTCGGGGATGAACGTCCTCTCGTCGGCGGCCATCTTCCCGAAGGAATGCATCACGATGCGGCTGAAGTATTTCGGATATACCGGCAGGTTGAAGAACCCGAGGATGATGAGCCGCAGGTTCGGCGGCCGCGGCACTGCGATCTCAGGATCGCGTCCGACGATGATCGTGTCGCTGTGGTGGCGGGTGTGGCTCCAGCGCCACACGGTCGACTCGCGCATCACCATGAAGGAGGCGATCTCGTAGAGGGCCACGTTCATCCAGTCGGTCCTGAAGGCCGTTCCGTGCCCGGCCTCGTGCCAGCGGGAATCCGACGTCGAGGCGTAGAGCATGCCGTAGACCGCGAAGGGCAGGATCGCCCACCACGAGCCCCGGAGCGCATAGCCCGCATAGCCCGATCCCAGGATGAGGGCGAACCAGATCACGGTGTCGCGGATCGCCGGGCCGTCGCGCCGCTCGAGGAGCTTGCGCATGACGGGGCGCGGGACGGGCGACTGGTACCAGTCGGCCTCGGCAAGGCCCGCCTCGACGGCGCGGGCGGCGTTCACGCCGACCAGGCTATAGTCCAATTTCTCGGGCGGGCGCGAAAGGACGGAGGAGGATTCGCTCATGGCCTCGCGGGGGGTGTCATCGGCTCCAGAACTCCTCGATCTCCTCGAGCGTGCGGCCCTTCGTCTCCGGCACGTACTTGAGGACGACGGCGATCAGCACGGCGCAGAACGCCGTGTAGGCGTAGAAGGGGAAGGCGTGGTGGAATTGCCGGACGAACCAGGAGCCGGCGGCATCCATGATCGGGAAGGTCTGCGTCACGGCGTAGTCGGCCGTCCAGAGGAAGAAGGTGGCGAGCCCAAGCGCCCTGCCGCGCACGGGAGTCGGGAAGATTTCGACCAAGATGACCCAGATGACGGGCCCCACCGAGAGGCCGAAGGCCGCGATGTAGACCACGATGAAGGCGAGCATCCACCCGCCCGTGGAGGCGGGGTCCGAGACCGACTGGGCCATGACGCCCATGGCGAGGAGGGCCACGCCCATACCCGCCGTCCCGAGGAGCATGAGCGGGCGCCGGCCCCAGCGGTCGACCGAGGCGATGGCGATCAAGGTAAAGATGACGCACGAGCCGTTGATGATCACCTGCTGCAGGAGGCCCGCGTCGACCCCCGTCGAGGCGCTCAGGTTCCTGAAGATCGTGGCCCCGAAGTACATGAAGACGTTGATGCCCGTCACCTGCTGGAGGACGGCGAGGGCGACGCCAAGGAGGAGGGGCTTGCGCAGCCGGGGGGAGAGGAGGGACACGTGGCCGGCCAGGTCCTTCGATATGGCCTCCCTAATCTCCGCGAACGCCCGCGAAGAGAAGTCGGGGCCCCCCACGGAGCCAAGGATCGACCTCGCCTCGTCGTCACGCCCCATCTCGATCAGCCAGCGCGGGCTCTCGGGTATCCGAAGGAGAAGGAGCGCGAAGACGACCGACGGCGCGATCCCGGTGGCGAACATCCAGCGCCACCCGGTCGAGATGAGCCACGCCTGATCGCCGTGTCCCGCGATGAAGTAGTTGACGAACGAGGTCGCCGCGATCCCGACGACGATCGCGATCTGGTTCACGGCGACCAACCGGCCCCGGACCCGGGCGGGGGAGATCTCGGCGATGTACATGGGGGTCGCGATGGACGCGATGCCGATCCCCACGCCGCCCAAGAACCGGAAAAGGATGAAGACCCAGACTTGGGACGGGAGCGCGGTCCCGAGCGCCGAGGCGAAGAACATGGCCGCGGAGAGGAAGAGGGGGAGCCTGCGCCCAAACCGGTCGGAGAGCCCCCCGACAAAGAGGACGCCGGCGGCGCAGCCGATCAGGACGCAGCCCGAGACCCAGCCCTTCATGAGGGCGCTGAGCGCGAACCGTGCGGTCAGGGGCTCGATCGCCCCGGAAATGACGCCCGTGTCGTAGCCGAAGAGGAGCCCCCCGAGGGCCGCCACGAGGCAGATGGGCACAAGGTACCGAAAATTGACCGCGACCGGCTGGGGTGGCTGGTGCATGGGGGGCGGCTTACCGTCGAGGCTTCCGATGGCCCCGAAGGGCGGGGGTGTCAAACCGGGGGCGAGGGCGGGATCGGTCGGCATGGCGCCGTGCTTGGAGTTCCCGGCTCACCACCAGGATTTGCCGACGTAGGCGGGCTTGGGGAGGGTCCAGGCGAGGTTGGCCGGCGCCAGCTTGGCGAGCAGCTCCTCGACCCGCGCGGAGCCGGCCGGGGGCTCGCCGAAGTCAGGCACGGCCAGGAGCTCGCCGTCGCGCTTCGCGGACTCGTGGGCGATGATCCCCGGGATATTGTAGCGCGCGGCCGCCCAGACATGGTTCGGCGGGAGGCTCCCGGTCGTGCAGGCGCGAATAAAGTCGTCGACCAGGAAGAGGTGGGAGCCGTGGTGCCCGGTGGGGAGGACCGCCAGCTCCTTGGGCAGCCTCCACGCAGGGTGCACCGGCGCCATGCCGGAGTGGAAGTCGTGCTGCGTCCCGTCCTGGGGCTTTGCGCCCCCGTTGACGGGGTCGACCGGGCTGCAGCGTAGGAGGTCGTTAAGCGGGGTGATCTCCCGTGCCCGGTTGACCCATACGTCGCCCTCCGGCTGCTCCTCGAAGCAGCCCTCGGTCCCGAAGAGGCTCAGCCGCACCGAGCGGCCGCCCCAGTGGCCGACCCGCCGCAGTTCGTTGATGCGCGCGGAGCCGCCGTCGCTCGTCCGGAAGAGGGCCGTCTCGTTGCTGAAGGCGTTGTCCCACTTGTTTAGGCCCTTGCCGAAGATGCCGTCCCCGCTCCCGTCGACCTGGCCGAAGCAGGAGACGCGCGTCATGTGGGCCCCCGTGACGCTGACGATCATGCTCATCGTGTGGGTGGGGTAGAGCATGGGGGGGACGCCCGCCGTCTTCTTCCAGTCGGCCCCGCCGCTGTACTGGTAGGCCTCGTAGAATCCGTGCGACATGTCGTGCATGTACTCGCCTTCGCCGTAGACGAACCTGCCGAACTTGCCCTGCCTCCACATCTCCCGGCAGAAGATCGTCGAGGGGTAGTAGTAGCTCGTCTCCCCGAGCATGTAGGTGAGCCCCGTCCGCTTCACGGTCTCGACGAGTTCGCCCATGTCCTCGACCGTCATCGCGGCGGGGACGGTCGAGTAGACGTGCTTGCCGGCCTTGAGCGCGGCGATGGCCTGCTGGGCGTGCATCCAGCGCTGCGTGAAGATGGCGACGGCGTCGCAGTCGCTCGCGAGGAGTTCGTCGAGCGAGCCGTAGGTCTCCGCGATCCCGGCCGCGGCGGCCTCGCTCTTCCGGCGCTCGGGGATCAGCTCCGCGATGGACACGCCCCGCACCTGCGGGTGGGCCTTGAAGAGCGGCACGAACGCGCGGGCAAAGCTCCCTGCGCCGAGGATGCCGACCTTAATCGACTTCATGGATGGGATTTCAGCCATTGGACGTAAGCATCGCCGCGAGTATAGGTCGATTCCCGCGCAGGTGCCTCCTTGGGAGGGGCGAAGGTCTCCCGAAAAATAAGGTCGCCCGCCGTGTTACGATTGAGCGCATCGGCGGCGGGGGAGGCGGGAGGGCTATTTCCCGCCGGCCCTCGCCTCGGGCGGGAGGAAGTCGAAGCTGACGAACCGCTCGAGGGGTAGCGGGGCGTCGAGGACCTTGAGCTCCACGAGCGTCTGGAGCATGGCCGTCATCCGCTCCGGCGTGATTTGCCCCATCCGCTCCCCCTTGGCCGGGTCCCCCTCGACCAGCTGGTAGCGCTTCATGGCCGCGATCGAGTAGTCCATGAGGGCGGGGGACTGGGACGGGTTCTCGGCCTGGATCCTGGCGCGCGCGGCGGAGGCGTCGCCGTGGAGATACTCGGTGTAGCCTCGGATCGTCGCGGCGACGAAACCCCGGACAGCGTCGGGATGCTTCTCGGCGAAGGACCGGCTCGTGAAGATGACCCGGTAGGGGTCGTAGCCCCCGCTTGCGATCAGGAGCGCCCGGGTCTTCACCCCGTTCAGCTCCGCGAAGTAGGGCTCGTTCGTGATGAAGCACTGCTGGATGAACTCGCGGTTGGTCATGAACCTGCCGACCCCGTAGTCCATCGGGATGATGTTGAACGCGACGTGGTAGTGCCTCTGGACGAAATCGATCCAGTTGGCGCCGACCCCGCCCATGACGGTCTTGCCCTCCAGATCCCTGAAGGTCTTCACCGAGCCGTCCTCGTGCATCATGATCGCCTGGGGATCATGCTGCATCTGGGCGCAGACGATGAGGAGCGGCAGGCCCTGGCGAACCGCAAGGATCACGTCGTCGCAGCGCCCCATCGCAAATTCCATGCGGCCCGTCCCCACGGCGGGGAGCGGGTAGACGACGGGACCTCCCGCGAGGATCGTCACGTCCAGGCCGGCGTCCCGGTAGATGTCCTTCACGAGCGCCTGGAAGTGGCCGCCGTGCTCCGGGGATGGGTACCAGTCGAGCTGGAACCCGACTTTGAGGAGCGGCTTTCCCGAGCTCGTATTCACGTCCGCCGCGGGCTTCGCAGCCTCCGTCTGGCGGCTGCATCCCGCGGCGAACACGGCAGCGAGTGCCAGCGAACCCAGCGTGGAGCGCGCGAATATTGTGGAAATCATGGATGGTGCCGTGCTGCGGACGATGGGCCGGGTGCCTGTTCGTGACTCGAATTGAAATCCCAAGGCCGTTGCAACATAATCCATCCCGGGACGAAGAAATGGGGCCGCGAAGCGGGCATGCACCGGCCGCATTTTCGTTTGCTTTCGTCGGGTGATCGTGGCCTTGCTCGCGGGCAGCCACCGTCCGCTAACCCATTCCCGTGCACCTCTTCCGCCGAGCCCGCATCCCGCTCGCCTGCCTCCCGGCGCCGCTTGGCGCCCCGACCGGCTCGGCGGATGCGGCGCTCGAGCCCTGGCGCGAATGCGACGTCCTCGTCGACGGCGCCCGGATCGCGGCCGTGCGAGACTCCTCGGCCCCCGCGGGGCCCCTCGAGGCGGCGGCCCGCGTGACGGACCTGGGGGGCGTCCTCGTCTTCCCGGGCTTGGTTGAGGTCCATACCCACCTCGACAAGTGCCACACCTGGGACCGCGCACCGGGCGTCCACAGCGACTTCTGGGAATCCAACGCGGTCCTCAAGGCGGACAGCGTCCACTGGAACGAGGGGGACGTCTACCGGCGGGCGGACTTCGCGCTTCGCACCGCCTGGGCGCACGGCACCTGCGCCCTGCGCTCGCACATCGACACCCGCCGCGGGACGGGGGCGGGGGCGCATGCGGCGTTGGCGCGGCTTCGGGCGGAGTGGGAGGGCAGGGTGAAGCTCCAGACCGTGAGCCTCTTCCCCTTCCAGGAATTCTTCGAGGGCGGCGCCGGCAACATCATCGACCTGACCGTCAGATACGGGGCTACGGCCTTCGGGGGATTCCCGCAGCCCAATCCCGACCTTCCGCGCCAGCTCGACAGCATCATGGCCGCGGCGCGCGAGCTCGGCATAGGGCTGGACTTCCACGTCGACGAGAGCGCCCTCGTCGAGGCCGAGTGCCTGCGGGCGACGGCCGAGGCGGTCCTCCGGAACCAGTTCCCGCATCCCGTCGCCTGCGGCCACAACTGCTCCCTCTCGGTCCAGCCCCCGGAAAGGGCGCGGGAGACGATCGCCCTCGTGAAGGAGGCGGGGATCGGGATCATCTCGCTGCCGCTCACGAACCTGCACCTGCAGGGAAGGTCGCGGGCGCCGGCGCCGCCCGGCGAGAAGTTCGGGGCGCCCCGGACGCCGCAGTGGCGGGGCCTGACGCTCCTCCACGAGTTCATCGAGGCCGGCGTCACGGTCGCCTGCGGCGGCGACAACGTGCGGGACGCCTTCATCGGCTGGGGCGACTTCGACATGGTCGAGGTCTACGTCGAGAGCGTCCGCCTCGCGCACCTCGACTCCCGCCTGGCCTTCTCCCCGTCGGTCGTGACGACGGGACCCGCGGCCTTGATGGGCCTGCCGGGCTACGGGCTCGTGGCGCCGGGTTCGCCCGCGGAGCTCGTGGTGTTCCCGGCCCGCAAGCTCTACTCGCTCCTCGCGCGCCCCTGGGCGCCGCGGCGCCTCATCCACGGCGAGGCGTTCCGCGAGGCGGCGATCCCCGACTTTGACGAGCAGGCCTCCTGGCCCAGGGCCTGAGCCGGTCCCGGCCGCCTAGGACTCCACCCGGCGGCGGAACGCCTGCGGCGTCGTCTTCACCAGGCGCACGAACGCCGCGTAGAACGAGCTCTGCGAGCTGAAGCCGCTCGCCAGGGCGACGTCGATCACCTTGTCGTCCGTCGTCAGGAGGAGCCGCTGGGCGTGGGTGATCCGGTACTGCAGGAGGTAGTCGCGGATGGTGACGCCGCAGTGCCGCCGGAAGAGCGGCATGGCGTAGTTGGGGTGGACGTTTGCGGCCTTGGCTATCTCCGCCACCGTGAGGTTTTCCTGGAACCTCTCGGCCATGCACTTGGCCATCCGCTCGACCCGCTGGAGGCCGATCGTCGACTCGCCCTCGCTCCAGCGCGTGGCGGCGTCGGCCGCCTTGGAGTAGGCCTGGTCGGCGAGCCACAGGAAGCACGCCTCGAGCTCGAGAAGGAGGCGCCGCTGCTGCGCGCGGGTCGGGTTGTGGAGCTCCTTGACCCAGGCCCTCAGCTGGAAGCGCTCCGCGAAGCTCGGCGGGGCGAACCACCAGTTGCCCTCCATGAGCTCGCGGACGAATCGCTCGGGCAGGCCCCAGGCCCAGACCCAGGCGAGGGGGACCGTGATCCACGCCATCTCGGTGCCCGGGTCCACCTGCACGAGGCTGTGCGGGGTCGATCCCCAGAAGAGCGCGAGGCGCTTCGACTCGAGGCGGCGCATGGTGCCCCGGTGCAGGTAGGTGACGCCGCCGCGGAAGACGTAGTTCATCTCCACCTCGGAGTGGTGGTGGATGAGCCCCATCGGCTTGGGGACGTGGAGGAGCCGGGCATTGAGGCCGAATGTCTGGAATCGAACGTCGGTCATACCCTTATTTCCCCGGAACCATGGGCCGCATCGCCCGCGAATCAACCGGCAATATCGCCCCGGCGGCAGAGCGGACTGGGGAAAGTGCGCGCGCCGGGAGGAGGGGCCCGGGAGTGAACTCCGGGATTGACCTTATTTTCTAGGAAGGCTTTTCCGGACGGCAGGAGGCACGTCTCCGGGAATCTGCATATACTCCGCGCCACGCTCCGCTGATCCGGGGGCGTCCGAACAATGATTTTCACCGCCATGGGCCGAACGGGTGACCGAAGCCGTGCCGGGGGCGTCGCCCGAATTTCCAGTGCAAGAGAAACAGGCCGGCAACGCTCATGCCCCGAAGTGTGAAAGGTCTCCACGCCCGACAGCGGCAGTTCCCTAACTACACCATGAAGACGACCACCACCAAGCTGATACGTGTTAGTTTCGCGATGGCATGCGTGCTCGGAAGCCTCGCAGCCGGGCTCCGCGCGCAGTCCTCGGTTCCGGCGCCCTCCGACAGCACGGCCACCCCGGCGCCCTCCACCAAGGTCACCAAGCTCGAGAAGTACGTCGTCAGCGACGTCCCGATCGAGGACCAGGTGCTCCCGACGGTCCGCCCGCTCGACGACGTCATGGGCGACGACCGGAACATCCTCGACATCCCGCGCTCGGTCTCGTCGGTCAACACGGCGCTGATGGA
>CAYPXZ010000073.1:0-8645 GCA_964414785.1 uncultured Opitutaceae bacterium
GAAGTGGTAGATCGCGAAGATCGGGTCCTTGATGTGGTTCAGGTAGATCAGGCCGGCATCCAGGTTCGACTCGGGCGCCGCGTCGCCCCGGCGGTCGATCACCTTCAGGTAGGCCGTGAGCGCCTCGTCCCAGCGCCCCTGGCGCTCCATCTGCTGGCCGTCCCGGTAGTAGGAGTCGTCCATCTCCGAGGAAAGCGAGGGATTGTCGGAACCGCAGCCCGGCCCCAGGGCCAGCGCCAGAAGCGCGACGGAGCCGAATATGATGGAACGAGGGTGCATCTGGCAGCGAAAGGGATTGAATGGACCGACCAGGCGGATAAATTTTCCCGACTCGGCTTCCAATACAAACCTAAATGATGACGGACAACAACACGCGTTGATGGGCATTACACCGAAAACCGCCCTTGCGCGCGCCCGGCACTGCATCCGCATCGAGTGCGAGGCCCTGGAGGCCACCTCGAGGGTCCTTGGGGCCGAGTTCGTCGAGACGGCACGCGCCGTCGAGTCGACGATAGCGGCAGGCGGGAAACTGGTCTTTAGCGGGGTCGGAAAGTCGGCCCACGTGGCGGGAAAGATCGCCGCGACGTTCAACAGCACGGGGGTCTCGTCCTCCTACCTCGACCCCACCCAGGCCCTTCACGGGGACCTCGGGCTCTGCTACGAGGGCGACCTCGCGATCCTGCTGAGCAACAGCGGCCAGTCGGACGAGATCCTGCGGCTCCTTCCGCTACTGAAGCGCTTCGGCCTGAAGATCGTCGCGTTCACGGGAAACCCCAAATCGGACCTGGCGCGCGACGCGGACTTCCGCCTCATCTACCGGGTGAAGCGCGAGGCGTGCCCCCTGAAGCTCGCGCCGACGGCGAGCACGACCGCGGCCCTGGCGCTGGGCGACGCTCTGGCCATGGTGCTTCTCGAGTCGCGGGGCCTGACGAGGGATGACTTTGCCAAGTACCATCCGGCGGGGAACCTGGGCCGGGTGCTCCTGCTCAGGGTGCATGACATCATGCGCAGCGGCAACCGCCTGCCGGTCGCCCCCGACACGGTGACGGTCCAGGAGGCGATCCTCGCGATGACAAAGGCAAAGAGCGGGAGCATCGCCCTGGTCCGCGCGAAGACCGGGAAGCTCTCGGGCATACTCACCGACGGCGATTTCCGCAGGTCGGCCCTCACCGGGCCCGGCTTCCTGGAGAGGACCGTCTCCGATTTCATGACCCGCTCACCGAAGGTGATCCGGGAGGATGCGCTCGGCGTGGATGCCGTGCGGCTGTTCGAGCTCCACAAGATCGACGACCTGATTGTCGTCGACGCGGGCGGAAGGCCCGTGGGGCTCATCGACGGCCAGGACCTCCCGAAATTCAAGATCGTGTGAACCAGCCCGTAAGAATCGCAATCATAGGCATGGGGGGATTCGCGGGCTCCCACCACAACACGGTGGCCCGCCTGGAGGAACGGGGTGTCCTGAAGCTCGTGTGCGCGTGCGACCCCAGCCCGGAGGCGTTCGCCGCGGAGCGCCAGGCGCTGCGCTTCGACCAGAGGGGGGTGCGCTTCTTCGGCGGCTACCGCGAGATGCTGGATGCCTGCCACGGCGAGCTCGACTACGTGGCCATCCCGACCCCCATCGCGCTGCACGCCGAGATGCACGAGGCCGTCACGGCCTACGGCATTCCCGCCTACCTGGAGAAGCCCCCGACGCTCGACTGGCAGGAGCTGGACCGGATGATCGCTGCCGACCGGCGCGCCAGGAAGTCGTCCATGGTCGGCTTCAACTTCATCGTCGAGAAGAGCCGCCTCGCCCTCAAGGAGAGGCTCCTGACGGGCGAGTTCGGGGCGATCCGCGGTGGAACCCTGTGCGCGCTCTGGCCTCGCCCCTCGGGATACTTCGCCCGCAACGGCTGGTCCGGCAGGCTCGTCATCGGCGACAAGGTCGTCCTCGACTCCTGCTTCGGGAACACGATGGCGCACTTCGTCCACAACATGCTGTTCTGGACGGGGACGCCGGGGCTGTACCGCTGGGCCGAGATAGCCGCGGTGAGGGCGGAACTCTACCGGGCGCATGGCATCCAGGGCGCGGACACGTTCTTCGTCGAGGCGGACCTGGCGACCGGATGCACGCTCCGGTTCGCCCTGTCCCTGGCCTGCGCCGGGTCAGGCGCGAGCTCAGAGACGGTGATCTGCGAGAAGGCGATCCTCAAGTACTCGGTGGGGGGCCAGATCGAGGTCACCTGGAAGGACGGGCGCAGCGAGAGGACCTCGAGCAGCCCGTTCGACGGCCTCGAGGAGAACCACCAGGAGTTCTGCCGCTACCTGCGGGGGGAGATCGCCAGGCCCGCGACGACGCTTGAGGACTCGCGGCCCCTCGTCGTCCTCAACGACCTGGCGCACATCTCGAGCGGCGCCATCCACCCGATCCCGGCGCACCTGGTCTCGGTGACGCGCGACGAGAAGGAGCAGAAGGACTACCTGAGCGTCGCCGGGATGCCCAAGATCGTGGAAAACTTCCTGTGCCGGGGGATTTGGCCGAGCTACGCCGGCTGGCGCAGGGAAAACGGCGAGGTCGTTTCTCCCGCCGACCTCGGCCGGTTCCACGCGACGGTCCGGGCCATGGCCGGCGCCGGGTAGCCCCTTCGGGGACCAAAGACACCATCTTTACTTGGGGGCGGAGTTGGGCATCGTTAGTGGTATGCCCACGCCTCCCTTCACGTACCAGGAGCCGCTGCCCCTGTCCGGTGACACCACCGAATACCGCCTCCTCTCGAAGGAGGGGGTGTCGGTCGCGACATTCGAGGGCCGCGAGGTCCTGAAGGTCGACCCGGGGGTCCTTTCGTTCGTCGCCCAGAACGCCTTCCGCGACTCCGCGTTCATGCTCCGGACAAGCCACCTGAAGCAGGTTGCCGCCATCCTCGACGACCCAGAGGCCTCCGCCAACGACCGGTACGTGGCCCTCACCCTCCTGAAGAACGCGGAGATCGCCGCACAGGGAATCCTGCCGATGTGCCAGGACACGGGGACCGCGTGCGTCTTCGCAAAGAAGGGCGAGCAGGTGTGGACCCGGGCGAACGACGCCGAATGGCTAAGCCGCGGCATCTACGAGTGCTTCACGAAGGAGAACCTGCGCTATTCCCAGGTTGCCCCGCTCGACATGTGGACCGAGGTGAACACGGAGACGAACCTTCCCGCCCAGATCGACATCATGTCGACCGCCGGATCGTCCTACGAGCTGCTCTTCGTCGCCAAGGGAGGCGGCTCGGCCAACAAGATGCTCTTCTTCCAGGAAACCAAGGCCCTCCTCAACCCAAAGAGCCTCGCGAAGTTCATAGCGGACAAGCTGCCCCTCCTGGGAACCGCCGGGTGCCCGCCCTACCACCTTGTGTTCGTGATCGGCGGCACGAGCGCCGAGGCGTGCATGAAGACGCTCAAGCTCGCGTCTTCCCGCTACCTGGACTCCCTGCCCACCACCGGCAACAGCCTGGGCCGGCCCTTCCGCGACACGGAGTGGGAGGCCAAGGTGATGGAGATTGCGCGCCAGACCGGGATCGGCGCCCAGTTCGGCGGGAAGTACTTCGCCCTGGATGCCCGGGTCATCCGCCTTGCGCGCCACGGCGCCAGCTGCCCCGTCGGCATGGGTGTGTCGTGCTCGGCCGACCGCAACATCAAGGCAAAGATCAACCGTGACGGGATCTTCCTCGAGAAGCTCGAGCGCAACCCGGGCCAGTTCATCCCCGCCGCCTCGAGGGCGCTCAAGGACACGGCAGGTATTCCGATCGACCTAAGCCGGCCGATGGAGGAGATCCGGGCAGAGCTCTCAAAATATCCCGTGACGACCCGGGTCTCGCTCACGGGGACCCTCGTCGTGGCGCGCGACAGCGCGCATGCAAGGCTCAAGGAGCGGGTCGATTCCGGCGAGGGCCTTCCCGATTACTTCAAGAGGTACCCGGTCTACTATGCCGGGCCCGCCAAGACTCCGACCGGCTACGCCTCGGGCTCGTTCGGCCCGACGACCGCCGGCCGGATGGACAGCTACGTCGAGCAGTTCCAGTCGCTCGGAGGGTCCATGGTGATGCTCGCCAAGGGCAACCGAAGCCCCCAGGTGACCGCCTCGTGCAAGAAGCACGGGGGGTTCTACCTGGGAAGCGTCGGCGGACCCGCCGCAATCCTGGCCAAGGAAAACATTACGAAGGTCGAGGTGCTCGAGTTTCCCGAGCTCGGCATGGAGGCCGTGTGGAAAATCGACGTCAAGGACTTCCCCGCGTTCATCCTCGTCGACGACAAGGGCAACGACTTCTTCGCGAACGGGTGCGCTGCGTGCCTTCCCCAGTCCGCCCCGAAGCCGGTCAGAACCTGAACCCGACCAGCATGCGGTCGTTGGATCCGCGATCCATCGACTCGTACATCTTCTCGTCCGATGAGGCCCTTGCCTTCATCCAGTCGCTCGCAAGGGCGCGGGTGGAGGCCGAAGAATAGGCGGGCAGCGCCGGGGCAAGGAGCCTGGCGCGGCGTTCACTGGCTGGATCCATGCGGGCCAAGGGCTCGCTCGGGGCCTGGCGGGCCGGCGCCGACGGCTCAAATTCACGGTCAGACCCGAAGACGGAGCGTCCGGCGAACTCCGGGGCCGCCTCGCGGTAATCGGCAAGCGTGACGGCAATGCCGTCGGCAAAGGGGGACTTGGACGGCGCATCCACCGCGAGCTCCGCGGGCGCCTGGGTCAAGTGGGAGGACGTGGCCGTCACGGCGGCGATGCGTGTCGCCGGGGATTCCTGGGGGCTCACCTCGGCAACCGCCTGGGGCCGGGATTCGCGCACGACCGCCGGCAGTGAGGGCGCCGGAACGGAAGCTACCGCGGCATGCTCAATGGCCCTAGCGGCCGGGGCCGCCGCAATCCCCGAATGCACGGCCTGCGTGGACGGCGTAAGGTAGTGGACTCCCGCCCAAGTGAGGGCCAGGGCCGCCGCCGCACCGAACTGGAGCTGGTGCCGGTTGACCACCGAAACCGCGATAGAAAGGCCCTGCCACCAGGGCCGCTTGTTGACGATCGCCGAAAGCTGCTTTGACCGCATCTCGGACTCGAAGCGGGTCCAGAACTCGGCAGGCGGCCGCTCCGCCTTCTTCAGGCGGATTAGGTCCTCAACCGTGATCTTTCGTTCTGTATCCCGTTTCATTTCATCAAGTAAGGTTGCAGTTCTGCTTGAAGCAACTGCTTTGCATAATGGAGCCGTGAACGCACGGTTCCTACGGAGCAATCCATGACCTCAGCGATCTCCTGATGGCTGAGTCCGTCGATTTCGAATAAAGTCACCACTGTGCGATGATTGATAGACAGTTTTTGCATCGCATCGTTCAATTTTTCCTGAAGTTCACGGACGAACGAATCCCTGCCCACCCCGGTCTTATCCGTGAGCGCATCGATCAGCTCGCGGGACACCGGATCGTCCTCCCGGACGGACTCCAGGCTGAAGAACGACCGCAGCCGGTTCTTCCTCAGGTGGGTCACCGTGGAATTGACCGCAATGCGGTACAGCCATGTGAAGAACGAGGCCTGCCCCTGGAACCGGTTGATCGACTGGAACGCCTTGATGAACGCGTCCTGGGCTAGGTCGGCGGCATCCTCCCGGTTGGAGGTCATGTTGTAGATGATCCCCAGCACGCGCTCGCGGTACTTGACGATCAGGTGGTCGAAGGCCGCAACATCCCCAGCCTGGACCTTGCGGACAATGTCCAAGTCCGCATCCGCCTCGAGCTTACGCTCGGGCGACGCCACGAGAGTCTTCTCGAGGGTTTTGCTGGCGTTCATTCGGCGGATTAAAGCAAGTCCCATGCAAGGCTCATGGCAAATCGAATCGGGGCCCATCCGCAATGGATGGGGCGCCGGGTCGGGCGCTCTCCCCCCTGCGAATCATCCAAGGGGGCGCAGCGATGCGACTTGTGAAAGCAGCACGTCGCCGAGGAGCAGCAGGTTCCCGGTCGGGGCGTGCCGAGGCCACTCGTCGAGGGCCGCACGGGCGGCTGAGACTTCGCCCCTGACGGCGGCCTCCACCGTGTCGAAGACCCCGAGGTCGAGCATCTGCTTTAGGCGCAGCGCCGGTTGCGCGGGGCATTCGCCGCTGATCTCGCTCGTGAGCGCGGCCCTCTCTGGGGCCGGCAGCCGGTCGAGAAGGGCGAAGAGCGGAAGCGTCAGCTTGCCGCTCGCCAGGTCGGTGCCGAGCGTCTTACCGATCTTCTCCTCGCGGCCGAAGAAATCGGCGAGATCGTCATAGATCTGGTAGGCGATACCCAGATGGCGGCCGAACCTGTCCGCCGCGCCCACATACCCGTCCTCATACCCGGAAAGGCGCGAACCCAGGAAGCAGGACACGCGGAAGAGCTCGGCGGTCTTCAGGTCGATGATGCGCTGGTAGTCCGCCGGAGTGAGGTCGGTGGACCCCCTGCGCAGGGTCTGGACGATCTCGCCGGCGCAGACGCGGCGCGTGGACTCGGAGACCGCCGCGCACACCTCGGTCGTCGGGAAATGCGTCGCGAGGTGAAGGGCGTGGGCAAAGAGCGCGTCGCCCAGCAGGACCGCGGCCGTCGGGCCAAATTCCCGCGTTGCCGTCCTTCGGCTGCGCCGCACGTCCGCCGAGTCCATGATGTCGTCATGGACGAGCGTCGCCAGGTGCACCATCTCGACGACCGCGGCCGCGCGCACCAGGTCCGTGGACACCTCCCCGCCGTCCCTCCAGCCGCTCAGGAAGACCAGCGCGGGCCTGATCCGCTTGCCCGAGGTGTCGATGCAGTAGTCCACCATGGCGCGGATCTCGGGCTCGAAGGCAGCAAGCTGGCCCTCGAGGAAGCGGTCGAGCGCGGCCATCTGCGGCGCAAGCATGGTGAACACGCCTGCAAAGGCGTGAGTCGTGACAGCTCGCGGGGCGGCGGTGCTTTGGGTCCCAGACATGGACGTCACGGACCCTAGCCCGAATTCGGGAAACCGCCACCCAATTGTCGAGGAAACGGGGGTTCCCAGGCCCTTACGGGATCTCGTAGACCTCGACCAGGGCGATGCCCGTCGTCGAGCCGACGCCGGAGACTTCCGCCGTGTAGGTGCCCGGGGGAAGGACGGCCAGGATCGCGGTGTCGTTGCTCCCGTTCGCGAAGGCGAACGCGCCCGTCTGCTTGGCCGCCGCCGCCACGAGGGCGCCGTCGTTGCCGGTCTGCCAGGCGTAGTTCTCGCGGACCAGGGCCTGCGACCCGTCGAAGAGCTGCAGGTGGGGGGCCGCCAGGACTCCGGAGACGTTGAACTGGGTGAGGCCGGGGCCTGTACCACGGATTAGGAGCCTCTTGGGCGCCGTTCCGTTCACATGGAAGCCGCCGATCATCGCGCTCGTGCCTGTACCGACGTTGCCGCGCGTGGAGATGTTGATCAGCTTCTTCGCCGAGAAGGGGGCGTAGCTGTCCAGGTCGTAGACCTCGGCAAGCGCGATGCCCGTAGCGGACCCGACACCGGTTACCTGGGCTGTATAGGCGCCCGGGGGCAGCGTTGCGACGAGTGCGGAGTCCTTGCTGCCGGCCTGGAGCGCGAACGCGCCGACGGACGGGCTGGCGTTCGATACCGACGCGGCGTTCGTAGGATCCGAGTCCCATCCCGTGTTGGAGTAGATGGGCGTCGTCGAAGTCGCATTGAAGACCTGCAGCTGGGTCGCGGACACGGCGCCCGGCAGTCCGAAGCCCGTGAGGCCAGGTCCGACCGCGCGGATCAGGACCTGCTTGGACACGGTGCCACCGACATAGAAGCCGGTGATCATCGCGTTGGCGCCGGAGGCGACCGGTCCGCGGGTCGAGATGTTCGTCATGGCGCCGTCACTGAACGTGCCGCCCGAGACCTTGGCCGCGAGGACTGAGCCGCCGGAAGACCCGGAGAGCGTACCGGTCAGGAAACCCGTGGTGGAGTCGATCTTCCCGGTGAACGTGTTGTTCTGGCTCGTGGTGATCGTGAAGGCGCCGGTCGAGTCCAACGACCCGTCGGCCACGTCCGCAAACGAGCCGTTTCCGAAGTAGGTCATGATCTCGCCGTCCAGCCCGACGATGGCCGTCACCTGGCTGCCCGCCTGGCCGGCGACGTTGCCCGTGAAATATCCCGAGGGCACGTTCAGGCCGGTCGACGTGGTCGCCGAGCCGATCAACATATCCTGGCTCGGGGACAGCGTGGCGCTGACGCCGGTGACCGACGCCGAGCCGCTCTTGATGTTGGTCGTCGAGAACGTGCCCGCCGGGCTTACCGGGATCCCCGAGTAAAAGGCCGTGGAGGCCGCACCGCTTGTCGAGTGCCCGATGTAGGTGCCGTAGGTTCCGTCGACGACGATGAATGCGAACCGGCCACCGTCCGAGAGGCCCTGGTACTGGCCAAAGTAGGCCGTCGTGCCCAGGCCGCTCGTGGCGGGTAGGGCCTCGATGATGACCGGCGACGACACGGTGGTCTCCCCGGCGCTGTCGGTCGCCTTGGCCGTGATCGTATAGACGCCCTCGGAAAGGGGAACGAACGACGCCGTGTAGGGCGGCGTGGTCACAGCGGTGCCGATCGGGCTCCCGTTCTCGTAGAACTGCACGCTGGCGATGGTGCCGGAGGGCGAGGAGGCGGAGGCGTTGACGGTCACGCCCGAGGACACGGTAGCGATGGT
>CAYPXZ010000074.1:0-8530 GCA_964414785.1 uncultured Opitutaceae bacterium
TATCCCCTCGGTCTTGTCACGCACCAATCCATTGGATGGATTGTATTCACGATCAAAATAGCTGAATGACTCCTTCTGAAGTCGGTGCAGCATCTTGTCGTGGGATCGTACCATTGGAGCTGTTCTTAGAAGCAGCTGAGGGCATTGGCAACAGGGCTGGCAACAGCTTGAGTGTTTACAGAAGCAACTACCATCCGCTCTCAGAGCGAGAACAGGTAAGCGGTTGATCTACAATAACGGGTAGTGTCTACCTGGGTTCGAGTCCCCGTGAAACGCCACCGTAAGTCATTTGTCGTTAGCAGACAGGGTCTAGGAAAAAGATTGGGGACAGGCGTTGATGGATGGGATGATGGTTTGGGTTAGCCGCACCGAGCGACTACGCGCAGGCGGTAGTTCTGGAAGGATCGGAAGCCTTAGGCTTTCCTCCTCATAGCAAGTTTGCCGTTGGACCAGAGGGACGCTCAGCGGCCAACGAGCTTCTTCAGATGCTCCGGATTGCGCAGACTACTGCGGAGCAGGTGAATGGCACCTGCAAATCCGGCTCATTGATCGAGAAGCCTGAAATGGCTGGAATCGTTCTTTATGTCGGCAATAGCCGATTCCCTGAGGGCAACGCCCCCAAATGCATCCCCGCGGATCCAAAGGTCATGGTGCGGCGACCCACCGATTCCCGAGTTGCTGATATTCACCGCTTCGAACACCGCACCGGAGAGCGTGCCCTCATTTTTTGGGCTTCCTGGTGCCACGATAGTAATGCCACTTGAGATGCTGTCCTGTATGGACACGTGACTGACGGTGAGCCCCGATATGCTGCGGCGATCCATGCAGACCTGAAGCGAACCGCGCCAGGCCCAGCTATGATCATAGCCGCCGCAACGCAGCAGGTCGCAGTTCTTAACGACAGTCGTGCCGCTGAAGTTGTTGTCTATCCCGAGCTTCTCATCGGAGGTCGGAAATGTCGTGCTTATCAGAACGCCGCACCCGGTGGTGATGTCGGTGAACTGGCAGTCCTCGATGCGGTTGCCGGCCCCGCCGTATATCGCGCCGCCATTCGCGAGGAACGGAAGTTGACCCGTGCAGCGGCGAATCACGTTATTACCCGACTTCGGCCCTTTTCCAATAAAGCCCTGGTCCAGGGCTGCGGGCCAGATTGCGAAACAATCGTCACCAGTGCCACGGGCGGAGCAGTTCTGAATGATTGTTCCGCTCGTACCGACGCAGAGGTTCACACCGTCCGCGATCAGATTGCGAAAACGGCAGCCTTCGATCAAAAGGTTCACGCCGTTATATATCCAGACGCCGACCTTGGTATGTTCGAGCCAGACGTTCGATATGGAAGAGTCTTCGCAGCCCGCTCCCACGATCCCATCATTCGGCTCAGAGTCGTTACGGTAGTTCAACCTGCCAACGATTGAAAAATCGGCCAAATGGATTTGGCTGCCGGAGAGTTTGAACCGGATGCGCCGCATTGGCTGGCCGTAAAGGGCCGCGTCACCGACAAAGCTCGTGTGCCATATGCCGGCGCCCTGAATGGTAACGGAGGACGGGACCAGTATCTCGCCGGTCAATTTGAATTCGCCGGCAGGCACCCAGATGGGCTTCCCCTGTCTTCGAGCTTCCGCCACGCATTTCCGCAGGGCATCTGTTGCGTCCCTCTCACCGCCCGGGTCCGCCCCGAATTCGAGGACGCTCATGGAATTCTCGGGAGCGGGCAGCGGTGCTGGTATGCTCTCAAGATCGACGAGATCGACTATGCAATAGGCCGCCCCACCTGCGGCTCGCTGCAGTCGAATGACATCGTTTCTGGCGAGGTCTAGGCCCTTGATACGGAGCTCGTTGTAGAAATTGCGCGGCTTCCCTTCTCCGGGATTATTGGAAAACGGATAACTTCCGTAAAGCCATGAAAATCTGGAGGTAAGGGCCAGCTCCCGCACCCTTCGTCCATTGACGAATAGGTCGAGATTCGCGTCAGTTCCGCCTCCTTGCTCTGCATCCGGCAAGCTGTAGCGGATCACCATAGCGTTGGCATTCGCTACGGCGGTGAACTCCACGTATTCCCCGGCGCCCACGAGCTTCACGCACTTCTCGCCGGACGACTCGGTCTCGACCCGGTTTGGATCGTATTTGGGACCAAGAACTAGCCCGGTGCTTTTCATGGCCTCGGCCTCGTAGGTGGTCCAAGGCAAATCTGCACCGACACTGGCCGACGCTCCGTACGCGCAGACGGACGATAAGAAGATGAGAACGCGCCTTACGAGAGATCGGGCCATAGGGGTGGGTGTTTGAGTACGGAAACTCGCCCTGGAGGGCAAAACTATCTCGCCCGCCGGTAATTGATCGTCACCACTTTACCGGGCTCACATTTCACAGGACACCCCGCCACAACCATAGTCCTTGCGCGTGCGTTCGCTTTCGAGGACGCGACACTCACCGAGGATTTCGTTATACTCATTTGGAAATCGTCTCCCTTGTAGGCGAGATGAAACTGAAGGCGCTTCCACTTCCGACAAAGTCGCGGATTGACTGTGATCCTTTTCTCATCCGCTTGCACTCCGCCAAATCCTAAGACTGCCGTCATCCACGCGCCGCCGTTCGCGGCGGGGTGAGATCCACCCATGAAAACGCTTCCCACATACACCTTGTACTTGGCCTCAAGATCGATCTTAGCCGTCTTAAGGAAATACTTGTATGCGAAGTCGAGATTGCCGAATTCGACCGCAACCATGGCATAGGCGCAGGCGCTCAAGCTAGAACCGTGTTCGGTGCGCGGCTCGTAGTACTCCCAGTTTGCCTTCTTTATCTTGGCGGAAAAACGGGTCCTGAAGAGATTGAGCATCATCACCACGTCCGCCTGCTTGATTATCTTGGTCGGCACAGCCAGCCCCTGCCCTGCACCTAGGTATTCATTGGGGTGAATCATTCGGGCCTTGAGCTCCTCGACGGAGGAGTCTCTCAGCCCCAGATAGCCGTCGAATTGCTCGATAATTCCCGTCTTTGAATCCGGGCTTGGAACAAAAAGCCGGCGGGCTGCGTCGCGAAAATCCGACAACTCACGCTCTATGCGAAGTTTTCTGAGTAGGGCGCGCAACTCCTTGGGATGGCTCCGGCGGAGATAGTCAACAGCCGCAATGGCTATATTGAAGGTCTCCTTGGCCACCATGTTGGTGAACGCGTTGTTGTTAACTCGCTCATGATATTCATCCGGACCAATCACATCTAAGATCTCGTAACGCCGCTTTTCGCTCTTGTAGTAGGCGGACGAGTAGAAGAACCGAGCGCATTCAAGGATTACCTCGGCCCCACCCTCCAGCAAAAGCGTGTCGTCGCCCGTCAGCCGGAAGTAGTCCCACATGGCGATGGCCACGTCGCCGCTGATATGAATCTGCTTGTCGCGGAAATAGGTCCGCAGCGCCCTTCCGGTGAACGGATCCCCGATATTGAAATACGTGCAGGCGTCGTCACCGGTCTCCTGGCTCTCCCAGGCGTAAAATGCGCCACGGGTGCCCAATCCTTCCGATTTTGCCTTCCTTCGGGCTCCGTCGAGGGTCTTGATTCGATATCGCATCAACTCGACGGCCTTCTCCGGGCAGGTATGGACGAAGAACGGGAACATGAACATCTCCGTGTCCCAGAAAATCGCTCCCTTGTAGACTTGGCCCGATAACGCACGCGCCGGTATGGAGTTGGCGCTGCCTCTGACCGGGGCCACCATCAGCAACTGAAGAATGCTGTAACGCAACGCCAGCTGCGCTTCGTCGTCGCCCTTTATGGTCACATCGCTCCGGCTCCACTTTTCCCTCCATTTGGCATTGTGCCCTTCCAGGCAGGCTTCGTAGCCAAGGGACTTCGCCAGCTGGACGGCCTCGATCGCCGCCTCAACAGTCGGCCCCTGGACAGCGTCGTTATCCGTGAACACCGCGAAATACTTGTGGAAGGTGTAGGTCTTTCCCGCCTCGGCGCGAAATCTTACCACTCGTAGGTTCCGGTTGCCCTTGGATTCGTAGGCTACATCGCCGAAACCTATGTCAGCGGTCTCGGCGACAACAACGCGCTTCGACAACTCATTAGTGAAGCCCTGCACCAGCAGGACCTCCTCTCTCCTTTCTGCCGAAAGTCGGAGCAGATGCGGTCCATTCAGGTCCCATATGTTGCCATCGATTCCCGTGCGGATTGTAACGTTTGCCGCCTTGTTGCAAGTGACGGCGAACCTGATGACTCCCAAGTTCGGCGATACGGCGCTCAGGAAGCGCGCTGACCTGATATTCAGGTTCGTCCCCTTGGCCGCAAATACCGTCGACCTTTCAAACAACGCATTGTCAAACCGCAGCGTCTGCCGGTGCCGCGCAACCTTGCCCCCCAGGGCGGAAAGTTCCAAGCCGCCAAGCGAAACGATTGTGAAACCGCCATTCGGGGCATTGACCGGCTCGCGCCAAGCCGAGCCGACGCGGTCGAAGATCCCCGCAAGAGTGATTCCCACCAACTGCCTGGAACCAAATTCATCAAGGGTACCGCGATAGCCCATGTAGCCATTGGCAATCTGGTAGACATTGCCGCGGCGCATAATGGTCTCCTTGCCATCGGCATGTTCGGTTGTGCTTATCGACCAGAGATCCTTCATAAAGTGTTACCCGGGTGTCGGCTCGTCCTTGACCCGAAGCATGAGCGCCGCGGCGGCGATCATCGAAACTCCGCCCAAAAAAATTGCGTCCATGGCTTGGCCATGAAACACGGTGCGGACCAACAAACCCAGCAGCGCGGCGGCCAGAATTTGCGGGATCACGACGAAGAGGTTGAACATGCCCATATACACGCCCATCTTCTGATAGGGCACGATGCTGCTGAGGATCGCATACGGCATCGTCAAGAGGCTCGCCCAGGCGATGCCCAGAGCCGCCATCGAGACGAGAAGCATATGCGGCTGCTTGAAGAGGTGCATTGAGCACAATCCGATTCCGCCGATAACGAGGCAGACAACGTGCGTCGTCACCCGACTGGTGCGCTTTGCCATCACGGGCAGAAGGAACGCCGCGAGCGCCGCCACGCCGTTGTAAACGGCCATCAACACCCCCACCCAATTGGCGCCCGTATTGTAGACTTCGCTGCGCGGATCGGTGCTCCCAAATTGATAGCTGGCTACGGCCGGAGTGGCATAAATGAAGAAGGCGAACAGCGCAAACCAGGTGAACATTTGGGCGATCGACAGCTGGGTCATTGCTCCGGGCATGTTGTTGAGGTCGTATACCAACTCCACGAGCCCTCGTTTCTTCCCGGCCGCGCATCGCTTTGCCGCAATAATCTGCGCCACGCCGTAAAAGCTGGCGCCCAAGGAAAGGATGTAGAGGCCGTTGTCCCACGACAGCTCTCGGATGACAAAGCTGAGGACCACGCCGCCCAAAAGCAGAAGGGTGCCGACGCCGTAGTACTTCTTTGTATCGAGATTGATGTCGGGCTCCGCATGGCTCTCGCCACCGGCCGCCCGAGCATGAAACGATTCCTGTTCCTCCGGCGAATATTCCCTCACCGAGAAAATGGTCCACAGGACGGCCAGAAGATACACCACGCCGCCCAGATAGAACGATAACTTAACCGAGGCGGGTAGCTGTCCCTCGGGTGCCGTATTTGCGACGTGAAACCAATTCGTCAACAGGTATGGCAGAATCGAGCCCACGACGGAACTGGTGCCGATAAAGAAAGTCTGGACCGCAAATCCGGTGGTTCGCTGCTCGTCAGGGAGCATGTCGCCCACGAAGGCCCGCATGGGCTGCATCGTGATATTGATGGAAGCGTCCAGGATCCACAGCATGCCGGCCGCAAACCACAGCGCTGGCGAATTCGGCATCAGGAGCAACCCGAGCGACGCCGTCACGGCCCCGAACAGAAAGTAGGGCTTCCTGCGCCCCAGTCGGTTCCAGGTCTTGTCACTCATGTAGCCGATAATCGGCTGCACGAGCAATCCGGAGACGGGGGCGGCAATCCAAAGGATAGGAACCTTGTCCAATTTCGCACCGAGCGTCTCAAAGATCCGGGTAACGTTGGCATTCTGCAGGGCAAAGCCAAATTGGATGCCGACGTAGCCGAAGCTCAGGTTCCAGAGCTGCCAAAAGTTCAGTAGGGGTTTCTTGCGCATGGGGTTGTTCCTATCGTCAGATGAATGATTCACCTCACGTTAGTGCGCTTGTCCTGAACGAGCCGGTTGATTTGCTCAAGGCTGGTCTCCGAAAGGTCTTGGACCACCATGTCGGCACCGTTTTTTTGGAGCTCGAACGCATTGCCCCCCCTGGCGATCCCGATGACGAGCGCGAACCCTCCCTTCGCCCCTGCTTGGACGCCGGAGATCGCGTCCTCTACGACGATCGCTTGCGCGTTCGATACACCCAAATTGGCAGCCGCGGCAGCGAAGATGTCGGGTTCCGGTTTTCCCTTCAGTCCGCGCCTCGCGGACTGCACACCGTCGACGACTGTCTCGAAAAGATGCGCCGTGCCCGTCCTTCCCAAGACCTCCTCGGAGTTGTAGCTCGAGGTTGCCAACCCAATCTTGATGCCGTGCCGCCGCATTTCCCGAACCAACGAGACCGTGGAGTCGAACGTCTTTACCCCGTCCCTTTCGATGATCTGGTTGAAGATTGCGTTCTTCTTATTTCCAAGGCCGCAAACAGTCTCACGGCCCGGCAGGTCATGTGGCGTTCCGCGTGAGAGTTCGATCCCCCGAGACTTCAAGAATGCCTCGACGCCGCTGTAGCGGGGCCGTCCATCTACGTATGCGAGATAATCTCTATCACGGGTAAACTCGGAGAATCTCTCATTGTTCCCCGCTGCCCGAAACCGGAGAAACTCATCAAACATCTGCTTCCAGGCATCTGAGTGCGCGGACGTCGTATCAGTGACGACGCCGTCCATGTCGAATATCGCCGCTTCAAAGCATAATCCGAGGCTCCCACTCTCTCCGCGTTCCCCATGGCACTCTTCGGAGTGGCCGAGGCCGGAGGCTGCCGATGGACGGCCGTGTTCAATTGGGGCGGGTTGGCCATTTGCTGATTCCACTTGAGTGCTAGAAGAAGGGTTTGCTGAAAACGAGACGGTGCGCGGCATAACGGCACTGTGATATCTGAGCCGTCGTCGCGCACCGCCTGATGGAATTCCGCGCCTGGCTTACTATGGCCCGGCGCGGCTCTTGAGACTAAGAGGTCAGAAACTGAATACGTTCTTGACCGTGAACTGCTGCGTCGGACCGATACGATAGAACGCAGGTTGTGCCACACCGTTTATCGGTGCCTGATAGCTTACCGGAATCAGATAATTCCCTCTGCCGACGTTTTCGACGTTGAGCTGAATGTTCCATCCGATCTTCTTGGTGAGCTTACGGTGATAACCAACCCAAAGGTCGTAGTAGGTCTGACTCGGCGCATATTCTGGAGCGGATAGGTTGGGGAGGTACGGAGGCGGAAGCGTGGGATCGCCAGTCGGGGGATAGCCAATGACCTCACGGCCCGTATAACGCACGCCACCACCAATGTTAACACCTTTGAGGAAGCCGTGATCGAAATCATAGTTCGTCGTCAGATTGAAGCGCCACTTGGCGAGTTGCTCAACCGCGACGTTTTGCTGCTGCTGGAGTTGGGCGTAAGCGCCGCCGACCGCAGGAAGGCCGTTGTATGCGATATAGTAGCCTTGGGCGACGTTAGGAACGCTTGGGGCGATATTCTCTCCCCAGAACCACTGCTGAGAGCCGCCGGGGCCTTTAACATAGGCCGCCGTCTCCGCCATGAATTTGGTCAAGGCCGCGTCACCGATTTGTGAGACGACCGCATTCGTTTCTGTAGCGTTGAGTGAAATGCGCCACGCCTTGGTGGGGTTGGCGTCGAGCTCAACTTCCCAGCCTTGGGACTGGGAGTTTTCGGTAATCGCGAAGTTCTGCTCGCCTGGGAGGCCCTGCAATTGACTCCTCGGGACAAGGCCGGCCTGCACTTGAGACAGGCTATTCATGCCCCAATTCTTAAAGAAATTGGGGAAATCGGTGTTAAGCTGGGTCTCCCATGCCCGCGTGGCGGCGGTCGAGTTAGCCTGTAGAGTCGCCATCGCCTGAGTGTAGGTATCCACACCGTTAATGGGTTCGAAGTAATACCCCGAGCCGCTTACACCACCGGTATTGGCTGCCTGGCCGATGGCCGGATGGCCGTCCTGAACAGACGTGGGTCCTGCTTGGAGCGGCGTGGACTGGTCAGTGTGATAATAGAACACGTTGCCGTAGTACGCTGAGAACCCAACGAAATTGGCCAGCTCGGCGGCGAAGGAACTACCGTTGGGATTCGAACCGTTCGTGATGTCGGTCACGTAATGATTGACCTTGAGGGCGAACCTGCCGTCACGCGTCTCGAGCATAATGCCACGCTCGATGGTCTTGCCTGCCGGAGGCCCGACGGCATCCCCGTTAATGTTGACGCGGCTTGAGTCCGGCTCGAAGTTGCTCGAGACGCCGTAGGACAGACTGACATCGAAGGGAAGTCTGCTGGCAGGCTCTCTCAGGCCAGGG
>CAYPXZ010000075.1:0-8506 GCA_964414785.1 uncultured Opitutaceae bacterium
TCTCGGCCGCGCTGATCGCGGCCTCGATCGTCTCAAGGTCGCGCATTTCACCGACGAGGATGATGTCGGGGTCCTGGCGCAGCGCGCGGCGTATGGCCTCCGAGAAGCTCGGCACGTCGACGTGCACCTCGCGCTGCGTGACGACGCAGCGCTTGTGGTTGTGGTAGTACTCGATCGGGTCCTCGATCGTGATGATGTGCCCGTCGCGGTTCTCGTTAACGTAGTTGATCATCGACGCCAAGGTCGTCGACTTTCCGGAGCCGGTCGGCCCCGTGACGAGGATCAAGCCGCGCGGCCGGTACAAGAGCTCCCTTATCTTGTCGGGCATCCCGATGTCGCGCAGCCCGAACATCCGGTTCGGGATCTGGCGCAGCACCATGCCGTAGTTGCCCTTGCTCTTCAGGACCGACACGCGGAAGCGCGCCTTCTCCATGTACGCGAAGCCGAAGTCGGCGCCGCCGTTTAGCTTCGTGCTCTGGATGTGGACGTCCGGGGTTATCGAGAGCATCAGCTTCTCCGTGTCGATCGGCTGCAGCGCGGGCCCGTCGATCGGGGTCATGCTGCCCGACAGGCGCAGCGTCGGGGGCTGGCCCACCTGCAGGTGGAGGTCGGAGGCGTTTTGCTCGAATACGAGTTCGAGCAGTTCGTTCATCTCGTAACTCATGGTGGACCTTTGGAGGGTTGGCTACTGGCGGCTCAGGCTAAGGAGGAATTCAGCGTTGGATTTGGTCTTCTTCAAGCGCTGAATCAACATTTCCATGGACTCGATGGGGCCCAGGCCCTGCATCGCGCGCCTTAGCCCGTAGATCCGCTGGAGCTCCTCCGGGTGGTAGATCAGCTCCTCCTTGCGCGTCCCCGAGCGGTCGATGTTGATCGCCGGGAAGATCCGGCGCTCGACGAGCCCGCGGTCCAGGTGGAGCTCCATGTTGCCCGTGCCCTTGAACTCCTCGAAGATGATCTCGTCGGCGCGGCTGCCCGTGTCGACAAGGGCCGTCCCGATGATGGTCAGGCTCCCGGCGCCCTCGATGTTGCGGGCCGCGCCGAAGAAACGCTTCGGCTTCTGGAGGGCATTCGACTCGAGGCCGCCCGACATGATCTTGCCGCCGCTCCCGGCCAGGGCGTTGTAGGCGCGGGCAAGGCGCGTGATCGAATCCAAAAGGATGACGACGTGCTCCCCCTGCTCCACGAGGCGGCGGGCCTTCTCGCCGACCATCTCGGCCGCGTGGACGTGGCTCTCCGGAGCCTCGTCGAAGGTCGAGGACACGACCTCGCCCTTCGTGTGGCGGCGGAAGTCGGTCACCTCCTCGGGGCGCTCGTCGACGAGGAGTAGGATCAGCTTCGCAAAGGGGCTGTTCGCCGAGATGGAGTTGGCGATGTTCTGCAGGAGGATCGTCTTTCCGGTCCTGGGCGGGGCCACGATCAGCCCCCTCTGGCCGAAGCCGATAGGAGTCAGGATGTCGACCGCCCTCATGGAGACGTCCTTCTGGATGTCGGCGTCCTCGAGCAGGATCCTCTTCAGGGGATAGTACGGGATCAGCTCCTCGAAGGGCGTCACCTTTGAGATCTCCTCGGGCTCCTTGCCCATCACGCTGTCGATCCGGATGACGGACGGGCAGCGCTCGCCGTCGCGCGGCGGCTGGACGAGGACGTCGACCTGGTGGCCTCGCTTGAGCCCATAGCGCCGAACGAGGCTCTCGGGCAGGTACGCGTCCTCGGGATAGAGCCGGTAGTTGACCTTCTCGTGGACGATGAAATAGCCCTGGTCCGTCTGGTCCACATAGCCCCGGTCCCCGAGCGCCGTCCTCTCCTCGGTCGCCTTGGCGAAGATCTGCGGGATAAGCTGGAGCCGGTTGGGGGCGCCCTCGAAAGGCACCTTGAGCCCGCGGGCGAAGGCGACCAGCTCCGCGAGCGTGAGCCCATAGATGTGGTCCAGGTAGAGGGGTGCGCCCTTGCCGGAGGAGATCTCCTTGGCCAACTGGTCGAGCGCCGCCAGGTCCGCGAAGCGCGCGGGGTCGGGCAAGTCGCCGTACACGGGGGCCGGCGTCGGAGGAGGAGGCTGCTGCGGATAGCGGGGGGCGTTGCCGCCACCGCCGCCGGGTCCGTTCGGCTGCCACGGGCCGCCGCCGTGGCGCCCGCGCTTTCGCTTGTTGCGCTTCCAGGAATTGCGGTCCTGCCATTCGCGGCCCCCGCCGCCCTGGCCGCCCCCACCCTGGCCGCCCTGGCGGCCGTCGCCCTGGCCACCCTCTGCCTGGCGGTCGTATCCGCCCTGCTCGGAGGGGCTGCTCACCTCGCCGCCGCCGACATCGCGGGGGCCGTTGCCACCGGACAACTCCGCCGGAGCCTGGGGGCGCGGGGTTTGCGCGGGGGCCGGCGCCGACTCGGGCTCGGGCCTTCTCTCCGGGACAAAGATCTCGGCCTTTGACTCCTGCTTCGGCTCCTGCCTCTCGGCCGCGGGCTCCGCGGCCACCTTCTTCGCGCGCGGCCTCCCGCGCCTCACGGGCTTGGCTGCGCCCTCATCGGGTGCGGACGTTTCGTCGTCGGTCTTGGGAGGAAGGGACATCAGGGTGTTCTTTGAAAGGGGCGCCTGCCTTGGCTTGGATCAGGGAATCCACGATGCGGTCGACCTGGGACTTGAGGAATCCGGTTGAACCGTCGTTCCACAGGACGAGATCGGACAGCTCGATTTTCCGAGCCAGTGGCAATTGCTTGGATATACGTTGCTCGGCGAGCGCGCGGTCCAAACCGCGCTGCTCCAAACGAGCGAGTTGCGAAAGAGGATCACACGCTACGCACAGGGTGAAATCAAACCAATTCTCCATGCACTTCTCGAAGAGGAGCGGCACCTCGACCAACCAGTTCGGGCCCGGGCCCTCCCGCAACATTCCGCGCAGGATTCCGAAATACACGGGGTGCGTAAGATCCTCCAGCCAAATGCGTTCCGAATCATTTGAAAAAACGATGGCGCCGAGCGCCGGCCGGTCCACCAGCCCCGTCGGTTGGAACACCCCGTCGCCGAAATGTTCCCGGATGGCACCCGATATCGCCGGCTGGGTCAGGACCTGCTCCCGCACGACCAGGTCCGAATCGATGTGACGGAATCCCCGTTCGGCGAAGAATTTTGCCGTCGTTGACTTGCCGCAGCCAAAACAGCCGGTGAGTCCGAGGATCATGGAGTCGCCCGTATCCAACATGGAAATGCCTCCGGATCAACAATCCCCTGAAGAATTATGCGGCCTCCAAATTAAATGGCGACGGCAGCGAACAGGGCATTGATATCCAATCGCTTCGCCTCAGCCGCAATCAGAACCCGGCCATCGAGGATCACTCCCATTCTGAGACCAAGGGACCAAGACGCCTTCTGGAATCGGCAATATCGCGCTCGAAGCTCGCTGCCTCATCTGAAGTCTGTGTCGTGCGCTTCTTCCAAAGAGCGGCCAATTCCCGTCCGGTTTTAGGGCGCTTTGCAGGGCTAAGCTTCACCATCGGCATGCCTCGTTTGACGAGGATCGTTGGCCCCTCTTGGTGGTGGACTCTGCTGACCAGCTCCGCGAAATTCCGAACGGCCTCGGTGACCGTGACTTGTTTGGGAGCCATAGCGGCGAATATTGAGAATCAGGTAACCAGATTCGTCGACGGGATTCCGGCATTTTTTACCAGACAGCACGCTCAGCCCGGCGCGACGCTCCGGTCTCGGAATTTCCAGATGAGGGCGGCCAGGCGCTCGACTCCCTTCACCTTTGCCGAGAATCCCCTCGGATCCGCCGTGAACCGAAAGAGCCAGCCCAGCCCAAGCCGGTCGGCCCAGACCGGGATTGCGGCCTGGCGCCCGGTCAAAAAGGCGATGGCTCCCCCGATGCAGAGGATCGTGGGCTTGTAGGAGAGGTGCTGGCGAAGCTCCCAGCCGAGGCGTTCCTGGACCCCTCCGCTGAGCGCAATAGCCACCATCCTGGGCTTCCGGGAATTGATGAGACCGACGAGGCGGGGATCCGAGATGGGGCCCTCCTTGGGATACAGGGGCGCCACGTAGGCGTCCTCGGGCGTGACCGAGTAGCCCCGGTTGGCGAGCCAGGCGAGGTTGGCCTTCGAGTCGCCGGCCGAGGGCATGACCCAGAAGGTCTCGCCCTTGCCCCGGAACTGGCCCCGGGCGAAGAGGCCCCGCAGGAGCCTTAATCCCGATATCCTCCGGATTCTTTCCCCCGTCGCCAGGAGCCACAGGATGACCATGAAGGCGCTGTCGGTAATGGCCATGTCGGCGCCCTCGACCGCCTCGCGGTGGGCAGTGTCTTCCGAAAGGCGAACCATGACGGGAGCCGACGGTGCGACAATGAGTCCCCCATCCGGCACCAGCTCGAGAAGGTCCTCCAGGTCCGAGATATAGAACCTGACCCCGAGAATCTTCCGGAATTTATCCCGCACAAGGGGATACCATAGGAAGAGCCAACCCCATGAAAGAGCAAAATGGGTCACTCGCTGCTTGACGCTAGGGCCCAAATTTGAACCGTTCTACGCTCCGCTGCACGCCCTCATCGTCTAGCGGCTAGGACAGCGGGTTCTCAACTCGTTAACCGGGGTTCGATTCCCCGTGAGGGCGCCAGCAGCAGGTCACCGACTTACGAACGAGGGTCGCCGGGTGACGCACCCAATGGCCGAGTCAACGGCCGACAGCCAAAGGCTTCAACCCAAGGGCGGCCGCAACTTCAGACTGGCGGGAGTCATAGGTGTAGATGTGCGCAAAATTGTGGCGCAGAGCCGTCACGAGATGCAGGCAGTCAGCGGAGCGAAGGAACACCGAATCCGGCAGGGTCATATAGACTTGTGCAGCGGCCTCGATTACGGCGCTGTCCAATGGAAGCCACGTCCAAAACCCGGCAATGTCATCGAGTGTGAATTGCCGGATCGCGGTCATGAACCTGTCACGGCTCCAAGTCTTCTCACGCAACTGTCGGTGAAAGACCCCCATGAGTTCGGTGCGAACCAGTTCTGATGCGAACACCTGGTCCTCTCCTTCCAGACGTACCCGCATCGCCGGTGATTCCCTTTCGACGACGTAAAGCTTGGCGATCGCCGATGTGTCGCAAAAGATCATCGGTCATCGATCCCCGCGTATCTCGTCCAAAGCGGCCTGAATGCTGTTTCCCGCCGGGCCAGCCATCATCGCCTCATATTCCGGTAGGAGCGTGCGTTTTCGTCTGCGGGGGGTAAGCAGCGTTGGATTGGCCAAAACAGCCACGGGTTGGCCCCTGTCCGTGATTACGACTGGCGACCTCGACGAGCCCGCCCGCCGGACATGTTCGCCGGTCGTAGCGTGAAGTTGCTTGATGGTAATATTCGGAGGCATGGTGTATCGGTGTAACTTGGTGACAAAAAGTCAAGTGTCACAGTGTAACACTTTGAGTAATCTTAAGACCCCGGTTCCTGGAACCCCTTGCAGCGTCGTTCTGACCGATTTCCGGGATCCGGGGCATGGGCTAGACGAGCACGTCCGCCTGCTCCACACGCCTCAACCCCGTCTCCTCGCGCTCGAGCTCAAGCCAAAGGGAAACGGCCTGCTTTATGTTCCTTAGGGCCTCCTGGCGGTTCTTGCCCTGGGAATGGCAACCCGGCAGGTCGGGGCAGCTCACGGCCCAACCCTCCGCCGATTCAAACAGGTTGATCGGTGAAATAATCCTTGGACCGTTTTCCGGTCCACAAATGGACTTTGTGAAGGGTGCCGCTCCGAGCCCCTGGAACCGGCCGCAAGCGGACTTTGCGGGACCTCCAACGTGCGCGAGATCTCGGCTGCCCATCGGGCGCCCAAACCCGGACGGGCTCAGTTCGCGGCCCCCGCCATCTTCGGCAGGTACACCCTAAACGTGCTGCCCTTGCCCGGCTCGCTCTCGACTTCGATCCAGCCGTCGTGCTGCTTGATGATCCCGTGCACGGTCGCAAGCCCCAGGCCCATGGAGAGCGCCAGGCCCTTCGTCGTGAAGAAGGGCTCGAACAGGTGCTCCCGGACGGAGCTGTCCATCCCGCATCCCGTGTCCTGGAAGCTGAGCCGGACATAGGTCCCCGCGGGGTGCCCCCCCTCCCCGGTCGCGGCCGCCGCCGGGTTGAATTCCGCGACCTCGATGATGAGGCAGCCTCCCTTCTCCATCGCGTCGCGCGCGTTGGAGCAGAGGCTCAGGACCACCTGGTCGATGAGGCCGGTCTCCGCGAGGACCGTCTCGTCCGAGGAGACGCCCGTGATGTAGAACTGGATGCCCTCCCCCAGGATATGGACGATCTCGGGCTTAAGCCTTAGGAGCGTCTCCTTCAAATTGACCGGGTCCTTTCGCAGGTACTGCTGCTGCCCGAAAAGGACGAGCTTCTTGGTGAGCTCGGCCGTCCGCCTCGCCTCCTTCTCGAGCGAGACGACCTCCGAGAGGAGGTCCGCCGGCAGGTCCTCGTTCTCGCGCAGGAAGCTCAGCCTCATCATGGTCGCCGTCAGGATATTGTTGAAATTGTGGGCGATGCCCCCGACCAGCTGGCCAATCGCCTCCAGCTTCTGGCTCTGCCGGAGCTTCTCCTCCAAGAGGACGCGGTCGGTGGTGTCGCGCGAATTGATGACAAGGCCTCCGATCGCGGCCTCATGCACCAGGTTGCTCCCGACAGTGCCAAAGTGCCGGTAGGTCCCGTCCGCGTGGCGCATCCTCCACTGGATCGCGGGCCGCGCCCCGGGCGAGGCGAGGAGCTGGTCCAGGAACAGGGTGCCCCTCGCAAGGTCCTCGGGGTGCACGAGGCCGAGAAGCGGCAGGCCCGTCACCGTCCCCGGCGCCCTGCCAAGCGCGCTCTCCGAGGCGGGGCTTGCGAAGCGGATCAGGAGCCCGGCGTCCAGGACCATGATGACGTCGGTCGAATTCTGGACCAGGGCCTCGAAGCGCGCGCGGCTCTTTCGCTCCACCTCGAGCACCATCCACTTCGCGCTGTCGCGGATGAAGTACGTCTCGCGCACCGCGAGGATGACGAACAAGAACCCGAGGCTCCAGAAGATCGGGGCAAGCGCCTCGGGGGCCGGGTGGCCCATGGCCGTGAACATGACGAGCCACGCGCTCACGACGACGATCGTGATGATCGGCAGCGGGCTCGAGGCCGCCGGCTGCACCGTCTCGGCGGGCGCCATCTTGTCGCCCGCCATCCGGCGGGCCGACAGCATGAACACGCCAATCGAGAGCGTGTTGAAGACGTTGGTCCAGTTGATCACCCCGCGGGTCAGGAAACCCTGCACGCTGTCCAGGAGGTAGAGCAGGTCCGCGAGCCAGCTGATGCCGATCGCGATCATGAGGAGCCCGAACGCGCGGCGCGACGGCAGCGGGATCCGGGTCAGGAGGGCGATGTTGAGGGTCGTTATGCCCGCGAAGGTCACGATCGGGTAGATGACGTCCATCGCGCCCTGGTAGCCGGTCTCGGTCTTAAGCGCGGGGGAGACGGCGAAGAACCAGAGCGGGAGCCCGACCCCGGCGGCGAAGACCGCCCCGTCGACCACCATCCGCCCGAGGCCGATCGACGCCCGATCGATCCTGGGCATGCGGAAAAGGCCCGCGAGGAGGACCGGGTACGTCCCCAGGAAGAGCACGTCCGCCAGGTTGAAGGCCGCGGTGCTCTTCGGGAAGATGAAGGCGTGGAGGAGCACGTACGTGCCGCCCAGCCCGTCCAGGGCGAGGCCCGCCGAGATCCAAGTGAGGCTGCTTCGGACCGCAGCGGGAAGGTCCTGTCGGCGGGCGGCCCGCCGGAAGGCGTCGGCCGCGATGAAATAAAGGACCGTCACAAACGCGACGCTCAGGCGCCGGTTGAGGAGCGTCCGCTCCTGGGTCGTCAGGAGCCAGGCAAGAAGGAGCGCGCTAAGGACGATGCCGACCGAGTTTGCGGACAGGAGGCGGCGACGCAGGTCGCCTGGCGGGGTGCCTTGGGATGGGGCGTCGATGTTCGGTTACGTGCCTTAAATCAGGTTCGAAGGCGCGCGGGCCCGGCCGGGATCACGCGGGAGGCGCCGCCTCGGCGCCGGACTTCTCGGCGATCCGGTCGAAGGCCTCGGAGAGCTGCCGCAGCACCTCGGACTTGGCGCCGTACTTGAGGACGTACGCCCTCGCCCCCAGTTCGATGGCACGATCGAAGGTCTTCACCGTGCTCTGGGCCGTGACGACGATGACGGGCAGATTGGGATAGTCGGCCTTCAATTTCTCAAGGACGTGCAGCCCGTCGACCTGCGGCAGGTTCAGGTCGAGGAGGACGACGGCCGGCTTGCGCGCGGCGACCTGCTCCAGGGCGGCGGCCCCGTCGGCCGCGTCCCAGACGGTCGCCACCCCCAGCTGCTTCACGAGCGCGGTCAGGAACACGACGACATGGGGCTCGTCATCGACAATCAGCGCGTTGGCCGGGGGAGGCATGGTGGGAGGGTCGCCTTGAAGGGAATGCGGAACGGGCCCAGGGCGACATTCCTTGGATCTATCGTCTACAAGAGCCCGCCGGTTTATCAAATCCCAATATATTG
>CAYPXZ010000076.1:0-7209 GCA_964414785.1 uncultured Opitutaceae bacterium
GCGCCCGGGTCCCCCTAATGGTTCGGAATGGAGCACCAAGACTTCGTGGCGAATAAGTGCAAGCTTCACCAACTGGTCCGTGCTCAATGAGAACCCAGCATCCCTCAGGGTCACTGCGTCCTGAGCGACAGACCCGTCCGGAGCGTTTCCGTAATAGTAGATCGCACTGCCCCATTCCCTAATCTGTCGGGCGTCCTCGTCGCCGACCAGCTTCGCAATCTGGGTATCCAAGATACTGGACGATTGTATCAAGGTTTGGCCTCCAGTGAGCTTGCCGCCCGAGTATTGTGACAGATGCGAAGCCCTTCGACTGAGAATCGCTCGCTCCACAAGCAGCTCTTCAAGTGGAGCAAGCGAATCCGATGGAATCTTCAGCGCTGAAAAGAGGATGGTGTACCTCGCAAGAGTTCTTCTGCGCTCCAATTTGCGGCGAAACGGTCCCCAAAGTGGATCTGCGTCCGCCGCAGAGTTGAATAGTTCGATGGTCTCGGGACTTGCGGCAATGTGGCCGTCCGCAAAGAGCCTCTGCGCATCCAATGAATGCAGCCCCTGGACGCTCGTCTCAGCCGCCAGCAAGGCTCTCTCGGAAGCCAGCAGTCTACGTTTCATCTCGTCGAAGGCATTATGCTCGGTTGCCGCATCCGTACGTTCACTCATGAGGGCTCGGTGCTGTCCAACACCCCAAGACACGGCAATACCGAGGGCCACCATAAGGGCCGCGAAGAGGATGAATAGCGGAGCACGCACGGGATTTATGTTGTTTAGGACAGAAGGTGAATGAATGGCACCGCAGACTGGCAGATCAAGGCACGAGGGACCATACGCGCAGATTCACCTGGCGCTCTATAGAGGCCCCAGCGATTTTTAGGACTACGCTTTCATGGGTGTCTATCCAGGCCTGGAGTTGGTCGCGGGTCCATTCCTGCGCAGGGTGGCCCTCAATTTCGGTTACTAATTCATCTTTCTGGATGGCGGCCCCCGCCGCAGGGCTGTCGGGAATAATTCCCACGACGCGCCAGCCCCCGGGATCCGCGACCATGCTCAGTCCAATGGTGCGCTCAGGGGGCGATGGCAGCGGGCCCGCATCTTCTGAGCAAAGCCACATTTTGTCCTCAGACTCGTGAAAAACGAGGCTGAATGAATGGAGAAGCCCCGTCCCTATGTCCGCCGGCCCCTCACCGACGTCTACCACTGGCTCGAGCTGTTTCACCGCCCCCAATTCCAGGGTGCCGAAAAGCCGTCCCACCTGCTCGCGACCCATTTCCCCGGCAACGGCAACCAGCAATCCAGGACGGGGGACAACCTTCCAGTCGAGAGATGACGTCACCTGAGGTGGAAGATGAAGTCTGTTTGAAGCACCGGTATCCACCATAACAGCTAACACTTCACGTTGAAGTGTTACGCTTACAAAGGGTACGTCGGAATGCTCCCTAACCGGCAACTCAGCCCGGACCGGCTGCAGGTTCTCGGGCCAATCCTGACTCAGAAGCAATTTCCGACCCGGATAATCCAAGGCAAAGTACAGGTCTGAGAAGAGCGTATAGCCGAGAAGCCCATCAAGCTCACGGCTGTCGATCTTCGATTGGACTTCCAGAGGCACCACGCCTGCCACCACGCCTTCGAACTGAACGCTACCGACGGTGATAGAATCCAGGAGTACTCGGGGCAGCGCTATGGCATCGCCAAATCCATTCAAGGCTTGCTCACCCTCGTCTCCCGGCTCCATGCCTCGGGCCTCAACAGCCGCTGCCACTTCTGGCGAGATCATCGAACACGTACATCCCGTGTCGACCAACATACGAAAGGGCCCTCTACCATTGACAAGAACGTTGACGAAGAGTCCGTGACTATTGACCTCCGCTGGGATCGCCACCGACTGGACTATACGTGTGTAAAGCGGGGCTGTCTCATGGATCTCAGAAGCCCCTAGCGATACGGCACCGGCTACCACGAACCAAGCGCTGCATGACCGCCGAAAAAGTCTAAATGAAATTCGCGACGTCATGGCACCAGATGCTGGCGGCAATTGGTGTATCAAACCGTACTATTGCCGCTCGCGGACGATTCGCAAGTAGGTGGGTCGGGTATTCAATGCGCTGCACCATATTCCAACGGCGAAGATTGGGGCCTCGACCGTACGCCCCAAACGACCCATGCACAGCGAACTGCAATGGAGAGAAAAGCTATGCCGACAGCCAATGTCTTTCAGATATTAAGACATTGTCTTCATTTCCATATTACTAGCCCGCGAAGATAATTAGGCTTTTCCAAGCGCTCACGAGGTATCTGCGGTTGTTGGGTTGGCTCTTGAATTGCTCTCATCCTAACCTCTACCCCCATTCAGACCGTCGTGCGCTCCCCAAAGCGCCCTCCAAAACAACCTATTCTAACGGCGCTATCATTGGGAACGTCAGCTTGGCTCATAATCTGAAGCTCGCTGCTTCAAATCCAGCGCCTGCACCCATTTTGAGGCACTTGGACCAAGTCAAAGTGCGATGAAGTGAAAGGCTTTGGGCACAGCTAGAGACTGTTCCGCAGCAGTCCCATAATGCGCGTAAAGAGGCTCCCGTGAGCTTTCGGTGTGGTCAACGCCCATGGGTCAGGCGGCCAAAAGCAGTCCGATCGCCTGATGAATTGAATGTTCTTCGCCCCTGGCAATCGCCAACGGCCTATTCCGGCTCCAAAGAAAGGGCCAATCACACGCTCCGCAGTGTTGAGCCCTGACGGGAGCATTCTCCGATCTTACTCGCGCGCCGTCGGGTAAAACCCCATGGCCAGCCACCCTCCCGCCGGTATATTCTCAGGGCTACCATGGGCGGCCACATTAAAAGGATCGACGGGTAGCATGAAAAATACCCTTTGATAAACTCCCTTTCGACCCGACCGCAGCCCGCAGATGCTAACCATTTGAGAGGACGTTTCGAATCCTTACACGGTATGAATTGAAGCGCATTAAACCTCGAGGACTCGGCACGAGCCGTCTCAGCCGAGGATAACCCGTTCGCCCATGGAAACGACCTCAACCAAATCTGAATCTCCAAAGGTGCCCACGAAACCAGCGGACGCGAAGCCGCCTGATATTTCAAAAGCGTCGGTCCCCGACACACTCGCCGCCCTCAAAGTCAATCCGGAGACCGGCCTGACCGGCGCCGAGGTGGAAAGTCGGCGCAAGGAGAACGGCTTCAACGAGGTCGCGGAGAAAAAGGGGCACCCCGTCCTCAAGTTCCTAAAGAAGTTCTGGGGGATCTCAGCCTGGATGCTGGAGTTGATCATGATCCTCTCGATCGTGCTCCGGAAATATTCGGATGTGATTGTCGTAGGAGCCCTGCTGGTGATCAACGCCGTCTTGAGTTTCATGCAGGAGCAACGAGCGGCCGGGGTGGTCGAGACCCTGCGCCGCCGCCTTCAGGTCAGTGCGCGCGTACGGCGCGCTTCGACCTGGCAGGTGGTTCCGGCCCGGGAATTGGTTCCGGGCGATATTGTTCGGGTACGCCCGGGCGATATCATCCCCGCCGATGTCAAGCTGCTCACGGGAACCCTGAGCATCGATCAGTCTGCCCTGACGGGCGAATCGAGGGATGTGGATATTGCTGTTGGCGGAGTCCTTTCCTCCGGCTCCGTGGTCCGCCGGGGGGAGGGCAACGGTGTCGTCATGCTGACAGGAGCGAAAACCTATTTCGGAAGGACAACCCAACTTGTCCAGGAAGCCCGCCCCAAGCTTCAAATCGAAGCCGTGGTAGCAAAAGTCGTCCGCTGGCTCTTCGTCATCGTCGGCGCGCTCATTGCGGTCGTGGTCGTCCTCTCGCTGATTCGCGGGGCGTCGCTCATTGAAATGATCCCCCTTATGCTGGTGCTGCTGATGAGCGCCGTGCCGGTGGCTCTCCCGGTTATGTTCACGGTCAGCATGGCGGTCGGGTCAAAGGAATTGGCCAAACGGGGCGTGCTGGTCACCCGGCTAAGCGCAGCGGAGGACGCCGCCACCATGGACACGCTATGCGTGGACAAGACCGGCACGATCACGTTGAACCAACTCACCGTCACCGGCGTGATCCCGCTGGAGAACGCCACAGAGGCGGACGTATTGGTCGCTGGCGCGCTCGCCTCGCAAGAGGCCAACCACGATCCCATTGACTTGGCATTCCTGGCGGCAGCGAAGGATCGCCATATCTTCGATCACCTCTCCAGGGTCACGCCGGTGTCCTTTGACCCGTTCGATGCGAAGAACAGAAGGACGGAAGCCGTGGTTGAACAGGATGGGAAGCGGATACATGTGATGAAAGGGGCTGTACGCACGATTGCTGAGGCCTGCGGGCTCCAACCTCCCGCGATCGCAGCTTTGGAAGCGCGGGTCAGTGAATCGGCCGCCAAGGGCTACCGCACCCTGGCTGTTGCACGGGGCCCCGAGAACGGAGCCCAAAGTTTGGTCGGCCTCGTGGCCCTCTATGATCCGCCCCGGCCGGATGCGAAGCAGTTGATCGCCGAGCTCCGGGACTTGGGCGTTTCCGTAAAAATGCTCACTGGCGACGCACTGGCCGTGGGTCGGGAGATCGGACAAGGAGTCGGGCTGCCGAACATCCTTCGCGTGTCGGATCTCAAGGCTCTCGACGGCCAGCCCGGTAATAAGGCAGTGGATTTGCTGGCCGGAGCCGATGGCTTCGCCGAGATCTTCCCTGAAGACAAGTATCTCGTGGTCAAACACCTCCAGACTGCGGGACACGTTGCGGGTATGACGGGGGACGGCGTCAACGATGCTCCCGCTCTCCGGCAAGCCGAAGTGGGAATCGCCGTCAGCTCGGCAACCGATGTGGCCAAAGGCGCGGCCAGCGTCGTCCTGACCGAACCGGGCCTCACAAACATCGTGGCCCTTGTTGAGCAGGGTCGGACGATCTATCAGCGCATCCTGACCTGGATCATCAACAAGATCAGTCGGACAATCCTGAAGGCGGCTTTCGTGGCGGTCGCCTATGTCGTCACGGGCAAGTTCGTCGTCTCCGCCTTTGCGATGCTGCTCCTGACCTTTATGACGGACTTCGCGAAAATCTCGCTGGCCACCGACCACGTCCAGCCGTCCAAGAAGCCGGAGACGTGGAACATCGGGGGCTTCATCACGGTATCGGTTGTCCTGGGCCTGGCTATGGTTGCGGAAACCCTCCTCCTCCTCTGGATCTGTTGGACGCGCTTCGGCTTGGCGACCCACAGCAGCGCTCTCTACACGTTTAGCTTTCTGACGCTGCTCTATTTCGCCGTGTTCTCGGTCGTCTCCGCGCGGGAACGCCGTTGGTTTTGGACGACGCTGCCCAGCAAGACATTCATGGCCGCCCTCATCGCGGACGCGCTCGTCGGCACGGTACTGACCTTAGTTGGCCTCCCAGGGCTCACGCCTTTGCCGGGTTCGCAGGTGTTCGCGATCTTCGTCTCTGCCCTGGTCGCTTGCTTGGGCGTAAACGACACCATTAAGGTCCTGATGATAAGGTGGCGCATTCCCAATGCTGTGGCCCAGCAACCGGCCGACCTGACGCCGCAGATCGCCAAGCGCGCATACGAGCTCTACGAAAAGCGGGGTCGCAAGGACGGCGGAGCGGATCAGGACTGGGATCAGGCGGCGCAAGAAATTCGACACGACAAGCCCAAGAAATAATCGGCCTCGAACCGTGAAGCCGGAAAGACCTTTAACTATGAAAATCAATTCCAAGGATTTCCGCGTCCGGCCCGGCCAAACCGTCAAACTCCAGGAATGGCCCACCTTGGTTAAGCCCTTCTTCAAATCCCACAAGCGTTATCAAGAACTTCTCGAAAAGCACGTGGCGCGCCTGAGCAAGCTCCAACGGCCCCACTGGGCGACGAACCGCTACGCGTCGCTGTTAATCTTTCAGGGGATGGACGCGGCCGGCAAGGATGGCGCCATCCAGCATGTCATGTCGGGGGTCAATCCGCAGGGATGTCACGTCTTCAGCTTCACACAGCCCACCGCGGACGAAATGGAGCACGATTTTCACTGGCGCAACACCCGCCGGCTTCCAGAACGCGGGCATATCGGAAGGATTACACCAAGGCTTATGAGGAATGCCTGACGGCGAAAAGCAGCCCCCACGCTCCCTGGCATGGCGTTCCCGCCGACAACAAGGAGAACTCCCGGCTGATCGTTTTCCAAGGCATTCTCGACACCCTGGGTCACCTCAAAATGGCCTATCTGCCTTGGGAACCTTCCAAGCGGCCCTCTCTTTCCCCGATTAGCCTCTGGATAAGCGGTCGATTCTCGAACGTTCCTTCAGCTCGACCGCGCCCAAGAAGTCGCGCCTTAGCTACCATCAATGGAAAAAGTCCGGAAATGGGCCGGAACTCAAATTAAACCGGAAGTTCGCGCCCCTTTCAACGATGGGCGCCCGCGGCAAACGCGCCGGCCTGCTTCGTGAACTGCTTCTCCAAACTGCCGCACACCAGCTCGCACAGCTTGAAGATCGACGGATCGGCGATCGAGTAAAAGACTTGGAGTCCTTCCTTTCTCCGGGTCAGGACATTGGCCTGGGTGAGGGTTTGCAAGTGCCGCGAGACGTTGGTTTGCGTGCCTCCGGCCACTTCGACTAGCGCGCTGACATTCATTTCGCCGTCAAAGAGGGCATGAACCAGCCGCAGCCGCATCGGCTCCGAAAGCACCGCAAAACGGCGGGCGACCATCTCCAGCGCAGCTTCGGAGAGGGGAGCACGTTTATCCATGCGCATACTGGAACAAAGGCTTGACATGATCACAAGTAAATGCGTATATGCGCATATAAAGTCAATCAGAATATGAAAATCGAGTCCCTCCTCCGCCTCATGGCCGGCAGCCTGGTCCTCCTTGGAGTAGCCTTGACCTATTTCGTGAGCGCCTGGTGGCTCCTCCTTCCGACTTTCGTGGGCGCGAACCTGGCGCAATCGGCACTCACCGGCTTTTGCCCCCCCACCCTCATCCTCAGCAAACTCGGATGGCTTGATAAGGACGGAGTCATCCACTGGGGCGGGGCCAAGTAAGACCACGGGAAACCGCCATGAACTCCTCCCTCGGCCGGGTCATGATGATTGTCGGAGGCGCCACCGCCCTGGGTGCTGCGTTCGGCCAGTGTTCCTCCGGCACCTGCCCCCTGACCTCTTCCTGGTGGCGCGGCGCCCTCTACGGAGCGGCTATCGGCCTTCTGGTCGCTATCGGCTCACGCACTCCATGATTTCCATGTC
>CAYPXZ010000077.1:0-6861 GCA_964414785.1 uncultured Opitutaceae bacterium
ATCAGCTTCGGGAAATGGTCCTCGCCCGTCTCGTAGAAGAACTCGTGGCCCATGACCCACGAGTCGCTCTTCCTCCAGTACTCCTGGTCCAGGCCCGGGAACTTGGAGCCCGCGAGCCAGGCCGGCAGGGCGACCCAGCGCTGGGGCAGGTTGCCGTTCTCGGGATGGATCCGGTAGTCGTTGAACTTCCAGTAGGTGTAGCCGCCGGTCAGGTGGACCAGCTCGTCGGAGGTCGTGCTCTCGTGCAGCTTGCTGCAGACCGCCAGCGCGAAGTGGAGCGCGAGGAGAAGCGCGACCGCGGCGGCGGTCCAGGCCTTGGCTTGGGGCGCCTTCATGGGATGGGGACGGGCTCGTAGAGGGCCCTCATGACGTCCGCGTCCGTCAGCTTGTAGATGAGGAAGGTGTAGCCGGGCTCGGCGAGGGGAGCGCGGCCCCGCAGCGTGTGGCAGAGCCTGGCGAACTGGTACTCCTCGAACTCGACGCCCTCCTGGTACGTGAGCTTGGTCTTCGTGTCCTCGAGCGTGAGCACGTGGGCGAGGAGTTCCCGATACCGGGCCTCCTTCTTCCGGTCCCAGGGGCCGCGCGCCTCGGTGTAGACCTGCTGGAACTGGGTCACGCTGATGATCCACAGGCCGCCGGTGAGGACCCCGGGGACGCCGCGGGGGCGCAGGTCGAAGTTGATGTCGCCGATCCGCGTGCCCTTGATCCCGTAGGTGTCGAGGTCCCCCGACCCGAAATACGAGATGAGGACGGGCCCGTCCGGCGGGTGCGCGTCGAGCCAGGCCCTGAGCGTCGGCAGGTCCTGGCCCCAGTCGAGCGAGCTGTCGACCAGGTGCCTCCACGCGTCGCGCGGCCCCACGATCTCGTTGAAGTAGGCGAGGTAGCGGGGGCGGATCCAGACCGACTCGGCCGCAAACCACACCGCGAGCGCCGCGACGGCGGCGCCGGTCCAGTGCAGGGGACGCGAGACCCAGCCCGCGGCGCCGGCAGCCATGACGAAGAGGACCGGGTAGACGGGGATGATGTGGCGGTGCCCGATGTTGAGGCCGCTCGTCAGCGAAAACGCCCAGTAGACCGCGAAGAGCGAGAGGAGGGGGGACCACTCGTAGAGGCGCGAGCGCCACTCGCCCGGCATGCGCCGGCGGGAGGCGCCGTGGAGCGCCGCGAGGGCGACGAGGCCGAAGAGCGCGAGGGGCGTCTTCACGGCCGTCGTGTACGGGAAGAACTGGACCCATCCCGTGCTCCTGTAGTCGCCGTTCAGGAAGGCCTTTCGGTAGCGCGAGAAGCGGTAGGTGTGGGCGAAGCCGTAGATGTAGGATTCGGGCAGGAGCTCGTGGCTGCGCGCGAAGCGCAGGATCGGCACCGTCGGCCCGCCCCGGTCCTCGAGAACGTCCCACCCGACGAGCGAACGCACGCGGTTCGGCTCGAACTTGTTGAACATCGCGTACCGGAAGCCGTACGAGGCCCAGATGACCGCGACGGCGAGCGCGCACGCGGCGAGCGTCGCGAGGATGAGCGCCCAGGCCACCCGGGCCCTTCCGATGATCCGGGTCCCGAAGGGCCGCGAGGACTCGAGCTCGCTCCTGCCCGAGACCCGCACCAGGAAGAGGAGGGCGCACATGGGCGCGACAAGCGGCGCCGAGAACTTCGACACGCACAGGAGCCCGAGCGCGAGCCCGAAGACGAGGACCCGCCACGGGGTCAGCCGGTGGGCCATCGCCCAGAACGCCGTGACCGCCGCAAGGAACATGCAGCCGGCGGTCATGTCGCTCGTAATGAGCGCCCCGTTCGCGAGCATGGTCGGGCAGAACGCGAAGAGCGCGACGGCAAGGACCGCGCCCTTGTCCCCATGGAGCCGGCGCGCCCAAAGGAAGACGAGGGCGCCGGCCGCGACACCAAAGAGTGCGATCATCCGTCGGCCCGCCCGGAGCATCCCGGCAAGGTCGTTGCCGCTCGTGTAGAACCACTGGAACCCCATGTCCCACACGTCGGAGATCCTCCAGGCGTTCTGGTCCAGCGTGGGGAACTTCGTCTTGCCGCCTAGGAGCGGCAGGGCCGCCCAGCGCTGGGGGAGGTTCCCGTTCTCAGGCTGGAGCCTGTAGTCGTTCGTCGTCCAGTAGGAGTAACCCGCGGTCAGGTGGGCGATCTCGTCGCCCGTCGTGCACTGGGTGTCGGAGACGCTGGTCGCCATCCACCAGTAGAGGCCGAGGATGCCCGCCGCGAGGAGAAGGATCCGGGTGCGCGTCATTGGGACCTGGGCGCGCCCCCCAGGCGGGAGGCGAGCGCCTGCGCGAAGGCGCCGAGCGCGACCGCCTGCATCGCAAGGAGGGGGAGCTGGTGGCGGTCGTTGTGGTTCACGAGCACGTAGGGAAGCACCATCCCCACTGCGATCGCGGCGGCCCAGGCGGCGGGGGCGCCGAGGCGGCCTCCCATGAGGATTGCCGAGAGGAGGAGCGCCACGGCGGGGATCCCCGCCGTGAGGAACCCGAGCGCGATCCCGCCCGCCCCCCGGTACTGGGCGTCGTAGGCAAGGCGCCTGGCGAGCCAGTCGAGCCAGATCGCGTCCGCGTCCCTAAGGCCCATCCCGTGGAGCCTCTGGTACTCATACGAAGGGGGCGAGTCGATCCGGGTCCACAGGGCGCCCGCCGGCCCCATCGTGATCAGTTCGCCCGCCCCCGCCAGCCTTGCGGAGTCCGCCTGCGAGAAGGGGAAGCGGGTCGACTCGCCGCCGCCCTCGCGGCGGCAGAAAACGACCGCGGCGCCGAGCCTTCGCATGACGTTCGCCGCGAAGTGGGCGGGGTCCGCCCGGATGGCGGCGAGGGCGGGCGCGCGGAAGCTTGCGACGTAGTCCATCTCGCCCATTTGGGAGTAGCGGTTGAATTCCGCGACGTCGAAGTAGGGGAGCCTCCTCAGGACGGTCTCCATCCGCGGCAGGCCGTCGGCGGAGTCGACGTTCGCCAGGTGAAGCTCGAACCAGGAATTCGACTTGAGGGGGACCAGGTGGCCGAGGGCGATGGCGTTGCGGGCGCTCCAGGCCCCGATCGAGGCCAGGGCCGCGGCCGCAGCGACGGCGGGGACGAGGAGCCTCCTCGTGTCGCCGCGGTGGATCCACGCGGTCGCAAGGACGACGATCCCCGCCGCGGCCGCGAGGCCGGCGTTCTCGAGCGGTGCGAGGAGCGCCACTAGGATGAGCGCCGCCGAGCGCGCGCGGGAGGGAGGCAGGCGGGCCCCGAGCGCGGCCCAGAGGAGCGCCGCCGAAAGCAGGATGTCGAGCCACGCCTCGCTCAGGACGACGAGGGGGCTCCCCGGGACGAGGGCGCAGAAGGCCAGGAACGCGGCCGAGGCCGCGGCGCGGATCCACGCCCCGAAGGGCGCAAGCGCATGGACGAGGAGGGCGTTGGCCCCCGCAAGGCCGAGGACGGACAGGCAGAGCAACGCCTTCGCGGACGCCGCGGTCTTCGCCCCGAGGGCAAGGAAGACGGCGGCCTCGACCCATGCCGGCAGCGGGGAGACCCAGGCCGTGGCGCCCGTGCCGCCGTCAAAGGGGTCGCTGAAGCCCCGTCCCTGGACCAGCGCCGCGGCGACGTTGCCGGGCTCCGCCCAGTCGAACATGCCCGGCGCCAACCTCGGCAGGTTGTGGGCCAGTGCGGCGGCGGTGATGACCCCGAGGCCTGTCCATGCGAGGAGCCGAGGTTGACCCATGGACGGGGGGTCAGCGCCGCGGAGGCTTGACCAGGTAGACCGGGCGCTGCTTCACCTCGTCGTAGACGCGGCCGAGGTACTCACCCAGGACGCCGATCCCGATCAGCTGGATCCCTCCGAGGAACGTGACGAGGGACACGAGCGTCGTGAACCCGGTCGACGCGGTCTCGATCCCGAGGAGGCGCTTCACGATGAAGAAGAGCCCCAGGGCGAACCCGAGCCCGCTCACGAATATCCCCGCGTACGTGAGGAACCGCAGGGGAAGGTACGAGAAGCTGAAGAACCCGTCGACGGCGTACCGCACGAGGCGCCTGAAGGTCTGCTTCGGCTTGCCGGCGGCCCGCTCCTGGCGGTCGTACTCGACGTCCGCCGTCGCGAACCCGATCCAGGCCCTTAGGCCCGGGAAGAAGCGGTGCCGCTCGGGAAGGTGGGCGAAGGCCTCGAGGGCGGGCCTCCCGAGGAGCCCGAAGGTGCCCGTGTTCGACTCTATCGGGATGTCCGTCAGTTTCCCGAAGAGGGCGTGGAAGAGGTCGAAGCCCGCCCGGCGAACCCCCGTCTCCTGGCGGGAGCGGCGCACGGCGCGGACGACCTCGGCGCCCGAGCGCCACGCGGCGACGAGCTCCGGGATCAGCTCGGGGGGGTCCTGCAGGTCGGCGTCCATGGTGACGGCGGCGTCGGCCTGCCTTGCGGCGGCGAGTCCGGCCGCCAGCGCGCTCTGGAACCCGAAGTTCCTCGAGAGCTCGACCAGCTCAAACCGGGGGTCGATCAGGCCCTGGGAGCGGACCATATCCGCCGTCTTGTCGCGGCTCCCGTCGTTCACGAAGACGACCCGCCACCCGCAGTCCGCGTTCCCCTTGAGGAGCGCCTCCAGCCGGGCGAACAGCTCGGGCAGAACGGACTCCTCGTTGAACACGGGGATCACGATGGCGACGGAGGGTCTTGTATCGGTCATGGGCGTCTATCGGGACTCGTCGGGCGTCCGGCGGGCGCGCACGAGGGCCATGCACAGGATTGCGCCCAGGAGCGCCAGAACAAGCGCGGGAGGAGTGGGGGAAATGTCGGCAAAATATGCGAAGTGGGCGATGATTTTCTCGCTGAGGTTCGCCTGGGCGACCACCCCGTAGGTGGAGGAGGCCTCTTGGACGCTCCTGGCGGGCGTCAGCCACCGGTCGAGAGCGAAGTCTTCGACCGCGAACTGAAGCGCGATGCCGAGGGCGAAGTCGACGGCCCAGCCCAGGACGAGGATCCGGCGCCACCCGGCCCCGAGCGTGCCCCAGCGCGAGGCGAGGAAGGCGAGCCCGAGCAGCACCAGGGACTGCAGGCAGATGTGCCCCGTGCCGTAGTGGTCCCGGTCGCCGTAGGTCGCGAAGGAGAGGATGACGATCCCGGACAGGGCCAGCGCCCAGAAGCGCCCCTCGCGCCGGTCGGCGGCCCTCGCAGCCCGGATGGCCTCCCGCAGCGCGACGACCCACCCGACGCAGCCGAGCGCCAGGAGGGGGTTGAGCTGGTAGACGAGGAAGGCCTGGTCGCGCAGGGCGCCCCAGGGGCTTGTCTGTCGGAAGAGGCTCCCCTCGAACCCGCGGACCTGGGGCGGGATGAGGCTGTCGCGCAGGTTGAGCGCCATGACCACGGCGGGGTTCCCCGGGGTTTTCTGCATCATGGTGACGCTCGAATTGGAGAGGAGCGTCGCCCGGACCCCGTATTCGGCGAAGGACCAGAGGAACCAGGGGGCAAGGACAAGGGCGCCGGCGAGGGCCGAGAGGGCGGTCGCCCGGGCGAACCCCGGGCTCCAGCCGATCCGGAACCCAAGGACGATCCATGCGGCGGCAAGGACCACCACGTAGGGGCCTGCCGAGTAGTGTGTCACGACGGCCCCGCCCAGGCAGAGTCCGCACAGGACGCCCGCCGTCGCCGGCGGGGCGTCCTGGTCCCGCACCCGCAGGAAGAAGTAGAGCCCCGCGAGGATGAAGAAGGCCGCCTGGAGCTTCGTCCACGGGTACGTCGAGTTCTGGACAAAGAGCGGGTTCAGCATGAGGACCAAGGCCGCGAGCCGCGCCGCGGAGCGGCCGCCGAATCGCACGGCCAGGAGTCCCACCGGCAGGTACGCGAGGCTGCAGAGCGCCGCCATGATGACCTGATAGTGCGCGTAGTCGGCGGCCGTCGCCCTCAGGAACACGGCGGTCAGCACGTTGCCGAGCGGGGGCCTCGCGGGCACTTGGTAGATGTCGAAGAAGAGCCGGTCCTTGGGCCACTGGCGAAGAAAGAACTCCGCCCGCTGCCAGTGCTCAAGCCAGTCGCCGAGCCAGGCTCCGCCGGAATGGCTCCTGACGAACGAGAGCCACAGCACGCACCAGGAGGTGATGACCAGCTGTCCGACGGCGAGGTCCCGCGCGACGGGATCGGCGAGGAGGGCGCGCGTCCCCCTAAGCCCCGCCAAGAGCCCCGCGAGCCCGAGGGCGGGGACTATCCAGTAGAGGGGGAGGGGGGCGCCCGTTGTGAACACGGTCCATGCGACCGCCCAGGCGAGGATGAGCGAAAGCGCAGCCCCCGCGACCAGGCTCTCGGCCGGGTTTAGCCGTAGTCGCCCGATAATGGGGCGCGAAAGGCCGAACGCGACGCCCAGCACCAAAAGGAGGCAGACCAGCGTGTCGGCGATCATGGGCGGTTGCCCCCTAGGCCATTCTACAAGGCCCGGGAACGCAACATCGGGCGTCGCGAATCCGAAGCCTGAATCCGCGCCCGCAGGCGGCAACCCATCGATATCGAGGAAGACGGCTATTCAACGCGAACATGCGCCCGACCTCCTCCAGGTGCCCGCTCCCAGCTACTCCGGCCCCTGCCGCGCGCACTGGTACCGGCGGCGAAACAACACCATGAATCCATGCGAAACTTGGCATCGCCACCCTTCGCACGTTATATTGGTTCGCGGGTAACAAAGATTTTTATAGAACACATGTCTAAAAAGGCATTTAACAGGAGTCGAAATTGAAGAACTACGAGGATGGCAACGACTCACAAAATTGATTGTACCGCTGACGGCGGCTCAATTTGGGAATGCCCCTCAGTTACTGTCGCAACACGGCGCAGTTCTACGGTTCCCGATCATAGCTGTGCAGTTATGGAATCTATTGAACCGCCTACAGCGGTATAAACATAGTT
>CAYPXZ010000078.1:0-6492 GCA_964414785.1 uncultured Opitutaceae bacterium
GGCCTGGTCATCGCCGTCCTCAGGTTCGAGAACTCGTTCTACAAGCACGCGAAGCTCCTGGAGCACCGGCTTTCGCCGGGGGACGACGCCTAGCTGAGCGCCACGCCCCGCGCCTTCGCGGCGCGGATCAGCGCGTCGGCCATGTCGGAGGGGGTGACCGCGACCTCGATCCCGCATTCCCTGAAGACCGCGATCTTGGCCGCCGCGGTGTCCTCGGCTCCGCCGACGATGGCGCCCGCATGACCCATCCGCCGGCCCGCCGGGGCGGTGGCCCCGGCAATGAAGCCCGCGACGGGCTTCTTGCAGTTGGCCTTGATCCAGCGGGCGGCTTCCACCTCGGCGTTGCCACCGATCTCGCCGATCATCACGACGCCGACCGTCTCGGGGTCGTCGTTGAACATGCGGATGACGTCGAGGTGCGAGGTCCCATTGACCGGGTCCCCGCCGATGCCGACACAGGTGCTCTGCCCGATGCCGCGGACGGTGAGCTGGTAGACGGCCTCATACGTGAGGGTCCCCGAGCGGGAGACGACGCCCACCCGGCCTTTCTTGTGGATGTAGCCGGGGGCGATGCCGATCCGGCAGCCACCATAGGATTTCTCCCCGGGGCCCGGCGTCACGACCCCCGGGCAGTTGGGCCCGACGAGCCGGGTCCTCTTCTCGGCGATGGCGCGCTTCACGCGGACCATGTCCCGCACCGGGATCCCCTCCGTGATCGCGACGGCCAGGTCGAGCCCCGCGTCGGCGCACTCCAGGATGGCGTCCGCGGCGAAGGGCGGCGGCACGAAGATGGCCGAGACGGTTGCGCCCGTCTCGCGGGCCGCGTCGGCGACCGAGTTGAAGATCGGCACCCGGTGCGCCCCGTGCTCGAAGAACTGGCCGCCCTTGCCCGGGGTGACGCCGGCGACGACCTTTGTCCCGTAGTCGAGCGAGAGCCTTGCATGGCGGCCGCCGAAGTCGCCGGTGATGCCCTGCACGAGGATCCGGGTTTCTGGGGTAACGAGAATCGCCATGGTAGATTAGGCCTTGCGCTGGTGGAACATGATGCTGTGCCCGTCGGGGGAGTTGATCGCGAACATCCGGCACGGCGGGAAATCCTGGGGCTCGATCGTGAGCGGTATCTGGGCCGCCTTGATCGCCGCGAGCGAGGCGTCGAAGTCCTCGACCTCGAGGGCGAGGCTCGCGCCGCTCGCCCCCCCCACCGCGGGGCTCATGTTCGAGATGCCGAGCGCGACGCCCGCCACGTCGTACTCGATCCACCACATCCCCGGCTGCAGCTCGATCTCGAGGCCGATCTTCAGTCCGAGGAGCGTCTGGTAGAAGGCCCGGGCGCGTGCGATGTCGGCGACCGGGTGGAAGACGAAGGCCACCTCCTTGACGTTGACGTGTGCAATCATGGTTCTCTCCGGGTTGGGTGCTAGGCGGCCTTGGCCACGAGCTTCACGATCTTCTGGGCCGCGTCGGCCATCGAGTCGCCCGAGACGATGGTCAGGCCCGAGGAGGCCAGGGTCGACTTGCCCGCCTCGACGTTGTTGCCCTCCAGCCGCACGACCAGCGGAAGGCGCAGGCCCACTTCGCGGACCGCGTCGACGATGCCCGTGGCGATCACGTTGCAGTCCATGATCCCGCCGAAGATATTCACGAAAATCCCCTTAACGTTGGCGTCGCCGAGGATGATCTTGAAGGCCGCCACGACCTGGGAGCGCGTCGCGCCGCCGCCCACGTCCAAGAAGTTCGCGGGGCTCCCCCCGAAATGCTTGATGATATCCATGGTGCTCATGGCGAGGCCCGCCCCGTTCACCAGGCACGCGATGTCGCCGTCGAGCGCGATGTAGTTGAGGGAATGCTTCGACGCCTCGACCTCCTTCGGGTCCTCCTCGTTCAAGTCGCGCAGGGCGACGATCTCGGGGTGCCTGAAGAGGGCGTTGTCGTCGAACGAGACCTTGGCATCGAGGGCCAGGACATCCCCCGTCGGCGTGCTGATCAGCGGGTTCACCTCGACCATCGCCGCGTCCGTCTCCCAGTACATGGCGTAGAGGGCGCGGATCAGCTTCGAGGCGTTCTTGGCCTCGGCCGCAACGAAGCCGAGCCTCGTCACGAGCTCGCGCACCTGGAACTCCGCCAGGCCGTAGGCCGGGTCGACGACCACCTTGAAGATCTTCTCCGGTGTGTCGTGGGCGACCTTCTCGATCTCCACCCCGCCCTCGGTCGAGGCGACGATCACCGGCCGCGACGCCGCCCGGTCCAGGAGGATCGCCAGGTAGTACTCCTTCTTGATGTCGCTCGCCACCGTGAAGTAGATCGTCTGCACTTTGCGCCCCGCCGGCCCGGTCTGCGCCGTGACGAGCGTGTTCCCGAGCATCCTCGCCGCGACCTCCTTCGCCTCGGTCTTCGTCTTGCAGAACTTGACCCCGCCCTTGTAGCCGTCGGTGAAGACTCCCTTGCCGCGGCCGCCGGCGTGGATCTGCGACTTCACCATCGTGGGACCCTCGGGCAGCTCCGTCAGGGCGTTGATGAAATCCTCGGGCGTCTTTGCCGCGGCCCCCTTGGGGACCGGCACGCCGAATTTCTCTAGGAGGGCCTTGGCCTGGTACTCGTGGATGTTCATTTACGGGCTATAGAGGTGTGCAGGGTTCATGGCAGGGGGGCACGCATAAAAACTCAACCCGTGATTCTCCAGAAATCGAACGGGGCCGAGCCCATGCCCCTTAGGGGGGCGGCGTCCGCCCTCGCCGCCAGGGCGGGCCTGTCCCCGGAGAGGAGGGCCGTGACCTCGGGATCCCTGAGCACCGGGTCGGAGACCACGATATCCGTTCCCGTGGAGAGCGAGCACAGGCGCGACCCGATGTTCACGGTCGTGCCGAAGTAGTCCAGGCGGTCGTTCTGGTTGATGGCGAGGCAGGGCCCCTGGTGGATGCTGCACTTCAGGGCGAACGGCGAGCGCGCCTTCTGCGCGGCGGAGAGGGCGCCCTGGGCCCCCTTCATGGCCCTGAGCGCCGCAGCAGGATGCACGAACACGGCCATGACCGCGTCCCCCATCGTCTTGACGATGCTCCCGCCCTCCTCGCTGACGGCGGCCTTGATGGTGTCGAAGTGGTTGAGGACGCGGCCGAACGCCGGTGCGTCGCCGATCTCCCGGTAGAGCTGGGTCGAGTTCTTGAGGTCCGTGAAGACGATCGTGATCGTGCCGACCGAGATGCGTTCGCCCTGGCGCAGGATGTCCCGGGAGAAGAGGTCGCGGAAAATCTGCCGGGACGTGACGTCGGAGGCGGTGACGGACTGGTCGCTCCAGGCCACGCGCTCGATGACCACCTGGTGGCCCGCGGAGTCTACGTTCTGGATGTGCAGGATGCCGTCAGGGGCCACGACGGGCTCGTCGACCGGCGCCGGGCTGGGCCCCACGTCGAGCCTGACTGAGGAGGCGCCCCCGGCCTCGATTCGGAACGCCTGCTGGACGGTTATCCCCTGGACCCGCGCCCGGTACCGGCCCTGCGGGTAGGTCATCGCGACGTAGAGGCTCTCACCGGGCTCAAGGCGCTTCTGCGCCACGATGTGCGGGGTCACCTGCGGGCCGCCGATGCAGTACTCCAGGCGGGAGACCTGCCTGACCGACGGGTCCGGCACGAAGGTGAGCTCGATCGACTGGTCGAAGTTGGCCGTGAAATCGATGCCGCAGGAGTCGCAGTGCGCCTCGCTCGAAATGCCGGAGAGGTCCGACGCCCCTTTTCTCGAGCCCCGGCAGTGCGGGCAGAGGACCTCCCAGCTAAAGCCGAGCATCCCGGCGCGGGTCGCGTGAAGGAAGAGGTCCAGCGTGGCCCGACGGTCGGCCCCCCAGGCGTCGGCGATCTCGTAGGGGCGCATCTTCGACGCCGCCTGGTCGTCGGACTTGGCCACGTAGTCGCACAGCCGGTTGACCAGCACCTCGGGCTGGCGGGCCTCGGACACGAGTTTCGACGAGATGAGGGAAAGGCGCGACGCGGCGCCCCCGGCTGCGTGGGCCGGCCGGGCCGGCGGGGCCACCAGGGCGCCGCTTCCCGCGGCCTGGTCGTAGCGCCTGAACGCCCGGTGCGCGGCCCTCCTCATCCTAAACCCCACCGCGACAGGCACGATCAGCGCCCCGAGCGCGCGCGTCGGCGTGACGCGCATCTCGTAGACGATGCGGGTCCCGCCCCCGGGCAGGGCGGAGAGCTCACAGGACTGGATCATCCGTGAGACGGGCCCCCTCGTGAACCGGCGGTCGACGACGAAGCGGATCGGCCGCACCCACTCGAACTCCCGCTCCTCCCACTCGCCCACGATCCCGAGGTAGACGGACCGAAGCCTCCGGACCCCGGGCTCGGCGGGGGCCTCCCCCTTCGCCGGTGGCCTCAGCTCAAAGGGCGGCAGGCCGCAGTCCCTGTTGAAGCGGTCCGTGTTGGAAACCAGGGGCCAGAGCGCCTCGGGGGGCGACCTGAAGTCCCAGGACCAGCGGTAATGCCTTTCGGAATACGGCACGGACTCACTTGGCGAGCAGCGTTCTCGCCAGAAAGGCGGCCTGGAGGGCCGATAGCTCCCTGAGCCCCTTCTGGGCCAGGGTGAGGAGGTCGTTGAGCTGCTCGTGGCTGAAGGTCGACTCCTCGCCGGTCCCCTGCACCTCGACGAACTGGCCCTGGCCGGTCATGACCACGTTGAAGTCCACCTGGGCGTCCTTGTCCTCGACGTACGCCAGGTCGAGGAGGGCCTCGCCGCCGAAGATCCCCACGCTGACCGCGGCGACCGAGTCGGAAAGCGGGCTCTCCTTCAGCTTGCCCGAGTCGAGGAGCCTCTGGACCGCCATCCTGGCGGCGACGTAGGCGCCGGTGATCGCGGCCGTCCGGGTGCCCCCGTCGGCCTGGAGCACGTCGCAGTCGAGCCAGAGGGTGTTCTGCCCCAGCTTCTCCAGGTCGATCGTCGCGCGCAGGGATCGGCCGATCAGGCGCTGGATCTCGACCGTCCTTCCGTCGAGGCGGCCCTTGCTGATGTCGCGCGACTTCCGCTCGTGGGTCGAGTAGGGGAGCATCGAGTACTCGGCCGTGAGCCAGCCGCCCTTGACCCCCTGCTGCTTCATCCACGTGGGAACGCCGGGCTCTATGGTCGCCGCGCAGATCACCTGGGTCGACCCGTACCGGATGAGGACCGAGCCGGTCGCGTGGGGGGCGAAGTCCGCCTCGAATGATACCCGGCGGAGCTCCTCGGGTTTGCGCCCGTCGGCGCGTACGGTGTTGGGCATGATTCTATTCTTGGCCGAGGCGGCCGGGGGCCCGCTCCTCGCGCTCGATCGGCTTGAACTTGAGCCGCTTCGCGGGGCTGTCCTCCGACATGAATGCGATCAGCCTGTCGTTGAAGTCCTTGGCGGGGTCGTGGCCCATGCGCTTGAGGGCCTGCGTGAGGGCCGCCACCTCGACGAGCCGCGCCATGTCGCGCCCGGGGCGGACGTAGAGCTCGATGTGCGGCATCCTCATCCCGAGTATCTCGTAGGTGTTCTCCTCGAGCCCCGTGCGCTCCTCGATGACATCCGGCGTCCACTCGTGCAGCGACACGACCAGGTCGATCCGCTTCTCAAGCCTGATGGACTTGATGCCGAACATCTCCGCGATGTTGATGATCCCGATCCCCCGGCACTCCATGTAGCCCCGGTTGAGGGCGCGGCTCGACGCCATGAGCTCGCGCTCGTCGAGGAGCTTGATGATCGTAAGGTCGTCTGCGACGAGCGAGTGGCCGCGCTCGATGAGCGCCAGGGCGCACTCGCTCTTGCCGACGCCGGAGTCGCCCCTGAGCATCACGCCGACCCCCTTCACGTCCAAGGTCGTCGCGTGCTCGATCCCGCTCGGCGCGAATTCATTGTCGATGCACAGGGTCGCCAGGTTCACCAGGTTCATGGTGATCAGGGGCGTCCGGATGAAGGGCAGGTTCATCTCGGCCGCGACGGTCATCATCGCGTTCGTCGGATTGTAGTTACGCGTGAGGATGACGCAAGGGACGCTCCTCTTGGCCATCTCCCTGAAGATCTGGGTCTGGTCGAGCTGGCTGCGGGTTTTCAGGTAGGTCATCTCGGCGGCGCCGATAACCTGTATCCGCTTGTTTGCAAAGTACTTGAAAAATCCTGTCAGTGCCAGGGCGGGGCGGTTTATGCTTCCCTCACGGATCAGCCGGTGAAGCCCGGCGTCGCCCGCAGCCAGCTCCAGCTTAAGTTTCTCCCGGTACGTATCGTAGAAGTGGGCGACAGTGATGCCGTGGATGGCCTTCTGCATGGCTTGAGTTCAGCACATTCGAGCGGGGGAACGCACGGAAAAACGGGGGTCTGGTGCCCCCGGGGCCCTCAGAGGTTGAAGTCCTCGCCCAGGTAGAACTTGCGGGCGTTCTCGTCGCGGATCAGGAAATCGCCCGTGCCCTCGGCCAGGACGCGGCCCTTGTGGATAAGGTAGGCCCGGTCGACGATGCGAAGCGTCTCCCTCACGTTGTGGTCGGTCACGA
>CAYPXZ010000079.1:0-6013 GCA_964414785.1 uncultured Opitutaceae bacterium
TCATGGGCCACGAGTTCTTCTACGAGACGGGCGAGGACCATTTCCCGAAGCTGATTGCGGCACGCGCCATGACCGCGCTCCTGAGCGTGGCGCTGGGCGCCCTCGTCTTCCTCTGGTCGCGGCGGCTATTCGGGACGGCGGGCGGCTTCGTTTCGCTCCTCTTCTTCACGTTCAGCCCGACGCTCCTCGCCCACGGGGGCCTCGCGACCTCGGACGTGTGCATGGCCCTCTTCATGCTCGCCTCGGTCGGCGCCTGGTGGCGCCACCTGCGCAACCCCGGCGCGGCGGGCTTCGCCCTGAGCGCGGTCCTGTTCGGCCTGGCCTGCGTCGCCAAGTTCTCCGCGCCCCTCATCCCGCCGATGCTGCTCCTGTGCGCGGTAGCCCACGCGGCCTCGAGGCCCGGCCAGGTGGGGCGGGTCCTGCGCTCCGCGGCGGGCCACGCGCTCGTCGCGTACGCGGTCATCTGGGCCTTCTACGGCTTCCGCTACAGCGCCTTCAACGCCTCCCTCCCCGCGGCCGAGCGCTTCATCTACGACTGGCCCGAGATCTACTCCCGGATCGGCGCGACGGGCCAGGTAATCCACCTCCTCGAGCGGCTTCGCGCGCTCCCGGAGGCGTTCCTCTACGGGGCCTCCTACGTCGTCGACACCTCGCACCAGCGCGGCGCGTTCCTGAACGGGGAGTACAGCATCTTCGGCTGGCGCAGCTTCTTCCTCTGGACCTTCATGATGAAGTCCACGATCCCGTTCATCCTGGCCGCTGGGGTCGGCGTCTGGGTCGCCGTGCGGGGCCGCCCGGGCGGCCCCGGCGCGGGGGCCCGGCTTCTGCCGCTCGTGCCCCTCTTCTCCCTCCTTGCGGTGTACTGGGCCTTCTCGGTCACGAGCCACCTGAACATCGGCCACCGCCACCTGATCCCGACGTACCCGGCCCTCTTCGTCCTGACCGGGGCCCTTGGGCCGTGGCTCGCGCGGCCCCTGGGCTGGAGGGCCCTCCTCGTGGGCGGCCTCGCCCTCTGGCACGTGGGCGAGTCTCTCTGGATCTACCCGCACTACCTGGCGTACTTCAACGAGCTGGTGGGGGGCCCGAGGAAGGGCTACCTGCACCTGGTCGACAGCTCGCTCGACTGGGGCCAGGACCTGCCCGGGCTCAAGGCGTGGCTCGACACGAACCTCCGGCCCGGGGAGGACGCCTACCTCGCGTATTTCGGCACCGGGGAGCCGCGCTACTACCGGATGCCGGTCAGGCGCCTGGCCTACATCAACGGCTTCCTCGAGGACGAGCCCTACGTCCCGCTCGGCCCCGGCGTCTACTGCGTCGGCGCCTCGATGCTCCAGCAGGTCTACAGCTCGGTACGCGGGCCCTGGACGATCGAGCTCGAGAAGGAATACCAGCTCTTGAGGACCTTCGAGCCCGTCTTCCGCGCCTACGCCGAGGACCCGTCGGCGCGCGCGAGGTTCAACCGCGAGATGCCCCCCGAGAAATGGCGGGCGAGCCGCGACCGGTTCCTGCACCTGCGATTCGCCCGGCTCTGCTACTACCTGCGGGTGCGCAGGCCCGATGCCGTGATCGGCTACTCGATCTTCGTCTACCGCCTGGACGCCGGCGAGGTGAGGGCCGCGACCGCGGGATCGCTCAGGGACTGGAGCCTGCTCATCGAGAAGAGCGGCGACGGCCCGTGAGGGTTCTGCTCGGGCTTCTTCTCCGACTCGGGGACGGCGTCGATTGACACGACCCGGCTGATCCTGTCGACCCGCGAGCCGAAGCGCCTCTCGGTGATCTCCTGCAGGTGGAACGTGGGAGGGAGCACGTCCTCCGGATCGACGCCCTGCCCCCCCTCCCCCGAGAACGGGCGTATCGCCTGGGTCACGATCACCTCCTTGAAGGTCCCCTGGCCCATGTGGTAGCGGATGTCGTTGCCCTTCATGACGGCGATCGTGTTGAGGATCGCCTCGACCCGCCAGAGCATGAACGGGATCGTCGACTTGTTGGAGATCACCAGGACCGGGCCCGGCCTGGAGCCTATGACGGCGCGCTCCCAGTCGAGCTCCTGCATGCCGAGGTTCTCGACCGTGTAGTACTTGATCGCCATCGCCGGCAGGCCCATCGTCAGGAGCCAGACACCGAGCCCGCACCACGCCAGCCGAAGCGCTGGAAGGCGCAGGGTCCCGAGGCCCCTGACGAGGACGGCGGCAAGCACCGCGAACGCCAGGCACATCGGGAGGGCGAAGCGGGCCGCCATCAGGTCGTTGAACTTCGCCCACCAGTAGAAGAGGAGCACCGCGAAGTGCCCGGCGATCCCCGCGCCGAAGAGGACCCCCACGACGACCGGGGCGGACAATTGCGGCCTCGGGCGAAGCCGGAGCCACCCGGCCGCGCACCAGAGGGCCCAGCCGAGGCCGAGGAGCCCGACCACCGTCAGGTAGGCCGAGTTCGCGAAGCTCGGGCCCGTGTTGAAGAGGAACGCGACGTCACCCGCAAAGTTGCCGGCGACGTTGGACGAGCCGAAGGCGGAGGTCTGCCCCTCCTGCAGCTGCCAGAATATCGGCTCCGACGCGAGGACCCGGCTGTGCCATGCATAGGGGACGAGGAGGAGCGGGGCCACGACGGCGGGCCACGAGAAGACGGCCCTGCCCGCCCGGAACCACCCGGCCCCGACGACGCACGCGACGGGGCCCACGAAGAGGATCGACTCGTAGCGGCTCTGGGTCAGGAGCACGGCGCCCAGGACGAAGAGCGAGAGCCGGTCCTCGGTCGGCACCCGCAGGTAGAGGACGCCGAGGCAGGCCACGAGGGCGACCATCGTGAGGTTGTGCAGGTCCATGCCGGCGCCCGTCTCGTTCTGGCCGAAGAGCGGCATGAGGCAGAAGAGGGCGACGGCGAGGAGCGCCTCGGCCCGCCCGGCGATCTCCCTCGCAAACCAGTACAGGAGCCCGAGGAGCGCCGCCGCGCAGGCCACGTTGACCGCGAACATGTTCGCGACCCGGTAGCCCGTCAGGTCGTGCACGAGGGAGACGAGGAAGGGGAAGAAGTAGGGCCGCTTGTCCAGGTAGAAGTCGATCGGCAGCCACGTCCCCCAGAGGTTGTAGGCCCGGAGGATCGTGCTCACCTGCTTCGTCGCGTGCATGACGTAGGCCGTCCCCTGGATCACGAACTCGTCGTAGAGGATCTTGTGCTTGAACGAGTCCGACCAGATCCCGACGAGGGTCCCCAGGGCGACGGCGGCTCCCGCGGCCCCGGGCCTCCTGATCCAGCCCCTCCAGACCGCGGGCCTCGAGCGCAGGAGCCTTAGCGCGTAGAACACGAACAGGGAGAAGACGCCGAGGATGTAGTAGTACCCGAAGGTGATGATCAGGTGGCCGGCCGCTATCGAGGGGACGGCGAAGTAGCCCACGTAGAGGGCCAGGGCGCCGAAGAGCACGAAGAAGAGCCCCCTGTGCCTGGATTCCACGCTGCCGAAGAGTCCCGCCACCCGCTTCATGGGAGCCGTTTCAGGAAGTTCTCGAGGTAGTCCTCGCGGGCCTTGTTGATCGCGTCCTTGTTCTTGGGGATCACCCGGTCCGGCTCGGGGGTCGAGATCGCGCCCTTCGGGTTGCGGATCTCGACCAGCCGGCTGATCCGGGTCTGCGTCAGGGTCTGCAGCCGCTCCGCCCGGACCGGCTCAAGCACGTAGTCCGGGCCGAGGTCGTCGCCGTCGCGAAGCGTCATCTTGCCCGTGTCCGGGTCGATCATGTAGCGCTGGTAGACGAAGACGCTCGAGAACGCGTGCGTGCGCATGAAGAACGCCAGGTCCTCCTTGCGCTTGATGGCCGAAAGGACCGTCGTCGCGGAGATCCGGTGGGCGACCCACAGGATCGAGTCGTTGTCGATCACGAGGTAGTCCCTGCGCGGCTGGTCCGCCATGAACTGGCACCGCCACTGCGTCTCGAGGCCGGCCAGGTACTCCTGGTTGTAGGCATGCGAGGCCATCGAGGGGACCCCCTGGGCGAGGATTCCAAGGACGACGATCCCGAGGAGCGTCTTCACGAACGCGGGCCTGGGGAACTGCGGCAGGACGGCGAGGATAGCGACCACCATCCAGAGGTGGGTCGGCAGGCTCAGCCTGCGGATCACGGGATCGTCGAACTTCCCCCAGAAATAGAACATCATGATCCCGAACTGGGCCGCGAAGCCGGCGGAGAAAAGGATGCTGACGACGGAGGCAGCCGACTCGCTCCCGAGGGACCGAAGCTTCTTCACCGCCAGGAGCAGGAAGAAGAGGATCGCGATGCACCCGAGCGTCGAGAGCACCCAGGAATTCGGCTGGTCCGTCGACTTGCCGAACAGGAAGCCGAGCGCGTGCGCGAGGTTCTCGGGGACGTAGGCCGCCGAGAACGGCTTCGAGAACTCGGGCTTGCTCTCCAGCTGCCACGACGACGCCCGGATGTCGAAGATGCGCATGTGCAGGGCGCAGTGGATCATGAGGGGCGGCAGCACCATGACCGGCCAGGGTAGGTTCGCCCGCCCCTCGCGCAGCCACACCCAAAGGATGATCGCCGCGACCGGGATCAGGAAGATCGCCGACTCGTAGCGCACCTGCATCAGCAGCATCGCCGAGTAGCAGAACGCCGTGAACGAGGGGTCGTCGCGCCTCTCCACGTAGCGGGCGCCGAGGAGCATCGTCGCAAGGATCATGACGATGTTCAGCAGCTCGAATCCCGCGCCGGTGGCGTTCTGCCCGAGGAGCGGCAGGCCGACGAAGAGCGCGACGCCGAGCCACCCGGCCATCCGCCCCGCGAGCTTGCGCCCTAGGGCGTTCACAAGGCCGAGGAAGACAAAGGCGAGGATCGCGTTCAGGACGAAGGCGTTCTCGGGCCGGTACCCGGTCAGGTCGTGCAGGATCGACACCAGGAAGGGGAAGAACAGCTGCCGCTTGTCCATGACCCCCTCGAAGATCGCGAAGGCCCCCATGACGTCCGCGCCGCGGATCGGCGTCAGGACCGTCCTCGTGAAGTGCATGTTCATCGAGGTCCCGACCAGCATCACCTCGTCCATCACGATCTTGAAGCCGAAGGACTCGTGGACGATCAGCACCGTGCCCCCGAAGACCACGACCGCGAGGGTCGTCCAGTCGAACGCCCGGGGGCCCGAACGCCGCACCGCCGCGAGGTCGTCGCGGTAGGTGAGCCAGAGGGAGCGGACAAACAGGACGAATGCCGCGAGGACGCACCAGTATCCGGCCCTGGTGACGATCCCCAGCGCCATCCGGTCGGGCACAAGCTTGAAGCCCGTCGCGGCGGACAGCGCGCCGATCAGGGCGAACAGCCACAGGCGCCGGTCCTTCAGGACCGGCACGATGGAGGAACCGTTCATTTGGCGTGGAATTCGGGGCCCAAAAAAGCCGCCCACGTTATGCGGGCGGCTTTGAATTTGTGGAAAACTTCCCGAATGTCGATTACGGGGCGTAGGTGATCGTGCGAACGCCAGCGACGCTGGAGATCGTGACCGTCTGGCCCTGGGTGAATCCTGTCGGGTAGGTCTCGTTGGCGACCGAGTTCAACGCCTTGACGTACGTTGTCGGGCCAATGAGATCCGCAAGGATCACGGAAGAAACGCCGTTCTCGAGGAAGTACTGATCAGCACCGGCCGAGAGCTGGCGGGCGTTGTTCAATACTGCCTTGTCCTGCGAGTTGGTACGGACCTTCTGGAACGCAGGAATGGCCATCGCGGCCAGGAGGCCGATGATGACGACGACGATCATGATTTCGACAAGGGTGAAGCCCTTGGAAGACGAGTTTCGTTTGTTCATTACTATCCTTTCGTATGTGTTATCTCTTTTATTATTATCTGACCCCAGTGCATGGCACAGGCGCCCAAAAGAGCGCCCGTGACACTGGAATTGCTAACCAGCCCGATTACGGGGCGTAGGTGATCGTACGAACACCGGCGACGCTGGAGATCGTGACCGTCTGGCCCTGGGTGAAGCCGGTCGGGTAGACTTCCTTGGCGACCGAGTTCAGCGCCTTGACGTAGGTCG
>CAYPXZ010000080.1:0-5315 GCA_964414785.1 uncultured Opitutaceae bacterium
AATGAATCCAAATGGACAGATTCGGGCATGAATTGCGCATGAGTTCCAGCAGGGGAAGGCGCTAGGTAATTTGAGGGAGGGGGCAGGTATCTCAGCTATGAGCGGTGCCGAATTTCCCCCGCACTCCACCTAGTCGGGTGCGGATGCGACTATCCGTGAATTCACGCTGGGCGTTGGTAGTCGCCCACCTCTGATTAGTGTGGGCAACACCCCATATCCTCACGCGGTGGTTTGGCCCAGACTACTGGGCGCAATCACCATGGCCCAAACTAAGAGTGAACAACTAAACGCCCTCAGCGATTATCTGGGAACACAAAGAGAGGCGATCTTACGGGCTTGGCGGACAGCGGCCGAAAAAGATCCCAAACAAACGACGGTGCGAGCGCTAACGCGTGGGCAATTCAACGATCATATACCCCAAGTGCTCGACGCGTTTCAGCGAAAGCTTCGGGCTCGCCCTGGCAGCGCAGCTGACAAGGGGGCGGACTCCGCGACAAGACGAGAGGAAGTGAAGCACGGCCTGCACCGTTGGCAACAGGGCTATCGGTTGCAGGAACTCATGCACGAATGGGGGCATCTTCAACTCTGCATTTTTGAGGTTGTGGAAACGTTTGCCGCCGCTCACCCGGAGTTCGAACGCGAAACCCTGGTGGAGGTGAATCATCAGATGATCACGCTCGTCAACGACGCGATCAGCGAGAGCGCGGCCCAATTCGAGCGCATGCAACAAGCTGAGGCTGCGGGGCGGCTGGGCGATCTGGAAGGCGCGCTGGCCAGCCTCAATGAGATTGAGCGCCGACGAGCCGCACTCATTCACGAGGTCGTCCACGACCTCAATGGGAACGTTTTGGGAGTCTCCTTGGCGGCAAAGGTCCTCGCTGCACCCGATATCGCTGCGTCGGACCGCGCGGGATTTGCCAAGCTGCTGGAAAAGGGCGTGATGTCAGTCTTCTCCATGCTCATCGATCTTAAGGAGCTGGCACGCTTGGAGGCCGGCAGGGAAACCCGGCAAATCCATGAGTTCGACGCCGTGGCGATGGTGATCGAGCTGGGCAATGCATATAGACCGGTCGCCACCGAAAGGGACCTGTTCTTGGAGGTCACGGGACCGAGCAACCTCTCGGTTAATGGCGATCCTAGCAAGGTGCGGCGCCTGTTACAAAATCTGCTGCTGAACGCCCTCAAATACACGGTTCAAGGTGGAGTGATTATGAGTGTGGGTATGGAAAAGGATAACTGGTGGTTCATGGTGAAGGACACGGGGCCCGGTGTCCTGGCCGGACCGGGAGCACCCATGGTCATTGGGTTGACGGAGGCCACAGCGAGCGCCCGAGAGTCGGACGAAAAGATTGCCTCAACAACAGGAGAGATTTCGCACGTCTTGGTCCCAGCCGCCGGGGGTCCGGCGGAAATGCACCCTGGCCATCAACAGCCCGGCGAAGGGATTGGCCTCTCGATTGTGAAACGTCTTTGTGAATTGCTCGACGCGAGTCTTGAAATGACGAGCTCAACGGAGAATGGCACTACATTCCGAGTGGTCTTTCCCCGGCACTACTAACGGCCGGCTTGAATAGCACGGATCGTAGATATGAAGGGCGGGACACCGAACCGTCTCTATGCCTATTCGCCAGCTTGAACGACGGTTGGAAAAGTTAGCAAAACGTCGAGCATTTGGGGTTCGCCGGCCCCGCGCTTACCCAGCGGCAATTCCTTCCAAACGCGCATAGGGCCATAAGTCCGCCATTGCCCTTCGAGGGGTCGCGCTAAGATCACGGCAATCCCCGGCCAATTCGACAAAATGCCTCTACGTCTTCCTGAGCCGTTGCCTCGGAGGCAGGAGATCGACCCCCCTGCCATATCGCAACCTTCTCTCCCGCTTTCCTGTGCGCCTCGAGAGCCTTGGCGACTCCTAGTCTTATTCCGAGATCGAACATTCAAGGGCCCTTTTTTTTGAGCGATCTACAGAAATTTGGGGAAACCGCGCCTGGAAATGCAACTCTGTGCAGCCTCAAGAGCCGATCAAATCAACCGCAGCATCCTTTATACCCGCATCGAATGTCGCCAGCCGCATCTTGTTCTCGCGCGCGATCTGCGTGAGGTAGCCGTCTGAAGTTCGGGCGGCGATTGAGGCCCAACCAGGCAGGCGTGGAGTAGGAGCGACCTCGATGAAGCCTCCCGCATTCTGCTTGAGCACGGTCAGGGATTCAGAGGCCTGATGAAGGGTGTAGCCGAACACCTGCATCGATACACGAAGAAAGCCCAACTCGGACAGCGCGCACGTCCAAAGGCTCTTACGCCCCACCACCTTCGCCCACCTATGGAATGCAGCGTGGTGTGTCGAGTTGCCGTGTTCCCAAGCCAGCAATGCGTTGACGTCCAGAAGGTATTTCATGGAAAGTCCGCGAGCGCAGCACGGATCTCCTCGTCAGATACAAGCCTTTTAGATGACGCCGCGTTGCACGGCAGGCCCGACACCGGATGTTTCTTGCGCACGATTTTCGCTGGCGTCGCAGCGCCTTCTCCAAGCGCCGCTTTTCGAAGGTATGCGGAAACCGAGGACTTTGCGGCACGAGCTTTCGCCCGGATCTGACTCGCTGCTTGGGGGTCAACCTTGAAGCTAAGGACTGGCATGGTATTAAATTAATACCGCTGCTTCTGAATCGGTCAAGAAGGCGAGCGCCGCATGCAACGAGACTGTGGCAAAGAAACTCAGTCCTTAACGTCCGGCCACCTGTTCTTATGACAGGTTATGCTGTCCATTTTGGCCCCATCCCTGTTCGTCCCAGTCGGTCCCTGTCCATCACACCAGAGGGAAACTAACATGCTGCGAGAGAGCCATTAGGCTCACAACCTGAAGGTCGCTGGTTCAATTCCAGCCCCTCCACCCAATTTGAGCCCCTTGGATCCACTCCAAGGGCCTTTTTGTTGAGTGATTTACGGAAGACGGGAAATACCCTCTCTGAAAATGCAACTGGGTGCACCAAGGAGCAACATTGGGCATCTAAACCTGTTGTTTCCCACGTAGTATTTTGGCCCCTAACGAAATTCACTGGATTCCCGTAAGCTAAAATCGAATTTCATCTAAGGCCGTGAATGTTGGCTCATTCACGAACCGCGCTCACCTAAGTTCCCTTGTCTGGTCGGGCGATGGCCCCAAATGGCCCAACCTTGCCCTCTGAGCTCGTTTCAAGAAACCCTCCTCGAAAGGCGAGTCCATACGCGAATGTTCAGATCGGTCGATTTGTTGCGTCCTCGCACAAGGTTTATCGTCTTACTAGGTGAATGAATCATAACGCACCAGATCCGGAAGTCCTTCGGCAGGCGGTCCGCAGTCGCTACGGATCGATCGCCATGGGCGAAACCACGCTGACAATCAGTGACGGCGCTCGAAGTGCCTGCTGCGATGCAGACAAATTGAAGGACCCGTTGGCTGCGTCCCAATGCGGTTGCGGAGCGGGGGCTCAGGCCCGTACTCTCGGCTATTCTGAAGCCGATCTCGCCGGTATCCCTGAGGGCTCCAACCTTGGCCTGGGCTGCGGTAATCCAGTGGCAATGGCATCCCTCAAATCCGGTCAGACCGTCTTGGATCTGGGCGCGGGCGCAGGCTTCGACGCATTCCTCGCCGCTCGTGCCGTAGGTCCTTCGGGCCAGGTTATTGGCGTCGATATGACCTCCGAGATGGTTTCAAAGGCACGCGCCAATGCAAAGAAAGGTGGGCATTCCAATGTCTCCTTTCGCCTTGGGGAAATCGAGGCGTTGCCCGTTGCAGACGCCTCCGTTGACGTAATTATCTCCAACTGCGTCATCAATCTCTGTCCTGATAAACGTCCCGTCTACCAGGAGGCTTTTAGGGTGCTTCGGCCAGGCGGCCGCCTCGCCGTATCAGACGTGGTGGCTCGTGAACAGCTGTCGGACGAGGTGAAGCGCGACTTAGCGCTACACAGTGGATGTCTCGCTGGAGCGACCCTACACACAGATCTTATCCGGGTTCTCGAAGAATCCGGCTTTGCCGAAATCGCTATTCGCGCCAAGGGCAACAGCGACGCCGTGATCACGAGTTGGGGGTCAAAGCGGGGCTTCGAAAGCAAGGTGTTTGCGGCCGAGGTAACTGCTACCAAGCCAATCTCGGCTTGTTGCGCTTCTACATGCTGTGACGAAGGTTTGTAGAATTTGCCTATCTTTCATCAGATTCTCCCGAGCAGCGCTTCTGGCCCCTTGCCGGCATCTCGCCCATGGGCCGCGGCGAACAGAGGCCAATGCCCTGGGACCAAAGACGGCCGGAGGTCGGCGCGAACCAAGAGAAAGGATCTATGATCGCCTCGTCACAGACACGAGCGGGTCACACCCCGCAGCCGGCCGACCCTTCCTGGCTTGAGTTCTCAGCTCCTCTGCGCCGTTTCTTGCGTGCCCGCACGCAAACCGATGCTGACGCGGACGACCTGATGCAGGAGGTGTTTGTTCGCATCCTCAAGCGCCTGCCCAACCTTCGGGAGCCGGCCAAGATTCAGGGATGGGTCTATCGTATCGCACGCAACGTTGTCATCGATCACTATCGTTCACGCCGGGAACATGTTGCCTTGGATTTTGACTTGGAAGCCGAAGATCCGACCGGCCGGGATGCCGTGGATCTCTCCGGATCGCTCAAGCGGTTTGTGGCCTCCCTGCCCATCAAGTATCGCGAGCCATTGGTCCGCCATGAATTTCAAGGACAGTCGCTCGCCGAAGTCGGCACCGAACTGGGTCTGTCATTGACCGCTACAAAAAGCCGCGTTCGACGCGCCCGCCTCATGCTCCGCGCGATGCTCGACCAATGCTGCCGGTTCGAATTAGACCGAAGGGGACGGGTGATCGAGGCGATTCCTCGTGCTCAGTGTCGTTGCGACGCCGAAAAGAGCAACGCATAGTCAGGCCGGAACATCGTTCTCCCCGTGTCCCGTTAGGACCGAGGTGGTCCCCACTGGTTAGACAGCGGATTACTGGTTCCTAGATATGGAGACGGTTACCGGACGGAAGCTTTTGCGGATGCTAAGTACGGCGGTGATGAAGCCGGCCGCATTTTTGCGCGACCCTGTCATGGCCCGTTTCGCTCGGACTCAATATGATACCTTGCCTTGATCATCCCAAGGGCCGAGCGGGCCTTGTGCTCCATAATTGCCCAATCTCGCAGGACGGAGATTTCCTCGGGAGATAAGACTTCTCCTTCCCGATCCAACAACCTTTTGTCAAGTTGAGTTAATTCAGTTGTCGAATCTACGCTGTTGCGCCCGGGTCCCCCTAATGGTTCGGAATGGAGCACCAAGACTTCGTGGCGAATA
>CAYPXZ010000081.1:0-5214 GCA_964414785.1 uncultured Opitutaceae bacterium
CGACGTTGTTGAGCGCCTCGAGCGTGATGCCGCAGGTGAAGGCGGCGTCGCCGCACACCGCGACCACGTGCTCGCCCGTTCCCTTGAGGTCGCGCGCCGTGGCCATGCCGAGCGCCGCGCTCAGGGCCGTTCCGGCGTGCCCGGCGCCGAAGGCGTCGTGGGCGCTCTCGGAGCGGCAGAGGAACCCGCTGGCCCCCCCGCTCTGGCGCAGGTTCTGGAAGAAGTCCCCGCCGCGCCCGGTCAGCAGCTTGTGGATGTAGCCCTGGTGGGCGACATCGAAGACGAAGGAGTCGGTCGGCGTGTCGAAGACGCGGTGCATCGCGATCGTCAGCTCGACGACGCCCAGGTTGGGGCCCACGTGCCCCCCGCGCCGGGCCGTGACGGTGATGATCTCGTCGCGGATCTCCTGCGCCAGGCGGGGTAGGTCCGCCGCCGCCAGCGCCTTCACATCGGCGGGTCCCCTGATCCCATCCAGGAGCCGGGTTGGGTTCTCGCTCATTACCCCTCGCGCTCCGTCTCAAACTTTGCGAACGAGACCCCGTCGCGCTCCTTCTTGAGCTGCTCGATCTTGAGCTCAGCCTCCTTTAGCCGGGCCTCGCAGTGCTTAAGCAACTTGTTCCCCTCCTCAAACTTAGCCAAGAGGTCGGCCAGCTTCACATCGCCCGATTCCATCGATTCGACGATGGTCTCGAGGTTGGTCAGGGCCTCTTCAAACGAGAGCTTAGCTTCCTTTTTGTCCACGGCGCACAGGATTGCGCCGGGACGACGGCTTTTCAACTTATCTTTGGCCTGCGGGCGCGGCCGCGCCCGAAACGGTCAGTGTTTTGCCGCAACCGTCACGGGAACGGAGACTTCCCCGCTTCCGTAGCCCTTCAGGAAGAGGCTTCCCGTGCCGGGCTTGCCGCCTTCCACCGTGACGGTGGCCGAAGTCTGGCCCTCGGGCACGATGACCTCGGGCATGATCACGCTCTCGGGAACGTCGGTCGTGACGTCAAGCAGGAGACCGCCCGCGGGGGCCGGATGGGAGATCGAGAAGGTGAGGCTCTGCTTCTGGCCGGGCGTGAGGCTCAGGGCCCCCGGCATCGCGGTCACGTCGCTCGAGTCGACCCGGAACGTGCCGACCACGGAGTTGCCCGCAGCGCTCGAAAGCGTGACCCGGTAGGTCTTGCCGGACGCGAGCGCCGGGACGAAGAACCCGAGCGAGGTCGGGGACTCGTAGACCGTGCGGACGGGCGTCCCGTCGAAGCCGATCAGGTCCTGGGGCGTGAAGCCCCTGCCGAGGACGCCGATCCTGGCGCCGACCGGGCCGCGGTTCACCTCGAGCGACAGGACGTAGCGGCTGACGATCGAAGCATGGGAGAGCTCGGAGTAGGCCTGCCGGTTGTCGAGGACGCCGTTGCCCGCGGTCTGGTAGTTGACGAGGTAGTAGTAGCCGATGCTGCTCTGGCCGGGCGGCAGCTTGTAGTCGAATTCGTAGATGCCCGGGATCTCATCGCTTCGCCTCATGTCGTGGCTCGCCTCGCCGACGATGATGTGGGGCGCGACGGTGTCAGGCACCACGGCGCTCGACTTGGGGGTCACGCGCAGCGTGAACGTGTAAATCCCGGATGGATTCTCGGGGAGCGACGAAGGGGTGAGGTTCGTCAGGCTCATTGTGGCGCATCCGCCCAACAGGGCCATGGCAAAGGCAGCGCCGGTCGCGGGCAGGAATTGTCTCGCGAAAGAAAATCGTTTGAGGTCCATTTCGATGATATTAATGAGGGCTGTCGCCACAGAGGAGCAAGCCAAAGGTGAGGATGCCGGGCCGCTCGGGCTTTACGTCCACGTACCCTTCTGCGCCCATACCTGCGACTTCTGCGCGTTTTATCAGGTTAGTCCGACCGCAAGGTCGGTTGAGAGTTTCATCAAAAGTGTGGCGGCCGAGGCGCGCCTTGTCGATTGGAACCGGCCCCTTGCCACGGTCTTCTGGGGCGGCGGCACACCCGGTCTCCTGGCGCCCTCCGACCTCTCCCGGCTCGCGGAGGTTGTCCACGGACTGCCGGGCGGCGGTTGCGCCCCGGAATGGACCGTGGAGATGGCGCCGGCATCGGTCACCAAGGAGCGCCTCGGCGCCCTCAGGGCCGCCGGCGTGACCCGGATCTCCCTTGGCGTCCAGAGCTTCAGCCCGGCGCTCCTCGACGGGCTTGGCAGGGCCCACACCCGCGAGCAGGTCTACTGTGCCTACGAGCGGATCCGCGCCGCGGGATTCCCCAGCGTCAACTTGGACCTCATGTTCGCGCTGCCGGGGCAGACCGCCGCCGAGTGGGACGAGGACATCGACAAGGCGGTCGCGCTCGGTCCCGACCATATCTCGACCTACTGCCTGACCTTCGAGGAGGACACCGCGCTCTGGATCAAGCTCTCGCAGGGCCGGGTCAGGCTCGATCCCGAGAACGAGGCCCGGATGTACGAGCGGACGTGGGAGAGGCTGGGCGCCGCGGGCTACGCCCAGTACGAGGTCTCGAATTTTGCGCGCCCGGGGCATGCCTGCGCGCACAACGTCAACACCTGGCGCATGGCGGAATGGGTCGGCCTCGGGCCGTCCGCGGCCTCCCAGCAGGGGGGCCTGCGGGCCTCGAACATCGCCAACCTCGAGGAATGGGGCCTGCGGGTCGGCCGCGGCGAGCGGCTGACCGAGGACCGGACGAACCTGACCCCCGCACTCCTCGCCGAGGATGCCCTGGTCTTCGGGCTTCGCATGAACGAGGGGGTAGACCCAGCGGCCCTGCGCGAGCGGTGCCCGGACGCCCCGTGGGAGGGCGTGGACGCCCTGTTCGGGCGGCTGGTCGAGGGCGGCCTAGCGTCGCGCGACGCCTCGCGCGTCCGGCTGACGCCCAAGGGTCGGCTCCTTGCCGATTCGATCGGCTCGGAGATCATGCTCGCCTTTGACCGCCGGGCCGGCGTTCCGGCCTGATGCCGCGCTAGGCCGCAAATTGCTTGCGCCCAAGATGCTCGAAGAAGGTGTCCCGCCGCGTGCGCGCTATCTCCAGGTCCTTTGTCCCGAGCGACCTTCGGATGCGCTCCTTTGTGAACGGCGTGGGGTGCACGGTGTAGTGCAGGAACCATGTCCCGTGGTTGTTCCAAAGGTGGTGGTTGGGGTTATCCGCCGAGATGCGGATACCGGAGTGTTCGGCTGTGCTTGTCATGGTGCGTGATGATCTTTGTGGATTTAATCGCGCAACAGGGTGAAAACAAAAGACCGACCCTTGCATCAGGTCGGTCATCGTTTTCGGGAGCGTTTCGGTTCGAGGCCTTTCGGCCCCGCACATCCGGGCTTTCGCCCGTTCCACCGTGGCCGCTCCCGGCCCGGTTGGCAGAACCGGCTTTTGAGGGCCGATTCGTTCCTGATGCGTGGCGGATCATGAAAACTGGAGCCGATCCGTCCAGAGTTTTTTTCGGATTAGAGCTTGGTTAATTGCAACTCGTTGGTTATCAAACCAAAATCATACACGTTAGACTTCGATCCTAGATGCCAAAACAGCGGATAACCGTCGCCGTCATCACCTACAACCGCTCGCGGTTCCTCCGGGAGACGCTTGCCGGGCTTGTCCGCCAGAACTACCCGGCCGACAGCTGGGAGCTTCTGGTGATCGACAACAACTCGAAGGACGACACCAAGGACGTGGTTTCGTCCTTCATGGCGGCGACTCCGTCGCCACGCTACGTCCTCGAGATGCGCCAGGGGCTCGACCACGGCCGAAACCGGGCGATCGACGAGGCCAAGGGCGAGGTCGTCGCGCTCGTCGACGACGACATCATCGTCGATCCCACCTGGCTGACCCAGCTCGTGGCCCCCTTCACCTCGGAGCGGTCCCATTCCATCGGCGTCGTGGGCGGCGAGGTCGAGCCCGTGTTCCCGGACGGGATACCCCCGTGGCTGGAGGGGGCCCACAGGGCGCTCGGGTTCCGGACCGACCCGGGGCCCCTTCCGCCGGAGCAGGCGCCGATGGGCGCAAACTTCGCGTTCCCCAAGTGGGTCTTCACGCGCTTCGGGAAGTTCGACACCCAGCTCGACAGGCAGGGTGCGATGCTCTTCGGGGGAGGGGACAGCGAGATGATCCGGCGGATCAGGGCCGTCGGCCTCGAGGCGTGGTTCGTTCCCGGGGCTAAGGCGCGCCACCAGATCCCCGCCAGCAGGCTGACGCTGGGCTACGCGCTGCGCCACGCGTTCGACTCGGCCCGCTCGCGGGTCGTCGACAACGTGAGGACGTTGCGGGCCTGCGGCCGATCGCGCTACGGATTCCTCGCGTCGAGGGCGCTCGGCAGCGCCCTGAAGATCATCGGGTTTGGCGCCGCGGCGCTCGTGTTCTTCGTCGGCTTCAGGGGCGACCGGGCTAAGCGGGCGCTTGTGCGGGCGTGGAGGTCCTGCGGCTACATGTATCAAATCACTCGCTCTGCCCTGGGAATGGTCTGAGGCTTCCCGGCCGAGTTCCGCCATGGCAACCCAACCCCCGGTATCCGTTTTCATCCTCTCGAGGAACGAGGAGAAGAAGATCGGGCCAGCGATCGAAAGCGTCGCCTGGGCCCAGGAGGTGGTCCTCATCGACTCGTTCAGCACGGACCGCACTCTCGAGATCGCGTCGGGGCACGGCGCGCGGGTCGTCCAGATCGAGTTCAAGAAGTTCGGGGAGCTCCGGCAGGCCGGGATCGAGCACACGACCCAGCCCTGGATCTTCAGCCTGGACGCCGACGAGCGCTGCACGCCCGAGGCAAGGGACGAGATCCTGCGCATTGTCGCCGACCCCGCTTCGGCGGACGCCTACCTCGTGCCTCGGCGCAACATCCTCCTAGGCCGGACGATCCGCCGCAGCGGGTGGTATCCCGACTACCGCCAGCCCCAGCTCTTCAGGCGGGGCCGCATGCGGTACGCCGCCGAGGACGATGTCCACGAGGGCTGGGTGCTCGACGGCCGGCTTGGCCGGATGCAGAACCCGATCACGCAGATCCCGTACCGGACACTGTCCGAGGCGATCGGCAAGATGAACCGCTACACGTCCCTCGGCGTCGGCAAGCAGGTGCGCCAGGGCGCGTCGGCGGGGTATTCAAAGGCGTTCTTCCGGGCGTGCTGGGCCTTCTTCAAGGCCTATGTCCTGCAGCTCGGGTTCCTGGACGGGGGGCCCGGCCTGGTCATCGCCGTCCTCAGGTTCGAGAACTCGTTCTACAAGCACGCGAAGC
>CAYPXZ010000082.1:0-4940 GCA_964414785.1 uncultured Opitutaceae bacterium
AACGGGGTCGCAAGCCTTCGCCAATCGCGAGACCCTCCTCCAGACCGGTGACTTTCTTAGGAACGCCAAGGATGTCGGAGCCGTCGTCGTCGGCGTCTTCGATGGCAAGCCGATCTACCTGCGCGAGGTAGCCCAAATTGCCGATCGGCCCGCTGATCCCTCGGATTACGTGCTCTTCGGCCACGGCGGAAACGTCCCGAACGAGGAAGCCGCCGTTACACTCAGCATCGCCAAACGCCCTGGCGCCAACGCCGTGGATGTCGTCAAAGAGGTGGTCGCCAAAGTGGATGGCCTCCGCGGCAACCTCATACCAGCCGACATCGGCGTCTCAGTCACGCGCGACTACGGGGCGACCGCCCGCGACAAATCCAACGAACTGCTGCTCCACATGGGACTGGCGGTCTTCGGCGTCGCGATTCTGATTCTCCTCTTCCTCGGTTGGCGCGAATCCCTGGTCGTTCTCCTGGCGATTCCCGTGACGCTGGGCCTCACGCTCCTCGTTTTCTATCTCTACGGCTACACGCTCAATCGGATCACGCTCTTTGCCCTCATCTTCTCTATCGGCATCCTCGTGGATGACGCGATCGTCGTCGTCGAAAACATTGTCCGCCACATGGGTCTGCCCAGTTGCCGGCGCAAGCGCCTGCTCCAGATCGCGGTCGAGGCAGTCGATGAGGTCGGAAACCCCACGATCCTCGCTACCTGGGCCGTTATCGCGGCGGTCCTGCCGATGGCCTTTGTCAGCGGACTCATGGGGCCCTACATGCGCCCGATCCCCATCGGTTCGAGTGCGGCCATGCTATTCTCGCTCCTGGTCGCCTTCGCGGTCACCCCTTGGGCGGCGCTTAAGATTCTGAAGGGCCACGCCTCGCGGCCGGCCCATGCCGCCGCGTTCATCGATTCACCGCTCACCGAGGAAGAGGAGGCCGCAGAAGAAGCCACTCCGGACACCTGGTTCGCGCGCCTCTACCAACGGGCGATGCGCCCCCTCCTGGACCATCGTTCCTGGCGCTGGGGATTCCTGCTCGTCGTCGCTGCCGCTACGGTCGGAGCGATGGGGCTCGTCGGCATCGGGGCCGTCAAGGTGAAGATGTTGCCCTTCGACAACAAATCCGAGTTTCAGGTGATCCTAAATATGCCGCAAGGCAGTACACTCGAACAGACCGCCCGGGTTGCCCGCGAGATGGCGGCGACTATCCGCTCCGAACCAGAGGTCCGTGACTACGAGGTGTATGCCGGCACCGCTTCGCCTTTCAATTTCAACGGGCTGGTCCGCCATTACTTTCTCCGCCGTGGACCGAGTGTCGCGGATCTTCAGGTAAATCTCCTACCCAAGGACGAACGCCGCGCCCAAAGCCACGAGATCGCCAAACGCGTGCGCCCCGCCCTGGCTGCCATCGCGGCCAAATACGGCGCCGCGGTGGCCGTCGCCGAGGTTCCGCCTGGCCCCCCAGTTCTCCAGACACTGGTTGCCGAAATCTACGCTCCAGACGAGGACTCCCGCCTCAAGCTTGCGGCCCAAGTCCGCGAGATCTTCCGCACCACCCCGGGAGTCATTGACGTGGATTGGTATGTGGAAGCCGAGCAGCCGAAGACCCTTTTGCATATCGATCAGGCCAAGGCCGCCTTGCAAGGGGTGACCGAAGCCGCCATCACCCGTACGGTCCAGATGGCGGCGCAAGGTTATCCCGTGACCCTGATGCACCTTCTCAACGCCCGCGAGCCCGTCAACGTGGTGCTGGAACTGCCGCGCGCCCTGCGGGCCCGCCCCGACGATCTGCTCGCTCTGCCGGTGCGTTCGGAAATGAACCCCCAAGCGCCGCTCGTCCCCCTGCGCGAACTGGTTACCCTCGAAACGGTACCCAGCGAGCGGAATATCTACCACAAAAACCTGCGAAATGTGACCTACGTGACGGGCGACGTTGCCGGCGTGATTGAGAGTCCGGTCTATGCAATCCTCAAGATGAACCACGCTCTGGCGCAGCTCGATGGGCGCGCGTACGGTGGCACGCAGGAGAGCATCACGGTCTACAATTCAACGATGCCTTCCGATGACGGAGAGCCGGCAATGAAATGGGATGGCGAGTGGCAGGTTACGATTGAGGTGTTCCGCGACCTCGGCCTCGCCTTTGGCGCCGTGCTGGTTTTAATCTATATGCTCATGGTCGGCTGGTTCAAAAACTACACCACGCCGCTCATTGTGATGACGGTCATCCCGTTTTCGCTGGTCGGCATCCTGCCAGCACACGCAATCATGGGAGCCTTTTTCACTGCCACCTCGATGATCGGATTCATGGCGGGCGCCGGCATCGTCGTGAGGAACTCCATCATCCTGGTCGATTTTATCGAATTGAGACTGAGCCACGGCCGCCCCTTGCGCGATGCGTGCATCGAATCAGGAGCGGTCCGCTTCCGGCCCATGATGCTGACCGCCTTTGCCGTGGTGGTGGGAGGACTTGTGATCCTCTCCGATCCGATCTTCCAGGGTTTGGCCATTTCACTCCTCTTCGGGGCCATCGCCTCGCTGTTGATTAGTCCCCTTGCGGTGCCGCTCATTTACTACGTGGTGCATGCCCGTGCCCATGCCGTGCCGCCGCCCGTCGCCAAGCCGGCGGATAAGTGTGAGGCAACGCCATGAATCCGTTCCTCCTAATTCCCATTCTCGGCGCGGTTTTCATTATCGCACGAATGTTCTTCAAAAGTCGTCCTACAATGTCTCCCAAAGAAGCCTCTGCCGCTGTTGAAACAGGAATTGCTGTGCTCGTCGATGTACGCGAACCGGCTGAATGGAACGCGGGCGTTGCCCGAGCAGCTTTCCTCCTTCCACTCAGCGATCTGCGCGGCCAGCGGGAGCGCTGGACCCCCTTCCTGAACAAGAACCGGAGCAAACGCATCCTGCTCTATTGCCAGTCCGGCATACGGTCAGGAATGGCCGCATCCATACTAAAGGCGGAAGGCTTCGACACTTCCAATATGGGAACTTTTTCGAGTTGGCAGGAAAGCGGACTGCCGGTGCGGACACCCTAGCCACCAAGCCGCTTTGCAGCATAGTCACTCAACATAAACCTCAAAACAGCATGAAAACAAACATCGGTTCGATTGATCGGGTCATTCGCATTTTCGTTGCCGTCGGCATCCTTGGCGCTGGCTATTACTTCAAGAGCTGGTGGGGCCTGGTTGGCATGGTCCCGCTCCTTACAGCCTTCGTCGGGTTTTGTCCTGCCTATGTTCCCTTTGGGCTCAGCACGTGCCGCGTAAAGGGCGATCTCCCGGATCAGCGCCGCAACTAATTGCTGGCCTCGGTTTTCACGGCCCGGAGCGGCACATTCTATCTCAAGCGAACACGCGGGGGGTTCGCTTCTCAACGATCTCCAGAAATTTGCTTAGAGATGGGCTGAGGCTCCGCCCGCGGACCCGTTGCAAATGCAAAGGACGCAGGATCGACAGATCCTTGACCGGTATGATTCCCAGAGTGCCGGCCTGCACTTCCAACGATACAATTAGACGCGAGACAATCGCCACGCCCATGCCCGCGGCGACCGCGTTCTTAATAGCCTCAGGGCTCGCGAGCGAGAGGATAGGCCGAACCGTAATCCCCTTCTTGCGCAGCGCCCTCTCCACGACAGCCCGAGTCCCGGAGCCTTCCTCTCGAAAGAGAATCGGCTCACGGCACATCTCGCGTGCTGTCACGCCACTCCTTTTTAGGAGCGGGTGGTCGGGCGCAACTATAGGAACCAACTCGTCCTGGTAGAACACCGTGGATTCCAACTCTTCCGTCTCCAAAAGCCCCTCAGTCATCCCTAATTCGACAACGCCAGCTATAAGAGCTTGATGGACCCGGTCAGTGTTGCCGATCTCCGTTTGCAGTTCGATCTCCGGAAATCGGCTGTGAAACTCGGCGAGCAATTCAGGAACAAGATAGCCGCCAATGGTGAGACTAGCACCCACGGTAAGCCTGCCCTGTTTAAGCCCACGATATTCCTCGATCGCACGTGCCGCGTCTATTTCCAATGACTGCCAGCGAGAGGCGTAACCTGCCAGGATTCCACCGGCTTCAGTGAGACGGCAACCGCGTGGAAGACGGTCCAAAAGACGGACACCTAATTCCTTCTCAAGCTCGGCAATCTGCCGGGAAACTGCAGGTTGGCTCACCCGCACAGCCGTAGCGCCACCACTGATGCTTCCGGCTTGAGCAACCGCCCGAAAAAGTGCGAGGTGGTTCCGATTCATGATATGTCTTTAATGCATACTATCCATATAAACAATGTCTTTGTTGCATCGAAGAAACGACGCTATTCTCGAGTCACAATGAACGCCGCTGATCACTCAGAAGTCAGCAATCCGCCACAATTGAAGCCGCAGGCGACTCTACTTAAGCAGAAGGCCCGAGTTACAGCGCTCGTGGTGTTTGCCGTCGCACTGATTCTTTGGGCTTCCCCATCGACCGCCCTTGTCGCCGGCATCCTTTTCACTCTCTTCGTCGGGCACCCGCTTGCCCATTGGAACCACACGGTTACCAAGTGGCTTCTCCAAGTTAGCGTGGTCCTGCTCGGTTTCGGTATGAACCTGCCGGCGGTACTTCGTCTGGGTCTTGACGGCTCATTGTTCGCAGCCGCGACTATCGGCGCCACGCTGCTGCTTGGCCGCTGGCTCGGACGCCGGTTTTCGTTAGACTCTAAGACCAGCCTGCTGGTTTCCGCCGGAACGGCAATTTGCGGCGGCTCGGCTATTGCCGCCGTCAGCTCGGTCATCGTTGCCTCAGAGGCACAGATTGCGGTATCCATCGGCACAATCTTCCTGTTGAACGCCATTGCGCTCTACGTCTTTCCCCTCGCTGGCCACCTCCTGCACCTGAGCCAAGCAGATTTCGGATTGTGGGCGGGAGTAGCCATCCATGACATTTCATCTGTAGTTGGCGCAGGCCTTAGCTTCGGCAACGA
>CAYPXZ010000083.1:0-4814 GCA_964414785.1 uncultured Opitutaceae bacterium
TTGGCAAGCAAGGCGCTACAGGGACCGCATGCTGAACGACCCCGTCATCCTCAACGACTGGCACGCCGTCGCGCGCGCCTCGGAGGTGGAGGAGGGCAGGGTGAGGGCGGCGCGACTTCTGGGCGTGGATATCGTCCTCTGGAGCGACTCGGGGACCGTCCACGCATGGCGCGACCAGTGCCGGCACCGCGGCGCCAAGCTCTCCCTCGGGAGCGTGCAGGACGGGTGCCTCGTCTGCCCCTACCACGGGTGGCGCTACGACGGGGCAGGCGCCTGCATCCACGTCCCTTCCCATCCTGAGTTGGCCGAGCCGCTGCGCGCCAGGGCGGAGGTTTTCCGCGTCCAGCTGCGGTGCGGCCTCGTGTGGGTCTCGCTCGGGGCGCCCTCCCATGGGGTCCCGATCCCCCCGGAGTGGGATGACCCCTCGTTTCGCACCGTGGTGTCCGGGCCCTACCGGTTCAGGGCCTGGGGGACGCGGGTCCTCGAGAACTTCCTGGACGTGGGCCACTATCCCTTCGTGCACGGGGCCCCGCAGCCCGACCCGGGACGCCTCGCCATGGGGGACTACAGGGTCGAGGAGGGCCCCGGGGGCCCGGTCGCCCGGGACATCCGGGTCCGGCGCGTCTGGCGGGACGGCCCGGACGGCACCGGCGAGGTCGACGTCCTCTACACCTACAGGGTCCTGCGCCCCCTTGCCGGGAGCTTCACGAAGTCCCACGCGGGGGAGAAGTTCTCGATGATGGACGCGGTCACGCCGGTCGACGAGGCCGAGAGCCTGGTCTGGACCCTGATGGCCGTGAACTACGACACCGGGGAGAGCGACCGCGAACTCGTCGGCTACCAGGACCGGGTGACGGGCCAGGACGTGCCGATCGTCGAGTCGCAGCGCCCCGCGCTCCTGCCGCTCGAGCCCGGGGCGGAGATCCACCTGCCCTCGGACGCGATGGCGGCCGCCTACAGGAGGTGGCTAAGGAAGCTGGGCGTCGCTTACGGCGTCCGCTGAGGCCGGCTCCGGCGGCGGCGCCCCCTGGAGCCTTCCCGAGACCCCCATGCCAAGGACCAGGAGCGCCCCGAACACATAGAGCAGGTAGCGCCATGGCCCGTTGGGCGCCGGCATGGCGCTCAGCAGGAACGCCGCCCCGATGACCGCCGTAGTCACCACCGCGACCGCGAGGCGCCCGATCCGGAGCTCACCGCGCGAGGCGAGGTGGACGGGGGCCGCGATGCAGACGACCAGGTAGCCCCCGAGGAAGCCGAACGACGCGATCTGCATGAGGCAGTCCATGGCGTCGGCCATCGTGACGCCCATTCCGATCATGGCGCACGGGACGGCGACCGCCACCGCCGCAAAGAGGGCGAGGGCGCGGTGCGGCGTGCCGTTCGCCGGGTGGATCGCCTCGAAGTAACCCCACAGCTGCCGGCTGCGGGCCATCGAGTAGACGACCCTCGACCCGGCGTTGAGCCCCCCGACGGCGCATCCGTAGCAGCTTATCGCGACCCCGAGGGAGCTCACCCAGCCGAGGGCGGGCAGCCCGATCGAGCGCGCGATCATGTCCAGCGGCGCGTCCGTCTGGTCGAGGGCGAGGTTCAGGCTGTGGGAGAACACGGTCAGGCAGTAGATGCTCCCGACAAAGAGGACGCCGGTGGGCAGGATGCAAAGGAGCATGACCCGTGGAAGCGTGCGGGTCGCGTCCCGCGCCTCCTCGCCCAGGGCCGACGCGCTCTCGAACCCCGCGAGCGTCATGAACGCGAGCACGAACCCGAGCCTGAATCCCCCGAAGCCCGCCCCCTCCAGGCGCAGCTGGGGCCGGTCGACCCAGTGGTGCGTGCCGACCATCCCCGCCACGAGGATGACGACAATGACGAGGATCGAGAAGGACTCGGCCCCGAGCATCATCTTTGTCGACAGCCGGACGTCGCGGTGGGCGGGCCACCAGGCAAGGAGGACGACAAGCGCCGTGAGCGCGACGAGGCCCGGCGCCCCCAGGGCATGCCCGGTCGCATGGGACAGGACGATCGCCAGGTAGTAGGCGCAGGAGATGCCCGAGCTCGTGACGACGAAGGTCATCGCCACGACATAGGACCAGCCGGTCAGGGTGCCGGCCCACTTGCCGAGCCCGTGCTCGGCGTACGCCGAAAGGGACCCCGCCGAGGCGATCCGCGAGGCGAAGACACCCAGGCTCGAGGAGATGAGGCAGAACGCCGCCATGACCCCGAGGAAGAGGAGCCAGGTCCCGTTGCCCGACTTGTAGATGAGGAGCGGCAGCACGGTCCCGATGGTGGCGACCGGCCCCATCGTGCCGATCGACTGGGCGACGTTCTCGATGGCGGAGAGGTAGTCGCCGCGCAGGAACGAGGCGCTTCGGGCGGCGGTTCTTGGAGGGGCGCCGGGCATGCTGGGAGCCAGGTGAGCATGTTCCATGCCCCGCTCCGCCCGCCTGGTCAGTGCCTCTTCTCCTCGGCCCCGGACCGTTTTCCGTCGCCCGCCCCCGCCTCCCCGTAGGTCATCTCAAGGCACATGGCCTCGGTCGCGAAGGGGTGGTGGGCGCCGTACTGCGGGGCCTCCGCGTGGCTCCGGCCGGACCAGCCGTGGGCCTCCTCCTCGCCGTGCGCCTGGAACTGGGCGAGGAGCTGCCTGCGCATGAGGAGCCCCGGCTGGTCGGAGGCCATGTGCATCTCCTCGCGCCTCCTCAGGTCGACCGGGGTGTCGAACGTCGTCGACTCGAGCACCTCGCGGTCCTCCGTCACGACCGCGCGGTCGAACGCGATGATGTCCGCGGCCTTCGCCTCGGCCTCGGTGTCGTTGCGGTACGCGATCTGGATGATCTGGGAGGAGTGGTCGCTGATCGGCGTCGCGGCGGTGACGATCGTGTGCACGAGCCCCGTCGGGTAGCGCATCCTCAGCTTGCGGAAGAAGGGCATCCACCAGGTCCCGGTGTTGTTGCGCACCGTCTCCGCCGTCGCCATGTTGAGGGCCTTCATGGAGAGCGGCACGTTCTTGACCGGAACGACCGTGTCCATCGTGAAGCCGAGGCCGCTGTCGAAGGGGTGGAGGTTCATCCGGCTCGGCTGCGGCGAGTCGAGCTTCCCGAACGTGTTGCGGTGGACGAAGCTGAAGTGCGCGTTGTCGAAGGAGTTCTCCATGAGGCGAAGCCCGCTGCACTTCCACGGCTCGTAGAACTCGTAGATACGCCGGAACGCCGGGTCCGTGTCCTCCTCGACCTCGGGCAGCGGGGCGAGGGGCTCCTCGAGGGCCACCCACACGTAGCCGTAGCGCCGGGCGGTCCGGTGCCGCGCGACGCAGATCCCGGCGGGATCGTCGTCGTCCTTCTGCGGGATCCGCGTGCAGCGGCCCTCGGCGTTGAAGGTCCAGCCGTGGTAGCCGCACTGCAGTTGCCCGTCCTGGATCCACCCCTTGGAGAGGCGCGCGTGGCGGTGGGGGCATCGGTCGTCCATGGCGACCGCCACCCCGGCGCCGTCCAGCCACAGGACCAGCTCGCGCCCGAGGAGCGTGAAGGGCTTCGGGCCCTCCCTAAGGAGGCATTCCGGGATGACCGGGTACCAGAACTTCCTCAGGAGGGGCTGTTGGGTGACCAGCATGGGCGTCAGGGTTTGGCGGCTTGGGCCTCGTTGCGGTCGGCGGTGTCCTCGAGCCGGGCGATCCGCGCGTCGACCTGGGCGCGGACCGCGGGCTCGTCCGCCCCGACGAGCCTTATCCCGTCGACGGCGAGGTCGCCCGCGACGTAAACCTGCTTCAGGTTGCGCAGCCCGCAAGCCAGGACGTAGGTCGCCACCGGGTCGTGGATGGGGCCCGTGTCCGGCGAGCGCGGGTCGACCACGAGGAAGTCGGCCCACTTGCCCCTCTCGAGGCTCCCGACCTGGTCCTCGATGTGCAGGATCTCGGCGCTGCCCATCGTGTGCATGACCAGGACGTCCCTCACCTTCAGGACGCTCGCGTCCCTGTAGAGGTCCCGGATCGCATAGAGGCCTATCCGAAGGTTTTGGAAGGGGTCGGAGATGTCCGTGCACGACTGGTCGTCCAAGCCCATGCCGATCCTCATCCCGGCGGCACGGTACGCGACAACGTCCGCGACGCCCGAGCCGAGCCTGCCGTTCGAGGTCGGCTGCCAGCACATGCTGGCGCCCGAGGCCGCGGCCTGCCTGACGATGTCGGGGTTGGTCTGGACGAAGTGGGCGAAGATGAAGTTCGGGCCCAGGGCCCCGGAGTCGCGGTACCAGGCGAACTTCGCCTGCTGGGCCTCGACCCGCTCGGGGCTCTCGAGGAAATGGGCCTGGTTGATGAGCCCGAAGTCGCGCATGAACCTCGCCTCGCGGTCGGCCGCGGCCCGGGTGGGGGCCAGCTGGACCCAGCCGCTTATGGCCATCTTCAGGAACCGCGGGTTGCCCGAGAACCGCCGCGCATAGGCCAGCACCCGCTCGAACCGCTGCCGGATCTCCTCCTCGGAGCCGAGCGGCACGATGCTCACGCTGTCGACAAAGCGGATGCCCGAGTCGAGCTTGGCCCGGATCTGGCTCCTCTCGTAGGGCTCCTGGTCCGGCGGCGGGATGTCGGACTTCTCGCCCGCGCCGACCGAGTGCTGGCCTCCCCCAAGCCCCCCGGAGTACGTGAAGTCGTACGCGGTCGTGATCCCGTTTCGAAGGTAGTCGAGCGAGCCGTGCAGGCAGAACCAGTAGAGGTCGTCCGGGGTCGAGTACCGGTTGATTCGGTTGATCGCGGAGAGCCAGCCGTAGAGCGTCGAGTCGTGCCCGAGCCCGCGCAGCGGGCTTTGGAAGAGGTGGCTGTGCGCCGAGAT
>CAYPXZ010000084.1:0-1443 GCA_964414785.1 uncultured Opitutaceae bacterium
CGCACGAGATCGGCGTAGGGGGCGTCCAGGTGGATGCGGATGAGCACCATGGTCGCGTCGTCGGAGAGGCGGCTCGCCTCAACGGCCCCGACCTTGAACTCCCTATAGAAGACCGGGGCACCGGAGGTGAGGGAGCCTAGCCTGTTGCCCTGCAAGATGAAGGCGCGGCCCTGGTCCGTTACGTCCGGCGCCGGGGTCTTGTCGAGGCCCGTGAATTGCAGCGCGCGCGGTCCTGTGCCTGGGAGCACGCTGATGCGCACGCCGGAAACGAGAGTGTCGAGGCCCCTCACCCCGGAGAATCCAATCTCCGGGTGCACGATCCAGAACCTGCCGCCCGCGCTTGCGAGCGAAGAGGCGTTCTCCTTTAGGCGCACGCGGATGCTGACCCCCGTGAGGCCCGGTTTGAGCTCCACCGCCTCCACGATCCCCGCCGACACGCCCTTGTATTCCAGGACGGTCTTACCGGCCTCCACGCCGGACCCGTCGGCGAAGTCGATCGTGATCTTCGGCCCCTTGCCGTGCAGCTCACGGAACGCCAGCCAGCCGCCCACCGCGGCGGCGACGATGGGGACCACCCAGATGAGCGGAAAGGCTGAGGCTCGCGAGACCCTGGGCTCCGGATTTGCGCTCATGATTGGACGTAAGGCGAATTGCGCCAGAGGACCCGCGGGTCGAAGGCCTGGGTGGCAAAAACCGTGAGCACGACCGCGGCGGCGAAGGCCACGATGCCGCTCCGCGGCGTCACGGTCGAATACCCGCCGAACTGCACCAGTCCCGCGAGGAAGGTCACTAGGAAGACGTCGAGCATCGACCAGCGCCCTATGAAGTCGATCGCGGCATAGACCCGCGTCAGGCGCCGCGAATCCTCAGGGGCGGCTTCGCGGGATTTGATCAGGAGCCATCCCAGGCCCGCGATCTTCAGGATAGGGATCAAGATGCTCGCCGTGAAGACGATGGCGGCGATCGCTCCGAGGCCATGCCTCCAGAGCTCGATCGTGCCGGACAGGATGGTGTCGTTGCGCGTCTTCCCCGAGGACTCCGTCGTGAGAATGGGCAGCAGGTTCGCGGCGAGAAGCATGATGGACGCGGCGATCGCCAGTGCCAGCGACGCGGACGGCCCATCTATGGAGGGAGGAGCTTTCTCGCGGTTCATGGCGCGGTCGCTCTCTTGGCCCCGATCCCGGCGCGCGGCTGGGTGGTGGGGTCAAAGTCGAAGCTGTTCTGCGCTATGAGCAGAGAGAGCGCCATGGCGCAATAGCACCAGAATCCGGGACCGATGCTCACGTCGACCACGCTTCCGAGCTTCGCAAGGGCGACGAGGACGGCGAGAACCTGCACCTCGGGGATGGCCCAGCGTCCTAGGAAGTGGGCAGCCCGGCAAGCAGGGGTCCAATCGAACCTCCCCCATCCAAGGCGGGCCGGCATGTGAAGGGCCGCCAGCGT
>CAYPXZ010000084.1:1543-4642 GCA_964414785.1 uncultured Opitutaceae bacterium
AGCACCGAGTCGCAGCGCACACAAAGGGCCTTCTCACCCGGTTCAAGGCGAGCCGGGCGGTGTTCCTGGCCACAGAGGCGACATGTTAACAAATCGGGTGGACCCATTTCGACGGGGGCTGCCAATCAGGGTAACCGAGCCTAAGATGCCGCACTATGGGGTGTTATCAGCAGAAGGAACCCTTCGGACCCGGTGAACCCACCCCCGTTACCCCAATTAAACGATTTGCTTGTGGCCCGGGGAGTTATGGGCAACGTGTCCCGGCGGAAGGCCTTGGGCCAATTTCGATCAGCATCATGTCGCGTTTACCCACAATCCTCATCGTCGACGACGATGAGGGACATTCGATCCTGATACGGAAGAACTTTGCGGACATCGGAATGCCCAACGAGTTCATCGAGTTCCGGGACGGTCAGTCCGTCCTGGACTATCTCTTCAGCCTGACGAACCGCAGGGAACGCTTCCTTAACCTGAACCCGTTCGTGCTCCTGCTCGACATCCGCATGCCCAAGGTCGATGGAATTGAGGTTCTGCGCAGGGTGAAGTCCGACCCCGACCTGAAGATGCTGCCCGTGATCATGCTTTCGACGACCGACAATCCGGATGAGGTCAACCAGTGCCACAGGTTTGGCTGCAGCGCCTACGTGAAAAAGCCCGTTGACTACGAATCCTTCTCCGACGTGGTCCGCCGGCTGGGCGAATTCATGAAGATCCTGGTGCTGCCGCGACTCGTCGCTTGGTAGGCGGTCCCGGCCCGCAACGGGCAGTGGCGAACAAGTGAGGCTCCCCACCTAGGATCCGCCGCAGGCGTCGCAGTGGACCGTGGGCTCGTCCAGCTGCGTCCAATTCACCCTTTCCAGCCTTTCGCGCCTGGCACCGAAGCAGTGGGGACAAGCGGAGAAGGGTTCTAGGGCCCAGGTATCGGCGAACACCCGGCCGCGGCCGAGCGCAAGCGCAGCCCGCTGTGCCGCCTCAAGCATGGCGAGCGTCGGCTGGGCGAAATCTCCCGACTCGCGAAGTCGCTCCAAGGCGCCGTTGCCCACCCGGGTTGGAATCAGCGCCACCACACCCGCACCGCACTCAAATGCGAACTCCGCCGATTTCACCGCCCATTCCAGGCCCGAAGCTTCGTCGAGGAACGGTGGGTTAACCAGGAGGAACGCGCGCAGAGCGATCCTTTCGGTCGCGAGGTATTCGGCGGCCCTCGCAAACTGCGCCAGGTCGAACTTCTTATTCAGCTTTTCCAGCACCTGGGGGTGCGCCGTTTCGAGGCCCATTGCGACCTCGAGCGACCCGGGCAACAGGTCGCGCAGCACTCGAGCACGATCGCCGACCAGGAGCGGATGCGATTCCACGACCACATGGCTCGCGAAAGCGATCTGCCGGGCTACCGGCGCGTAATCGGCCGGCGGGATCGCCGCGGGATCGAAGAAGCTCCCGCTGTTGTAGAGTTTCACCTGCACCGGGAGCGCCCCTTGGTCCGACCAGGTCCGAACCGCGATCTCCACCTGCCGCGGAATCGCCCCCTCCGGGACGGAGTCGCGGGTGGTGTCCTTCCACAGGTCGCACATCAGGCAGCGCCAGGGACATTCGCGGTTGGTCAATAGGACGACGCCGGAATCGGAGACGGCGCCGGAAGACAGGCGCTCCCGTTCGAGGAAGACGCCATGGGGCGCGTAGGGGTCGGGAACAGCGGGCCTTGGCGGGCGCTGAGCGAGAATCCAGGCAGTGCGGCCCCGCGTCGGGTACACCGAGGCCATGCTGCTCACTTGTAGATCGAAAGGTACTGCCTGCGGTAGTCGGGACTGGGAGGCACCATCTGACGGCGCAAGTTATCGACCGGGATCGCTCCGTGCTGGAAGCGGCGCTTAGCGAAGACAGGCATGTCGACGCCGAAATGCGCCTTGATGCCGCGCCGAGCGACCTCGCCCTTGAGCGAGTAGAGCCTGTCGACCGCCATCGCGCTTAGGGAGGCGAACGGGATGCCCTCGGCGACGGCGATCACCGCCGGCCGCGTGAACGGGCTGAAGCCCTCGAACCCGAACTGCCGCGCGGGCGCGTAGGTGCGAGCATAACTGCGGCTCAGACCGCCGCTGTACGTGAGCGAGTGCTTGATGCGGCCGACACCCCAGCCCTCCTGGTAGAGCATCAGGTTGTTCACCACGCTGCGGATCGTCAGCTCGGGGTTCTCCTCGATCGGGTAGTCCTTCAGGTTCTCGTCGCCGCCGTCCCCGTCCACAAGGTGCTTCCAATCGGGATAGCGGGCCCGGATTCCCCTGCACAGGGCGAGCCCCATCGAGGCGCATTCGACGTCGAGCGGCTTGTAATCCTCCAGGACACGCAGCGTCTCACCAACGTCAATCGACGCGGGATCCGCATCTATAGTCTCGAGGAATAGGCCGAGGCCAAGTTTTTCAAGAAATTCCCGCGCCTGGCGCACGTCGGGCCCTTCTCCGAAGTTCAGAGTGAACGCCTTGAGCCTCGCTGGGTTCAGTCCGAGCCGGCGCATGACGTGATAGACCGTCAGAAACACGGTTCCGCTGTCGACTCCACCGGAGAAGCAGACGCCTATCGGCTCCTTCTCCGGCAGGCTGGTGAGCCACTTGTCGACCTCACCGGAAAGGGCTCCGACATAGGCCTCGCCGATCACGTCGAGGTCTCCGGGGAGCGCGTTGCGCTCGGGCATGAAGAATCGCGTGTAGGTGGGGTCCGGATCTGGGCAGCCGATGAGCTGGAGTTCCACCACATAGTGCGCCGGCACCATCCGCGTGTAGCTCGGGTGGAACTGCGCATCAAGCCCCTCGCTCTTGAGCTGCCGGTGGATGGCGTCGATTCGGTCCGCGACGAAGAGCGCGGGGCCCTCGCGGCGCTTGGCAAGGAAGTAGCGCATCGGCCGGTCAAGCGAGCGAGCCATCCGCACTCGCTTGCCTTCCCGCGCGACGATGGCGAAGGAACCATCGATTTCCCGCACCGAGTCCGCGGAGCCACGGAGAACCCTCTCCCGCGCCTCCCCTACGGTCATGTTTCTCAGTCGAATGGTCGACGGATCGATTAGGTCGACGAGTCTTTCTATGTAGTCGTCCATGGGAGCGGGAATTG
>CAYPXZ010000085.1:0-4629 GCA_964414785.1 uncultured Opitutaceae bacterium
GTTGCCGAAGCCGTACGAGAATTTCTCGCGGAGCCCCGGCCGGTCGGGCGGTGCGGACGTCAATGGGGGCATGGTGCTAATCTACTGTCCGGCAATTGGGCCGGCGTGGGCGTGTGGCGGCGGGCGCCCGCCACGTGCGGGCCACGCTACTTCCTCGCGGCCGTTTCGGCGAGGTTCTTCAGGTTCACGAGACCCGCCTCGAAGCTTTCGCCCATCAGCTTGTCCATGTTCATGACGAGTCCCGATGCCTTCGCGACGAAGTTGTTCTTCATGGACATGGTCCAGGTGACCTCGGTGCCGGTGCCGGTCGGGCGGAAGGTGAAGTCGGTCGTATTGGTGCAGTACCAGGGTTTGAAGAATTCAAACTTGATCCGCACGAGCTCGTTGGGCCGGCTCTCGGTGATCGCCATGCGTCCGGTGCCGACCTTGGAGTTGCCGGCCCACTCGAGAATTGAGCCCACGCCGGCGGACGGACCGGAGAACGCGTAGTTCGCCGCGGGATCGTCCTTCGCGTAGGGCGACACCTTCGGCCAACTGTGCAGATCGTTCACCTGGGCAAACGCGGTCGCGGCCGGAGCCGAGACCTCGATGCTGCGCTCGACGCGCAGATCGTCCGGCTGGCGCGCCGCGGCGATGAGGAACACAACGAGAAGGACGGCGAAGCCGATAAGGATATAGAGGAGCATGGGAGTGAAGGCCGATTGCGGGGCACCCTGTTCTCTGGAAATCGCGTTCAGGGCCCCGCGGCAAAGAGGCGGCCCGGGTTGTCGCCTACGATGACGCCCTCCTCCTGCCCGCCGAGGTCGAGCATGAGGGCCTTCAGGGCCCCGTCGTGCAGGACGTTGTCCTTGATGACGCAGTTGCGAAGCCCCCCGTAGACGATGCCGTAGCTCGGCGAAAAAGTCCCCACGTCGCCATCGTCGCGGCCCGACCAGAGGTTGTTCCCGATGAAGGTGACCCCCTGGCACCCGTCCATGAAGACCTGCGACGAGTCGTGGCTCTCCGCATGGGCCAGTTTCCCGCTCCTCTTGATGTAGTTCCCGGTGATCGCCATCTGCGTGCAGGGCACCTTGCCCCGCCTGAGCGCGATCCCGCAGGTTCCCGCCCGGTCGAAGAAATTCCCCGTGATCTGGTAGCCGTCGGCGCCGGTGACGAGCATGTTCTCCTCGCCGTTCCACTCGACCCGGTTGGCCGTGAAAGTGACCGAGGCGTTCTCCTGGCGGGCCGCGTAGCCCGCCCGCTCGTTCCCGGAGAGCCAGTTGTCCAGGATGAACCCGTCCCAGCCGCGCAGGCTGATCCCGTCGCCCTTGTTGTAGGCCATCTGGCAGTGCCGCACGCTGAAGCACCAGGTGCACGAGAGATGGGCCCCGTCCCCGCTGAACCGCGCAACCTGGCATTTCTCGATCCGGAAGCCGTCCTCGTGCTCCGCATAGCGGGTGCGGTTGACGAAGATACCATGGACTCCCGTGCCGAGGCCCCGGCCGTCCAACGCCAGGCCCTCGATCGACGAGCCGCGGGCGTCCGTGAGATTCAAGAGGCACGTGGAATCGCCGTCCTTTAGCCGAAGGACGCTCCCGCCCGGCCCGCTGTAGTTCCACGCGGGGATACCGATGACGGCGGTGCCCGGGCGCACGTGGAGCTCCTTCGTCAGGTAGACCCCCGGGGGCAGGAACACCCCGCCGCTCGAGGCCCCGGCGGCGTCAAACGCGCGCTGGAGGGCCGCCGTGTCGTCGGTCGCGCCGTCGCCTGCGGCGCCGGCCTTCCGGGCGTCGATCAGGTCGGCGCGGTTGGGCGCACCCGGGGCTCCGAAGGCCGTGCTTCCCAGGAGGAGCGAGGCGCCACCGAGCATGGCGGCCCGGGCCATTTCGCGGCGGTTGAACAGGGTCGGTTCATTCTCAGCCATGAGGGGGTTCCTTTGTTCCAGCGTCCGATCGATATGCGGGGATGGGGTCAAAGACCATAGCATTCGCGATTCCGTCTTGGTTTCGAGGTTCCGTTTCAGCGGGCGTTGCCAAAGCATGGGCCGCGAGGGCACCCTTTATTACCAGGGGTCATTTCTCGGGCACGGTCCCCAGGTTGCGGACCTCGCCGACGTCGACCCGCCCCTCGGGCAGGTCCCGGTGGGTCAGCCCATGGCTGTCCCTGCCGAAGAACCTGGAGGCCTCGAGCACCATGGCCGGAAGCTGCTTGTCGAATTCGTTCCGGTGCTCGCTGATGCTAAAGCGGGTCTCCCACAGGAGCTTCCTCTTCTTGTCCTTCCACATCATCTGGAAGTCATAGGCCATCAAGACCACGAAGTACCGGTCCTCCTCGAGTTCGCTCATCATGTCCCGCTTCCTCTGCTCCAGGGGCGTTCCCGCAGGCGCCGTGAACGTGGCCTCCCACCACGAGTCGTAGCCGAGCATGGACGCGTTCCTGCCATCGGCCACGTCCCGGCGATGGTTCTCCTTCTGGACCTGGGCGTAGGCCGCCATCTCCGCGTCCTCGAATTGCTCGGTGACCTGCACGGGGTCGTGCTCCTGCTTCGAGACGAACGCCGCCTGGATCGCGTCGGAGAGGTGGTTATATAGTGGCGAATCCGAGGCGTGCTCGGGCGCGTAAGTCGTCCCCCAGTAGACCATGATGAGGAGCTTCGTCGCCTTGGGATCCCTGGACGGCACGTAGCCCTGGGCCGCGAGCGGCCCCGCTATCGTGTGGGCGATCTCCATAAACCCCATCCGGCCGATGCTCTTGTCGTCGATCGGGCCGCTCCAGTAGCCGCCCTTCCCGAAGGCGTAGCCCTCGGGCTGGAAGGAACCGTCGGGGAGCTTCGTGCGGACGTAGTCGCTGCTCACCCTGGAAGACACCGCCTCGATCGGCTCGTCGGCCCGAAGGGAAACCGATGCCAAGGACAGGGCGGCTAAGCCCAGGAGGCAGGCGGCCAACCGTGAGGGGAATGGGGGCATGGCGGCGGAGGGGGTCGGACCTTCGGATAGTACTCCGCTTTGGGGAGGTTTCCACCGAATTGTCGCCGGGGACGACTCGGCGGGCTCAGGGGTGGGGCGGCTTGGGCTGCGTTGGGAACCGCCTCATCGAGTCGAGGAGCGACCAGGCTCCCGTCGCGACCACGTAGATAGCGAAGCACCCGATGAGCCACGCCTGGGGAAGCACCAGCTGGAGTCCCAGGAAGACCAGGATCCCATAGACCATGACGCGCCCGGCCCGCCTCTGCGCCGCAAGCCACGCCTCGTCGGTTTCCGGGGCAAACGCGGCCCTCCGGCCAAGAAAATAGTTGGGGTTTACCATCCCGATGTAATTGGCGAGGAGGACCAGGAGGAGGAGCACCGAGTCGACGGCCAGTCCCGGGGTGATCACGTGCCGGCCCAGGGCCTCCAGCGCGATCAGGATCGCCCCGTACGAGATGTAGGTCGTTAACGACAGGCGCAGGAGGTCGATCGCCGCGCCCTTCCTGGAATTGGGCTCCGGGTCGAGCCGGAGCTTGGGATCAAGCTGGGGGATCCAGCCGAGGACGAGGGCAAGTCCAACCGAGAGAAGGGGAGGGAAGAGGAGCCCCCGGGTCTTGCTCTCCCAGCTGGTCGGGCTCCCGTCGGATCCCCAGTGCGTGGCGATCCTCTCCGGGAACCTGTCCCATGCCGCTGCAAGAAGGACAAAGGGCGCCAGGAGGATCGCGGCCTGGAGCCCGTTGTCCCTAAGCCAGCGAAGCGCCCTCATGGCGTTTCCCACCCCGGTGAACCCTCGGTTCGCATCGTGCGATTCCAGCCGCACCCGGGTGCCGTGGAAAGGAAGAACACGCCCTTCAAGGCCCGGGGCTTCCAGAATCTCCTACTCCTCGAAGCTCCTCGCCGTGAACCGCCGGATCTCGATCGGCTCGTCCGGGGAGATTCCGGCCTTCCTTCGGGCGATCTCGAGCTGCTGGCCGATCGAGTCGATCCCCTCGACCGCCGGCAGAAGAAGCCCCGTGCGGCCGTCGGCCGCCGCGATCAGGATCCCGTACCTGGCGGGGTCAAGTCCCGCGGGCGAGGAGACGGGTTCGAGCCGATCGAGGACCGTCACGCAGAAGCGCAGGTGCGCGAGCTCCCCCGGCGAGACCGGATCAAAGCGCCTGTCGAAAAACGCGGCAGACCGGGCGTTGTGCCAGGTCTCCCAGATGAGGTTGGGCGCCGTCGCGGCCGGCGTTCCCCGGCATCCCCGCAGTTCCCCTTCGGCGGTCTTTATCGTCACATAGACGCCGCACTGCTCCTTGAGCTCCCCTTCGGCATGGTACGGGGGGGCCTCGGGGCCATTTTCAAAATGGGCCGCCAGGGCGCGCCTCGCCACCCTCGGAAGGTAGCCCATGCTCGACAGGGTGTGGGCCTCCTTCGCCGGACCCGCGTGGATCACCGGTTCCTTCGGCTCAAAGAGGATCGCCACGCCGTAGCCGACGCCGAAGGGACCCTCGTAGCTGAGCACATGGTGGCCGATCCTCGAGAAGCCGGTGGCGGCGAGCGCCACCCGGGTCGAGTCCACGACATCCTCCTCCGCCGCCCGCTGCAGGTTGGGGTCGATGCGCCTGAAGTCGACCGGGGCCTCGCGCTCAAGCAGCTCGATGAAGGCGGTGTCAAAGCGCCCCGCATCCGGATGAAAGCCATT
>CAYPXZ010000086.1:0-4536 GCA_964414785.1 uncultured Opitutaceae bacterium
CCGTCGTAGGTCGAGGTCCCGCGGCCGATCTCGTCGAGGATGATGAGCGAGCGGTCGGTGGCGTTGTTCAGGATGTTGGCCGTCTCGTTCATCTCGACCATGAAGGTCGAGTTACCCCGCGCGAGGTCGTCGCTCGCGCCGACCCTCGAGAAGATCCGGTCGACGACGCCGAACCGGCACGAGCGGGCCGGCACCCAGGATCCGACCTGGGCCATGAGGACGATGAGCGCGACCTGGCGGATGTAGGTCGACTTGCCGGCCATGTTGGGCCCGGTCAGCAGGGCGATCTGCGCGTCGTCGCAGGCGAGCGCCGTGTCGTTCGGGACGAAGGCCTGCGCGGTCCCGTCGGCCTGTCCCGAGCGGAAGCCCTGCTCGACCACCGGGTGCCGTCCGTCGGAGATCTCGAGCGAGTCGCCCTCGTCGATCTCGGGAAGGCAGTAGCCCCAGTCCCGCGCGATCGCGGCCCAGCCCGCGATGACGTCGACCTCGGCGACGGCGTCCGCCGTCGCCGCCAGGTCCTGCGACTGCGTCAGGACCGCCTTGATCAGGAACTCGAGGATCTCCTTCTCCCTTGCGAGCGCGTTGTCCTCGGCGTGCAGGATCTCGCGCTCCTTCTGCCTGAGGGCGTCGGTCACGTAGCGCTCGCCGCCGACGGTCGTCTGCCTTCGCACGTAGTCCGCCGGCACGAGGTGGAGGTTAGCCTTGGTGACCTCGATGTAGTACCCGAAATTGTTCGTGTACCTGACCTTCAGGCTGCGGATCCCCGTCCGCTCCTGCTCGCCGCGCTCCAGGTCCGCGAGCCAGGCCTTGTTGCCGCTCATCAGCCCCCTGAGCCGGTCGAGCTCGACATCGTAGCCCTCCCGAACGAAGTTTCCCTCGGCGACGTCCGTCGGGGGCTCGTCGGCGAGTGAGGCCGCGAGGAGCTCCCTCAGCTGCGGCAGCTCCCTGATCCGCTCCCTGAGCTCGGCGGAGCGCGGCCCAAGGGCCCCGAGCGCCGCGCCCACCTGGGGAAGGCCCGCGAGCGTGTCGCGGATGCCGCACAGCTCGCGGGGATTGCGCAGGCGGTTCTGCAGCCGCCCGAGGATCCGGGGGATGTCGCGGATCGCCCGCAGGGATCCGGTCAGCTCCGCCAGCCGCGCGGGCTGGGAAATGAATTCCCCGACGAGCGAGTGGCGCCTGCGGACCTCCGGCAGGTCGAGGCTAGGGGCCGCGATCCAGCGCTCCAATAGCCGGGCGCCCGCCGCGGTCGCGGTCCTGTCCATCGCCGACAGGAGCGTTCCCTGGCGGCCCCCGCGCACCGAGGTGAAGATCTCGAGGTTGCGGAGCGTCGACGGGTCCAGGAGGAGGGTCCTCGCGCTTCGGTACTCCTGGATGCCGCGCAGGTTCTCGGGCCTGGCGCGGAGGTTGTCGGTCGCGTAGGCGACCAAGGCGCCCGCGGGCCCAAGGGCCGGGTGGTCGCCCTCCAGCCCGAATCCCTGGAGGTTGAGCACCCCGAGGGCCTCGGCGACCGCGCGGGCCCCGGACGGGGCCTCGAAGTGGTACGCCTGGAGCTCGGTCACGGTGCGCCCCGCCGTGAAGGCGTGGAGCGCATGCAGGGGCGCCTGGTCGTGGGGGGCATTCTTCCAGCGCTCGACGTCGCCCTCGGGGACGATCAACTCCGCGGGGTCCAGCGAGACGAGGACCGGCAGGAGGTCGTCGACCCTGGGAGCCGTCGCCACCCGGAACTCCCCGGTCGAGAGCTCGATCCACGCGGCGCTAAGGCCCCGCTTGTCGAGCGAGAGGGCGCACAGGTAGCGGTTGCGCGAGGCCTCGAGCTGGTTCGCCGCGAGGGTGGTCCCCGAGCTCAGGATCCGGGTCAGTTTCCTCCTCACGAGCCGGCCCGCCTGGGCGGGCTCGTCCTGGTCGCAGATCGCCACCTTCTTTCCGGCGGCCAGGAGCTTGCTGACGTAGGTGTCGACCGCGTGGTGCGGCAGACCCGCCATGGGGTGCTCCTGGCGCTTCGTCAGCGTTAGCCCCAGCAGGCGAGAGGCGACGACGGCGTCGTCAAAGAAGAGCTCGAAGAAGTCCCCGAGCCTGAACAGGAGCAGCGTGTCCTTCGGGAGCCCGCGCTTCACCTCGAAGTACTGCTGCATCATCGGGGTGAGTTTCTCGGGTTCGGCCATCACGGGCCATTCGAACCCCAAGAATTGCGGAATTCAATGTTGGAGCGTCGAAAGCATTGCGCAGGATGGGGGCCTCCCGCCATGCCCTCCTCCCCGCAACCCGCGACCGTCCCCCTCCACCACAGGGACCTTGGCGGGACGGGTGCGCCCGAACTTGTCATCCTCCACGGGATGCTGGGCTCGTGCCGAAACTGGCAGACCGCCGGACGGGACCTGGCCGCCGTCAGGCGGGTTGTGGCCCTGGACCTGCGCAACCACGGCCAATCGCCCCACTCGGACGAGATGACCTACGAGGCCATGGCGGCCGATGTCGTGGCGTGGCTGGACTCCCAGGGCCTCGGCAGCGTGAGCCTCCTCGGCCACAGCATGGGCGGGAAGGTCGCCATGCGGGTCGCCTGCTCCCACCCGTCGAGGGTCGCGAGCCTCGTCGTCGTGGACATCGCCCCGAGAAGGTACCACTGGCCCGCCCGCCGCGCGGAGTTCGCCGCGATGAACGAGCTCGATCTGGGGGACCTGAAGTCACGGGCGGAGGCGGAGGTCCGCCTCGAGGGGCGCGTCCCCGGCTGGGCCATGAGGAAGTTCATCGCGTCCAACCTGGAGCGGGTCCAAGGGGGCGGCTGGAAATGGCAGGTAAACCTCCCGGCGATCACGGCGGCCCTGCCCTCGCTCGAGGCGGACCCTCTCAGCCCGGGCGACCGCTACCCGGGGCGGACCCTCTTCATCGCGGGCTCAAAGTCGAGCTACATAGGGGAGGGAGACCGGGAGGCGATCCTCGCGCACTTCCCCGCGGCGCGGATCGTCACCCTTGAGGGTTGCGGGCACAACCCGCACATCGAGGCCCGGGAGGCCCTGGTCGCGGCCGTGGCGCCCGCGCTCTAGAGGCCTTGGGCCCTCACACGTCGGCCTCGACCCGCTCGGCGCTCAGCTTTCGCCACCGCTCAAGCACCCGGCGGTGCATGTCCTCCGGGGACAACCCGTGCGCGGAGCGCAGGATTTCGACATTCGATCCGTGCTCGATGAACTTGTCGGGCCAGCCGATCCGCTCGACCGCGGCCGTGCAGTCCGCCTCCTGGAGCGCCTCAAGGACCGCGCTCCCGAAGCCGCCGGTCAGGACATGGTCCTCGAGCGTGACGATCAGCGGCACGACGGCCGCCTGGCTAAGGAGGAGCGTCCGGTCCAGCGGGCGGACGAACCGCGCATTGACGACGCCGACCGAGAGGTTCTCCTCCGTCTTGAGCCGCTCGGCGATCTGGAGGGCGTCGCGCACCATCGGCCCCAGGGCCCACAGGACGATATTGGAGCCCTCCCGCAGGACCTCGGCGTGGCCGATCTCGAGTTTCTCGGGCTTGTCCTTCACCCCGATCCCGGTTCCCGGGCCGCGGGGGTAGCGGATGAAGGCGGGGCTCCCGAGCTCGATCCCCGTGTGAAGCATGTCGACCAGCTCGTCCTCGTCCTTGGGCTGCATCAGCGTGATGTTCGGCACGCAGCGCAGGTACGAGATGTCGAAGAGCCCGTGGTGGGTCGCGCCGTCGTTGGGCGAGAGCCCCGCCCGGTCCATGCAGAAGGTGACCGGGAGGTTCTGCAGAGCGACGTCGTGGATGATCTGGTCGAACGAGCGCTGCAGGAAGGTCGAATAGATGGCGCAGACCGGCCGCATGCCCTTGGTCGCGAGCCCGGCAGCAAAGAGGACGGCGTGCTCCTCGGCGATGCCGACGTCGAAGAACTGCCGGGGGAGCTCCGCCGCGAGCCTCGAGAGGCCCGTCCCGCTCGGCATCGCGGCCGTCACGCCGACGACCCTCGGGTCCGCCTTCGCGAAGCGCACCATCGCGCTGCCGAACTGGTCCTGGTAGGCGGGGGGGGTGCCCGGCCTCGGCTTCAGGCTGTCGCCCGTCGTCGGGTCGAACCCGCCGACCCCGTGGAATTTTTCCGGGGAATTGAGCGCCGCCTCCAGCCCCTTGCCCTTGACCGTCATCACGTGGATCAGGACCGGCCCGTCGCACTGCTTCGCGAACTCCAGGTTCTTCTGCAGCTCCTCCAGGTTGTGGCCGTCGATCGGGCCGATGTAGCGAAGACCGAACTTCTCGAAGAGGCTCGAGTTGACGAAGAAGTCCTTGGTCTCGCGCTTCCACTTCACCCAGAGCTGGTTCATCTCGTGCCCGTGGGGCAGCCCCGTGAAGAACTTCTCCAGGTCGTGGTGGATCCGGTTGTACGTCGTGCTCGTGCTCAGGCGGTTCAGGTACTTCGCCATCGCCCCGACGTTGCGCGCTATGGACCACTGGTTGTCGTTGAGGACGACGATGAGGCGCTTGGTCGAGCTGACGACGTTGTTGAGCGCCTCGAGCGTGATGCCGCAGGTGAAGGCGGCGTCGCCGCA
>CAYPXZ010000087.1:0-4494 GCA_964414785.1 uncultured Opitutaceae bacterium
CGCACCGCCCGACCGGCCGGGGCTCCGCGAGAAATTCTCGTACGGCTTCGGCAACATGGCGTCCTGCCTCTACTGGCAGACGTTCATGGTGTACCTGACGATATTCTACACGGATATCTTTGGGATTAGTGCCGCCGCGGCCGGGACCATGATCGGCCTTAGCCGCAGTTTGGACGCGTTCCTGGACCCCGTCATGGGGATGATCGCCGACCGCACGCACTCGCGCTGGGGCAAGTTCCGGCCTTTCCTCCTCTGGTTCTGCGTGCCGATGGCGGTCATGGGGGTACTGACCTTCACCGTGCCGGGACTGGGCGCCTCCGGGAAACTCGTGTGGGCGTACGCGACCTATAACGCGCTCATGCTCCTCTACACGGCGATCAATATCCCCTACATCGCGCTCCTGGGGGTCATCTCGCCGGACCCGAACGAGCGGACAGCGCTCGCCTCGATCCAGTTCGTGGGCGCCTTTGCCGGGGGCATCATAGTATCGGCGACCCTCCTCCCGATGTCGAAGGTGGGCGGATGGCTGGGCGCGGCGACCGTGGAGCGGGGCTGGCAATTGTCCTTCGTCCTGTACGGCGCAGCCGCGGTCCTCTTCTTCCTTACGACCTTCCTCAATACCCGCGAACGCGTGAGCCCTCCCAAGACCCAGAAGACGTCGATCCTTCGCGACCTGGGCGACCTGCTGACCAATGGGCCGTGGCTTGTCGTCCTCGGGGCCACGATCACCTTCATCCTCTCGGTGGCCCTTCGGAGCAGCGTCACCGCGCACTATTTCAAGTACTACGTGGGCTCGCAGACCCTGACCCTGCCCTCGTTCCTTCCCGCGTCCGCCGCGGGAACGCAGGTCTGGGGCTGGGAGGGCCTCGTCTCGATTTTCAACACGAGCAACCAGGTCGCCTCGCTTCTGGGCGTCATGCTGATCCCGGCCTTTTCGAGGGTGACGGGAAGGAAGACCGCGGTCGTCCTCCTGTCGGGGGTCGCGTGCGCCGCGACGGCCTCGTACTATTTCCTGAGGCCCGACCAGCTTGCGCTCATCTTCGGGATCAACCTCGTGAGCTCATTGGCCGGCGGCCCGGTCACGGCCCTCCTCTGGGCCATGTACGCCGACACGGCGGACTACGCCGAATGGAAGCGGGGCCGGCGGGCGACGGGGCTCATCTTCTCGGCCTCGATCTTCTCCCAGAAGCAGGGCTGGGCGATCGGGGCCTGGGTGGCCCTCGCCCTCATGCAGAGCGTGGGCTTTGTCGCCAACACCGTGCAGACCCAGGCGTCGCTGCACGGCTTGGTTCTCCTCATGAGCGTCCTGCCGGCGTCCCTCGGGATCCTGTCGCTTCTGATCGTCCTCTTCTACCCGCTCAATGAGGCAAGGATGGCGAGGATCGCCGGGGACTTGAAGGAGCGCCGCGGCCTTGAGGCCGCCAGCGGTGCGGGCTCACAATAGCTTCCGATTGCCCGCCCAGGGGGGAACCCCACGCCCTAACTCCAATTCTTGACGGCGGACTTGATGCCCGGCTCCGCCTTCGCGAGATCCACCGGGCGCATGACCGGGGCAAAGGTGACGTCGGCTTTCAGCCAGAGGAAGAAGGGCTCGGCAATGCCGGGGATCTGCGAGGCGTCGTCCATCTTGAGATAGATGTGGGCGCCGCGCTTGCCATTGATCGTCGTGAAATACGCCGCCTCGGCTTTGATTTTCTTGAGCAGCTTGTGCATTTTTGCCCCGAAGGCAGGATCGCGCAGCGCGGCATTGCCGGGCTCGGTCGGAAAGCTGACGGTCATCAGGAATAGCATGGATTTGGCCCTCCCCTAGCAGTTGAGTGTGCTGAACGCTGGCGAGCCTTGAGCGAGCGGCACCGGAGTCAAGGAGACGGCCCGCCCCGGGATCAGGCCGCCTTTGCCAGGCAGGCGCCCTCGCCCAGGCGGAACCGGATGACCCGGGCCTCGGCGCGAAGCGGCTTGATCTCGCGGCCGTAGTCGGCGACGAAGACCGAGAGGAGGCCGGCCGCCACGAAGACGACGCCGGCGGCGACGGAGCTAAAGGGAAGAAGCGCAATGGCCGCGATGGCGGCGGAGGCTGAGGCGAGGGTGAGCGTGTTGGAATTCATGGTGTTTAAAGTTGTTCTGATCCAAGAACACACCTCGGCCGGAAAAGTTACACCCTTGCGGCGCTCGGGCGTGTACCCGGCCGGCTGGCCCCATGCTTTGCGCACCGCAGGGACCGCGGATGACCCGCGGCCCAGCCCCAGCGGAAATACTCGCCTAAGCGGTCCAGTTTAAGCTGTGGCTTCGTTCCAAATCTATGATGCGAATCACCCGGTGGGCCCGCCTGCGGCAGGCGTTCCTTGCTGCCGTCTCATTTCAGGGGGTCCCCCTCGCCCACGGCGCGGATTCCCCGGTACCGATCCCGGTCCTTGTCATCACGACCTATGAGACCGGAAAGGACCGCGGGGACACCCCGGGCGAACTGCAGTACTGGGCCGAGCGGGAGGAACTGGGCCGCGAGATTACGGTTCCGGGGGTCGACCACCCCCTCCTTTCAAACGGAAAGGGGCTGTATGCCATGGTCTCCGGCACGACCTCCCGGTGCGCGGTCCAGATCATGGCCCTTGCCGCGGATCCGAGGTTCGACCTCACCCACACCTATTTTCTCCTCAGCGGAATAGGCGGCGGGTTCCCGAGGGTCATGTCTCTGGGGAGCGCGGTCTGGGTCCAGCGGGTCGTCGACGGCAACCCGGCGTTCGAAATCGACAGCCGCGAGGCCCCGGCCGATTGGCCCGTGGGTCTCGTCGCCATCGGCGCGACAAAACCCGGGCAGGGCTCCGCGAACGTCGACGCGGTGCCGGCGGCGGGGGCCTCCGAAAATGGCTCGGGGGGCGTCGGCACGGTCGCCTTCAGGCTCAATCCCTCGCTCGTCGCCTGGGCCTACGAACTCACCAAGGGGGTGAAGCTGGCCGACAGCGAGGCCCTGCGGGCCTTCGGCCGAAGGTTTGAGGGCTATCCGGTCGCCCAGGAGCCTCCGTCGGTGCTCGTGGGCGACAGCATCGGCTCCGACCGCTTCTTCCACGGAGAGATCATGGCCCGCTGGGCCGAGGACTGGGACCGCATCTACTCCAGGGGCGCCGGAAGGCTAGCCATCTCGGACTGCGAGGACGCCGGTGTCTGCATCGCCCTCCAGAGGCTTGCCGCCATGCACCGCGTGGACTTCAACCGCCTGCTGATCCTCAGGACGGCCTGCAATTTCACGGTTCCGCCCAAAGGGGTCACCGCGGCGAAGAGCCTGTTTGGTGAGACGATCTCGGACTCGAGCGGCGTCGCGTACCTGCCGGCGCTCGAGGCGGACTTCGTGGTCGGAAGCGTGGTCGCGCAGGCGCTGCTTGAGGGAAAGGCCAAGTACCGCGACACAATCCCCTAGGTAAGGGATGCGCGGGCCCGCCGATAAAACCGGTCAGTGCGCCTGCGAATTGAGCTGCTTGAAGATGGCGTCAATCTCCTTGCGGGAGGCCTGGCTCACCTTGGTCGAGAACCCGCAGGTCACCTCGAGGTCTCCCCGGGCGAGCCCGGCCATGACGGCATCCGCGAACTCACCCAAAGGCATGCCCGCGGCGTTCGATCCCGGGGTCCCCAGGTCGGTGTTCACGTGCGGCGGGGCGATCTCGACGACCTGGATCGGGCCCGGGCTCAGCTGGTGGCGCATCGAGAGGCAGAACGAGTGGAGCGCGGCCTTCGTCGCGCAGTAGACGGGGACGCTCGCCATCGGCACGAAGGCGAGGCCGGAGGTCACGATGGCGATCGCCGGATTCTTCTGCTTTACGAGATGCGGGATCATGAGGTGCGACAGGTGGATCGGCGCCTCTAGGTTCGTCGCCACATCCCCGTGCACGCCCGCCCACGGAGCCGGCTGGTCGAGCCTAAGGGAGTGCCAGGCGCCGGCGTTGTTGACGAGGACGTTAAGCCCCGGGAATTCGGCGGTCGCCCAGGCCGCAAGCTCGCGCCTTTCCTCCTCGATTGAGACGTCGCAGACGCGGGTGTGGAGGCGCGGGTTCTTGGCCCTCGCCTCCCGAAGCTTATCGTCGCGCCTCCCGCAGATGATGACCTCGCTGCCGGCCTTAAGGAAGCGCTCGGCGAGCGCCAAGCCTATCCCCGTCGCGCCGCCCGTAATGAGTACCGTGTTGGAGTCGAGTTTCATGGCCCAATTCTTGACCCTAACGGGGTCGTTGCGAGCGCATACTCGGGCGGCGCCGGCCCCCACCCCGGGGCCCGGTCAGTCCACCTTGAACTGGATGTCGGCCAGGAGGCGGTGTCCCGCGCAGTCGAACTCGAAGACCCGCCGGGTCGCATCCTTGACGGTCGACATCTGGAACTTGCGGCCCCGGATAATGTAGGGAAGCGAGAGCTTGCAGGGGTACCCCAGGTCGCAGAGGCGGTTCTTGAACCCCCCGGCGGTCATGTTGGTGATTTCGCCGATGGCGTCCTTCACGACGTCGGGGCCGTGCA
>CAYPXZ010000088.1:0-4240 GCA_964414785.1 uncultured Opitutaceae bacterium
AGCTTCAGCGACTTGGCGGCTGCCGCCATGCTGTCAAAGGTCGCGATCGGGACCTTCCCCCGGTAGTGGACGATCGAGAGGATGTTGACCCCGATGTCCTTGTCCGGGTCCGGTATTACGCGAACGACGCTCCCCACCTTCGCCGCGCGGCACAGGTCCATGATCCGGGCCAACTGGGGGGCGCTCTCCAGGTCCATGACCTCGATCCCGCTCATGTCGGCGAGGATCGTGAAGCCGGGCTTCAGCTCCTTGAGCAGGCCCTGGAAACGGTCGATCCCCTCCTTCAGCCCGGCCTCCGTGACGTGGCCGCGGTAGTGGGTGCGCAGGAGGTTGCGGGTAGTGTCCACCTCGACCTCGAATATGGGGTTCTTCGCCATCGCTAGGGACTATTTGCGCGGGTCTTCCCCGGGTCGACAACTCCTTTGTGAAGAAAGGGGCCTGTGAACCCGCAGCCCGGCCGCCGGCTCAGGCTAGGCAGGTCGCCGCGAGCGCCTCGACCTCGGCAATGCCCGGCGGATCGAGCGCCATCGGAAAGCGCGTGCAGACGGCGGCCGCGGTCGCCGCCGCAAAGGCGACAATCCCCGGGTCGTCCCGGCCGGAGAGGATCCCCTGGATGACCCCCGCCCGGAAGGTGTCCCCGGCCCCGAGCGTACTCTTCACCTCGACCGCGCACGGCTTCAAGCTCCCCACCCTCCCGTCGCCCCGTGCGTAGAGGATTTCCCGGGCGCCGAAGGTGAAGATGACAAGCCCCGCGCCGGTCGAGGTGTAGCGCCGGATGACCTCACGCGGGTCCTGGCCCGGGAACTGGGCCCTCAGGTACTCGTTTGAGACGACGGTCGCCGCGGCGCCCGCGTGGAGGACGCCCCCCGGCGGGCAGTCGATCGTGACCCAGGGCTTCCCCTTTTTCGCACAGGCGGCCGCGACCTGCTCGGACTCGGCCCCGAAGAAGGGATCCACCCCCACGATGCCCGAACCCGCGATGGCCTTCTCGTCGGGTGGGGACCAGCGCTTCTCCCCGCTGAAGTACTTCCCGAAGGTGCCAAAGACGGTCCGGGTCTTTCCCCCGACGAGCACCAGGTCCTTCACCCCCTCGAACCCCCCGTCGTAGTGAAGACCCGAGCAGTCGATGCCCCGGGAGCCCAGGAAGGAGAGCACCCCCTCGCGGGTATCCTTCCCAAGGAAGGGCCCTCCCACCCTGACCCGGTGCCCCCAGTGGGCGAGGACGAGCGCGGAGTTCCCGGTCTCCCCTCCGATCACGTGGAAGGTCCCGGCGATCTCCCCGTAGGTATCGGCCTCCGGGTAGTCCCCGGTCAGCCGGTGGACGGTCGAGGACACGATCATCCCATAGAGATAGATGGAGGAGGGACTGAAATCTCGGGGCACGGCGGGCGGGGGTTGCGGCACGCGACACCCTGCTTAGCCACCCGCGGGCCCTACTTCAAGCCCTCCGCCCCCGGCGGGGGCGGCGGTTCCTTGGGGCTTGCCGAAAAGTCCCGGGTCAGGACTCGTCGACGTACCAGAGACGGGGCTTCGGCCAGGCGATCGGCGCGGGAGGACTGAACGCATCCAGCGCAGCCCTTGCCCGGCGGCGGGCCGCGCCCGCCTTTCCCAGCATGGAATACGCCGCATGGATCGAGATCCCCCGCTGCGCGGATAGCGCGCGGGCCCGGTCATGGATGGATGGAGACCAGATCATAGGCACACAGTTTCGTTTATGGGGGTGCAGGTTCCCTGGGGACCCGGTGCGCCGGAGGGCCTCCAGACGTGAGTTACTTGCTAACTCACCCAGATCGAACCCATTGCGTCCCGCTTTAGAAAAATCTGGGGTCTTTCCCCTAAGTAATGACCGATGCGGATTTGAATGGCCCGTGGGTGCAGGGTGCCGATTGAGTTAAGTGGCTCGAATTGTGACCGATGGACAAGCAGGCCCTGCCCGCAGCCCACGGTCCCCAAAGAGCCCCGCCATTAACACGATCCAAGCCAGTCTAGCCAAAGCCACCCGCCTGCGCGACCAGCGCCCGCAGGAGGCCCTTGGCATCGTCGAGAGCGTCCGGGCGAACCTGCGGTTCCGCTCTGGCGAGCACGACCCGAAGGAGGTCAGCCTCTGGCTCGCCGAGTGCGCCCTCAACGCCGCCTGGGTCCACGTGCGCCTCGGCCATTTCGAGGCCACCTATCCCGAGGCCGACGAGGGCCTTCGGCTCTTCCAGGAGCAGGGGATCATCCAGGGCGCCGCCAGCTGCCTCCTCGTGAAGGGCATCGCCCTCGGCGAGGAGGGCAAGAACGACGAGTCGGTCCGCCTCTGCCTCGAGGCCGACGCGCTCTTCAAGGAGATCGGCGACCCGATAGGCAGGGCCCGGGCGATCAACGCCTCCGGCATCGCCTACCGGAGCATGGGCGACTCCGCCCGGGCGATCGGCGCCTATACGCAAAGCCTCAATATCGCCCAGGAGAGCGGCGACAGCCAGGGCGAGTCCCGGGCGCTCGCGAACCTGGGCTACATCTACCTCCTCGAGAAGAAATACGAAAAGGCGATCGAGCACTCCAGGCGCACCCTCGCCATGGAGCGCGAGCACGGCAACCTCTCCGCCGAGCTCGCCAACTGCTGCAACATGGTGGAGGCCCTGATCGGGGTCGGCCGCCACGACGAGGCCGTCTCCTTCATCGGGGGCTATGACCTGGACGCCCTGGCCGACAGCGGGCTCTTCGCCTACCTTCAACTGAGCGAGAGCGTCGCCAAGGCCTACCACATGGCCGGCCGCCACAAGGACGCGAACGCCCTCATCACGACGACGATCGCCCGCGCGCGGCGCGACGGGAACCTTCGCGAACTGGCGACCCACCTCTGCACCTTTGCGAAGATCAAGCGCTCCACGCCCGCCGAGGACCCCGCGCAGCGCGCGAAGAACATGAAGTCGGCCCGCGCCGCGCTCGTCGAGGCCCTCGAACTCGCCGGCAACCGCGACCGCGACTTCGTCCACGCGATCCACGAGGAATTCTGCGCCCTCTGCCGCGACGAGGGCCGCTGGGACGAGGCCTTCACGCACATGGAGGAGGCGCACCGGATCGCGCTGACACTCAACGCCGCGTCGGCCGAGGAGCGCCTCGCCCGCCAGAAGAGCGAGCAGGAGGTGGCGGTCCACAAGGCCCAGGCCGAGGCCGACGCCCGCCAGCTCCAGATCGAGAGGAAGGTCCTCCAGTCCCAGAAGATCGAGAGCCTGGGCGTCCTGGCGGGCGGCGTCGCCCACCACTTCAATAACCTCCTGACCTCGATCTTGGGCCACGCGGAATTGGCGCAGCTTAACGCCGACCTGGTCCCCGAGGCCCTGATCGCCATCATGACCTCCGGCCAGCGGGCCGCCGAACTCTGCCGCCAGATCATGATGTACACCGGCCGCTCCGAGCCCCGGTTCTCCTCGGTCGATCTCCCGACCTTGGTCCACGAGTCGATCGGCCTCCTCGGGGTTTCGCTCGAGAAGAACTGCGAACTCGCCTGCGAGTTCCCGGAGGGCGAGCACCTGGTCTGGGGCGACCCCGCCCAGCTGCAGCAGATCATCCTCAACTTGGCGACCAATTCGGCGGAAGCCCGGGCGACCCGCGTCCTCTTCAAGGCCCGGGTCGTCCACGGCCCGTCCGGCTCGCGCAATCCCTTCGAGGCCCTCTCCCAGGGCGACTACCTCGAACTCTCCGTCGCCGACAACGGCGAGGGGATGACCCCCGACGTGCGGGCGAGGATCTTCGAACCCTTCTACAGCACGAAGTTCACCGGCCGGGGCCTGGGGCTGCCCGCCGTCATGGGGCTCCTTCGCGCCCACCAAGGGACGATCTCGGTCGAGAGCACGCCCGGCACGGGCACGACGATCCGCGTGTACATCCCCATGGCGCCCCACCCCGTCGCGGCGCCCGCGGAGCCGAAGGTGGTCGCCCTTCCGACAAGCTCCGGGACGGCCCTCATCGCCGACGACGAGAGCATGGTGCGCCGGGTCCTCGTCCAGTACCTGAACCGCCGCGGCTGGAAGACGATCGTCGCCGAGGACGGCGCCGAGGCCGTCAAGATGCACGGCGAGCACTCAGGCCCGATCGACCTCCTTATCCTGGACCACCTGATGCCAAACCTCTCCGGGCTCGAGGCGGCCGCCCGGATCCGCGTCCGAGACCCCAAGGTCCCCGTCATCCTCATGAGCGGGTTCACGAACCAGGAGACCCAGGAGAAGATCCGCTCCCAGGGCTTCGCGCACTTCCT
>CAYPXZ010000089.1:0-2308 GCA_964414785.1 uncultured Opitutaceae bacterium
TGCGTGACGCTAAGGCCCGCGACCGTGTGCGGGTACTCCCCGCGGATGCGATTCGACCTGACGATCAACATTCTCACCAACCATGCGGTGAACAAGGGATTGATCACGGTCTTCGGAGGGACCCAGAAACGGCCGAACATCCACGTCGACGATGTGACGGAACTCTACGTCAAGATGCTCGAGTACCCGGACAAGCTGGTGGCGGGTGAAACATTCAACGTGGGCTACGAAAACTTCACGGTTTCCCAGCTTGCCCAGTTCGTGAAGACCGTGGTTGAGCAGGAGTTCCCCGAGAAGGCCCCGATCAAGATCACGACGACGCCGTCTAACGACAACCGCTCCTACCACGTCTCGTCCCGCAAGATCTTCGAGAAGCTCGGGTGGAAGCCGAAACGTTCGATCGAGGACGCCGTCCGTGACCTGTGCCGCGCCTTCAAGGAGGGCAAGTTCAAGGACTCGATGTCGGACGAGCGCTTCGTGAACGTTAAGGTCGTGAAGAAGCTCGGGCTCAAATGACTCCCGGGAAGCCACTCGCGGTCGTTACGGGAGGCGCCGGATTCATAGGCAGCCACATGGTCGACCTCTTCCTCGAGGAGGGGTACCGCGTGCACGCGATCGACAACCTTGTCGGGGGCCGGCTGCAGAACTTGGAACACCAGAAAGGAAATCCCGAGCTTCGGGTCGACACGCGAGACGTGCGCGAGGTGAAGCCCGGTGACTCGGTCTTTGCCGGGGCAAAGCACGTCGTCCACTTCGCGGGCATCGGTGACATCGTCCCCTCGATCGATCGCCCGGTCGACTACATGGCGACAAACGTCCTTGGGACCGTGAGCGCCCTTGAGTGCGCGCGCGCTGCGAAGGTCGAGAAGTTCGTCTACGCCGCCTCATCTTCCTGCTATGGCCTGGCGAAGGAATTGCCGACGACCGAGGCTGCGCCGATCAGCTGCGAGTACCCCTATGCCCTCAGCAAGTACCAGGGCGAGCAGGCGGTGCTCCACTGGGGGCGGGTCTACCGGCTGCCGGTCAATTCGGTCCGGATCTTCAACGCCTACGGGACAAGGTCCAAGACGACCGGGGCCTATGGAGCCGTGTTCGGCGTGTTCCTGGCGCAGAAACTGAAGGGAAAGCCCCTCACGGTCGTGGGTGACGGCACGCAGCGGCGCGATTTCCTCTACGTGACCGACGTCGCGCGGGCCTTCCACCTGGCGGCCACCTCCCCGATAGCGGGCGAGATCTTCAACCTGGGTGCGGGAAAACCCCAGACGGTGAACCGCCTGGTTGAGCTCCTGGGCGGGGAAAGGGTCGCGCTGCCGAAGAGGCCGGGAGAGCCGGAGTGCACCTGGGCCGACGTCTCCAAGATAAAGCGGGTCCTCGGCTGGGAGCAGCGCGTCAGCTTCGAGGAGGGCGTCGCGCGGATGCTCGCCGTCATCGACTACTGGCGGGAGGCGCCGGTATGGGATCCCTCGTCGATCGAGAAGGCCACGCGCAACTGGTTCAGCTTCCTGGAAGGCAAGCCCGGACCATGAATATTCCGGGAAGCGAGGCGGAGGTTGCCGAGCGGATCGTCGGTTGGCTTCGCTGTCCGCAGTGCCACGGTCAGCTGGAGGTTTCGGGCACGGAGATCTTGTGCCCGACGTCGGGCTTCCGTGGATCCATCCGGGAGGAGGTGGCGGTGATGATGCCGGATACGGCGGAGTCCTTCTTCGACGCGAAGCACACGGTGATGAAGCACGGACGGCTAAACCCAGGGGAGTGGGCCCTTTGCTATGCCCAGCAGACCGAACACCTGGCCCGTTCGCTAAAGCCGGGCATGCGGGTCGTCGACATCGGCTGCGGCCCCAGCCTGCCCTATGACAGGCAGGCGGGTGTCGGGGTCGTCGGCCTTGAGCCCTCGTTCCAGTCCATCCGGGAGAACCTGCAGGTGGACCTGAGGGTGTTTGGCACCGCGTATTCGATGCCCATGGGTGACGCGTCCGCGGATGCGATCATCTGCTTCTATTCGGTGCACCACATGGCGGGCGCAACCCGGGAGGAGTCCCGGTCCAACGCGAGCCGGGCCCTTAGGGAATTCGGCAGGGTCCTTAAGCCGGGCGGCGCCCTCTACATCTTCGAGATGTCGCCGAAACCACATTTTTGGTGCTTTCAGCGGTTATTCTGGAACACTCTAAAGCGAATGATTGGCAAGAACCTCGACATGCATTTCTCGAGTGCAGACGAGCTTGAAGCCCTGGGGCGCTCCACCCTTCCCGCGGGCGTCGCCGTCACAAAGACCGAATTCAAGGCCTCGCCGTTCACGCTCCTTCCCCCC
>CAYPXZ010000089.1:2408-4171 GCA_964414785.1 uncultured Opitutaceae bacterium
ATCCGCCACCTGATCTACGCCAAGGGAAAGGCCGACATCCTGGTGACGAGCCTGACGACGGACCAGCACATCACGAAGGGGGCCTTCAGGCCCTTTGTGCCGGAGGACCTCCGGGCCATGAACCTCGCCTCACTTGAAATCGTGGACTACGTGGTCATCGACCAGAACCCCACCCCGATCGAGAACATCGGCATCATCCAGCCGGACTACTTCGCGAAGGGCTACGAATACCACAAGGACGGCGTCCACCCGAAGACGCGCGAGGAGATCGCGGCCCTGGAGGCCTACGGCGGCGAGGTGATCTTCACGCCGGGCGACATCGTCTATTCCTCGTCGCGGATCATTGAGAGCGAGCCCCCCGACCTGGCGACCGACAAGCTGCACACCCTGATGGCGGCCGAGGGCCTCACCTTCGACGGGCTCAGGGATACGCTCAAGAAGTTCAAGGGGGTCAAGGCCCATGTGGTGGGCGACACGATCGTCGACTCCTACACCTACTGCACCCTCATCGGGGGCAACACGAAGACCCCGACCCTGAGCCTCAAGTACGAGCGCCAGGTGGACTTTGTCGGCGGCGCGGGGATCGTGGCGAAGCACTTGAAGATGGCGGGGGCGGACGTGAAGTTCACGACCGTACTCGGCGACGACGCCTTGAAGGACTACGTCCTGAAGGACCTGCAGGACTACGGCGTCGAATGCGACTCCATCGTGGACCGGACCCGCCCGACGACCCAGAAGAACGTCTTCACGGCGGGCGGCTACAAGATGCTGAAGGTCGACAAGGTCGACAACCGCCCGCTCACGGACCGGACGCTCGAGCAGTTCAAGAAGTCGATCGCCTCCACGAAGGCCGAGATCGTCGTCTTCAGCGACTTCCGCCACGGCATATTCAACGCCCACACGATCCCCGTCCTGACGGCCGCGATCCCCAAGGGCCCGCTGCGGGTCGCGGACAGCCAGGTGGCGAGCCGGTGGGGAAACATCCTCGATTTCCAGGAGTTTGACCTCATCACGCCGAACGAGCGCGAGGCGCGCTTCTCGATGGGCGACCAGGACTCGACCATCCGCCCGCTTGCCCTCGAGCTCTACCGAAAGGTCAGGTGCCGGTACCTGATCCTGAAGATGGGCGAGCGCGGGATCATCACCTACAGGGCCCCGGACCCGAATGTCCGCTCGTTCCTCACGGTGGACAGCCTGACCGACAACGTGGTCGACGCCGTCGGCGCCGGCGACGCTCTCCTCGCCTACGCGTCCCTCTCCCTCGCCCGGGGCGGCTGCCCCGTCACGGCGTCCATCCTCGGCTCCGTCGCCGCCGCCATCGCCTGCGAGCGGGATGGCAACGAGCCCATCGCGCCCGAGGAGGTCCTCAAGAAGCTGCAGAAGCTCCAGAAGCAGACCCAATACGAATGAGAATCGTGGTCGTCGGGCTCGGCGTGCAGGGCAAGAAGAGGCTCTCGATAGCCGGGAAGGACGCGGTGGCGACCGTGGACCCCGTGGCGCCTGGCGCCAAATATCGCCGGATCGAGGACGTCCCCCTCCAGGATTACGACGCCGCCATGGTCTGTACCCCGGACGACGCCAAGGTCGCGCTCCTCGCCTACCTGCTGGGCCACGGCAAGCACGTGCTGGTCGAGAAGCCGCTCATCTCCAGGCTCGATTCGGAGCTCCTGGAACTCAAGGCGCTGGCGACCGAGAACCGGGCCGCCTGCTACACGGCCTACAACCACCGGTTCGAGCCCCACATCGTCCGCCTGAAGCAGACC
>CAYPXZ010000090.1:0-4162 GCA_964414785.1 uncultured Opitutaceae bacterium
GAGGAGTACCAGGGCGACCTGATCGGCGACATCAACCGCCGCCGCGGGACGATCCTCGGCATGGAGAACAAGGCCGGCGCCTGCATCATCGCCTCGACCGTGCCGCTTGAGACCCTCTTCGGCTACGTGACGGACATCCGCTCGCTCTCGAAGGGGCGCGCCAGCGCCTCGGTCACGCCGTCCCATTTCGAGCAGGTTCCGAACTCGCTCCTCCAGAAGATCGTGGAGTCCACCACGAGAGCACCGGCCCGCACCTAACCCCCGTTCTTTTTACGCCATGAAAGGCCAACGAATTCGCATCAAACTCCAGGGCTTCGACTACCGGGTCATCGACCAGTCGGCCCAGGACATCGTCGAGACCGCCAAGCGCTCGGGAGCCCGGGTGTCCGGCCCGATCCCGCTGCCGACGCGCATCGAGAAGCTTTCAGTCAACCGTTCGCCGCACGTCGACAAGAAGTCGATGGAGCAGTTCGAGACGCGCACCCACAAGCGCCTCATCGACATCATCGAGCCCACCGCCCAGACGGTGGACGAACTCAAGAAGCTCAACCTGCCCTCCGGCGTCGACATCACCATTAACGTCTAAAGTCCACAGTTAGCAGTTGCCCGTGTGCGCCTTTGGCGCACCTCCGGGTCCCTCTAATGTAGGTCAAAACGGAACCTCTCCACCTACCGCTTAGCCCATGATCTCCTCCCTTATTGGCAAAAAAATCGGCATGACCCAGGTCTACGACGCTCAAAACGTCCTAGTCCCGGTCACCGTGGTTGAAGCCGGCCCCTGCGCCGTCGTGCAGGTGAAGACCGTCGAGACCGACGGCTACAATGCCGTCCAGATCGGCTTCTCGAGCAAGAAGACCAAGAACTCGAGCAAGGCCGAGTTGGCCCACGCCAAGAAGGCGGGCGTCGACCACGCCCCCCGCGTCCTCTCCGAGGTGCGCCTCGAGGGCTCGCCCACGCTCAAGGTCGGCGACATCGTCACCGTCGCGGCCTTCCAGGAGGGCCAGCTCGTGGATGTCATCGGCATCACCAAGGGCAAGGGCTTCCAGGGCGTCGTCAAGCGCTGGCGCGTCGGAGGCGGTCCCGCGGCCCACGGCTCGATGTTCCACAGGCGAATCGGCTCGATCGGCATGCGCCAGACCCCCGGCCGCACGTGGAAGAACCAGTCGATGCCCGGGCACATGGGCAGCGAGCGCCGCACCGTCCAGAACCTGCGCGTCGTCAAGATCGTCGCGGAGAAGAACCTGATCCTCGTGAAGGGGGCCATCCCCGGCGCCAACGGCGACGACGTCCTCGTCCGCCTGGCGATCAAGGGCCAGCAGAAGAAAGCCTAACCCACAGATCTAGAGAGCCATGAAATTCACCGTTTTCAGCCCCGATGGCACCACAAGCCGCGAACAGGATTTCGCGGGACTCCCCACATTCGAGGGCGACAAGGGCCTGCAGGCCGTCAAGGAAGTGATCGTCGCGATCAACGCCAACAACCGCCTCGGCACCCATTCCACCAAGACCCGCGCCGAGGTGCGCGGCGGCGGACGCAAGCCCTGGCGCCAGAAGGGCACCGGCCGCGCCCGCGCGGGCTCGAGCCGCTCCCCCCTCTGGTCAGGCGGCGGCGTCGTGTTCGGCCCGAAGCCGCGCGACTACAACAAGAAGATCAACGGCAAGGTAAAGGCGCTCGCGTTCAGCCGCGCCCTCTTCGACCGTGCGTCGGCCGGCGAGATCGCCGTGATCGAGGACTTCAGCCACACCGTCGCGAAGACGAAGACCGTCAACAAGGTGGTCGGTCTCATCGCCCCGAAGGGCAAGATCCTCCTCGTCGACGCCCCGTTCGCGCCGGCGGCCAAGCTTGCCGCCCGCAACCTGGAGCGCGTCTCGCTCCAGGAGGCCTCCAAGCTCAACACGCTGGATCTGTCCCAGTACAAGAAGATCATCGTCAGCACAAAGGCGCTCGAGGCCATCATCGCCCGCGTCGCAGGAGAAAACAACTGATGAACGCCGACAAGGTACTCAAGGGCATGCTCCTCACGGAGAAGGCCAACAAACAATCCGCCGAGCTCGGCCAGTACACCTTCGAGGTGTTCAAGGGTGCCAACAAGCACGCCATCGCCGAGGCAGTGGAGGCGACCTTCAAGGTCACCGTCCGCCGCGTGAACACCCAGAACTACCGCGGCAAGAACAAGCGCGGCCGCGCCGGCCAGCCGAGCACGACGTCCGACTACAAGAAGGCCATCGTTACCCTCAAGGCCGGCGACAAGATCGAGCTGATCTAAAGGCCCGCCCAGAACACAAGGACCACCCGCCATGCCCATCAAACATTTCCGCCCCCTCACGCCGTCCCAGCGCTTCACCTCGCTGAACAAGCCGGTGGGCCTCTCAAAGAAGCGCCCCGTGCGCGCCCTGACCGAGCCGAAGCTAAGGTCCGGCGGCCGCAACGTGTACGGCCGCGTGACCTCCCGCCGCATCGGCGGCGGCCACAAGCAGCTCTACCGCATCATCGACTTCAAGCGCGACATCCTGGACATCCCGGCGGTCGTCGAGGCCATCGAGTACGATCCCAACCGCACGGCGCACATCGCCCTGCTCTACTACACGAACGGCGTTAAGCGCTACATCCCGGCCCCCGAGGGCCTGAAGGTGGGCGACAAGATCGTGGCCTCGAACGCGGCGACGACGAACGACTTCACGGTCGGAAACAGCTTCCCGCTCTCCATCATCCCGCCGTCGACGCGCCTCCACTGCGTGGAGATGGTCCCCGGCAAGGGCGCCCAGATGGGCCGCTCCGCGGGCACCAGCATCGAGCTCGTCGGCATCGAGGACGGCAACGCCCAGCTGAAGATGCCCTCCGGCGAAATCCGCATGGTCAACGCCAAGTGCCGCGCCACGATCGGCGTCGTCGGAAACGGCGACCAGGTCAACCGCTCCCTCGGCAAGGCCGGCCGCAAGCGCTGGATGGGCCGTCGCCCGGTCGTCCGCGGCGTCGCCATGAACCCCGTCGATCACCCGAACGGTGGCGGCCAGGGCAAGTCCAAGGGCGGCGGTGGCCGCCAGCAGATCGTCTCGCCGTGGGGCCAGCTCGCCAAGGGCTTCCCGACACGTCGCCGCACCCGCATCTCAAGCAGCATGATCCTCATCCGCAAGAACGGCCGCCCGCCGCGCGGCCAGAAGTAACCCGACCCCGACCGCACCATGGCACGCTCCATCAAGAAAGGCTTTTTCGTTGATTACCACCTGCTCGAGAAAATCGAGAAGGCGGTCAAGGCCGGCGCACGCAAGCCGATCCAGACCTGGTCACGCCGGTCCACGATCACCCCGGACTTCATCGGCCACACCTTCAACGTCCACAACGGCAAGGCGTTTGTCGCCGTGTACGTCACCGAGAACATGGTTGGCCACAAGCTCGGCGAGTTCGCGCTCACCCGCATTTTCAAGGCCCACGGCGGAATGACCCGCAAGGAAATCTAAGGATACCCGCACCATGGAAGTTCAAGCACTCACACGCAACGCCCGCATGTCGCCGAAGAAGGTGCGCGAGGTCGCCCGCACGATCCAGGGCCGCACGGCCAACGACGCCGTGGAATACCTCACCCTCATCCCGCGCAAATCGGCCCGCCTCATCGTGAAGACGCTCAAGAGCGCCATCGCGAACGCCGAGCACAACGAGAATGTCACCTCCGACACCCTCACGGTGAAGAGCGCCATCGTCGAGTGCGGCCCCGTCCTGAAGAGGTTCAAGGCAGGCGCCAAGGGCACCGCGATGCCCCGCCGCAAGAAGATGTCGCACATTCGCATCGTCCTCTCGGACGGAAACCCCAACCAAGCTTAATCATGGGCCAAAAGACCAATCCTATCGGTTTCCGCCTCGCCGTTCGGCGCGACTGGCAGTCCCGCTGGTTCGCCAGCAAGAAGGAATTCCCCAAGCTGCTCCTCGAGGACCAGCTCATCCGCACGACGCTCATGGAGAAGCTCAAGCAGGCCTCCGTGCCGCGCATCTTCATCGAGAGGGCCTCGAGCCGCGTCCGCGTGAAGATCTACACGGCGCGCCCCGGCATCGTCATCGGCCGCAAGGGCCAGGAGGTCGAGAACATCAAGGCTCACCTGATGAAGCTCACGGGCAAGGAGATCCTCCTCGACATCCAGGAGGTCAAGAAGCCCGAGATCGAGGCCC
>CAYPXZ010000091.1:0-4121 GCA_964414785.1 uncultured Opitutaceae bacterium
GCAAATCCCGTGATGGAAAGGGCGTAGTCGGCCCCCAGCTTCTCGGCGGCGCCCGTGGCCATTGCGACTGCGGCCTCCGCGCTCACGGCGCCGTGCTGAAGGAGCAGGCATTCCGGGATGTCCAGCAGCTGCATCCTCGAGTCGTTGGAATAGCACACGCACGCCCCGGAGAAGAACTTCGAGGCCCCGCAGATGTCCGCGAACGCATTCGAGAGCAGGCCGCCGGTGGCCGTCTCGACCACGGCCAGGCGCTTCTCCTGGGAGCGCAGAAGGTCGGCGCACACCTTCGCGAGCGAGTCGTCGCCCAGGGTGACGAAGTCCTCCCCGAGGATGCGGATGCACTCGTCCGCGACGGCGCCGATCTCGGCGGCGCCGAGCTCGCCGCCGGGCGAACTCAACCTGCAGTCGACATGGCCGGAATGGGCGCAGAACGCCACGCCGAGCACGGGACCGAAGCGGTCAAAGACGGGCTGCAGCTTCGTCTCGAGCAACGACTCTCCGATGCCGGCCGTCCGCAGCTGGACGTAGGACTCGCTCTCGAGGACGAGACCGGCCTTCTGGAGCCTTGGGATCACCTGGTCGGTGAACATGGGCCTGAGCTCATTCGGCGGTCCCGGCATCATGCAGAGAACCTTGCCATCCTGCTCGACCCAGAGGCCCGGGGCGGTCCCGTTTGCATTGGCGAGGACCTCGCCCCTCTCGAACCGGTACGCCTGCTTCAGGTTGTTGGAAGTCATCTTCCGGCCGAAGAGGGCGAAGCGGTCGAGGATGTGTTTCTCGATCTTCGCGTCGAAGACCAGGCTCTGCCCCAGGACTACGGCCACGGCCTCGCGAGTACGGTCGTCGCAGGTCGGGCCCAGGCCCCCGGTGATGAGGACGACGTCGGAGCGCTCCCAGCTCTCGCGAAACTGCTTTGCAATATCCTCGGCATCATCGGTTACCGTGACATTCCTGCGAAGCTGGATTCCCCGGGCCCCGAGCTGGGAGCCAATGAAGGTCAGATGGCCGTTGGCGGTAAGTCCGAGGAGGAGTTCGTCGCCGATGGTCAGCAGTTCGTAGTGGAGCCTGTGGGCGGGCTTTTTCAAGCGGGATGCTGGAAGTTAGGTGAAAGCATGCTTTGCGGCTCAGGAATTTAGGCTAATCTGGGGAAAATGCCAGCCGTCGAAGCAGATAGCGGGGTCCCTCCCACGCTCAAGGAGAAGGTGAGGCGCCTGCCGGACCGGCCGGGTGTCTACCTCATGAAGGACCGGATAGGGAGGATCATCTATGTCGGCAAGGCGAAGGCCCTGAAGAAGCGGGTCTCATCGTATTTCCAGCCGTCCCGGGGGTTCACGATGCATCCGAAGATAAGGGCCCTCGTGGAGATGATCACCGACTTCGATGTGATCGAGGTGAAGTCGGAGCCCGAGGCCCTGCTGTTGGAGGGGAAGCTGATCAAGCAGTGGAAGCCCCGCTACAACACGGATTTCACGGACGACAAGCGGTTCCTCCTCGTACGCGTCGACCTCCGGGAGGAGCTGCCTCGGTTCAGGCTCGTGCGTCTGAGAAAGGACGACCGGTCCCGGTACTTCGGGCCGTTCGCGCACAGCGGCCCCCTGCGCAAGGCCCTGGCCCAGATGCGGCGCCAATTCGGCATCCTGCTGAGCGATGGAACGCCGACGCGCCTCCAGGACGGTTCGTGGCAGCTCTACGATGACGTCAGGGCGGAAATCTACGGGTTCCCGAACAGCGTGACCCAGGGGGAGTACCGGGCGCGCGTCGACCAGGCATGCGCGTTTTTGGAGGGGAAGTCCCGCGAATGGCTCGAGTCCCTGCGTTCCGAGATGGCGTCCGCCTCGGAGCGGAGGGAGTTCGAGAAGGCGGCGTCGCTGCGGGACATCGTGTTCTCCCTGGAGAAGACGCTCGAGAGGCCGCGGCACTTCGAGCGCGGCGACCCGACGGCCCCGAGTGCGGGCGGGTCCGCCATGGGATCCCTGCAGGAGGCCCTTGCGCTTCGCGCGCCGCCGAACGTGATCGAGTGCTTTGACATCTCGCACATCTCCGGGACCTTCGTCGTCGCCTCAATGGTCCGGTTTGCCGACGGGAAGCCCGACCGCGACCAGTACCGGCGCTACCGGATCAAGAGCTTCATCGGCAACGACGATTTCCGGGCGATGGAGGAGGTTGTCGGGCGCCGGTACGGCCGACTCCGCGCGGAGGGCAAGGCGTTCCCCGACCTTGTCGTGATCGACGGCGGGGCGGGGCAGGTGGGGGCGGCCCTGAAGGCGTTCGCCTCGCTCGACCTGGAGCCCCCGGCGATCGTGGGACTGGCGAAGAGGGAGGAGTCGATCGTGTTCCCGGACGGCCGGCCTCCGCTGGACCTGCCCCTCGAGCACGCCGGCCTTAGGCTGCTTCAGAGGCTCCGGGACGAGGCTCACAGGTTCGCGAACACCTACAACGCGGACCTCCGGTCAAAGAAGATCCGCGAATCCCTCCTGGACGACTTCCAGGGGCTGGGCCCCGTCCGCCGCGGCGCCCTTATCGAGTGGTTCGGGGGGATGGATCGCCTGCGGAGCGCGACAGTGGCCGAAATAGAGGAGGTTCCCGGCTTCGGACCCAAGCTCGCTGCCGAACTGCACTCGTTTCTCGATCGCATCAAGGCGGCTCCCCCGAAAACTCCTTGATCCCGCCGGCGGCTTCGGCCTCCTAACGAGTCTCCATGTACCTTTCCCGACTGATCGCCCTCGCCGCCGCCTCGGTTGCCGCGTCGGCCCACGCTGCCGGTGCCGCACCCGCGCTTGCCTCGCTCTTTCAGGACCATGCCGTGCTCCAGCAGGGCAAGCCGGTGCCGGTTTGGGGCAGCGCCGCCCCGGGCGAGCACGTCAGCGTGTCCTTCGCGGGACAGGTGGTGGGCGCGACGGCGGGCCCCGACGGGCGGTGGATCGCGGTGCTTGCTTCGCTCGCCCCGAACTCCACGGGCTGCGACCTAGCGGTCGCAGGAAAGGGGTCGACCGCGATCCACGACGTCCTGGTCGGCGAGGTCTGGCTCTGCTCGGGCGGTTCCGGCATGGAGCGCGAATTGGACGACAGAACCGGCGCAAGGCGCGCGGAGAGCGCGGCCGCGGAGGTCGCAGCCGCCCGCCATCCGCTCATCCGTCACTTCAAGGTCGCGCACCAGGCGTCGGCAGCAGCGGCGGAGCGGGTAGGCGGGGACTGGAGGGTGTGCTCCCCCGAGGCGGCCGGGCAGTTCTCGGCCGTGGGGTATTTCTTTGCGAGGGACCTTCTCGACCGGGTCGGTGTGCCGATCGGGGTCATCGACTGCGCGTGGTCGGGCTCCCCGCTCGAGGCCTGGATGAGCCCCGCGGCGCTCGCTGGGTTTCCCGGGTTTGGAAACGGGCACTCGTTCGCCGGCGCCGTCCCGGCTACGCAGGATCCCTGGGTGCCGTCCTCGCTTTTCAACGGAATGATCCAGCCGCTCCTGCCCTTTGCGATCCGCGGGGTGCTCTGGTACCAGGGCGAGGCGAACGTGGGGCGCGCCCCGGCCTACGCCGCGCAGTTCCCGGCGCTCGTCACCGCGTGGCGCTCGCACTTTGGCGAGGGAGACTTTCCGTTCTTCTGGGTGCAGCTTGCCGGGTTCAAGGCCCCCGCGGGCGCCAGGGGCGACGGGTGGGCCTACCTCCGCGAATCCCAGTCGCGGGCGCTCGCCCTCCCTATGACGGGGCAGGCCCTGGCGATCGACGTCGGCGATCCGGGCGGCCTCCGTCCGGCCGACACGCAGGAGATTGGCAGGCGCCTTGCGCTCCTTGCGAAGGCGAAGGCCTATTCCCTCTCCGTGGACTACTCCGGGCCGGTGTTCAGGGAGGCGCAGGCCGAGGGGGCCGCGATGCGGGTCCATTTCCTGTTTGCGGGCGAGGGGCTGACGGCGTCCGGCAGGCCGCTTCAGTCGTTCGAGCTCGCGGGAGCCGACCGGGTGTTTCACGCCGCGACCGCGGTCATCCAGGGGGACTCCGTCGTCGTCCGCTCGCCGCTCGTGCGCCAGCCGGTCGCCGTGCGCTACGCGTGGAGGAACTCACCCGACGCCAACCTCTTCAACGGCGCCGGGCTGCCCGCGGCGCCGTTCCGAAGCGATGACTGGTGAAGGC
>CAYPXZ010000092.1:0-4110 GCA_964414785.1 uncultured Opitutaceae bacterium
AGATCTCGCTCTCCGACCTCAAGTCGCTCCTTAAGGCTACCTGACCCGGGCGGCCGTAGCGGGGCGGCGCCTCCAGCCGGCGAACCCCACCAACGCGACACCCGCTGCGATCAGGGCCCAGGTCGACGGCTCGGGGACAGGGGTGAAGTTAAGGAAGATGTCGTTCGCATTCGCGCTTATGGAAAAATATCCGCCGCCCAGGCTGTTGGCGAAGGATCCGTTGCTGATGGTGAAATCCGAGGCGTTAAACCCGGTGATCGAGGTCGCCGACGCGAGCGTCCATTGGTAGCTCTGCGCCATGTTGAAAGTCGCTAGGCCCGGCAGCCCCGTCCCCGGGTTTATTGACTCGACCGAGATTGCAAAGGGGGTGCCGGAGGTCGCCGAAATGGTGAGCACCCCGGAAGTTCCAGTCACATTGATCGTATCGTAGCCCGAGCCTGCGGTCCCGGAGGCGTTCTGCACATCGAAGGTCATCGATCCGCCGAGGCCAAGCGTAAGGGGGTTGGACGCAGCATTGAACGAGAGCGTCGCCACGTAACTGTTGGCGGTCGCGCTGCCGGGCGAGACAAGGACGTTGTTTCCGATCGTCACGCCGCCAGTTGGCCCAAAAGTGCCGCTACCCGAAAGCGTGCTGCCGGGGTTATTGACAAGGGACGCAGCAGTAAGGGTGCCCACACCTAGATGGCTATCGACCTGTATCGTGCCGTTGTTTGTGATCCCCGCGCTTGTCGACGCGAAATTCCTGCCATTGAGAACCTCGAGCGTTCCGTTGTTGGTCGTCAGCGTTTGCTCGAGGGTATGAGCCGAGGGCCCGGAGGTTATTGTTCCCGAAGCATCAAGAACCACTACAGTCCCCAGGCCATTGGTAACGATTGAATTGCTTGAGTTCGGCAGGGACAGTGTGCCTCCGTTCGCCGCCTCCCATGTACCGCCGGTAAGTGTGTTGCCCGACAGATTGCTCGCGGTCGATTGATTCGCCCCAACCACAAGAACAGTGCCGGCTCCGCTCGCCATCATTGTCCCGGTGTTGGTGATTATATCCGCGGCATAGTTGCCAAGGGTCATCGTGCCCGACGTGCTCGTCACCGTGCCGCTATTGGTAAAGCCGAACGGGTTGCCGTTGCCGTAGATGTTGTTGGAGCCCGTTGAATGGTTGAACGTGCCTTGGTTGGACACCGTCACGAGGGTTCCGCCACCTGCACCGAATATCGAGGCCCCGCCATTCCATATGGCACCCGGAGCGATCGTGAGCGCGGTCCCCGTCCCGCCTGCGCTGATTGAGACCGTCGACCCGAAGGTCGATGTTCCCGAGAAGGTCGTGTTGGAGTTCGTCGTAAAGCTCGTCGATCCCGGCACCGTAAAATTGCCCGTCATCGCCACCCCGCTGAGCGTTCCCGCACCACTGCTAAAGGTCAGCGCGTTTAAGGCGGCATCAACGGTACCGCTTGTGATTGTTCCGCCGTCCAGGACAAATATGCCCGACGCCGGGGCCGCCATCGTCTGGCCGGTATTGTCCAGTTTGCCGGTTATGTTCAGAGTGCCGCCTGTTCCATTGATTGTCGTGCCGGCCAACTGCGCCTCGGTGAAGTTGCCAGCCAGGTTGATCACGCCTCCAGTATTTGCCACCAGGATTCCAGCCGCTCCCGTCCAACTGACGTTGTTATTGCCGTAATTGAGGATTCCATTGTTGATCGCTTGCAAGGTTCCCGCTGCGTCATTCCAGCTCGCTTGGTTGGCTCCAAAACCGATCGTTCCGCCGTTCGCCGTCATCGTTCCGGTGTTCGTGATGATATCCGCGCCGTAATTGCCAAGGGTCAGTGTGCCGGACGTGCTCGTCACCGTACCGCTATTGGTAAAGCCGAACGGGTTGCCGTTGCCGTAGATGTTGTTGGAGCCCGTTGAATGGTTGAACGTGCCTTGGTTGGACACCGTCACGAGGGTTCCGCCACCTGCACCGAATATCGAGGCCCCGCCATTCCATATGGCACCCGGAGCGATCGTGAGCGCGGTCCCCGTCCCGCCTGCGCTGATTGAGACCGTCGACCCGAAGGTCGATGTTCCCGAGAAGGTCGTGTTGGAGTTCGTCGTAAAGCTCGTCGATCCCGGCACCGTAAAATTGCCCGTCATCGCCACCCCGCTGAGCGTTCCCGCACCACTGCTAAAGGTCAGCGCGTTTAAGGCGGCATCAACGGTACCGCTTGTGATTGTTCCGCCGTCCAGGACAAATATGCCCGACGCCGGGGCCGCCATCGTCTGGCCGGTATTGTCCAGTTTGCCGGTTATGTTCAGAGTGCCGCCTGTTCCATTGATCGTCGTTCCGGCCAGCTGCGCCTCGGTGAAGTTGCCCGCCAGGTTGACCACGCCGCCTGAATTTGCCGCCAGGATTCCAGCCGCTCCCGTCCAGCTTACGTTGTTGTTGCCGTAATTGAGGATTCCACTGTTGATCGCCTGCAGGATTCCTGCCGCGTCATTCCAACTCGCTTGGTTGGCTCCAAAACTGATCGTTCCGCCGTTTGCCGTCATTGTACCGGTGTTCGTGATGATATCCGCACCGTAATTGCCGAGGGTCAGCGTGCCGGACGTGCTCGTGACCGTGCCGCTATTGGTGAAGCCGAACGGGTTGCCATTGCCGTAGATGTTGTTGGAACCCGAAGCATGGTTGAACGTGCCCTGGTTGGACACCGTCACGAGGGTTCCGCCACCCGCGCCGAATATCGAGGCTCCGCCACTCCATATGGCACCCGGAGCGATCGTGAGCGCGGTCCCCGTCCCGCCTGCGCTGATTGAGACCGTCGACCCGAAGGTCGATGTTCCCGAGAAGGTCGTGTTGGAGTTCGTCGTAAAGCTCGTCGATCCCGGCACCGTAAAATTGCCCGTCATCGCCACCCCGCTGAGCGTTCCCGCACCACTGCTAAAGGTCAGCGCGTTTAAGGCGGCATCAACGGTACCGCTTGTGATTGTTCCGCCGTCCAGGACAAATATGCCCGACGCCGGGGCCGCCATCGTCTGGCCGGTATTGTCCAGTTTGCCGGTTATGTTCAGAGTGCCGCCTGTTCCATTGATCGTCGTGCCGGCCAGCTGCGCCTCGGTGAAGTTGCCAGCCAGGTTGACCACGCCGCCGGAATTTGCCGCCAGGACTCCGGCCGCACCCGTCCAGCTTACGTTGTTGTTGCCGTAATTGAGCGTTCCATTGTTGATCGCTTGCAAGGTTCCCGCTGCGTCATTCCAACTCGCTTGGTTGGCTCCAAAACTGATCGTTCCACCGTTTGCTGTCATTGTCCCTGTGTTCGTGATGATATCCGCGCCGTAATTGCCAAGGGTCAGCGTGCCGGACGTGCTCGTGACTGTGCCGCTATTGGTGAAGCCGAACGGGTTGCCGTTGCCGTAGATGTTGTTGCCTCCCGAGAGGTGGTTGAACGTGCCTTGGTTGGACACCGTCACGAGGGTTCCGCCACCTGCACCGAATATCGAGGCCCCGCCATTCCATATGGCACCCGGAGCGATCGTGAGCGCGGTCCCCGTCCCGCCTGCGCTGATTGAGACCGTCGACCCGAAGGTCGATGTTCCCGAGAAGGTCGTGTTGGAGTTCGTCGTAAAGCTCGTCGATCCCGGCACCGTAAAATTGCCCGTCATCGCCACCCCGCTGAGCGTTCCCGCACCACTACTGAATGTGAGCGCGCTACTGTCGACTGTGCCCCCAGTAATCGTGCCGCCGGAAAGCGTGTAGAGGCCTCCTGTCGGAGCGCTCAGTGACGCCGACGCATTGTTCAGGGAGCCGACCAGGTTCAGCTTTCCGCCACCGGTGCCAATCGAGACCGTACCGAGGCCAGCCGTTGAGAAACTGCCGCCCAGGTTGATCGTGCCGCCATTCAACACTTGGAGTGTGCCCAGGTTGTTCCAAAGTCCCGCCGAGGACCCGAGATTGATCACACTCGTTGAACCGTCGGCGGTCATCGTCCCGCCTACCGCGTTCGTTATGGAGTCGGTGGAATAGAAGCCTACCCCGAACGTACCGCCGCTCGTCACATCGAGGGTCCCCGTGTTGTTGAACACAAAGCCCGTCTGGCCCTGGCCCCGAATGAGATTTGATGTTCCCGCGGAGTCGAGCGT
>CAYPXZ010000093.1:0-3765 GCA_964414785.1 uncultured Opitutaceae bacterium
TGTTCCAGTCGAAGAAATTGAAGCGGCGCACCTTGTACGGGCAGTTGTTCGCGCAGTAGCGGGTGCCGATGCACCGGTTGTACGCCATGACGTTCAGGCCCTCGTCGTCGTGGACCGTGGCGTTGACCGGGCACACCGTCTCGCAGGGCGCCAGTTCGCACTGCATGCAGGCGATCGGCTGCATCGAGATCTGCGGATCCTCCGGGATCTCGCTGTTGCCCTCACCGCCGAAAGCGCCCGCGTCGGCCTTGCCGTCGGAGTAGTACCGGTCGAGCCGGATCCAGTGCATGATGCGGCCCCTTAGGACCTGCTCCTTGCCGACGATGGGGACATTGTTCTCGGCCTGGCAGGCCACCACGCAGGCGTTGCAGCCGATGCAGGTGTTCAGGTCGATGCTCATCCCCCACTGGTGCACGCCGTCGAAACTCGGGGTCTTGTAGAGGGAGTTGCCCCTCGGTATGGCGCTCGCGCGCTCCGCGGGCGACATGGCCGCCAGATTCGGCTCGAGGACCGCGGGCGGGCTCTCGGCCTCCAGGCCCACTTCCTTCGCGAACCCGGGGTTCTCCTGGTACTCTGCGAGGTTGCCCTCACGGACCAGGTCGCGGCCCTCCATGGACCAGTGCCACTGGGAGTCCGCCAGGAACATCTTTCGGTCGGTGACGAAGATCCTCGCGCCGCTGACGATGTGGAGGGAGCCGGACTCGCGCGCCAGGTAGGCGTTAAACCCCGTACCCTCTCCCACCCTGCCGGTCTTACTGCGGCCGTACCCCAGGGGCACGATCACCGTGTAGTTGGCGAGGCCGGGCTGGATGTGGGCCGGGCCCTCGATCTTGCGGGAGCCGATCGTCAGCTGGATGATGTGGGCGTTCTCGCGGCCCTTGTCGAACGCCGCCAGGTCCTTGCGCGCCACCTGGCGCAGGCCGTCGGCCGGGGAGTCGATCCCCAGCTCCTTCGCCAGGCGCGGGCTGATGAGGATCGCGTTGTCCCAGCTGATCTTCGTGATCGGGTCGGGACACTCCTGCAGCCAGCCGTTGTTGATGAACCTGCCGTCGTCGACGCGGGCATCCGCAACAAAGCGGACCTCGATCGAGCCCACGGCCACGGCCGGAAGCGCCGGGGCGCTCCCCAGGTAGCCCGTGAGAGCCGCGGGGTTGTAGCGCACCCGGGCGGGCCTGAAGGTCGTCCCCTCAAGGAGGCCGTCGTGCAGGAACCGGTCGAAGAGCTTCTCGGCGTTCGCTCCGGCTCCGGCCGTGATGGTCTCGAATACAAGCTTGTGGGGGTCGGAGCCCGGAAGGAGGGCGATCGAGGCCAGCACCTCGTTCTGGGTCAGGCCGCCGAAGAGGGGCAGGATCATCGGCTGGATCGGAACGACCGTGCCGTCGGCCGTCCGCGCGTCTCCCCACGACTCCAGGTAGTGGGCGGCCGCAATGTGGGTCCCGGCCAGTTCCGAGGTCTCGTCCTCGTAGTACCCGTAGCGGACGACCTCCGGGACCGACTTCTGGAGCGTGGCCCAGTCCAGGTCGACGGGGGCGTTGTAGACGGGGTTGCCGCCGAGGATGACGAGCGTCTTCACCGTGCCCTTCGCGATCGCGGCCGCCAGGCCCGCGATCCCGATCGTGTTCGGCCTCGTGTTGAAGATGAAGTCGACCGTCTTGCCGACGTTGCCGAGGAACTCGTTCAGCGCGTAGGCGATCGCATGGACGCCCTCCGGCAGGTGCGATCCGGCAAGGACCACGCACTCGCCCTTGTTGGCGACCAGGTCGGCCGCGCACTCGGCGATCCACTCGGCCCTGACGGCCAGGCCCTCGGCCGCCTTCGCGTAGGAGGCGTCGCCGGTGACCTGCTGCGCCAGGGCGGCGGCAAAGGCCATCATGTGCCCCGAGGCGAGGCGCAGGCGGTGGTCCGCCATGCTGCCCGTGATCGTAAGCCCGCTCTCCGCCACATAGAGGCGGTTCATCGAGTCGTCCTTCGACTTGACCCGGCGCCCCTTCGCGAAGTCCCTGGCGTAGGCGAGGCTGCCCGCCTCGGACTGCAGGAAGTCGGCGTCGATGCTGACGATGCGCTTCGCCCTGGCGAAGCGGTAGATGGGCTTCACGTTGGCCCCGAAGACGGCGCGGGCCACCGCCGCCGGGGGCTCATCCGAGACCGGCTCGTACTCGGCCCAGAGCGCCCTCGGGAACTGGGCGTGGAGGTTGCGGGTCAGGCGGGCGCGGGTCGGCGACGACGACGCGTCGGCCAGGAAGGCGAGCCCGGCGCCCTGCGTCGGCTTGTGGGCCTTGCCGATCGAGGCGAGGAGGGCCTTGGCGGCCTCGGCGTCGACGGGCTTGCCGCCCTGGGTGTGGGCGGTCGCGCGGTCCGGGTCGTAGAGGTCCAGGATGGAGGCCTGAGCCAAAAGGGTGCTCGCCCCGCCGTGCGGTGCGTAGGTCGGGTTTCCCTCGAGCTTCGTCGGCCGGCCCTGGTGGGTCTCGGCCAGGAGCGGGATCGCCCAGCTGCGCATCGGCATCGCCGTCGCATAGTAGAGCGGCAGCCCGGGGACCGCTCCCTCCACCGACTTGCCGAACGGAAGGATGTTCTCCTCGGGCCTGCGGCACCCGGCCAGCCCCACGCCCCCGAGCGCGAAGGAGGCGGCCATGATCTTCATGAACTGCCTGCGGTCGACTCCCTCCAGGTTCGAGGCGCCCTCCGGGAATTCCTTGCCGAGCGCGGCCTTGAACCCGGGCGTCGCCGCGAGCTCGTCCAGGCTGCGCCAGTAGCGCGGCCCGGTCATCGCCCGTTCGGACGCGGCGGGATGTTCAATCTTGCGTTTCATCGATGGCAGCCGGAGCAGCTTTGCGGGGGTTTGATCTTCCAGTCGTGCACGAACTTGCGGGCTGCATCGATGCCCTGCGCCTGGGCGATGGTCTTGGAGTCCAAGTTGAAGATGTCGGCCTTCTCGCGCACATGGCTCGCGGGGTCCCTGTGGCAGTCCAGGCAGAAGCCCATGCTCATGGGCTTCATCTGCGTCACGACGTCCATCCGGTTCACGTTGCCGTGGCACTCCACGCAGCTGATGCCGCGGTTCACGTGGATCGAATGGTCAAAGTAGACGAAGGACGGCATCACGTGCACGTGGACCCACGGGACTGACTTGCCGGTCTGGAAGCTCTCCCGGATGAGGGCCAGGTCGGGGCTGTTCGGCTTGATCTGGTTGTGGCAGTTCATGCACGTCTGGCTCGTGGGGACCGCGGCTCCCGCCGTGTCGATCGTGCTGTGGCAGTACCGGCAGTCGAGCCCCAGCTCTCCCACGTGCTTGGCGTGGCTGTACGGCACCGGCTGGATGGGGGCGTAGCCGACCCGCGTGTACTTCGGGGTCATGTAGTAGGTGACCCCGGCGGTCGCGATGCACACCAGAACGACCAGGTACAGGCCCAGCTGCAACGGCAGCTTGTTGATCGATTTGGGAAACAGCTTTGCCATGTTCCTGGGGCCTAGGCCGCCCCGGTCCGCCTGGCGACAGCGCGGGGCTGCGGGCGAAGCTGGAAGGCGACGGACGCGCCGTCGGCCTTGTTCATCGGTGCAGGAACCACAGCCCTAGCGACGGCCCCGGGCGCGAGGGCGCCCGCGGCGGCAAGTCCGAGCACCCTGGCGAGGAAGCTTTTTCGGGATGAATCGTGGCTCACGGAGCGTCTTTTAGTGGCTGGAAATGCCTCCGAAAGAAGGGCGCTGTGTTTCGGTTGTAAACCTTAATTTCCAAAGGAACGTTTTTTTCCGCAAAAAACACGCCCC
>CAYPXZ010000094.1:0-3653 GCA_964414785.1 uncultured Opitutaceae bacterium
GGATCGTCCCGCGGCGGCGGTTGATGTCGCCGATCAGGTCGCCCTGGTACTCCTCCGGGGTCGTGACCTCGACGCCCATGATGGGCTCGAGCAGGATCGGGTTGGCCTTCTTCATCGCGTCCTTGAACGCGAAGATGCCGGCCATCTTGAATGCGAGCTCGGAGGAATCGACCTCGTGGAAGGACCCGTCGACGATCTTGACGATCACGTCGACGACCGGGTGGCCCGCGACGACGCCGTTGTTCGTGCCCTCCATGATGCCGTCGATGGCGGGCTTGATGAATTCCTTCGGGATGCTTCCGCCCACGGTCTCGTTGAGGACCTCGATGCCCTTGCCCTTCTCGTTGGGCTCCAGCTTGATGATGACGTGGCCGTACTGGCCCTTGCCGCCCGACTGGCGGATGAATTTGCCCTCGCCCTCGGCCTCGGCCTTGACGGTCTCGCGGTAGGCGATCTGCGGCTTGCCGGAGGTGGCCTCGACCTTGAACTCGCGCTTCATGCGGTCGAGGATGATCTCGAGGTGCAGCTCGCCCATGCCGGAGAGGATGACCTGGCCGGTGTCGACGTCCGTCTTCACCTTGAGGGTCGGGTCCTCGGCCACCAGGCGCTGGAGGGCGGTACCCATCTTCTCCTGGTCGGCCTTCGAGTTGGGCTCGATCGACATCGAGATGACCGGCTCCGGGAAGGACGGCGGCTCGAGCCTGATGTCAAAATCCTCGTCGCAAAGCGTGTCGCCCGTGATGACGTCCTTGACGCCGACGACGGCGCAGATGTCACCGGCGTAGGCGACGTCGATCTCCTCGCGGTCGATCGCCCGCATGAGCACCAGGCGCGAGACGCGCTCGCTGCGGCGCGTGCGCGGGTTGTAGAGGGAAGTGCCCTTCTTGAGGGTGCCCGTGTAGACCCTGAAGAACACCAGCTTGCCGACGAACGGGTCGGTCCAGAGCTTGAAGGCGAGGCCGGCCACCTTGGCCTTGTCGTCGACGACGGCCTCAACGTCCTGGCCGTCGGTGTCCTTGCCCTGCATCGGGGGGACGTCGATCGGGCTCGGCAGGTAATTCACCACGCAGTCGAGCACGCGCTGGATGCCCTTCTTCTTGAAGGCGGATCCGGGGATGACGCCGAAGAACTTCAGGGAGATCGTCGCCTTGCGGATGGCGAGCATCAGCTGGTTGTTGTCGATCGCGACGCCCTCGAGGTACTTCTCGGCAAGGTCGTCGTCGAAGTCCGAGACGGCCTCGATCAGCTTGTCGCGGTACTCGGTGGCCTCGTCCAGCATGTCGGCCGGGATCTCCGCCGTGACGGGGGTCAGGCCGAGCGGGTCCTTCGTGTCGTCGAAGAGGTACGCGATCATCTGCACCAGGTCGATCATGCCCGAGAAATTCTCCTCGGCGCCGATCGGCAGGAAGAGGGCGTGCGCGTTGCCCTTGAGCTTGACGCGGATGTCGTCGATCGACTTGTGGAAGTCGGCGCCGACGCGGTCCATCTTGTTGATGAAGGCGAGCCTCGGCACGCTGTACTTGTTGGCCTGGCGCCAGACGGTCTCTGACTGGGGCTGCACGCCGGCAACGGCGTCGAATACGGCGACTGCGCCGTCAAGGACGCGCAGCGAGCGCTCGACCTCGGCCGTGAAGTCCACGTGACCCGGGGTGTCGATGATGTTGATGCGCTGCTTGATGCCCTTCCACGGCCCGCAGGAGGCGTTCCAGGCGCAGGAAATGGCGGCCGCGGTGATCGTGATCCCGCGCTCGCGCTCCTGCTCCATCCAGTCGGTGACGGTCGTGCCCTCGTGCACCTCGCCCATCTTGTGGACGGCGCCCGAGTAGAAGAGGATGCGCTCGGTCGTGGTCGTCTTGCCCGCGTCGATGTGGGCCGCGATCCCGATGTTTCTCGTCCACTCCAGGGGGAACGGCCGGTCCGGCGCGTTCTTGGGTGAGATCTTGGCCTTGTCGGTGACGACAGTGATAGAAGGTACGGCTACGGCGGACATGGCGGCGGGGCGGAGTTACCAGCGCAGATGGGCGAAGGCGCGATTCGCCTGGGCCATCTTGTGGGTGTCTTCCTTCTTCTTCACCACCGAGCCCGTGTTGTTGTAGGCATCGATGATCTCGGCGGCCAGGGCGTCCTTCATCGTGATGCCCTTGCGCGAGCCCGCGGCGTCGACGATCCAGCGGATCGCGAGGCTCTCCTGACGTTCAAACGAAATTTCGATCGGAACCTGGTAGGTCGCGCCACCGACGCGGCGGCTCTTCACCTCGAGCCTCGGGCGGGCGTTCTCGAGCGCGCCAAGGAGCAGATCCACGGGATCGCCCTTCTCGAGCTTCTCGGAGACCTTCTCGAAGGCTCCGTACACGATTCGCTGCGCAAGGTTCTTCTTGCCGCTCTTCATGATGACATTCACCAGGTGGGCGACGAGCGGGCTGTTATACCGGATGTCGGGGGTGACGTTGCGTTTCTCTGCTCTGTGGCGGCGTGACATGGTCTAGATTCTTTATCCGATCACTTCTTGGCCTCTTTCGGGCGCTTGACGCCGTACTTGGACCTGCTGCGGCGGCGTTTCTCGACACCCGTCGCGTCCAGCGTGCCGCGCACGATATGGTAACGGACGCCGGGGAGATCCTTAACGCGCCCACCGCGGACGAGGACGATCGAGTGCTCCTGGAGGTTGTGGCCCTCGTCGGGAATGTACGAAATGACCTCGTTGCCGTTCGTGAGCCTGACCTTCGCGACCTTTCGGATGGCCGAGTTAGGCTTCTTCGGGGTGCGCGTCATGACCTGCACGCAGACGCCGCGGCGGAAGGGGTTGCCTTGCAGCGCCGGCGACTTCGACTTGATGCGCACTTTGCGACGGCCTTTGCGAACAAGCTGGTTGATGGTGGGCATACGGTGCGGTTAGGAGAGAGAAATTAGGAAAAGAGGCTAAAACTACGCTGCGCCAAAATGTCGGCAAGAACTTTTTGGCGAAAAGGAATCTGATTTCGCGAAATCCGCGTTTCGGGCGCGGCTCGCGACGTAAAGCACACACCGGCCAAGGCCGGCTGCGCGGATGAACTGAGGAAAAGGGTGATCAAAATCCCTTTTGCGCGCGGCAAACACAAGAAAAAACGCCCGGCGTTTTTGGCCGGGCATCAATTGCCTCGGAGCCCGGGGGCTCCAGGGGATGTGGGCAGGCTGGCGGGAGGGCCCTTGGGGGCCCTCCCACCCTGCCAAAAAGTCCCGAAATCAGCTCGCGCTGGCCTCCACGGCCTTGGTCTCGTCGATCAGCTCGGTGCCGAAGGGAAGGCTGATCTTGAGGTGCCTGTACTGGGGAAGGCCCGTGCCCGCCGGTATGAGGTGCCCCATGATCACGTTCTCCTTGAAGCCCTTGAGCAAGTCGACCTTGCCAAGCGTGGATGCGTCCGTGAGGACGCGGGTCGTCTCCTGGAAGGAGGCGGCCGAGATGAAGCTCTCGGTCTCGAGCGACGCCTTGGTGATGCCAAGGAGGATCGGCTCGGCCTCGGCCGGCTTTCCGCCCGCCTCCTCGATCCGACGGTTGTCGGAAAGGAAGTTCGCGCGGTCGACCTGCTCGCCCCAGAAGTACTCGCTGTCGCCCGGGTCCGTGATCCGGATCTTGCGCAGCATCTGGCGGATGATGATCTCGATGTGCTTGTCGT
>CAYPXZ010000095.1:0-3341 GCA_964414785.1 uncultured Opitutaceae bacterium
CATCCACTGGGGCGGGGCCAAGTAAGACCACGGGAAACCGCCATGAACTCCTCCCCCGGCCGGGTCATGATGATTGTCGGAGGCGCCACCGCCCTGGGTGCTGCGATGGGCTATTTCGGCCAGTGTTACTCCGGCACCTGCCCCCTGACCTCTTCTTGGTGGCGCGGCGCCCTCTACGGGGCGGCTATCGGCCTTCTGGTCGCTATCGGCTCACGCACTCCATGATTTCCATGTCCTTCGCACCCTATCGCCTCCTTTTCGCCGGCTCGGCCTTCGTTGCCGTCGCCTCCGTGGTTGCCGCCGCGGAACCCTGGACCCTTGACCGCGCCGTAACCTACGCGCTCGCCCACAGCCCGGATGCCCAAGTCGCCCGCGCCCGCGTCGAGGGCGCCCAGGCGCTCGTGCAGCAGGCCCAGAGCGCCTGGTATCCCCAACTTGCCGTTAGCGGGCGCTACACGGACACCAACAACCCCATGATGGCCTTTGGCTCCATCTTGAACCAGCGAGCCTTCAATTTCGGGTTGGACTTCAACCATCCCGGCCAGATCGACAATCTGGATGCCGCCGGAACGGTCGCCTATAACCTTTATAGCGGTGGCAAGGCCTCCGCCGGCCGCCAAGCCGCCCGGGCAGGCGCCCAGGCCGCCGCTTACGATCTTAACGCTGCGCGCCATGAACTGGCCGCCGAGGTGGTGAAGGCCGTTTTCAATCTTCAGAAGGCCCGGGAAGCGGTCGGAGCCGTCGAAGGAGGCGTAAAAGCTTACGAGGCGGCCGTGTCGGTCGCCCAAGCCCGCTTTGATGCCGGCCAGCTGCTCAAAGCGGACCTCCTTAGCCTCAAGGTCCAGTTGGCCCAGACACGGGAGACCCTCTCCTCCGCCCGTCACGGAGCGGCCCTGGCAGAACGGGCATTCGACTTCGTATTGGGCCTAGATGCCACCGATTCGCCGGTGAACCTTGCGCCGAACGATCCTTCACTTGCCCGACTGACCGCCCCGGACACCCGGGACTACTCTCAGCGGCCCGAACTCCTGGGCCTCGACGCACGCCAACACGCCGCCGAAGCCATGGTCGAAGCCGCTCGCAGCGGCCATCGGCCCTCCGTGAACGCATTCGCAAGCTACCAATACGACCACGGCTGGCAGCTCAATCGCGGGGCCGATAGCTGGCTCGCCGGCGTATCGGTCGATGTGAATCTCTTCGACGGTGGGCAGACCTCCGCAAAGATACGCCAGGCAGCGTCAGAACTGCTTCAGGTAACAAAACTTAGGCGCAAGGCAGAACTCGGAATCGGTCTCGAAGTTGAACAGGCCCGACTTGCCCATGACGACGCCGTGGAACGGCTTGCCGTCACCGCCAGCGTCGTCGAGCAAGCCGAGGAAAGCGCCTCGCTCACCCAAGCACGGTTCCAAAAGGAGGCGCTACTCACAGCCGACGTCATCGGCGCCGAAAGCCGGCTCATCGAGGCCCGACTACGCCGCACGGTCGCCGCCTCCGACGAACGCATGGCGGTCGTCGATCTGCGCCGGGCCCTGGGATTCGACCCGTTGCCGCAACCCTAAATTTACTCCCATGAAATCGCTTATCCCTCTTTCTGCCGCGTTTGCCCTGGCGCTCCTTGTCGGGTGCGGCCGACCGGCACCCGATTTGGGTGCCGGTCCGTCCCTTCATCCCCTCAAGGTGCAGGCCACCCTCGTCCACCTGGAGACCGTGCCCGCTCTGACAGAGATCACCGGCACCGTCCATGCCGTCGAGCGGGCCCAATTGGCCGCCAAAGTGATGGGGTCAATCGAGACCATGCCCTTCACGCTTGGCCAGCGGGTGAAGCGCGGCGATCCGCTCGTGACCATCAGCGCCGGTGAAATCAACGCCCGGGTGGCCCAAGCCGAGTCCCAATTTAACCAGGCCAGTCGCGACCTCGCGCGGGAGCGCGAACTCCTTCCCAAAGGGGCCAGCACGGCCACCATGGTCAAAGATCTCGAGGACCGCTGTGCCGGCGACGAAGCAATGCTGCAAGAAGCCAAAGTTATGCTCAGCTACGCCACCCTCCATGCCCCCTTCGATGGGGTAATTACGCAGAAATTCGCCAATGTCGGCGATCTGGCCTCACCCGGACTTCCCTTGATAGCAATCGAGGGTTCGAACGCCTTTGAGGTGCAGGCCGGTGTACCCGACTCGTTGGCTGGCGACCTGAGCGTGGGAAAGCTCCTGGTGGTTCAAACCCCGACCGAAGGCGTCGCCTTTTCGGGAAAAACCAGCGAGATTTCCTCTGCGGCCGACCCGAACACCCACACGGTGGCCGTCAAGATCAGAGTGCCCGACAGCGTGGCGCTTCGTTCCGGCCAATTTGTCAGAATTCAAATTCCCGGCGCACCGATCCGGGCCCTCTTGGCGCCATGGGCAGCGGTCACAACCCTGGGCCAGATGGAGCGGGTCTTTGTCGTCGGCAGCGATAACCGTGCGATACTCCGACTGGTCACGACTGGAGCTCGGCGCGGCAATCTGGTCGAAATCCTCTCCGGCCTCGATGACGGCGACCGAGTGATCCTTGCCCAGCCGGCCGGTATGCAGGAAGGCCAACTGCTGGAGATTCAGCCGTGAAAGCTCCTTCCTCGTCCCCCTTCAACGAGCCTGCCCGCTACGGCTTTGCCGGCCGGATGGCGTCGCTCTTCATCGACTCCAAGCTAACGCCCATCCTAATCGCAGCGTCTCTGCTGCTGGGCGTTTTTGCCGTGCTCCTTCTTCCCCGCGAGGAAGAGCCGCAGATCAAGGTTCCAATGATAGACGTGATGGTAGCCATGCCGGGTGCTACCGCCCACGAGATCGAGAACCGCGTCACTCGGCCCATGGAGATGCTCCTCTGGGAGATCCCTGGGGTCGAATACCTCTATTCCACGGCGAGCCCCGGTGCCGACATGACCATCGTCCGCTTCAAGGTCGGCATTGACCCGGAGGCGGCCCTAGTCCGGCTGAACCAGAAGCTCCAGGCCAATCTCGACCGGATGCCCCTTGGGGTCCTGCCTCCGCTGATCAAATCGCGGACGATCGACGACGTGCCGATTCTGGCCCTCACCTTCCACAGCTCCCGCTATGACCACGCGACGCTCCGTCAACTGGCGGTGCAGGTCGAGGATACGTTAAAAGCGCTGCCACAGGTAGCGGAGACGACGGTCATCGGCGGTCAGCCCCGCTCGATCCGGGTGCTCCTCGATCCGCAGCGCCTGGCCTCACGCAATCTAAGCCCAGGGGTTCTGGTCCCGATGCTCCAACAGGCCAACGCTCAGGCGCAAACGGGGTCGCAAGCCTTCGCCAATCGCGAGACCCTCCTCCAGACCGGTGACTTT
>CAYPXZ010000096.1:0-2928 GCA_964414785.1 uncultured Opitutaceae bacterium
CGCGAGGACCACGGCAAGATCTCCAACGAGGGCCGCTACCGGGTCTGGAAGGAGATCTGGACGCTCAACTACCTGGGCCGCTCGGCGCGGTACGACTGACGGGCGCCGCGAGCTGGCCGCAGCCGGCCGCGATGTCGATGCCCCTGCGCTGGCGGACCGTGCTGGGTATCCCGTAGTCCTCGGTGAGGACGTGCTGGAAGCGCCTTGCCGCCTCGCTTCTCGTCGGTGAGCCGCCGTAGCCGGCCGTGGGGTTAAGCGGGATCAGGTTCACCTGGGCCGGCAGGCGCCCGATCAGCCGCCCCACCTCGTGGGCGTGCCGCTCCGTGTCGTTCCTTCCCTCGATCAGCGTCCATTCGAAGAAGATGCGCCTGCCGAGCGTCTCGCTGAAGTGGCGGCAGGCGTCCATCAGCTCATCGAGGGGCCACTTGCGCGCCGCCGGCACGAGCGCCGCCCGCTCGTCCTGGTTCGCGGCGTGCAGGGACACCGCCAGGTGGATGGGGCTCGCCTCGTCGGCCATCCTGCGGATGCCCGGGACGACCCCCACCGTGCTCAGCGTGATCCGCTCGGCGCTCAGCGCCAGGCCGCTTGGGTCGCGCAGGATGTCGGAGGCCCGCATGACGGCGTCATAGTTGTGGAGCGGCTCGCCCATCCCCATGAAGACGACGTTGCGAAGCCGGCCGCCCCCCTCCCCCCCGGCCAGGGACCTGGCCACGTGGACCACTTGGGCGACGATCTCGGCCGCGGTCAGGTGGCGGCGGTAGCCCATCTGGCCCGTGGCGCAGAAGACGCAGCCCATCGCGCAGCCGGCCTGGCTGCTCACGCACGCGGTCACGCGGCCCGTGAACCTCATGAGGACCGTCTCGATCCGCTGGCCGTCTTGGAGCCCGAGGAGGTACTTGCGGGTGAACCCGTCGCTCGACTCCGCCTCGGCCGACACGGGCAGGACACCCGCACGGGCGTGGGCGGCGAGCCGGGAGCGGACGCGCGCCGGGAGCGCCTCGTCGCCTTCAGGCGCGCGCGCGAGCCCGAGGTAGAGCTGCCTCCAGACCCGCGCCGCGTGGATGGGGTTCAGGTCCCAGGATTCCAGCAGGGCGCGTAGCTCGGCCAGGGTGAGGCCGTACAGGTCTGTGTGCGTGGAGGCCAATTGCTGATGTGAGGGTTTGGTGAGAATGAAGCCTCGGGGAACCGCTTGCAGTATCTAATCCTGTTAATAGGTTGGCCGTGGCACCTACGAATTCCCAACCATGGCAACGTTAGCAAAAGAACTTGGGGAAATCCGGAATTGCTCCGCCTTGCTTAGGAGAGCTAACCGCTTGGGACTCAGCTCCGTGGATGACTTCATCCGATTGGCGGTTGCGCGCGGATGCAGGCACTACGCACCAGTGTTTCCGGCTGCGGATAATGATCCCGGATTTGTGGCGGTTTCGAATGAGGAGCTGGTCGCTTTGCTGCTCCTCGGCGAAAACGAATATGAGCCCATTGCAATTAGGTGCGCGGCGCAGATTACCGGTCGATGCGACGTGGAGAAATTGGTTAGAGTCGCGAAACGCGAGCGAATTGGGAGAGTGCTATCGTATATCTCAAGGGCTGGTCGCGTTCACGATGCGAACAATAAGCTGTTTTGGGAGCGATTGGAAATGCTGCTTGGAAAACAGGATCCGGTCGCTGATGGGTTACTCCCCCACTGGAGTCGATTTGTGTCTCAAACAGGTGTCACGCGAAACGGTGGAGGAAATGTGCAGTGGCTGAATTGCCAGTAAACAATCCGAGGCGGATCCTTGGGACCTTGGATTCCTTCCTCGAAAGGGAAACGCGCATTGTCCTTTTCGGGAGAGCGGCTCTCACGATGGGATTCGGCGATGTGGGGACAAGATTTGGTGTAACTCAAGGCGTGGATGCGATTCTACCGACTGTTGAAATGTCGAAGATCAAAGCGGATTCACAATTCTAAGAGGCAATCGACAAGACGAACAAACACCTGGAGCCCTCAGGACTTTATGTTTCGCATCTTTTTACGGATAGGCAGGTGATCCTTACTTCAGGTTGGCTTGAGAATATAGTGACTATTCCGTCGAGCGAATACCGGTTTCTGCGGCTGGCGCGCCCCTCATCGGCTGACTTGATCATGACAAAGATGATGCGAAACGATCGCGAAGATATGAGGGATATCGCGTTCATATTGGAGCAGGAGGCAATTGGAGCTTCGGCCCTTAGAGATGCATTCGGCAACGCACGCGTTATAGAGATGCCCGAATTGCAGGCGTTGTTTATTAGGATGCAGCCTGCCGTACTAAATCTGGCGCGAGTCATGGAACACACAAGATCGAGTGGTGGTGCCTCAAAAGAGGCAACTTACACATTAGATCCGGATTGGTGGGAGAAACTGACCAATGTGGAGTCCAGGAGGTCGAGCCCTGAGAAGGATCTTGGCCTGAGCCGCGAACCCTAGGCATTTTGCACTATTCGCCGGTACCGAGTCTCGTATTGAACGCTCCTTATTCGGGACAGGTAGTATTCTTTAGCTAGGGGGCCAACCTCAATGGTGCGCCCCGATGCGGCGCAAGGTGGATTGCCTTTCGCGGGTGCAGGCTCAGGATTTCCCTGAATGGATCTCGCCCGGCATTTCCTCGAGTGCTTCATCCCGCTCTTCGTCACGATAGACCCGGTGGGCCTGGCTGCCATTTTCCTTGCGCTCGGGAGGGACGTCCCGGTTCCCAAGCGAAGGAGGATCGCGAACCAGGCGACCTGGACCGGGGGCATCGTGGCCCTCCTCTTCCTCTTCCTTGGGCGCAGCATCTTCATCGCGATCGGCATCGGCGAGGGCGACTTCCAGATCGCCGGCGGGCTCATCCTCTTCATCCTCGCCTCGCGCGAGCTGGTCCAGTCGGTCTCCCTCGAGAAGAGCAACCTTCCCGACGACTTCGGGGT